>NZ_JAKUMF010000006.1:0-229747 GCF_029991385.1 Cobetia sp. BMC6
AACTCGGAAGTGAAACCGCTTAGCGCCGATGGTAGTGTGGAGTTTCTCCATGTGAGAGTAGGTCATCGTCAGGCACTTATACTGAACCGCCCCTGTAGCCTTGCTGCAGGGGCGGTTCTCTTTGTGCTAAGGAAAAATCATAGGCGCGAAGGTCATGCGTGGGAGAAGCCATGTGCGACATGTGTGGAAAGGCATGCATAGAGACGTCAGCAGATCCGCTGTGCAGAAAGAAGGCCAAAGGAAGCGCCCCTGTCACTGATGTGGCAGGGGCGTTTTTGCATTAACGGCACCTTGATCAAGCGGGATAAATAAGAGGCACGCGGGGTAAAGTAGAGCAAAGCGGCTGTGGAAAACTCAAGACTCGGCAGTGCAGGAGCTATCCATACGAACTCGCGACAGCTATTTTCCCTCCAGTGTGCTGCCGGGGGCCCAGGCCTCGGAGTTGCCGGGCGGCATGCCATGAGCACTCTCGTTGCGAGTCTTGCGAGAGCCGTCTGGTGCTCTTTTAGGCAGGAAGAGGTCACGAAAAAAGCCCTGCCACACAGCGTGTGACAGGGCTTGGAGGTGATAATCTTGTGCGATTGCCTTTGTGCGATCGCCTTGCGCAACTGCAGGACTACAGAGCAAGGCTGGGAGTGTGTTTCATGACTTGGCGAGCCAGAACCACCAGACAATGGCGGCAATCAGGCCGAGTCCTAGCAGATTGATGGCCATGCAGATCATGCTGACGCTCCTTGTGAGGTGGTGGCGGTATTCTCGGGGCTACCCGTTGCGGATCCAGCTGCGCTCGGGGGCGTATATCGACGCAGACGATTGGCATTGGTCACGACGGTGACCGATGACAAGGACATGGCCAGCCCCGCGATGACCGGCGACAGCAACATGCCCGTGAAGGGGTAGAGGATGCCCGCGGCAATCGGGATGCCGATCAGGTTGTAGCCGAAGGCACCCACCAGGTTCTGCTTGATGTTGCGCAGGGTGGCCTGGCTGATCGCGATCGCATCCGCGACCCCGCCCAGCGACGGATGCATCAACGTGATACCGGCGGTCTCGATGGCAACGTCAGTACCTTCGCCCATCGCGAAGCCGACATCGGCCAGCGCCAGCGCCGGCGCATCATTGATGCCATCGCCGACCATGCCCACCACATGACCTTCCTGCTGCAGCCGCGCGATCTCATCATGCTTGTCATCCGGTGAGACGCCAGCACGGTAATCATCGATACCTGTCTCGCGCGCCACGGCCGCTGCCGTGTGAGGGTTGTCACCGGTCAGCATGATCACCTTGAGGCCGATGGCATGCAGGCGAGCAATGGCATCGCGACTATCGTCACGCAGCGGGTCGGCCAGCCCGAAGACGGCGAGCAATTCATCGTCGCGAGCCATCAGGATCAAGGTGCGCGCATTGTCTTCCAGCGCCGTGATCTGCTCGCTGAGAGGAGCAAGGCTGATGCCTGCCTCTTCCAGCATGGCAGCGTTGCCCATGCGCCAGGTGCGACCTGTATCGTCCTGGGCCTGAATGCCGCGCCCGCTGATGGTCTGGTAGTCATGGAAGGCCTTGCTGCGCGAGGCATCGGGGCGTCTGGCTTCGATATGTGCCAGCAGCGCCGCGGCCAGCGGGTGCTCGGAGCCCCGCTCCAGTGCATATGCTGCATCCAGCACGGCTTCCTCGTCTTCCCCTTCGAGGAGCGAGACCTCGGTGACTTCCGGCTTGCCGCGCGTCAGGGTGCCGGTCTTGTCGACCACCAGCGCAGTCAAGCGACTGGCGGTCTGCAGTGCCTCACCGCTGCGTACCAGCACGCCATGCTCCGCTGCCTTGCCGACCCCGATCATGGTCGAGATCGGCGTCGCCAGACCCAGTGCACACGGGCAAGCGATGACGAGTACCGCCGTCGCGACCACCAACATATGGACGCCGGTCGGCGCAGGCCCGAAGTTGAACCACACCAGCGCCGCGACGATGGCGATGATCATCACGCTGGGCACGAACACGCCGGAGATGGTGTCAGCCAGCCGGCCAATCGGCGGGCGCGAATTCTGCGCCTGACGCACCTGGCTGATGATGCGTCCCAGGCGCGTCTCGCTACCGACGCGCTCGACCTCGAAGACCAGGCTGCCACGCGTATTGAGCGTGCCGGCGGCTACTTCATCGCCGATACCGCGTGACACGGGCAGCGGTTCACCGCTGAGCATCGATTCATCGATATGGCTCTGGCCCTCGATGACCCTGCCGTCCACCGGAATGCGCTCACCGGGGCGAATGCGCACCTGGTCCCCGCTGCGGACCTCGTTGATATCGACCTCGTGCTCTTCACCGTCGCGGATCACGCGGGCAGTGCGAGTCTGCAGATCAAGTAGCGCGCGCAGCGCCTGCTGAGTACGGCCCCGGGCGCGGACTTCCAGCGCCTGCCCCAGGCTGATCAAGCCGATGATCATGGTCGAGGCTTCAAAGTAGAGTCCGCGCGCCGCCGGGGGCACGCTGTCGGGAAACAGCAGCACGCCCATGGAGTAGATCCATGCCGCTCCGGTACCGAGCGCCACCAGCGTGTCCATGTTGGCCTGATGGTGCGTGAAGGCCTTCCAGGCGCTGGTGAAGAAGCTGCGTCCTGCCGTGGCGAGCACGCCTAGCACGGCGACGCCGATCGCCAGCCACACCCCGCGCTCGAGCCCCTCGAATCCGGGGTGATGGAAGAACATGCTGATCATCAGGGGGATACCGATGCCCAGCGACAGCACGCTGTCGCGGACACGAGAGCGATATTCCTGATCGGCGTCTTCCTGCTGTTGCTGCTCACCGGCCTGCGCGTCTTCCACCAGGCTTGCCCCGTAGCCGATACCTTCGATGGCAGAGACGATCTCGTCGGGAGCGAGGCGGCTCGTGACCTGGGCGGTGCGTGAGGCGAAGTTGACCTGCGCCTGCTCAACTCCATCCAGGCCATCCAGTGCCTTCTGGATCGTCGCCACGCAGCTGGCACAGGTGACGCCGGACAGTGAGAACTCGGTGCTTGCGCTATCGGCTGGCTGGCTCGCAGTCGCTGCCTTGTTTGCAACGGCCGGGGTATCAGCAGCCGGCGCGACTTGAGCTTCATCCACCTCGGCGGGGGCCTCAAGCGAATAGCCCGTCTCGAGAATGATGCTCTCGAGCAGCCCGCGCGGCAGACAGGCGACCACGTCGAGAGTGTCTTCTTTCGGCGTGCCACTGACTTGCGCGGTGTCATCCCAGTGCTGGATGGCCTCGCGCAATCTGGCGACGCACTTCTGGCAGTGCATGCCGTACACCGACAGATCATGATGGGCGCGTTCCGGCAGGGCTTTCTCCTTGAGGGGGTAGCCGCAGTCTTCCGCGACTTCCTGCAGTGCCGTGGATGATAGCTGGCTGTGCATCAGCAACAGCTCCGCGTCAGGCGCGCCGAGCAACTCGGCCTGCGGGTCCTGCGCCTGCAAGGCACGACGAATCCTGCTGACACAGCCCTGACAATGGATGCCTGGTGCCTGCATAAGTCGCGTCTCGGGAAGTGACGGGGTCATCATGACTGCCCCCCGTCGCGATGTTGAGAAGTGGAAGCGGTGTCGGGCATGTCCTGCGGAAAGCCTTCGATCAGACAGCACACGCTGTTGCCGTCCGGCACGCCATCCGGCAGGTCCTGCCAGCAATCCAGCGCATGCTCCATGCGCCCTGCCAGGGCTTCCAGCTCACGAATTCGCTCGCGCACTTTCGGCAGGTGCTGCCGCAGCAGGTCACGAACCAGTGGGCACGGCGAGTCGTGCTGATCCGCCTGCTCGAGAATCTGTTTGATGTCGGCAAGGCTGAAGCCCAGCTGGCGTGCCTGACTGATGAATTTGAGTCGTACCAGCGCCTGCTCATCAAAGCGCTGATAGTTGTTGACGGGATCACGTCGGGCCGTGATCAGCCCCTGGCGCGTGTAATGGCGAACGGTTTCGGCGGTGACGCCCCCCGCGCGGGCCAGTTCGGCGACTTTCATTGCATCATCTCCTGGTGATCGAGAGTGGCGGAGAGAGCATTCGGCTGCCCTGTAGGTCTGTCGGCAGCCAATGTTCCGTGACTGATCATCAGTGTAAGACTTATGTGTTGCACATAGGTCAAGCGAGCCGATACATACGAAAAATCTGATGTTCGACCAATAGGCTAGAGGGGGGAGAAGAGGGGGCTGTCGTGTTTTAAACGCTGGCGACAAGGCACGAAATCGTCGTCAGGTCATGGGCTTAGCAGCACGTGACAGTGCAGACATGAATGAAAGTTCCCTGAATACTAGAAATCTCCCTATTCAAACAAACGTTCGCCCTTGACTTGAACGCACGACTCGCCCAAAACGTAGATGACAGAGCTATGCATCAACGAATGATAACAACAACATGCGGCTCTCCAGCCACCTGCAATGGGACGCCATCCATAATGAAAAACAAGATGAACAAACTCACCCTCGGGGTCGCTCTGGCAACGGTAGCCACGGCTTATGCCGGTGGCGTTCACGCGGGGGCCTTCCAGCTGAACGAGCAGAGTGTCAGTACCCAGGGCACCTCCTTCGCCGGGCGCGCCTCGAATGCCAATGATGCCTCCACCGTGTTCGGCAACCCCGCCGGCATGTCCTTCCTGGATCGTGCCCAGATCACCGGCGGTGTGACCTATCTTGACGTCAATACCGATATTGATGTCGCCAGCGCGAATGATGCACTCGGTCGGCCAGTCTCTGGCGGAGATGACGGCGACATGGTGCCGGGGGCGGCAGTGCCTTCCTTCTATTACGTGCAGCCGATGAATGATCGGGTAGCACTGGGCTTCGGGGTCTACGCACCCTTTGGCGTGATCACCGATTATGGTTCTGATTTCCGCGGCCGTTATTTCGCCAATTACAGTGAAGTCGAGGTGGTCACCGCCCAGCCGACCATCTCCTACCGCATCAATGACAAGTGGGCCATCGGTGCCGGTGTGACCTACAACAGCATCAAGGGTGAGCTGACGTCGAATACTCTCGATGTCGGCGCAGGCGATGGCAAGGTCAAGATCAAGGGCGACGATGCCGCCTGGGGCTACAACGTCGGGGTCATCTTCCAGCCGGTGGAAAGTACCCGCCTCGGTCTGTCCTATCGCTCCAAGGTGGATTACAGCCTGGAAGGCGAGGCCAAGTACAACAATGTCTTCACTGGCACGGGCTTCGTTAATACCGAGCAGGATGCGTCGCTGGATGTGACCCTGCCGGAAAGCATCGACTTCTCCGTGACGCACAAGCTGGATGATCGCTGGACGCTGATGGCAGGCGTGACCTGGGTGCACTGGAGCCGCTTTGACGAGATCGCGGTGGAAGTCGACAACATGAGCGACATCGTCGAGGAGCAGGGCTACGAGGACAGCTGGCAGTACGCGGTGGGTCTGAGCTATCAGCTCAATCCGCAGTGGGTGCTGCGCACCGGCATGGCCTTCGATGACAGCCCGACCGTGGATGAGCATCGCAGCGCGCGTATCCCGTCCGGGGATCGCACCATCTTCTCGCTGGGGGCCGGCTGGACGCCGATGCCGGAGCTGACCATCGACATGGCCTACACCTACCTGTGGGAAGAGACGGCCACCGTCAGCCTGAGCGAGCCCAACCGTGGTACCTATGAAGCCGATTATGAGAATGAAGCGCATGGCTTCGGTCTCGGCGCGACCTATCGCTTCTGAGTACGTAAGCGGCTGAAACGCTGAGCTGATTTCGGGACAATCGATACAAAGAACGCCCGGTCATATGACCGGGCGTTTTCTTGTCGTCCTGCCGGGTTCATCAGGCAAGGGCGGAACTATCGCCTCAGCGCGAGCATTGGCGAACCGTCACCAGCGTCTGACATGACGATCAGAAGTCGTAACGCGCCAGGAACATCAACTGGTCGCGGTCGGCGCTGTACTCGCTTCCGTCTGACTGGCGGCTGTTGTCGAAGCGATACTCGGTGGCCAGCGTCAGGTCCTTGACCCGCCAGGCTGCGCCCAGAATCTGATAGGCGTAGCGTGCTTCGCTGTCGGCGTCTTCCAGGTGGTTCAGGCCGCCATAGAGCTCGACACTGTCATCACCCCAGATGACCTCCTTGAACTTGTAGTTGACCACGAATTCCGCGCCGCGCGCCTTGTCGACGAAGCTTTCCGAGGAGTCCAGGGTGCTGCCGGCGATGTGATTGCGATATTCCCCGCCGACGAGGGCGATGTACCAGTTGCCCGGCGACCAGTGACCACCGAGCAGCCAGGCATCGATATCGCCGTTCTCGCTGTTGCCGCTCTCGTAGTCGCTCATCTCCGTATGGTGGAAGACCCCGCCTACCGTGAAGTCCTCGTTCGGGTGCCAGTTGAGCGCGGCTTCATAGCTGTAGTCACGCTCATACCCCGAGTACTCGGTCTCGGTGGTGAAGACGCCATCCTCGAAGAGTGAGGTCTCGTTGCTGTGCTGGCCGTCATGGCCGAGCTGGTAGAGCAGGCCGACAGTGACGTCGTCGAAGCCTTTCTTCCAGTACAGCGAGTTGTCCGGCCGCCCCGTGCCATGCAGGCCACCATCACCGCTGCGGCCTTCGAATGTCCCTGACGCCTCGCCACCATTGATCCAGAACCAGTCGGTGTTGACGGCCACCATGTCGTACCAGGGGCCATACTGCTTGCCGACCGTGAAGCTGCCCCATTTCTCGTGGGCCGCTCCGGCGTAGAGCATGCGCTTGTAGTGAGCATCGGTGCCGTCCTTGAACCAGGGATCGAAGCCCCATTCGGCGCGGATGATGGAGCTCCAGCCCTGCTCGAACTGATGCTCGTGGATCAGGCGCACCCGTGAGCCGCCGTTGTAGATCTCGTCGTGTGCGCCATCCTGGATCACCGCAAACGCCGCCAGGCGGCCACTGAACTCGACGCGGTCGGTATCCGTCTTGTAGACCTCGATGGCCTGGGCCATGGGGCTCATGCTCAGCAGTCCCGTGCCGAGCAGGGCTGCGCCAATCGCGTGACGCAGTCGTGAGTGAGTGTGAAGGGGGATGCTGGCTGTTGTTGTAGGTTGCATCGTCATCCTGTGCATGTCTTTCCATCGGCGTGGGTCATGCCGGAGCGTCCTGCTCCGGCCTCGGTCGGGTGCAAGCACCCGGCTGCCCTTGCCCGGGGCGAGGCCGGGCGCTCATCGCCACCCTTCAGGCAGGCAGTAATGAGGCCCTGCGCCTTTTCCCAGGCAAAGTGGGGTCTTGATGGGCGCCGCAGCGCCCATCAGGCATGTCGTCTTTTCAGGGTGTCAGTGGTGCGCCTGGCCCAGGTCCGGGGCGAAGGCGGCCTGCATCAATTCACGCGTATAACGCTCCCGGGGCGCCTCGAAGATGGCGTGGGTACTGCCGTTTTCCACTACCTCGCCTTCCTTCATCACGATGAGGTGGTCTGACAACGCACGCACGACCGCCAGGTCATGGCTGATGAACAGATAGGTCAGGCCATGACGCGCCTGCAGGTCGCGCAGCAGGTCGATCACCGTGACCTGTACCGAGCGGTCCAGCGCCGAGGTCGGCTCGTCCAGCAGCAGGAATTCCGGCTTGAGCACCAGGGCGCGCGCGATGGCGATGCGTTGGCGCTGACCGCCGGAGAACTCATGCGGATAGCGATTGCGCATGCCGGGGTCGAGGCTGACCTCGCTCAGGGCTTCGCAGACCCGCGCATCGCGTTGGGCGCGATTGAGCTCGGGATGATGCACACGCAGGCCTTCGCTGATGATCTCGCCCACGGTCAGGCGCGGCGACAGGGAGCCGAAGGGGTCCTGGAAGACGACCTGCATGCGCGAGCGCAGCGGCCGCATGCCGGGCTTGTCCAGCGCGGCGATGTCCACACCATCGAAGTCGATGTTGCCCTGGCTCTTGAGCAGGCGCAGCAGGGCACGACCCAGCGTCGACTTGCCGGAGCCGGACTCGCCGACGATGCCGATGGTCTGCCCGCGTCGCACCTCGAGATCGATGCCGCGCACCGCCTCGAAGGCGACCTTGGGGCCGAGCAGCGGACGCTTGATGGTGAAGCTGACACGCACATCGCGCGCCGACAGCAGCACTGGTGCATCCGCGGCCACCGGGGCCTTCTCGCCGGCCGGTTCGGCATCGATCAACATGCGGGTGTAGGCGTGCTGCGGGCGCTCGAAGACGTCGTGGGTGGCGCCGGTTTCCAACAGCTCGCCGTGACGCATCACGCAGACGCGGTCCGCGAAGTGGCGCACGATGCTCAGGTCGTGGGTGATGAACAGGATCGCCATGCCGTAGCGCTGCTGCAGCGACTTGAGCAGCCGCAGGATCTGCGCCTGCACCGTGACATCCAGTGCGGTAGTCGGTTCATCGGCGATCAGCAGGTCCGGCTCGCAGGCCAGCGCGATGGCGATCATCACGCGCTGACGCTGGCCACCGGACAGCTCGTGGGGATAGCTGTCGATACGTCGCGCCGGCTCCGGAATGCCGACCTGCTCAAGCAGTTCCAGCGCCTTGTGGCGAGCCGCGCGACCCTTGAGGTCACGATGCAGCGCCAGTACCTCGATGATCTGGCGTCCGATGCGGTGCAGCGGATTGAGCGAGGTCATCGGCTCCTGGAAGACGGTGGCGATGCGGTTGCCGCGCAGCTCGCGCATACGCCGCGTCGAGGCACTCAGCAGGTCTTCGCCGCGCAGGCGGATGGCGCCCTTTATCTCGGCGAGTTCCGGCAGCAGGCGCAGGATGGCGGTGGACGTGACCGACTTGCCGGAGCCGGACTCGCCGACCAGCGCCAGCGTCTCGCCCTTGTTGAGGGTGAAGCTGACGCCCTTGACGGCGGGTACCGCGCCGTCCGGCAGCTGGAAGTCGACCTTGAGATCATCGACCTCCATCAGCGGCGGCGTGCCCGGCGCCTCGGCGGCCAGGCCCAGGCGAGTCAGGGTGTCGGCGCGCGCCTGGTCGGCGGCGTTGCGTGCTGGCGGCAGGCTGGAGGAGGTGCCGGAGGTAGAGGGTGAAGAAGTCATGATCAGCGCTCCGGTTCAGCGAGTCTTGGGGTCGAGGGCATCACGCAGCCCATCGCCGAGGAAGTTGAGGCAGAACAGGGTCGCGGCGAGGAAGGCCGAGGGCACCAGCAGCATCCAGGGCGCGGTCTCCATCATGTCCTTGCCTTCGGAGATCAACACGCCCCACGAGGTCAGCGGTTCCTGCACGCCGAGACCGAGGAACGACAGGAAGCTTTCCAGCAGGATTACCTTGGGCACCGTCAGCGTGACGTAGACGATCACCGGGCCCAGCGCATTGGGGATCAGGTGGCGGGTGACCACCTGCAGGTCGCGCACCCCCAGCGCATGCGCCGCCTCGACGAATTCGCGCTTCTTGAGCGCCAGCACCTGGCCGCGCACGATACGCGACATGTCCAGCCACTCCACCGCACCGATGGCGGCGTAGATCAGGAAGATGTTGCGACCGAACACCACCATCAGCAGGATCACCAGGAACATGAATGGCAGCGAATACATGATGTCGACGAAGCGCATCATCAGGTTGTCGGTGCGTCCGCCGAAGTAGCCGGAGACGGCGCCGTAGAGCACGCCGATCACCAGACTGACGAAGGTGGCGACCAGCGCCACCGACAGCGAGATCTGGCCGCCATGCAGGGTGCGGGTCAGCAGGTCGCGGCCGTTGACGTCGGTGCCGAAGACGTGGCCGGAGGCCAGGTCCGGGCCGGTGCCGATGGCGTTCCAGTCGACTTCATCGAGTTCGAAGGGCGTCAGCCACGGGCCGATCAGGCAGGCCAGCACGATGATGGCCATCACCACCAGGCTGCACATGGCGGCGCGATTCTGCTTGAGGCGACGCCAGGCGTCGCGGGTCAGGCTGTCGCCTGCCGGCGCGGCAGGGGGCTGGCCGTCGAAGGCACTGGCACCGCCGGTGCCGTGGGGGGCGGGAGTTGTCTGTGACATGTCAGGGCCTCGGGTCAGTCGTCGTAGCGGATCTGCGGGTCGAGCATGCTGTAGAGCAGATCGACGATCAGGTTGAGCAGCAGGATCAAGGCGCCATAGAAGACCACCGTGCCCATCACCAGGGTGTAGTCACGATTGAGCGCACCCTGCACGAAATAGCGCCCGATGCCGGGAATGCCGAAGATCTGCTCGATCACCACCGAGCCGGTGATGATGCCGGCGATGGCCGGGCCGAGGTACGAGACCACCGGCAGCATCGCCGGTCGCAATGCATGGCGCAGAATCACCTTCCACTCGCTCAGGCCCTTGGCGCGGGCGGTGCGGATGTAGTGGCTGCCGAGCACCTCGATCATGCTGGCGCGCATCATGCGGGCGATGTAGGCGATCTGCTGGATGGAGAGCGCCACCACCGGCAGCAGCAGGTTCTGCCAGGCGCCGCCGTTCCAGCCGCCGGCCGGCAGCCAGCCAAGCAGCACGCCGAACACCAGCGCCAGCAGCGGGGCGATCACGAAGTTGGGCACCGCGATCCCCGCCAGCGCAGTACTCATCACCACATAATCTGCCGTCGAGTTGCGCCGGATGGCCGCGATCACCCCCAGCGGCACCCCGATCAGCAGCGCGGCCAGAATCGCCCACATGCCCAGTTCCAGGCTGGCCGGGAAGCCCTGGCTGATCAGCTCGCTGACATCGAAGTCCTTGTACTTGAAGGACGGGCCGAGATCGCCCTGCACCAGATCACCCAGATAGCGCAGATACTGCATCGGCAATGGCTCATCCAGGTGATAGGCCGCGCGCAGGTTCTGCTCGATTTCCGGGGGGAGACGGCGCTCGCCATCGAAGGGGCCGCCCGGAGCGACCCGCATCAGGAAGAACGATAGGGTGATCACGATCAGCAGGGTGGGAATCGCCTGCAGCAACCGTTTGAGGGTGTAGCTCAGCATCCAGTGCTCCGTCCGAGCCGCTGCCCGGGTGTGTCGTTGTTATTGGTGACTGTCGTCTGTCAGCGCGAGGTATCGATCTGCAGATAGCGACTCGGGTGCACGTCCAGCGCATTGGGCGCCCAGCCGCTGATGGCGGGGTCGACAAGACTGGAGGTGACATAGTCGTAGAGCGGCAGCACCACATCGTGGTCGAGCAGATACTGCTCGGCGTCATGGAGCTGGCGCTGGCGGGTGCCAGTGTCTCCTTCACGCGCCGCCGTCTCGATCAGCGCATCGTAGGTCGGCGAGCTGAGCCCGGGCGCGTTGGAGGTGTTGTCGCTGCTGAAGGAGTTCAGGAAGTCGTATGCATCGGCGATGGTGGCGATCATGCCGTAACGCCCGACTTCGAAATCGCCCAGCGCCAGATCGCGGTAATGCACCGCGGCCTCGGTGTTGGTCAGCGTCACCTTCACGCCCAGCGGTTTCCACATCGCCCCGAGGGCCACGGCGATCTTCTTGTGGTCTTCCAGGGTGTTGTAGCGCAGGGTCAGCTCAAGCGGGGTTTCCGGGCCGTAGCCCGCGTCGGCCATCAGCTCACGCGCCTTCGCCATCCTCCGGTCCATCAACCAGTCAGCGAAGTCGAAGCGCGCGCCCTGATGTTCACTCAATGCCTTCGGCACGAAGTGCCAGGAGGGAATCTGGCCCATGCCGAGAATGCGCTCGGTAATCACCTCACGGCGCGTGGCCAGATTCAGCGCGCGACGAATGCGCTGGTCGGCCACGGGTGAGCCCTCGCGCAGATTGAAGACATAGAAGTACTCGCCGAGGATCGGGTAGGTGTGCAGGGCAGCGGCCAGATTGTCCTGAATCCAGGCGTAGTGGCTGGCGGGCACGCCGTAGGCGATCTCGACTTCGCCGGCGCGAAAGCGATTGAGCGCGGCATGACTCTCCTCGATGGGCAGGTAGACCACCTCATCGAGCGCGACCGTGTCTGCCGCGTGATAGCGAGCATTGGGTGACAGTGTGATATGCGACTGTGGCGCCCATTCGTTGAGCACGAAGGCACCCGAGGTGACCATGTTGGCCGGCCGCGTCCAGTCAGCGCCCTTGGCCGCGATCACATGGCGTGGCAGCGGGGCGGCTTCGCTCATCGCCAGCGTCTGCGCCAGCGTCGCCGAGGGATGACTGAGCGTGATGGTGAGCGTCTGCGCATCGGGCGCGGTCACGCCGAGTTGCTCCGGTGCCAGCGCGCCGGTATTCACCGCGCGAGCATTGACGATCGGGTAGTAGAGCGTGGCGTTGTGGGCCGCGGTGGCGGGTGTCAGCAGGCGGCGCAGCGCGAAGACGGCATCCTGGGCGGTCAACGGCGTGCCGTCTGACCACTCGAGCCCCTCGCGCAGATGAAAGGTCCAGCTCAGCCCATCGGCGGACGACTCCCAGCGCTCTGCCAGCCCGGGAATCAGCTCGCCGTCGGCGGAGTAGGCGATCAGCGGCTCGAACAGATCACGCGTGATGCGTGTCTCCCAGGTGCCGCTGGTCTGCTGCGGGTCCAGCGACGCCGGCTCGGCGCCATTGGCGATACGCAGGATCTGTTCGCCTTGGCTTGCAGGGCTTGTGGATTGTGCGGCCATGGCGCTGCCGGAAGCGCCGATGGAGAGAGAAAGAACGGACAGCAGCAGGCCTGCGCTGAGGCTTGCCGCGCATTGCATCGGTGAGGTGGGGGACATGCATGAACTCCTTGTCACGCCCGTGGGGCGCGACGTCATCTTCTGGTGCCATCCTTGGCAGATGCCACGCTCCTGCCCTGCCGGACACGAGCGTGGACCCATGACGATCTAGAGAACCGCGAGCCAGGTCAGAGGCTCACAGGGCTTGCCTCACTCGGAGAACGAGACCCAGCGCGAGCGGTGGGTATCCTCGATGTTGTCCTGCCAGCCGTTGAGCTTGGGGTTCACCAGATTGCGCGACACGTAGTAGTAGATCGGCAGCACTGCGTAGTCATCCAGCGCCTTGCGCTCGGCGTCCTGCATCAGTGCCTCGCGATCCTCCATGTCGAGCGTATTGGCAGCCTCTTGCATGTCGTCATCCAGCGCACTGTTGGAATAGGCGCCGTAGTTGTTGGGCACGCCGCTTTCCAGCAGGTTGAGGAAGTTCTGGGCGTCGTTGTAGTCGCCGATCCAGCCGGCGCGGCCGACATCGAACTTGCCCTGGCGCATGTCCTCGTAGTGCACCGCGACTTCGGCGTTCAGCAGATTGACCTTCACGCCCAGCGGCTTCCACATCGCGGCGGCGGCGATGGCCACCTTCTTGTGGTCTTCGCTGGTGTTGTAGCGCAAGGTCAGCTCCAGCGGGTTGTCCGGGCCATAGCCGGCGTCTTCCATCAGGGACCTGGCCTTCTGCATGCGCTCATCCATCGACATGTCCTTGAAGGCCATTTCCTGGATGTCGTAATGGTTCACGCCGGTGGGCACGAAGCTGTAGGCCGGCACTTCGCCGGTGCCGAGGATCTTGTCGGTGATGACGTTGCGGCGGATGGAGAGGTTGAGCGCCTCACGCACGCGCGGGTCTGCCGTGGCATGGCCATCGCGCGAGTTGAGCACGTAGTAGTAGATGCCCAGGTAGGGCGCGACGTGGGTGGCGTCCGGCAGGTTGTCCTTCAGCCAGCCGTATTGCTGGGTCGGGAATTCGCGCGCGATGTCGATCTCGCCGGCGCGGAAGCGCTTCAGGGCGCTGTTGCGCTCCTCGATGGGGTAGTAGATCACCTCATCCAGCGCGACCTCATTGGCATCGTGGAACTCAGGATTCTTGAGCGCGACGATGCGGGTCTGCGGCTGCCACTCGCTCAGCTCGAAGGCACCGTTGGAAACCATCTTGCCGGGGTCGGTCCAGTCCTTGCCGTACTTCTCCACCACATGTTTCGGCAGCGGGTAGGCGGTGTAGTGCGACAGCTGATCCAGGAAGTAGGGCGTCGGACGCTCGAGGGTGATCTCGAGGGTGTGATCATCCACGGCACGCACGCCGAGGGTGTCCGGCTCGGCCTCGCCGCTGTTGATGGCCTTGGCATTCTTGATCGGATACAGGATGTAGGCGTAATCCGAGGCATTTTCCGGCGTCATGATGCGCTTGAGCGCGTACACGAAGTCCTCGGCGGTCACCGGCTCACCGTCTGACCACTTGCCGTCCTGGCGCAGCGTGAAGGTGTAGGTCTTGCCATCGTCGGAAATCTGCCATGACTCGGCCGCACCGGGGATGCGCTCGCCATCGGCGGCTTCAGTGACCAGCCCCTCGAAGAGGTCGCCCACCACGTCATTTTCCCAGGTGCCGGAAATCTGCTGCGGGTCCAGCGAGGCCGGTTCGCCCATGATCGCCAGCTTGAGCGTGTCGGCCATGATGCCCTGGGAGGCGACGATGCCCCCGGCCAGCAGCAGAGAACCTGCCAGGCGTTTGAGCGCGAAGCGTCTGGGCAGTGCGGGGGTGTGAGAGGGGGAGTGCAGTCGTGCCATGATAGGGAGGCTCGCTATTGTTGTTAGGGGTGACACCAGTGTCGCCTTCTACCATCGAATCTTTTCCTGCCCGCTGTCCATGTTAAAAAATGGATGGCTTATGCATGCATTCGATAAACGTCATGCAAGGCGCGGAAAATCGGGCCATTCGAGGCTGACGGACGTTTGAATGACTTTGGTCGTATTCGTCGCCTGCCCGCTGATGGGCGGCATGTCTGGCAGCCGAGAACCGTCGCTGGCCAGCTGGCCACGGATGATGAACCGGGCATGGTCGGCACGCCGGGAAATGGCTACAATATCGGGCTTTGCGCGCTGTCGATCTGCACATGCACCTCCGGGTGGCATGTAGCGGAGCCCGTCGCTTGCGACAGGATCGCCGCGCACCCATTCACGCATCATCGCCTCAAGACAGGACGACCATGCAAGAGATCAATCCGATCACCAACCTCATCAAGGACCTGTCCGAAAGGGCAGAAGTCCTGAGGGGGTACCTTTGACTATGCCGAAAAGCAGGATCGGCTAGAGGAAGTCACTCGCGAGCTCGAGAATCCGGATGTCTGGAATGACCCGGACTACGCGCAGAAGCTCGGCAAGGAGCGTGCGTCGCTGGAGCTGATCGTCAAGACCCTCGACGACATGAGCAACGGTCTGTCCGACTGCTCCGATCTGCTGGAAATGGCGGTCGAGGAAGAGGACGAAGGCACCGTGGACGAAGTCGTCCGCGAGCTGGACCAGCTCAAGGCCAGTCTCGAGAAGCTCGAGTTCCGCCGCATGTTCTCGGGTGAGATGGACGCCAACAACGCCTACCTCGACATCCAGGCAGGCTCCGGCGGTACCGAAGCGCAGGATTGGGGCAACATGTTGCTGCGCATGTACCTGCGCTGGGCCGAGCATCACGGTTTCAAGACCGAGATCGTCGAGGCGAGCGCCGGTGAAGTCGCCGGCATCAAGTCCGCGACCATCCACGTCGAGGGTGATTACGCCTTCGGTTGGCTGCGCACCGAGCTTGGCGTGCACCGTCTGGTCCGCAAGAGTCCCTTCGACTCCGGCGGCCGTCGTCACACCTCGTTCGCGTCCGTGTTCGTGTCGCCGGAAATCGATGACAACATCGAGATCGACATCAACCCGGCCGACCTGCGCACCGATACCTACCGCTCCTCCGGCGCCGGTGGTCAGCACGTCAACACCACCGACTCCGCGGTACGTATCACCCACGTGCCGACAGGCATCGTGGCGGCCTGCCAGACCGAGCGTAGCCAGCATTCCAACCGTGACCGCGCCATGAAGATGCTGAAGGCGCGTATCTACGAAGCCGAGATGCAGAAGCGCAACGCCGCCAAGCAGGAACTCGAGGACTCCAAGTCCGATATCGGCTGGGGCAGCCAGATCCGCTCCTACGTCCTCGATGACCAGCGCATCAAGGACCTGCGGACCAGCGTCCAGTCGAGCAACTGTGACAAGGTGCTCGACGGCGACCTCGATGACTTCATCGTCGCCAGCCTCAAGATGGGGCTCTGAGCGCGAGTACCCTCGCGGCCCAGTGCCTATTCGCCTCCGTCGGTATCGCCGGCGGAGGCCACGAATCCCCGTATCGCGGTCAGCACTGATGGTCACTACCGTCAGGCTGATCATGATCTGTCGTGGCCCAGGCCATGACCCTTTGACACGAGACAGGCCCCTCCATGTCGACAGAGCAGACCCCCGCCATTGATGAGCAGCAGGCCGCCGAACAGGCTCAGGAAGAGAACCGTCTGATCGCCGAACGTCGCGCCAAGCTGAACGCCCGCCGCGAGCAGGCCGCCGCCGAAGGCAAGAGTGCCTTCCCGAATGATTTCCGTCGTGACAGCCTCGCCGCTGACCTGATGGAAGAGCTGGGCGAGAAGGACAAGGCCGAGCTGGAGACGCTGGACCGCAAGGCCGCCGTCGCCGGGCGTATCATGCGCAAACGTGGCCCCTTCATCGTG
The DNA here is from genome assembly GCF_029991385.1 of Cobetia sp. BMC6. NCBI lineage: Bacteria > Pseudomonadati > Pseudomonadota > Gammaproteobacteria > Oceanospirillales > Halomonadaceae > Cobetia > Cobetia sp. BMC6. The sequence goes on from NZ_JAKUMF010000006.1 coordinate 16,304, forward strand.
CTGCAGGAAGTCTCCGGCCAGATTCAGCTCTACGTCGACAAGAAGGGCCTGCCGGAAGCGCTGCTCGAGGACATCAAGAGCTGGGATATCGGTGACATCGTCGGTGCCAGTGGCCCGGTGCACAAATCTGGCAAGGGCGATCTGTACGTCATGATCGAAAGCGCCCAGCTGATGACCAAGAACCTGCGTCCGCTGCCGGACAAGTTCCACGGTCTGTCCGATCAGGAAATGCGCTACCGCCAGCGTTATGTCGACCTGATCATGAACGAGCAGTCACGCCGTACCTTCGCGCTGCGTGCCGGCATCGTCGCCTCCATCCGTCGCTTCCTCAGCGATCGCGGCTTCATGGAAGTCGAGACGCCGATGCTGCAGCAGATCCCGGGTGGCGCGACCGCACGTCCGTTCATCACGCACCACAATGCGCTGGACATGGAAATGTACCTGCGCATCGCGCCGGAGCTGTACCTCAAGCGTCTGGTGGTGGGTGGCTTCGAGCGCGTGTTCGAGATCAACCGCAACTTCCGCAACGAAGGGCTGTCGACGCGTCACAACCCCGAGTTCACCATGCTCGAGTTCTACTGGGCCTACGCGGACTACCGTGACCTGATCGCGCTCACCGAAGACATGATCCGCACTGCCGCCCAGGAAGTGCTCGGCACCACGCAGATCACCTGTCAGGGCAGCGAGTACGACCTGAGCCAGCCGTTCATCCAGATGACCATGCGCGAGTCGATCATCAAGTACGGCGATGGCATCACCGAAGCTGACCTGGCAGATTACGACGCCGCCCGCGCCACGGCGGAGCGTCTCGGTATCCAGGTCAAGCCGATCTGGGGGCTGGGCAAGCTCGAGACCGAGATCTTCGAAGCCGTCGCCGAGCACCGTCTCGACCAGCCGACCTTCATCACCGAATATCCGGCCGAAGTCAGCCCGCTGGCGCGCCGCAACGATGCCAACCCGCACGTGACCGATCGCTTCGAGTTCTTCGTCGGTGGCCGCGAGATCGCCAATGGCTTCTCGGAGCTCAACGACGCCGAAGACCAGGCCGAACGCTTCCAGGCCCAGGTGGCCGAGAAGGACGCCGGTGATGACGAAGCCATGTTCTATGACGCCGACTACGTGCGCGCGCTGGAATACGGCATGCCGCCGACCGCCGGTGAAGGCATCGGCATCGACCGTCTGGTGATGCTGCTGACCGACAGCGCCTCCATCCGCGACGTGCTGCTGTTCCCGGCCATGCGTCCGCAGCAGGGCTGAGCAGCAGGCCGCCAGCCCCTCATGATGTGTCGGCGTGATGCGCCATCGTGATGGGCCACGCTGGTGGCACCCACAACGCCTCCGATCCCTGATCGGGGGCGTTGTGGTCTCTGGCTCACACGAATGACGGACGACGAGTGCCCCGCGGGGCATGATCGGTGCCGATGAGGCAAGGTGGCGCTTGGCTTTGTTGCCCGCGAGCGGCCATAATGGTCGGCGTCCAGTCTGCTGGCGCCCTGGCACTGCCAGGGTGACGCGCTGGACGCCTCGAGGCTCACCCGCATCGCGTGCCTGCTTTCTGAGCGGCGCTGCCATCCACGGTGTGTCCTGTCTCGGAATTGTCCCTGAATGTCCTGGAGAGTGCAGAATGAAGCTGCTTAACCGTTCCGCCCTGAGCGTCAAGCCGACCCAGGCGTTTGTCGACTGGATCAACTCGCTGGAATCCGAAGGCGAGGGAGGTGAGGATCTGGCGCTGGAGGATGTCAATCAGGAGAGCACCGTCTACCTGATTCCCGAGATGGACACGCGTGAGGCGCTGGACGGCTTCGTCTCCGAGCGCTGGCTGGACGTGCTGGAGAGCGAGCTGCGCGCCTGGGAAGAAGACACCCGCCATTGGCCGGAGCCGATGGACAAGGCACTCTTCGAGCGCTTCCTGACCGTCGAGCACAGCTATCTGGCGGTTGACCTGGACGACGAGGCACCGCTGGAAGTCAGCGAAGTCGATGACGAGCTGCTGGCCGATCTGGACTGACCCTCTGTCATGCTCGTGCAGATCGTCAGGCGCGTGATGGGCGCCGTCGCCGCACTTTTCGCAAGAGCTGTCAGCAAGCGCCGTCAGCAATGACTGTCAGTGATGGCGACAGACGCTACAATGGCCTCGGGCAAAATGCCCGAGGCCATTTGCGTTGTGGCGATCGCATCGTCACCCTCAATTTTCCGCATGCCCGTCGTGCGGCTTCCCCCCTTCAAGGAGATTGCGCATGAGCATCCAGACCCAGATAGACACCAAGCTCGCGACGCTTGACCCGTTGATGGTCGAAGTCGTCAACGAGAGCCATATGCATAGCGTGCCGGCCAACTCCGAGACCCACTTCAAGGTGACCCTGGTCAGCGATCGCTTCAGCGGCCTGTCGCGGGTCAAGCGTCACCAGCAGCTGTATGCCTTGCTCAGCGAAGAGCTGGATGGCCCGGTACATGCACTGGCACTGCACCTGTACACCGCGCAGGAGTGGGCGGCACGCGGCGGCGAGATTCCAAACTCCCCCAACTGTCTGGGCGGCGGCAAGCACTGACCATGACCCCTGAACCGCAACGCCTGCAATATCTGGACGCGATGGGACTGACCGCCTGGGTCGGTCGCTATCAGCTGCCCAATGCCTTGCCCACCCAGGCGTGTGACTGGCCCGAACCGCAAGCGGCGGAGGCGGTCGCGCCCCAGGCGCGCCTGCACGCGCTGATCGATGAGGCGCCGCGTCCGCCTGCTGCCCACCAGACGGCGGATGCCAGCCATGGCTCCTCCGCTCAGGCTGGCGGCATGGCCGGCAGCGCTGTGCCACGCCCGCCAGGGCCTTCTCCGGCCTCGAGTGCACGCGCCTTGCTGGGCATGGCGCCGGCGGCGGTCGAAGCCCCCGCTGCGGCCTCGCCGACGTCCGGCGCTGCCGAGACCAGCAGCACCGCCTCGTGGGGCACGCCGCCGACGCAGGTCTCGGCCGAGGCGCCGGCAGTAGATGAGGCAGTGACACCGCCAGCGGCAGACAAGCCGCCACTGCGCTTCAGCGTTCAGCTGGCGGCGCTGGAAGGACGCTGGTTGATCATGCTGCCCGGCGACGAGGCACCGCACCTGGAAGGGGAGGCCTTGCTCAAGGCGTTGTGGCGCGCTGCCGGTATCGAGACGGCATCAGGGCTCACCTTCAGCCACTTCCGCTGGCCGCTGCTGCCCCATCTCAAGGCCAGTGCGCCACTCGAGGAAGCCCGCGAAGGATTGCAAGCCTTCCTGAGTGGCCCGGCGCGTCGTGGTTGGCAGCCGGAGCGGCTGTTGATCTTCGGCAATGATGAGGCAAGCCAGACGCTGCACGAGGTGCTCGGTATCTCTACCTCCGAGCGCGGCGAGGCGACTACCAGCCTGCTGAACCTGCCGGTCTGGCAGGGGCCTGCGTTGTCGGCGCTGGCGCGCTCCAGTGAGGCCAAGCGCAAACTGTGGCCGCTGTTGATCCGCTGGGGACGCGAGTGGCAGTCGGCATCGCCGCAGACGGACGCCTCATGAGCGGGCCAGTTTCTCGGTGCCTCGAGCTGCGTGAGCTGGCCGATGATCAAGCGACCCTGACGGCGCTGGAGGCCATCGAGGCCAGCCAGGCACACGGCCTGAGCCAGTCACAGCTGATCGATGTGCTCAACGATGACGCGCGCTGTGTGCTGGGCGCCTGGTGGCAGGCCTGTGAGCCGTCGGACGGTGAGACGCCGACTGCAGAGTTGATCGGCTTCGTGGTGTTGGCGCGCGGGCCCTTCGAGGCCGAGATCGAGGCGATCACCGTGCACGCCGCGCAGCGCGGGCAGGGCGTTGGTGCACGCCTTTTGGCCGCCGCCATCGCGCAGGCGCGTGACTGGCAACGTGACTCGGGGCTTGAGCGTCTGCTGCTGGAGGTACGCGCCAGCAATGCCGCCGCCGCAGCTCTCTACGCGAAAGTCGGTTTCACCCGGGATGGAGTGCGCAAGGGCTACTACCCGATGGTGGATGGCGGGCGTGAAGATGCCTGGCTCATGTCGCTGCCGCTGATGTGAGAGCCGTATCCAGCGCAACCCTGGGTTCCGACGACAACTCTGGTGCTGGCACCGATACGAAAACGCCGCTGACAGTCTCCTGTCGGCGGCGTTTTCATGAGGCCCTGTTCATGCACTCTTGTTCAAGCGCTCCTGTTCAAGAGTCATTGTTCAAGAGTGCATGTTCACGCGGCCCAGCGCTCAGGACACGCGGGAGCATCAGGCGCTCTGGGTTTCGCTCTCGGTCTCGCTGAAGCGTGCGACCAGCGCTTCCAGACGGCTCGCCCACTGCTCACGCTCTTCCTGCAGTTGAGCGTTGGTCTGGCGCAGCTGCTCCAGCTCTTCGCCCTGACCTGTCTTGGCTTCGGTCAGGCGCTGGTTCTCTTCCTTCAGCTCTTCGACTTCCATCTTCAGCATCTCGATGCTGTCGATGGCCTGGCCGACTTTCTGCTCAAGTTGGGTAAAGAGTTCGGTGCTCATGCTATCTCCTTGTCGAGTCACGGTCGTGGCCCGAGGGGGTTCGTTGAGGGCGGTAAAGATATACGGTAAATGCTGGTGCGATGAATATCGGCCATGTCGGGAATCCTTGCCGGATGGCGCAGCGATACCCGCCTGCAGGCAGACTACGACGCCGCCTGAGTCGACACAAGTGGGAAGGTGGCTCAGGCGGGCGGATGGCGCCGATACAGGCGGCCATGACTGTCGCCGGCACGGCTTTCCCGGTGCAGCTGCCAGTTGGCGGGCACCACGGGGCCGAGGCCGGATTCCACTTCCAGATAGATCATGGCGTCATCGCTCAGCCAGCCATGCGCTTCGAGCAGTGCGCAGCTCGCGGCGGCCAGCTCGAGCCGGAAGGGCGGATCGAGCAGCACCAGATCCATGCCGCCCGCGGCGGGAGTGGCCGTCTCGAGCCAGTGCAGGACATCGCCGGTCACCACCTGTGTTGGCAGACTGTCACCGTTGGCGAGGGTCGCGAGATTGGCTTCGAGCGCACGCGCGACGCGGCTGTCGCGTTCCACGAAGGTGACATGCGCCGCCTCACGCGACAGCGCCTCGAGGCCCAGCGCGCCGCTGCCGGCGTAGAGGTCAAGCACGCGGGCGCCGCCGACATGAAAGCCCAGCCAGTTGTAGAGCGTCTCACGCACGCGGTCGGGTGTCGGGCGCAGGCCCGGTGCGTCGATCACGTTGAGCAGGCGGCGCTTGAAGCGCCCGCCGATGATGCGCAGGCGACCTGGCCCACCGGCGGCCTGGCCACGCTTGCCGCTCTGTTTGTCAGCGCGCGAGGGCGCGTTGGATCTGCCCCGTGCGGGGCCTTGGGAGGATGCGCGTTTTTTCATGCCGCGAGTCTAGCATGTGCGACGCCGGATGCCGCGCGGTGCGTACCTTCAGCCCCGAAGGGATGGTAGGATGACGCCACTTTCACGAGTTCAGGACTGTCTCGCCATGTTCGGTTTTTTCAAGCGCAAGAAACACAAGGCTCAGGAGCAGAAAGCCTCCGAGCAGCAGGCCCTCGAGCAACAGGCTCTTGAACAGACACAAGACGCCACGCCTCACGAGCAAGCCGATGCCGAGCAGGCAGCGCGGCTCGAGGCGAAGCGTCTCGAGGCCGAGAAGGTAGAGGCAGAGCGCCTTGCCGGTGAAGAGGCCGCTCGGGACGAGGCTCAGAAGGTCGAAGATCAGCAGGCCGAGGCTCAGAGGCTCGAAGAGCAGAGAGCCGAAGCTGAAGCCGAGCGCATCGCGCAGGAACGCGCAGCGCAGGAGCAGGCCGCTCAGGAACAGGCCGCCCGAGACGAAGCCGAGCGCATCGCCCAGGAGCAGGCCGCTGCAGAACGCGTCGCCGCCGAAAAGGCCGCCCGGGAAGAGGCACAGCGTCTGGCTGCCGAGCAGGCCGCTCAGGCAGAGGCCGAGCGTATCGCTGCCGAACAGGCCGCTCAGGCCCGTGCGGAAGAAGCCGCCAGTGAAGCGCGTGCCGAAGAGGCGCGTATCGCGGCTCGCGAGGAAGAAGAGCGTCAGGCCGCCGCGCAGCTGGCCGCCATCGAGGCCGAAGAGCAGGCCGCGCTGGAACAGGCTCGCCAGGAAGAAGAGGCACGTGCCGCCGAGGCTGCCGCCGCTGGCGCAGACGCCGTGGTCGAGGACGACGAGGCGCGTGAAACGGCCCGCGACGGGCGCGAAAAGCCACGTCGTGGCTTCTTCGCGCGCATCAAGGCCGGCCTTGGCAAGACGCGCGCCAATCTGACCGAAGGCGTCGCCAGCCTGTTCCTCGGCAAGAAGCAGATCGATGATGAGCTGATGGAAGACCTCGAGACCCAGCTGCTGATGGCAGACGTGGGCATCGAGGCGACCACCGAGATCATCGACAACCTGACCGCGCGCATCTCGCGCAAGGAATTGAAGGAGCCGCAGGCGCTCTATGAAGCGCTGCAGGAAGAGCTGCGCGTGATGCTGGCACCGGTCGCCAAGGACCTGGAGCTGCCGGCCAAGGGCAGCGGCCCCTTCGTGATCCTGATGATCGGTGTCAACGGCGTCGGCAAGACCACCACCATCGGCAAGCTGGCCAAGCGCTATCAGAGCCAGGGCCGCAGCGTGATGCTGGCGGCGGGCGATACCTTCCGCGCCGCGGCGGTCGAGCAGCTCAAGGTGTGGGGCGAGCGCAACAAGGTGCCGGTCATCGCTCAGCATACCGGCGCCGACAGTGCCTCGGTCATCTATGACGCTCTGGAAGCCGCCAAGGCGCGCAACGTCGATATCCTGATCGCCGATACCGCGGGCCGCCTGCACAACAAGAGCCACCTGATGGAAGAGCTCAAGAAGGTGCAGCGCGTGATGGCCAAGCTGGATGTGTCCGCGCCTCACGAGGTGATGCTGGTACTGGATGCCGGTACCGGGCAGAACGCCCTGTCACAGGCCTCCACCTTCCATGAAGCGGTCAACATCACGGGCCTTACGCTGACCAAGCTGGATGGGACCGCCAAGGGCGGCATCATCTTCGCGCTGGCCAAGCAGCTCAATCTGCCGATCCGCTATATCGGTGTCGGGGAAGGTGTCGATGACCTGCGTCCCTTCGCGGCCGATGACTTCGTCAGTGCCCTGTTCGCACGCGCGGGCGATGAGGCAAGCGAAGAGGCCGACGCCGAGTCGCGCGAGGCATGATTGCCTTCGAGCATGTCGGCAAGCGCTATGGAGGGCGCTTCGATGCACTGGCCGGGCTCGACTTCAGGGTCGAGCGTGGCGAGATGGTCTTTCTGACAGGCCATTCCGGTGCCGGCAAGAGCTCGTTGCTCAAGCTGATCATGCTCCTCGAGCGCCCCTCGCGTGGGCGCATTCTGGTGGCGGGGCATGATATCGGGCGGCTGCATACCTCCCAGGTGCCGTATTACCGCCGCCAGATCGGCGTGGTCTTCCAGGACCACCAGCTGCTGACCGACCGCAACATCTTCCACAACGTGGCCCTGCCGCTGATGATCCAGGGGGTGCCGCCGCGTGAACAGGCACGGCGGGTGCGGGCGGCGCTCGACAAGGTCGGTCTGCTGCATCGCGAGAAGGCGTTGCCGATCGAGCTGTCCGGTGGTGAGCAGCAGCGGGTCGGCATCGCGCGCGCCGTGGTCAACAAGCCCGCGCTGCTGCTGGCCGATGAGCCGACCGGCAATCTGGACCCGGCACTGTCCGCCGATATCATGCGTCTGTTCGAGGACTTCAATCGCATCGGAACCACGGTGATGATTGCCAGTCACGATCTGGCGCTGATCGCCCGTCTGCACCATCGCACGCTGGAGCTGTCCGATGGTCGTCTGATCGCCGACAAGGATGCCCGATGAGTCCCCCGCGTTCCCGCAACGATTCCCCCTCTTCTTCACGCGAGCGTGGTCAGTCCCGCGCCGAGACGCGTGCCCGCAAGGCCGCCGCGCAGGCGCCTGAATCGTCGGAGGCCGCCGAGCGTGCAGCGCGCAAGGGCGCGCGCTCCAGTCGTGTCTCGGTCGAGAGCCGCTATCGCAGCTGGCTGCGTCATCACGCTGCCATGGCGCGCGACAGCGCACGCCGCCTGCTGGCCGCGCCCATCGCCAGCCTGCTGACCATGCTGGCCATCGCCATCGCGCTGACGTTGCCGGCGGCGCTGTGGCTGGCACTGGACAGCGCGCGCCTGCTCGATAATGAACTCAATGACAGCGCTCAGCTCACCCTCTATCTCGAAACCTCGGTCGATGAGAGCCAGGCGCTGACGCTGTCGGACTCGCTGCGCGACGCCGCCGGTGTCGGAGGAGTGCGTCTGATCACCGCCGCCGAGGGCATGCAGGAATTCGCCCAGGCGCTGGACCTCAAGCGCTCACTGAGCCTGCTGGATGACAACCCCTTGCCGGCCAGCATCGTCATCACGCCACTGGACACCACGCCGGAGTCTGTCCGTGCCCTGGCCACGCGTCTCGAGAGCGAGCCGGGTGTCGCCAGCGCACGCCTGGACCTGGCATGGCTCGAGCGTCTGCGTCAATTGGGTGAGCTGGGTCAGAAAGTGACGCTGGGTCTCGCGCTACTCTTCGGGCTGGGCGTGTTGCTGGTGGTGGGCAATACCATCCGCCTGTCCGTGGAGAGTCGCCGCCAGGAGATCGAGGTCGTGACGCTGATCGGGGCGACCCACGCCTTCGTGCGGCGTCCCTTCCTCTACAGCGGTGCCTGGTACGGTCTGGGGGGGGGGCTGCTGGCCTGCGGGATCCTGGCGCTTGGCGGCAACTGGCTGGCGGCACCCGTGACGGCTCTTGTACAAAGTTATGGCGGCAACTATGTGTTGCCCGCGCTGGGCATTGCAGGGGGTGCCACGCTGCTGTTTTCGAGTACAATATTGGGCTGGATAGGGGCCTGGATCGCGGTCGGACGTCATCTGGCGAGTATTTCTCCGCGCTGATTCCGATTATTTTTCGCGGTTTTCAGCCATTATTTCTGCCCAGGAAGGTCAACAGTTACGTTCTGACAACATTCACGTCGGGCGTCAGTGAAGGGGGCTGGTGGGTGGTTAAACGCACCACACACCCGACAGCGTTACGAAGTGCTACTCGTCATGACAATTGTACACGTCATGTACAGCTATTGACGGGAACCTGTCCCAACCTTCACAGTCTCACTACTTGCATGCGTGTTAGGCAACCATGGAGACATCTGCACTATGAGCACCAGTCTTCAGCCACTTGGCCACCTGTCACCGGGTCAAGATCTAAACGGCTATATTCAGTCGGTGAACCGTATCGCTGTGCTTACTGCCGAAGAAGAGCATGAGCTGGCCCTGCGGTTGCATGAAGAGAATCATCTGGAGTCGGCCCGTCGACTCGTCATGTCGCACCTGCGCTTCGTCGTGCACATCGCGCGCAGCTACAGCGGCTATGGCTTGCAGCAGGCGGACCTGATCCAGGAAGGTAACGTCGGTCTGATGAAGGCGGTCAAGCGTTTCGATCCGCATCAGGGCGTGCGCCTCGTCTCCTTTGCCGTGCATTGGATCAAGGCCGAGATCCACGAGTTCGTGCTGCGTAACTGGCGCATCGTGAAGGTCGCGACCACCAAGGCTCAGCGCAAGCTGTTCTTCAACCTGCGTGGCGCAAAGAAGCGCCTCGCCTGGTTGAACAACGATGAAGTGGATGCCATCGCAGGCGATCTGGACGTCAAACCTTCCGTGGTGCGTGAGATGGAAAGCCGTCTCTCCGCCCACGATGCTGGCTTCGATGCCGGCCCCAGCGATGACGAAAGCTCGGCCTATCAGGCGCCGGCCAACTATCTGGAAGATCACAGCCTCGATCCGGCTGCCCAGGTGGAACAGCAGGACCTGGAAGACGACTCCCACGATCGTCTGCTCAAGGCACTGGCGGCACTGGATGAGCGCTCGCGCGACATCCTCCAGCAGCGTTGGCTGAGTGACAACAAGTCGACTCTGCACGAGCTTGCTGACATCTATGGCGTCTCTGCCGAGCGTATCCGTCAGCTCGAGAAGAACGCGATGAAGAAGCTGCGTGAATCAATGGGTGACATGAGCGAAGGCTTCGCTGCCTGAGTCTGATGGCCCCATGGCATGAGCCCATGACCTTCCGGCTCGCTGTCACGTGAAAAATGCCCCGCCGGGTTTCCCGGTGGGGCATTTTCGTTGAGGGAGAGTGGATCCCGAGGAATCCGTCGTTATTGGTTGAACAGTGCAACACAATGTTTCATTCTGTCACACTAAGACATGAAACATTTCTACTGGTGGCCCCGTGGACCCGATTTCCTCGCACGTCAATGGCACACATTCGCTGTGGCGAATCTTTGGGCTCAATGCGGCCTTGATGGTGGTGTTGGGTGGCCTGTTTCTGGCCAGCCAATGGTTTGATGTGCGTGAACAGGAAATGCGTCGCCTGGAGCTGCTGGATACCCAGCTGCATATCTCCACCGAGCAGCTGATCGCCAATGTCTCACGCGAGATGATGGTGCTGGAGCGCGTGTTGGGCAGTGAAGGCAAGGAGCTGTGGCGTGGCTCGCTGGATAGCGCGCTGGGTCGTCATCCTTCTCTGGTCTCGCTGATGGTGGTGCCGTTTGCCGATTACCGCGGCAGCAGCCTGCGTCAGATCGGCGTGGGGCGCAGTTGCAGCTGGCAGCTGACCCAGCCGGAAGCCCAGGCGCTGCCCGGACGCAGCAGCCTGCTGTTCGGCTCCGCACTGCCGCTGGCATCCGGTCAGCCAGGCTTGCCGTTCTATCGGCATATGGATATCGAAGGCATGTCCTGGCTGCTGATCGGCTGCCTGGATTTCTCCGAGTCACGTAGCCTGCTGGCCAACCCGAATTCCGATGATGGACAGCGCCTGCGTCTGTTTTCCACCAACGGCCTGCTGTTGTTCTCGAGCCCCCAGGAGCATGCGCTGGGCGTGACCGGCAAGCTGCCGCTGTCCTCGATGGCCAACATGGGCAAGTACATCTCCGAGCGTGGTGTGCGTCGCTACCATGTGCCGGGCTTCGACGGCCAGCCGCGCATGGCGGCGGGTAGCTATATCGCACCGCTCAAGCTGTTCAGCGTCGTGAGTCAGCCGATCTCCAGCCTGTGGTGGCTGTGGTGGCATCGTATCTGGTTCGGCATGCTGCTCGGCGGCATCTTCCTGGTCGTGCTGGTGGTCGTGGTGGCGCGTGCAGAGCGCAAGCGCGCTGAGCGTCATGATGAGCTGGAGGGGGCGCTCGAGTCGATGACGGCGCGTTCTCGCACCCTGGTGACGCTGATGGATAACCTGCCGGGCGTGGTGTATCGCATCGAGGTCAACACCGGAGTGCTGACCTTCATCAGCAACGGCTCGGCCGAGCTGTTCGGCCGCTCGGCCGAATCGCTTGTCGGGGCCGGCATCACCCTGACCGAGCTGATCCATCAGGAAGACCGTCAGTCCGTCAGCGCCGCTCGCCACTGGGCGATGTGCGCGCAGATGCGCCATGAGCAGGTCTTCCGCATCATCGCCGACCATGAGCGTTGGGTGCTTGATCGCAGCGTGATGATCGAGGGCGAGGATGGCGTGCGCTACTGGGAAGGCCTGCTGCTCGACATCAGTGCGCACAAGGAATCCGAGCGTCAGCTCGATTTCCTGGCGCGCCATGATGCCCTGACGGGACTCTATAACCGCAAGGCTTTCATGGCGGCGGCCGATGAGCGTGTCGCGGCGGGTGGCTTGATGATCTACGCCGACATTGACCGTTTCTCGACCGTCAACGATGGCCTGGGCCATGAAGCCGGTGACCAGCTGCTGGTCGCGGTCGGCGAGCGTCTGCGCCGTCTGCTGCCGCCGGGCGGTCTGGTGGCGCGTCTGGGGGCCGATGAGTTCGGCCTCTATCTGCCGCATGGCAATGGTGATCCGGCGCAGGTGGTGGACAAGATCCAGCAGAAGGTCGAGCGTCCCTTCACGATTCTGGGGCGCCCGCTGATCATCAGTCTGACGGCAGGGTATGTGCTGTCCGAGACCAATGGCGATGCCCAGGCGCTGATGCTGAATGCCGATGTGGCGCTCTATCACGCCAAGTCGCGCGGCGATCATGCGCTGCGCTGGGAGTCCTCGCTGGACAAGCATGTCGCCTCGCGCATGACGCTGGAGCAGGATCTGCGTCAAGCCATCGGCAGCGAGCAGCTCTATCTGCATTACCAGCCGCAGCTGGATAGTCATGGTGAGCTGCAGGGTGTCGAGGCGCTGCTGCGCTGGCAGCACCCGGAGCTGGGCATGATCTCGCCAGCCCAGTTCATTCCGCTGGCCGAGGAGACCGGCCTGATCTTCCGCCTCGGGCGTTTCGTGCTCGAGGAGGCCTGTGCCCAGATGGTGCGCTGGCAGGAAGCCGGCCTTCACATGCCGCGCATGGCGGTCAATCTGTCGGCGCGCCAGCTGACCTCGGGCTACGAGAATGAAGTCTTCGGCGTGCTGGAAAGCCAGAAGCTGTCACCGACCCGGCTGGAAGTCGAGGTGACCGAGACGCTGCTGATCCAGGACATGGAAGGGGGGCTTGCCGTGCTCGGCGCGCTGCGTGAGCTGGGGGTACGTGTGGCATTGGATGACTTCGGGCAGGGCTATTCGTCGCTGTCCTATCTGTCATCCCTGCCGCTGGATGTGCTCAAGGTCGACCGCAGCTTCGTGATGAAGATGGATGCGGTCGCCGGCTCTGATGGCGGTATCCGCTGCCCCAATCAGCAGGCCATCCAGCTGGTCGGTGCCGTGATCAGCCTGGGGCACTCGCTGGGTCATGAGATCGTCGCCGAGGGAGTCGAGACGGATGTGCAGTTCGAGGAGCTAAAGCGTCTGGGCTGTGATACCTACCAGGGCTACTTGCTGGCGCGGCCGATGTCCGCCGAGGCCATACTGGAGCGCTTCAGCGTCAACGCCTGAGGGGCCGTCCGTGCAATCCGGCCTCTCCAGGTCGTGACATGAGATGGCCTGACCTGGAAAAATGCCCCGCCTGCAATGACTGCAGGCGGGGCATTCGTTCTGGTGCGGCTCATACGCGCCAGGCAAGGCCTCTCAGACGGCAATGCGCTCCTGACTGCTCAGCAGCAGGTCGCGGCTCAGCAGCTGCCACTGGTCTTCCCAGTGCTCGGTCGGGCGCTTGCGATAGTCGCTGCGCACGTATTGGCCGATGCGGCCTTCCGCACATGCCATCAGCAGGTTGGCCGCTGCCGTGACGGTGATGGCCGGTCGCAGTCCTTCGCGAGGTTCGGCTTCGCGCAGTACCTGCTTGATCTGCGTCTCGAGGCGCTCGAACAGCTGCGCCATGCGCGTGCGCAGGCGTGCCGTCTCGCCGGTGAGGGCATCACCGTTGAGGAGACGACACAGGCCCGGATTCTTCTCGGCAAAGCCCAGCAGCAGGCTCAGGATGTGGTGCACCCTGGCATGCGCGGTGTCGTTGTCCTGAATGATCAGCGCGATACGCTCGAACAGCGTGCTCTCGATGAATTCGATCAGTCCTTCGAACATGCGCGCCTTGCTGGGGAAGTGACGATAGAGCGCCGCCTCCGAGACACCGACCTGTCGTGCCAGTGCTGCAGTCGTGATGCGTTTGCCGCTGTCCTCTTCCAGCATCAGGGCGAGTGCCTGGAGGATCTGTTCGCGACGTGATTGTTTTGGATTCGCCTGCGTCATGGAATCTTGTCGTTTATCGCGGCCTGCAGCAGTGTGCTACGGGCGGGTCCGTGTCCTGAGGCGTGTCGCTTGCCTCGCGCGAAATACCGGGGCCGAGCCCCGGCTTGTCACCTTACGCCTTGTCAGTGTCCGCTTCCGCGTTGCTGATCAACGTGCCGACCCCGGCATTGGTGAAGATTTCCAGCAGGGTCGCATGTGGCACGCGGCCATCGATGATGTGGGCACTGCGCACGCCTTGCTTCACGGCGTCCAGTGCACAGCTGATCTTGGGCAGCATGCCACCGTAGATGGTGCCATCCTCGATCAGGCCATCCACCGCCTCGGTGGTCAGGCCGGTCATGACTTCGCCTTGTGCGTTCATCAGGCCAGCCACGTTGGTCAGCAGCATCAATTTCTCCGCGCCCAGTGCCTCGGCGACCTTGCCGGCGACCAGGTCGGCATTGATATTGTAGCTGCGGCCCTCGGCATCGACCCCGATGGGCGCGATGACGGGAATGAAATCGTTGCGTGTCAGCAGTTCGATCAGGTCCGTGGAGACATGTTCGACTTCACCGACATGACCAATGTCGATGATTTCAGAGGCATTCATGCCCGGTGTCTGGCCGCTGACCTTGAGCTGGCGGGCGCGAATCTGACCGCTGTCCTTCCCGGTCAGGCCAATGGCCTTGCCGCCACTCTGGTTGATCAGGTTGACGATGCCCTTGTTGACCAGGCCGCCCAGCACCATCTCGACCACGTCCATGGTCTCGGAATCCGTGACGCGCATGCCATCGACGAAGCGCGATTCGATGTTCAGCTTCTCGAGCAGCGCGCCGATCTGCGGGCCGCCGCCATGCACGACCACCGGATTGATGCCGACTTCCTTCATCAACACCATGTCGCGAGCGAAGGAGTCGATCAAGGCTTCTTCGGTCATGGCGTTGCCGCCGTACTTGACCACCACGGTCTTGCCCGAGAACTGCTGGATATAGGGCAGGGCTTCGGACAGGACCTCGACCACCTGATGCGGGTCGCGGTTGGCGTGGCTCATCAGCGTATCACTCCACAGAAAATGGTCCGGAAAGAGAGTCCGGACACTGTCACTCGAAACGGTCTTTCAGCACGCGCGGTGCGCGCTGTCATGCAAATCGGTTGCTTCAGGCACCTGATGCGCCCGGATGAGCGGCTGCAGTGCCTGGCAAGACAAGGGCGGCGATCAAGCGGTAGACCGCCGCCCCGTTGCGACTCATGCCATCCTGTCGATGGCGAGCCAATGCGGGATCAGAACGGTGCCTGGAGGCTCGGCTCGGCCTGCTTGAGCGCAGCGCGGAAGCTGTCCTTGATGCGCTCCAGTGCGGCTTCCGACTTGCCTTCGAAGCGCAGCACCAGCATCGGGGTGGTGTTGGAGGCGCGGCACAGGCCCCAGCCATCGGCGTAGTCGACACGAATGCCGTCCAGCGTTGTCTTGACACCATCGCTGCCGAAGTCGCCTTCACTGGCCAGTCGCTCGACGATAGCGAACTTGTTCTCGTCGGTCACTTCCACATTGATCTCGGGGGTGCCGAGGTCCTGCGGGAAGCGGGCGAAGAAGGTGTCGGCATCGACATCCTGCTTGGCGAGGATTTCCAGCAGGCGCGCGGCACCGTAGATGCCGTCATCGAAGCCGAACCAGCGCTCCTTGAAGAAGATGTGGCCGCTCATCTCGCCGGCCAGTGCCGCGCCGGTTTCCTTCATGCGTGCCTTGATCAAGGAGTGGCCGGTGCGCCACATTTCCGGTGTGCCGCCGGCCTTCTCGATCACGGTCGCCAGATTGCCGGTGCACTTGACGTCGAAGATGATGCGCGCGCCCGGTACGCGTTCGATCAGGTCTTCCGAGAGCGCCATCATCAGGCGGTCCGGGTAGAGGATCTCACCCTTGGGCGTCACGACACCGAGACGGTCGCCGTCACCATCGAAGGCCAGGCCGATGTCCGCGCCGGTTTCCTGCATGGTCTTGATCAGGTCCTGCAGGTTTTCCGGCTTGCCCGGGTCCGGGTGGTGATTGGGGAAGTTGCCGTCGATCTCTTCGAACAGCGGCACGGTTTCGACGCCCAGGCGGCGGATCAGCTCCGGGCCCAGCTCGCCGGCCACGCCGTTGCCGCAATCGACCACGGCCTTGAGCGGACGCTTGACGACCACATCACCGGTGATCTGCTCCAGATAGCGCTCACGCACGTCCTCTTCACGCAGGCTGCCTTCGCCTTGCGCCAGATCGCCTTCCTGCAGGCGACGATAGAGGTCGGTGATGGTGTCGCCGGACAGGGTCTCGCCGGCCAGCACGATCTTCAGACCGTTGTAGTTGGCCGGGTTGTGGCTGCCGGTCAGCATCACGCCGGAGCGTGTGCCTTCCAGGATATTGGTGGCGTAGTAGAGCACCGGTGTCGGCACCATGCCGATGTCGACGACATCACGGCCGGCATCGCGCAGACCCGCGATCAGCGCCTTGGACAGGCGCGGGCCGGAGAGACGGCCGTCGCGCGCGACCACGACGGTAGATTCACCGCGTGCCGCGGCTTCGCTGCCGATGGATTGGCCGATGGCGCGCACGCCGTCTTCGGTGAGGGTCTCATCCACGATGCCACGGATATCGTAGGCGCGGAAAATTGAAGCGGGTACCTGACTCATGGTGCATCCCTGTCGGTTGAATCAATCGTGAAGTCGCTTGAGGCGTCATGCGTCTCGAACGCTATCGCTGCATGACGATCAGTGTGGAAATCTGCCGGGCTTCCTTGTGACCGGAAGCCCGGCAGCCGGTGCGAGCCTGCCGCTCGGCTGCCCTGTGGCATGACGGGGCAATCAGTGGCGACCGGAGTGGCCGAAGCCGCCTTCGCCGCGCTGGCTGGCCTCGAATTCAGAGACTTCCACCAGCTCCGCCTGTACCACTGGCACTAGCACGTACTGTGCCAGACGCTCGCCGGGTTCCAGCACGAACTCGCTCTCGCCGCGGTTCCAGACCGAGATCATCAGTTCGCCCTGATAGTCGGAATCGATCAGTCCGACCAGATTGCCCAGCACGATGCCGTGTTTGTGCCCCAGACCGGAGCGCGGCAGGATCATGCCGGCCAGCGCGGGGTCGGCGATATGGATCGCCAGCCCTGTGCGCACCAGCTCACAGGCGCCCGGCGCCAGGGTCAGCGGCGCGTCGAGCAGTGCGCGCAGGTCCATGCCGGCGCTGCCGGGAGTGGCGTGATGCGGCAGCGGGTAATCGCGAACGCGCTCGTCGAGAATCTTGAGTTCGAGCCGGGGGCGGGTCATCTAAGGTGCTTCCTGATCGTCGGTGACAGTCGGTGTAACGGTCTGGATGGCAGGGTCGAGGCTGACCCTGTGCTGATGGAGTGCCAGGGCGCGCTTCAGAATCGCGCGCGCCAGTTCCGTCTTGGGACAGGCCGCGATGGCCTGTTCGTGTTGCGTGTTCTGATCGAGCGGTTGCCACAGCAGGGTGGCGGCATTGCTGTCGCTGCCGAAGCCAAGGCCAGGCGTGCTCACATCATTGGCGACGATCATGTCGAGCTGTTTACGCGCGAGCTTGTCGCGTGCATAGCGCATCACATCGCGGGTCTCGGCGGCGAAGCCGATCACCAGTGGCGCCCGCTGGCCGGCGGCGCGGCGTGCCTGCGTCTGGGCGGCGATGCCGGCGATGATATCCGGATTGCGGATCAACGTGACCTGCATCTGCTCTTCGCCTGACTGCTTCTTGAGCTTGTGGTCGGCGACCGTGGCCGGGCGGAAGTCGGCGACTGCCGCGCAGCCGATGAAGAGGTCGCTCTCGCCGGCGGCCGCCTCGGCGGCGGCCTGCATGTCCAGCGCGGATTCGACATCGATGCGCTCGACGCCAGTCGGGGTCGTCAGTGCCACCGGGCCACTGATCAGGCGCACGCTGGCGCCCAGCGCCGCGGCCTCTGCGGCCAGCGCATAGCCCATCTTGCCGGAGCTGTGGTTGCTCAGGTAGCGCACCGGGTCCAGTGGCTCGCGGGTCGGGCCGGCGGTGATGGTCACCGTCAGGCCTGCGGCCGGCAATGACATCTCATTGCTCTGGCCGCTGGGGTCGCTCTGGCGCATGAGATCGCCCAGCGCCGCGACGATCTCTTCCGGCTCCAGCATGCGGCCCGCTCCCACGTCGCCACAGGCCTGTTCGCCGCTGGCCGGGCCGAGCAGCGCCCAGCCATCGGCACTGAGCTGGCGGGCATTGCGCTGGGTGGCGGGGTGCGCCCACATGGCCTGATTCATCGCCGGGGCCATTACCCAGCGCGCGCTGTTGGCCAGGCACAGGGTAGTGAGCAGATCATCGGCATGGCCATGCACCAGGCGGGCCATCAGGTCGGCGGTGGCGGGCGCGATCAGGATGACCTCCGCCCAGCGGGCCAGCTCGATATGCCCCATGCCGGCCTCGGCCTCGGGGTCCAGCAGGGAGGTATGCACCGAATTGCCCGACAACGCCTGCAAGGTCAGCGGTGTAATGAAGGCTTGAGCTCCTTCGGTCATGGCGATGCGCACCTCACAGCCCGCCTTTTTCAACAGGCGGGTGATCAGAGCGGCCTTGTAGGCCGCGATGCCGCCACTGATGCCCAGCAGAATGCGCCTTCCGGCGAGTGAATGCATGGTGTGTCCTGCGTCCCTGATGCGTCGATTGCTACGCTCGCGCGTTTGCCCTCTACCATATCACCGTGATGCAACCTTGCGTAGCGCCGCTGGCCCGCGACGCCGAGTGTCGCTTTGGTCCATGCGAGCGCTCGCTTCATGGGGCGGGGCTGTCATCTGATGGCATGCAGGGACCAGACGCAGGCCCTCAGGGCGGCAAGCGTTGATGCTCGCGATGGCGAAAGAGACCGCATGTGACCACGCTTCTCATGCTTTGGACTGTCAGCCATTCGGGCGGCAGGGGATGGGAGAAGAGTGCATGGGGATTCGAGAGTGGCCGGTCGGAGAGCGTCCGCGTGAGAAACTGTTGTCGTCAGGGGCAGGGGCCTTGTCAGATGCCGAGCTGCTGGCCATCTTTCTGCGCGTGGGTATAAAAGGGCGTTCGGCGGTGGATCTGGCGCGCGACCTGCTGAACACCTTCGGCGGTCTCAGGCCGTTGCTGGAGGCAACCCAGCAGGACTTCTGCGCAGCGCGCGGACTGGGTGACGCCAAGTATGTGCAGCTGCAGGCTTCGCTTGAGCTGTCGCGTCGCCATCTGGAGAGCCTGTTGATGCGCGGGGCCGCCCTGACATCGCCCCTGCTGGTGCGGCGCTATCTTTCCTCGCATCTGCGCGACCTGCCGCATGAGGTATTTGCCGCGCTGTTTCTCGACAGCCAGCATCGCGTCATCCGCTTCGAGACACTCTTCACCGGCACGCTGGATGCCGCCGCCGTCTATCCTCGCGAAGTGGTCAAGCGGGCGCTGGCGCTCAATGCCGGCGCCCTGATTCTCGCTCACAACCATCCCTCTGGCGTCGCGGAGCCCAGCGAGGCTGACCGGCGCATCACGCAGCGACTGGAAGAGGCGCTGGGACTTTTCGATATTCGTGTGCTGGATCACTTCGTGGTCGGGGACGGCGAGGTGGTCTCGTTTGCCGAGCGCGGCTGGCTGTAGCTGAGGCGTCCACGAAGCTGAGTCGCTGAGTGCTCGATGACGGCACAGCCCCGCCAGATGCGGTCGCCACTGGCATGAGAAATGCGCAGGGATTGCAAACCAGGGCACTGGTTGTGGTAATGTTGCGCCTCCCGTATCACCCACCACAGAATTCGCGACCACTCTGGCCGACATTGGCTGAGTGAAGCGTTTGGCTGAGAAGCGTCTGTACCGATGCGACACCTCGGGCACGGGCATGCTGGCGAAAAAAATCCGTATAGGACGTGCTTTCACGTTCCTCTTCGGGTAAAATGCTGCGCCTGCACGTTCCAGCACCCGAAAGCTTGTCTTCCGGAACGGACGTAAACACTTTGAAATCAGGGCATGAGGCGGCGCCTGCCACTTCCGGTTTGCCCGACAGGTTTTGAACAACTTAGCCAACGCAGCGGTTGGAGGCTCCAATGTCCAAAGTATGTCAGGTTACCGGCAAGCGCCCGGTGACTGGTAACAATGTTTCTCACTCCCAGCGCAAGACTCGTCGCCGGTTCCTGCCGAACCTGCACACCCACCGTTTCTGGGTTGAATCCCAGCAGCGTTTCGTCAAGCTGCGCGTCTCTACCAAGGGCATGCGCATCATCGACAAGAAGGGTATCGACGAAGTCCTCAAGGACCTCACTGCACGTGGCGAGCGCTTCTAAACACTAGAAGACAGCCCCTGTAGCAATGGCAACCGAGCCGAGGGCAACGCTCTCAATCGCTCGGTGAATGCGACTGTGGAAGGAAACTGAAAATGCGTGACAAGATCAAGCTGGTGTCAAGTGCCGGTACTGGCCACTTCTACACCACCGACAAGAACAAGCGTAACACTCCGGACAAGCTTGAATTCAAGAAGTACGATCCGGTCGTTCGCAAGCACGTGATGTACAAGGAAGCCAAGATCAAGTGATCTTGTCTCCCGCCAGCGTGCTGTCGGAACCCTCGAAAACCCGGTCCTGACCGGGTTTTCGAGTATCTGGATGTCGCTGTTCTGGGCATCCTGCAACAGGGTGGCGGCTTCTGTCGTCACCCTGTTGTGCGTCTGGCGGTCAGCCGAGGAGAGAACATGCCCGAATTACCGGAAGTCGAGACGACCCGTCGCGGTATCGCGCCGCTGGTCGAGGGCCAGGAGGTCACCGAGGTGATCGTGCGTCAGCCGCGTCTGCGTACCCCCGTGCCCGGCGAGCTCGCCGAGTGGCTGGTGGGTCAGCGTTTCGGCACGCTTGCACGTCGCGCCAAGTACCTGCTGTTGCCGATCGCCGATGGCCATCTGCTCTGGCACCTGGGCATGTCCGGCAGTCTCAGGCTGGTGCCTATCGGCACGCCGCCACGTACGCATGATCATGTCGATGTCGTGCTCGGCAATGGCCATGTGCTGCGCTATCACGACCCACGTCGCTTCGGCTTCGTCGACTTCGTACGCGGTGACCCGCATGCCGATAAGCGCCTGGTGCGACTCGGGCCGGAGCCGTTGTCCGATGCCTTCAATGGCGAGCACCTCTTTGCGCGCTCCCGCAAGCGCCGTGTGGCGATCAAGCCGTTTCTGATGGACAACGCCAACGTGGTGGGCGTGGGCAACATCTACGCCAGCGAAGCGCTGTTCATGGCCGGTGTCGACCCGCGCCGTCCTGCCGGTGAAGTGACGCGCGAGGAGTGCGAGCGCCTCGCCAACGCTGCCAGCAGCGTGCTGGCAGCGGCGATCGACCAGGGCGGCACCACGCTGCGTGACTTCGTCGGCGGAGATGGCAAGCCGGGCTACTTCGCGCAAAGCCTCAACGTCTACGGACGGGGTGGCGAGCCATGCCGCGAATGCGGCCACGAGATCATGAGTCTGGTACTGGGCCAGCGCGCCAGCTGCTTCTGCCCTTGTTGTCAGCACTAGCGGCGAGCCGCATCAGACCACTGCTAGACCGGGGGGCTCCGTGACCGGGGCCGCCATGACGACTAGAATAGGCCCGTTCGGGCGCGTCCTGTCGTCGTCCTGTCCCTTCCTCTGCTTTCTGGATATTTCCCGTGACTGAACGTCTGCGCCTGAAGAAGAATGCTGATCGCCGCCTCAAGGCCGGCCATTTGTGGCTGTACTCCAATGAAGTCGATACCGTCGCGACACCGCTCAAGAACTTCGAACCGGGCGCCCAGGCCATCATCGAGGCCAGCAATGGGCGTGCGATGGGTGTTGCCTACGTCAACCCGAACTCGCTGATCTGCGCGCGCATCGTGTCGCGCAACCCGGAGCAGCGCCTGGATCGCTCGCTGCTGGTGCACCGCTTCAACCAGGCGCTGTCGCTGCGCGAGAGCCTCTATGACAAGCCGTTCTATCGCCTGGTCCACGGCGAAGGCGACCTGCTGCCGGGCCTGATCGTCGATCGCTTCGGCGATGTGCTGGTCTGCCAGCTCAACACCTTCGGCATGGAGCGTCTGGCGGAAGTGATCGTCGATGCGCTGCTCAAGGTCGTCAAGCCGACAGCCATCGTGTTCAAGAACGATTCCAGCGGTCGCCGTCAGGAACAGCTCGAGCGCAACGTCGAAGTCGTCTATGGCGAGCTGCCGGAAAGCGTGCTGCTGGAGGAGAACGGCGTCCAGTTCACGGCACCGGTGCTCGACGGCCAGAAGACCGGCTGGTTCTACGACCACCGCGCCAACCGTGACTGGTTGAACCGTCAGGTCGAAGGTAAGCGCGTGCTGGACCTGTTCAGCTACGTCGGCGGTTGGGGCGTGCAGGCGGCGGCGCATGGCGCCAGCGAAGTGCTGTGTGTCGATGCTTCCGGCGCGGCGCTCGAGCGTGTGTCGGACAACGCCGTGCTCAACGGTGTCGAGGATCGCGTCTCCATCGCGGAGTCGGACGTCTTCGAGGCCCTCTCGGCCCTGCGTGCGGAAGGCGAGCAGTTCGACGTCATCATCGCGGATCCGCCCGCCTTCATCCGCAAGCGCAAGGACATCACCAACGGCGAGCGCGCCTATGCACGCCTCAACCGTGAAGCCATGCGCCTGCTGGGCCGTGACGGTCTGCTGATGTCCGGCTCCTGCTCCATGCATCTGGCGCCGGAGCGCCTGATGGATGTGGTGCGTGGCGCCGTGCGTCACCAGGACCGCCACGGTCAGGTCATCTTCCAGGGCCATCAGGCCAGTGACCACCCTGTGCACCCGTCCATTCCCGAGACGTCCTACCTCAAGGCCCTCGGTGTGCGCGTCTATCGCGACTGATGACGCCTGACGGATATCAGGACTGATGGCTGTGCCATCCGGCATCGATGACAACGCCGCCCTTCGGGGCGGCGTTGTCGTCTGTGGAATGTGGGGCGTCTGTGGCTTGTCTATCGACTGCGGCTCGCTTTTGGCTAATCGTCCATGGCTCATGGACTCTGATAGTCTGACGGCATGTATAGACGACTGACATCTCATCACAATCTCGTGCTGCTCGATCACTGGCGCAACCTGCTGGAAAGCGAGGGCATCCCCTGTGAGCTGCGCAATCGCCTGCTCGGCTCGGCCGCGGGCGAGTTGCCCGTGCTCGACTGCGAGCCCCAGCTGTGGGTGGCAGAGCATGACCTTCCACGTGCCCGCCGCCTGCTGGCGAGCATCGAGGCCGCGCCGCCCCTGCCGGATTGGCAGTGTGCCTGTGGCGAGCGTCTCGAGGGCAGCTTCAGCGAGTGCTGGGCGTGTGGGGCAAGCGCGCCGCAGCAGCCCGCACCACAGGCGCCCCCGCGCGATGAGGACCCGGAGTTCGTGGCATGAGCAAAGGCGCCCCGAAGGCGAGCGACGCGCCGCCGTTGACGCAAGATTTCCCCGGCTGGGCGCTGCCACGGCCGTTCCTGTTGCCGATCAGCGTGAAGAAGAAGGCGCTGGATGGTTATGGTCACGTCAACAATGCCGAGTATGTGCGCTGGCTGGAGGACATCAGCTGGGCACACTCTGAAGCGTTGGGGCTTGGTCTCGAGCACTACCGTGAGCAGGACCGCGGCATGGCAGTACACCGTCACGAGATCGACTATCTGGCCAGCGCACGACTTGGCGATTCGCTGATGCTGGCGACCTGGCTGGTGGATTGCGATGGTCGCCTGAGTCTGACGCGTCGTTTCCAGCTGCGCCGTTGCGCTGATGGCCAGACACTGCTGGAGGCGCGTACTCGCTTTGTCTGCATCGAGCTCTCGAGCGGACGTGCCCGACGCATGCCCGGAGCCTATCGTGAATGCTATTCGGCGGCGCTGGTGAGCGAGGAAACTGTCAGTCAGCGATGATTCCTCGCATTCCACTGCATCATTGGCGTGTTTTGGTGAATCTTGCTGGTATCTGATTGGCAAGACGCTGACGAGTCTGCTGTGCTTGTAGCAGGCGTCGTGATGACGTCAGTGTATTCCGCCAGCAGTGCAAGGAGTTCACCATGCAGATTGCCGTGCCGAAGGAAATCAAGAACCACGAGTATCGCGTCGCCCTCACGCCTGCCGGCGTGCGTGAGCTGATCGCCCAGGGCCATGAGGTGATCGTCGAGTCTGGTGCCGGGGAGGGCAGTGGCTACCCCGATGCCGAATACCAGGGCGTGGGCGCGCGTCTTGAGTCGGACGTCGAGCGGGTCTTTCGCGACGCCGAGCTGATTCTCAAGGTCAAGGAGCCGCAGCCGGCCGAGGTCGCCCGGCTCGCCCGCGGCCAGACCCTGTTCACCTATCTGCATCTGGCCGCCGCCCGTGAGCTGACCGAGAGCCTGCTGGAGAGCGGCGTGACGGCCATCGCCTACGAGACCATCACGGATGCCGACGGAGGCCTGCCGCTGCTGGCACCCATGAGTCGTGTCGCCGGACGCATGGCGATCCAGGCCGGCGCGCACGCGCTGGAGAAGGCGCAGGGTGGCATGGGCGTGCTGTTGCCCGGCGTGCCCGGTGTGCCGCCGGCGCGGGTCACGGTGATCGGCGGTGGCGTGGTGGGGGAGAACGCGGCACGTATGGCGCTGGGGCTGGGCGCCGAGGTGGTGATTCTCGATACTTCACTGGCGCGTCTCGAGACGCTGGACCATCGCTATCAGGGCCAGATTCGTACCGTCTACTCGACCTCCGAGGCGCTGGAGGAAGCGGTGCGGCAATCGGCATTGATCATCGGTGCCGTGCTGGTGCCCGGGGCGGCGGCCCCCAAGCTGATTCGCCGCGAGCATCTGCGCAAGATGACGCCAGGCGCCGTGCTGGTGGATGTCGCCA
Source organism: Cobetia sp. BMC6 (assembly GCF_029991385.1). Taxonomy (NCBI): domain Bacteria; kingdom Pseudomonadati; phylum Pseudomonadota; class Gammaproteobacteria; order Oceanospirillales; family Halomonadaceae; genus Cobetia; species Cobetia sp. BMC6. Next base: position 40,714 of record NZ_JAKUMF010000006.1, read on the forward strand.
TCGATCAGGGCGGCTGCTTCGAGACCAGCCAGGCGACCACCCACGCCGAGCCGACCTACGTGGTGGATGGCATCGTGCATTACTGCGTGGCCAACATGCCCGGCGCGGTGGCACGTACCTCGACCCAGGCGCTGACCAGCGCGACGCTGCCGTATATCGTGCGCCTCGCCAATGGCGGCTATCGCGAGGTGCTGAGCCGGGACAGCCACTTTGCCGCGGGCCTCAATGTGCACGCGGGGCAATTGATCCTGCCGGAAGTCGGCGAGGCCTTCGACATGCCGGTCACTGCGCTCGCCGAGGCGCTGGCGAAGGAGTGAGTCGGGCGCGCCGGCCCTTACGAAGGCTGCACGCCTCAGGGTAAGATGTGGGACATATAGCGACAGGTCATGGTGGCTGCGTTCGAGGGATTCGAGCGGGCGTTGCCGCGACCTGTCGTGATCCATTGTGAGCGAGTGCGGCCCCGCGGCACGACCTCCCGACCCAGACGCCCAAGAAGTGCATCCATGACCAAGACCCGCGTTCTTACCGGCATCACGACCACCGGCACCCCTCATCTCGGCAACTATGTCGGCGCCATCAAGCCTGCCATCGAAGCCAGTCAGGACCCGACGGTCCAGTCCTTCTACTTCCTCGCCGACTTCCACGCTCTGATCAAGTGCCAGGACCCGAAGCGCGTGCAGGAGTCGCGTCGTGAGATCGCTGCCACCTGGCTGGCACTGGGTCTGGACACCGACAATGCCATCTTCTACCGCCAGTCGGACGTGCCGGAAATCCCGGAGCTGATGTGGCTGCTCAACTGCGTGTGCGCCAAGGGCTTGATGAACCGTGCGCATGCCTACAAGGGCGCCGTGGCCGAGAATGAGGAAGCGGGCATCGAGGATCTCGATCGCGGCATCAACATGGGTCTGTTCAGCTATCCGGTGCTGATGGCGGCGGATATCCTCATGTTCAATGCCCACAAGGTGCCGGTGGGGCGTGACCAGATCCAGCACATCGAGATGGCGCGCGACATGGCCGGACGCTTCAACCACCTCTTCAAGGGCAACTACTTCACCATGCCCGAGGCGGTGACCGACGAGAAATCCCAGCTGCTGCTGGGCCTCGATGGCCGCAAGATGTCCAAGAGCTACAACAACACCATTCCGCTGTTCGGCACCGAGAAGCAGCTGCTCAAGAGTGTGCGCAAGATCAAGACCAACTCGCTGGAGCCGGGCGAGCCGAAGGACCCGGATACCTGTTCGCTGTTCCAGATCTATTCGGCCTTCGCCACCGAGGCGGAAGTCGCTGCCATGCGTGAGCAGTACGCGGCCGGCATCGGCTGGGGCGACGCCAAGAACCAGCTGTTCGAATACCTGAATGATCACCTCAAGGCGCCGCGCGAGCGTTACGTCGAGCTGATGGAAGACCCGGCGCACGTCGAGGCGATCCTCAAGCGTGGCGCCGAGCGTGCCCGTGAAGAGGCCGCACCGATGATGGAGCGTCTGCGTCGCGCTGTAGGTCTGGGCAACTTCCTCTAGATCGCCTGTCCACGCTGCTCGATCGGCCCCCGTCATCTTCCCGGATGGCGGGGGTTTCTGTTACTGGCGCCGTCGCTTCAGAGGGCGGCGTCATCGAGGCTGTCGTGCTGATGGCATCCGGGGCGTGATGTCAGGTATATACCTGAAGGGAATGAAAAGCATGCTGTAAATTCATTCACAGCTATAAAGCGAAGCGTTAGGCTTGCCGCATCAATGCTCGAAGCATGCTGAATACACAAGGGGGTACGACATGAGTCAACACGCGATGCCGGGCAAGGCCAGTGAGCCTGTCCAGCCAACTACCGCCATCAATCCTCGCGCCGTCTGGGCGGGTGGGCTGCTGGTCATTGCCTCCGTGCTGCTGAGTCTGGTCGCCGGCTGGCGCCAGGGCCTGCTGTTGCTGATCGGTGGCGCGCTGGGCGTGGTGCTCTATCACGCGGCCTTCGGCTTCACCTCCGCCTGGCGAGTGTTCATCACCGAGCGTCGTGGTCGCGGCCTGCGTGCCCAGATGCTGATGCTGGCGATCGCCGTGGTGCTGTTCTTCCCGGTATTGGCAGCGGGCAGCCTGTGGGGGCAGGACGTCTCCGGCTTCGTCTCGCCGCTGGGCACCTCCGTCGTGGTCGGCGCCTTCCTGTTCGGCCTCGGCATGCAGCTGGGTGGCGGTTGCGCCTCGGGCACGCTGTTCACCGTCGGCGGCGGCAATGCGCGCATGGTGATCACCCTGATCTTCTTCTGCGTCGGCTCGGTGATCGGCACCGCGCACTTCAGTTGGTGGCAGAGCTTGCCGTCGTTGCCCGCCGTCTCGCTGGTGGACAGCTTCGGTGCACTGGGCGGCATCATCGTCAGCCTGGTGCTGTTCGCCATCATCGTGCTGGTGACACGCACGCTGGAGAAGCGTCGTCACGGTGAGCTCGAGAAGGCCGCCGTGACCGATAGTCAGCCGCGTGGCCTGTCACGTTTCCTGCGCGGCCCCTGGCCATTGCTGGCGGGTGCCGTGGCGCTGGCGCTGCTCAACTTCGCCACCCTGGCACTGGCCGGGCGTCCGTGGGGTATCACCTCGGCCTTCGCGCTGTGGGGCACCAAGGTCTACACCACGCTGGGCTTCGATGTCAGTGACTGGGGTTACTGGCAGGCGGCGGGCAATGCCAAGGCACTGGCGGCACCGCTCTACACGGACATCACCACGGTAATGAACATCGGCATCGTGGTGGGGGCGCTGGCGGCGGCGCTGCTGGCCGGCAAGTTCGCACCGAAGTGGAACATTCCGCTGCGCTCGCTGGTGGCTGCCGTGCTGGGTGGCCTGCTGCTGGGCTACGGCGCGCGGTTGGCCTTCGGCTGCAACATCGGCGCCTACTTCGGCGGCATCTCCTCCGGTAGCCTGCATGGCTGGCTGTGGCTGGTGATGGCCTTCGTCGGCAACATGCTGGGCGTGAAGCTGCGTCCCTTCTTCGCCCTTGCGCCGCGCAAGCCGGCATCGCGTGCCGATCTGGCCTGAGCCATTCCTCGCACGTGACCGCGAACGCCTCGCTCCTTCCCCGTCAGGGGGATGAGCGAGGCGTTTCTCGTCATGCAGTACCCTTGTCTGCGCAACGCACGCCGACCTTGCACAGGCTGCCGGAGATAGCACTGCGCGTGCTATCATCATGCCTTGTTCGCACGTGGAAACTGCACGTCGAAAGGTCCCTCGGACGCCCGGTTGCCAGCAGGTCTTCTGCGGTGCTTCAGCGGGCATGCTGCGCTTGTCTGCCGGCATGCCGAGAAGCTTGCCGAGCGTGAGGTCGTCCCCACTGATTCAAGAGTCTCGCCATGACGGATACTTCCAAGCGCGCCCTGTATGTTCCTTACGCCGGCCCGAGCCTGCTCGAGATGCCGCTGCTCAACAAGGGCAGCGCCTTCAGCCTCGAGGAGCGTGTCAGCTTCAATCTGATGGGCTTGCTGCCGCAGAATGTCGAGAGCATCGAAGAGCAGGTCGCGCGCGTCTACAGCCAGTATCAGCAGTGCGCCACCGACCTCGACAAGCATATCCTGTTGCGCTCGGTGCAGGACGACAACGAGACCCTGTTCTTCCGCGTGATCGAGGAACACCTCGAGGAGATGATGCCGATCATCTACACCCCGACCGTCGGTCAGGCGTGCGAAGAGTTCTCCAACATCTACCGCAACCACCGCGGCCTGTTCATCTCCTACCCGGACCGCGAGCACATGGATGACATCCTGCGCTCCGCGACCAAGGACAACGTCAAGGTCATCGTCGTCACCGATGGCGAGCGTATCCTGGGGCTGGGCGATCAGGGCATCGGTGGCATGGGCATCCCCATCGGCAAGCTGTCACTGTACACCGCCTGTGGCGGCATCAGCCCGGCCTACACCCTGCCGATCTCGCTGGATCTTGGCACCAACAACCAGAAGCTACTCGACGACCCGCGCTACATGGGCTGGCGTCACGAGCGCGTCACCGGTGAGGACTACAACGCCTTCGTGGCCGAGTTCATCACTGCCGTGAAGCGCCGCTGGCCGAAGGCCATGATCCAGTTCGAGGACTTCGCGCAGGCCAACGCCATGCCGCTGCTCGAGCGTTACCGCGATGAAGTCTGCTGCTTCAACGACGACATCCAGGGCACCGCCTCCGTCGTGGTCGCGACCCTGATGGCTGCCTGCAAGGCCAAGGGCGAGAAGCTCTCCGACCAGCGCGTCACCTTCCTGGGTGCTGGTAGCGCCGGTTGCGGTATCGCCGAGATGATCGTGGTGGCGATGGTCAAGGAAGGCATGGACGAGGCCGAGGCCCGCAAGCGCGTCTTCATGGTCGATCGCTTCGGTCTGCTGACCAGCGACATGGAAGACCTCTACGACTTCCAGAGCCGTCTGGCCCACGACGTCGACAGCGTGACCGACTTCGGTGACCGCGGCCTGCTGGATGTGGTCAAGGCCGCCAAGCCGAGCGTGCTGATCGGTGTGTCCGGCCAGCGTGGCCTGTTCAGCGAAGACGTGATCCGTGCCGTGCAGGCCGGCTGCGAGAGCCCGCTGGTGATGCCGCTGTCCAACCCGACCTCGCGCGTCGAAGCGACACCGGCGGAAGTCATCGAGTGGACCGACGGCAAGGCGCTGGTCGCCACCGGCAGCCCGTTCGCGCCGGTCGAGCACAATGGCCACACCCACGCGATCGCTCAGTGCAACAATGCCTACATCTTCCCGGGCATCGGTCTGGGTGTGCTGGCGTCCAATGCCTCGCGCATCACCGACAACATGCTGATGGCCGCCGCCAACGCGCTGGCCAATAACGCTCCCATCGTCCTGAAGGGCGAGGGCGCGCTGCTGCCGTCACTGGGCGACATCCAGGATATCAGCCGCCAGATCGCCTTCGACGTGGCGCGTCAGGCCCAGGCCGATGGCGTGGCGCTGACCTCCAGCGACGAGATCATCCAGGCCAACATCGAGAAGAACTTCTGGCAGCCGCGTTACCGCGCCTACCGTCGCAAGGCGTTCTGATCGCGCCTGCGCCGTCATTGAGCGCATGGTACAGATTGCGTAAATGAAGAAGCCCCCGCAGGCCATGCCTGCGGGGGCTTTTGTGTGGCAGTCAGCGCTGCGGTGAGCGGCTGGCGGGTTACAGCATGCCGCGCAGCACGTAGTGGAGGATGCCGCCGTGGCGGTAGTACTCCAGCTCGTTGTCGGTATCGATGCGGCACAGCGCCTCGATCTTCTGCTCACCCTTGTCGCTCTTGAAGGTGACCTGGACCTTGCCGCCGGCCGTCAGGTCATTCAGGCCGCTAATGCTGATTTCCTCATCACCGGTCAGCCCCAGCGACTGGCGGCTCTCGCCTTGTGGGAACTGCAGCGGCACCACGCCCATACCGATCAGGTTGGAGCGGTGGATGCGCTCGTAGGACTCGGCGATCACCGCACGCACGCCCAGCAGCAGGGTGCCCTTGGCGGCCCAGTCACGTGAGGAGCCGGTGCCGTACTCCTTGCCGGCGACGACCACCAGCGGCGTGCCTTCCTCGGCGTACTTCATGGCGGCATCGTAGATGGCCATCTGCTCGCCGGACGGCACGTGGCGGGTCTCGCCGCCCTCGACACCATCGAGCATCTCGTTGCGGATACGCACGTTGGCGAAGGTGCCGCGCATCATCACTTCGTGGTTGCCGCGACGCGAGCCGTAGGAGTTGAAGTCCTTGACCTCGACCCCGTTCTCCTTGAGGTAGCGACCCGCCGGGCTGTCCGGCTTGATGGCGCCGGCCGGCGAGATGTGGTCGGTGGTCACCGAGTCACCGAGCATCGCCAGCACGCGGGCATTCTCGACATCCTGAACGGCTTCGGGCTCACGCTGCATGCCTTCGAAGAACGGCGGATGCTGGATGTAGGTGGAATCCTTCCACTCATACACTTCGGCTTCCGGCACGTCGATGGCCTGCCAGGTCTCATCACCGTCGAAGACCTCGGCGTACTCCTTGCGATACATCTCGGTACGTACCTGCTCGATGGCCTCGGCGATCTCGGCCTGACTCGGCCAGATGTCCTTGAGGAAGACGTCATTGCCCTCGGTGTCCTTGCCCAGCGGCTCCTTGGAGAGATCGACCCGCACGGTGCCGGCGAGAGCATAGGCGACCACCAGGGGCGGCGACGCCAGCCAGTTGGTACGCACGTTGGGATGCACGCGTCCCTCGAAGTTGCGGTTGCCCGACAGCACCGAGGCGACCGTCAGGTCGCGCGCATTGATGGCGTCCTCGACCGGTTCCGGCAGCGGCCCGGAGTTGCCGATACAGGTGGTGCAGCCATAGCCGACCAGGTTGAAGCCCAGCTCGTTGAGGTCATCCTGCACGCCGGCAGTCGCCAGGTAGTCGGTGACGACCTTGGAGCCCGGCGCCAGAGAGGTCTTGACCCACGGCTTGCTGCTCAGGCCTTTCTCACGCGCCTTGCGTGCCACCAGGCCTGCCGCCAGCATCACGCTGGGGTTGGAGGTGTTGGTGCAGGAGGTGATGGCGGCGATGACCACATCGCCGTGGTCGAGGCGGAAGGTCTCGCCATTCAGCTCGCTGTAATCGCCGTTCTTCACCTCGCTCTGCTTGTCGTAGCTCTGCTCGACATCGACGGCGGTCTGGCCACCTTCGGACAGCCACTTGCCGTCCTCGATGTCCGGCACTTCTCCCAGTTGATCGCCGAGAATCTTCTCGAAGGTCTGCTTGATGTCAGTGAGCGCGACGCGGTCCTGCGGGCGTTTGGGGCCGGCGAGGGAGGCGACGACATCAGTCATGTCCAGCTCGAGCGTATCGGAGAAGACCGGCTCGTGGCCCGGCTCGCGCCACAGGCCCTGCTCCTTGGCATAGGCCTCGACCAGCGCGACCTGCTCATCGGAGCGACCGGACAGGCGCATGTAGTTGAGCGTCTCGTCATCCAGCGGGAAGAAGCCGCAGGTAGCGCCATACTCCGGCGCCATGTTGGCGATGGTCGCGCGGTCCGCCAGCGGCAGGTCATCCAGGCCATCACCGTAGAACTCGACGAATTTGCCGACCACGCCACGGCTTCTCAGCATCTGGGTGACGGTCAGTACCAGGTCAGTCGCGGTGATGCCTTCGTTGAGCTTGCCGGTCAGCTTGAAGCCGACCACTTCCGGAATCAGCATCGAGACCGGCTGACCGAGCATCGCGGCTTCCGCCTCGATACCGCCGACGCCCCAGCCGAGAACGCCGAGGCCGTTGATCATGGTGGTATGGGAGTCGGTGCCGACCAGGGTATCGGGGTAGGCGAAGGTCTTGCCATCCACTTCACGGGTGAAGACAGCGCGGCCGAGGTATTCCAGGTTCACCTGATGGCAGATACCGGTGCCTGGCGGGACGACGGAGAAGTTGTCGAAGGCCTGCTGGCCCCAGCGCAGAAACTCGTAACGTTCGCGGTTGCGCTCCATCTCGATGCGCACGTTGTCCTTGAAGGCGCTCGGATCGCCGTAGTGATCCACCATCACCGAGTGGTCGATGACCAGGTCCACCGGAGTCAGCGGATTGACCTTCTCGGGGTCGGCGCCGAGTATCTTGACGGCATCACGCATGGAGGCCAGATCGACCACACCGGGTACGCCGGTGAAGTCCTGCATCAGTACGCGCGCTGGACGATAACCGATCTCGTGGGTGCTGGAGGCGGTCTTCTGCCAGTCGGCCAGTGCCTTGATGTCTTCCTTGGTCGCGGTTTCACCGTCCTCGAAGCGCAGCTGGTTTTCCAGTAGCACCTTGAGCGTGAAGGGCAGTCGTGTCAGGTCGCCAAGCGTGTCGGCCGCCTTCTTTAGCGAGTAGTAGTGATAGCGCTTGTCTCCGACTTCCAGCTCGGAGAGGGTGTCAAGCGAATCCAGTGACTGAGAGCGCTGGGAACCCATGATTCTCCTCCTTGTCGTTGTCTTCACCGGCCAGACTGCTGAAGTGTCATCCAACAGGCGCGTCAGGTGCCTTGGCCGGATGCGACGCGTCGCGAGAGCGACTGCCAGGTCGCGTATGGTTACCTGTATAAGGCTATGGTCATCATGTGACAGGAATTCAAGCGCACACCATCATCGAGGATAGTGTGACGCAAGGAACCCTGCGTCGCGTTCGCTGCCATAGAGTTTGCCGCCACGACTCTCATGCGGCGTGAATGCGGCCTCTGAGGTATCCGGGTCAGTGGTATCCGGGGCAGGGGTATCCAGAACGGTGGCACCCCAGACGGGCCCGTCCGCAACGTCCGTCGCGTTCACCATCAGGCACAATGGAGGCTGTCATGAATGAACAAGGGCGCAGACCGAGCGAGTCCGGTGAGCTGCCGGAAGATGATGAGGTTCTGGATGCGGCGGTCGAACAGTGGCTGGCGGAGCATTCCTCGGGACAGTCCGATGAATGGCCGGGCCATGAGTTGCTGGAAGACAGGCAGGAAGGAGCGGTCAATGAGGCGCTGCATGAGGCGGAAATCCACTGCCCCTACTGCGACACGCCTTTCACGGTGTTCCTGGATCTGGACGAGGGCAGTCTGACCAACATCATCGACTGCGAGCGTTGCTGTCAGCCGATCCAGGTGCGCCAGCAGGTCGACCCGGTCAGCGGTGAGCTCGAAGGGCTGGATATCGGCCAGGATGACGACGTGCTGTGACGGCATCTCTCACTCACGCCACGCAGGAGCCGGTGCCGGCAGGCGTCAGTGGCGCAAAGTGACAGGCTTGCAGGGGGCAGGGCGCGGTAGATGCTGTATTCTGCAGCCAAGGTCACTTATGATCCCGACACTCGCTGTTGGCGTCATCGAGCTGCCATAGGCAATCTCTATGGTGGCGATTGCAGCAAACATTTGGCATCTGCCACACGTGGCGATTAGTCTGTGTGGCGATTCATCACAAAGGCGGTCCGCTGCCTTTATCATCATTATTCCTCAGGAGATCACCATGAGCGTATTGGTCGGACGTCAGGCCCCGGATTTCGAAGCCGCAGCAGTGCTGGGCGACGGTACCATCGTCGACAACTACAAGCTGTCTGATTCCAACGGCAAGCTGCGCGTGCTGTTCTTCTGGCCGCTGGACTTCACCTTCGTTTGCCCGTCTGAAATCATCGCCCACGACAACCGTCTGGCGAAGTTCAAGGAACTCGGCGTCGAAGTCATCGGTGTGTCCATCGATTCCCAGTTCACTCACCACGCATGGCGCAAGACCTCTCCGGACGCTGGCGGCATCGGTGAAGTCGGCTTCCCGATCGTGGCTGACGTCAAGCACGAAGTCACCCAGGCATACGGCATCGAGCACCCGGAAGCTGGCGTCGCTCTGCGCGCTTCCTTCCTGATCGACGAAGATGGTGTCGTTCAGCACCAGGTCGTCAACAACCTGCCGCTGGGTCGTAACGTCGACGAGATGGTCCGCATGGTCAAGGCCCTGCAGTTCCACCAGACCAACGGCGAAGTCTGCCCGGCAGGCTGGGAAGAAGGTCAGGAAGGCATGAAGGACACCGCTGAAGGTGTTGCCAAGTACCTGGCAGGCCACTCCAGCAGCCTGTAAGTCGCTACTGGACGAGATCAGTGCATGCATTCCATGGCTGACTGATCGAGCGCCTGCCTTCGACACCTCTGCGTGAGAGTATCGACAGGCAGGCGAACCCGAAGCCGTCGCCCCTGGCGGCGGCTTCCGTGTATCTGAAGCTTGCGTCATAAGCATCTGCGATGCCGGTCTGAGCGCAGTGCTGAAAGCCTGGCCCGTCTGCGCTACTCTGCGCAGTCCTCCGTTCCATCACCACCGTGTCCTGAGCCATGCCGATCGCGCTCGCTGTCCGTATCGCTCAGCACATTGATCATCAGCCGTCGCTGCGGCGACTGGTGAATTTCTCCGCCTTTATCTGTCTCGAGGTCATCCATGAGCAATGTCCGTCACGAACGTCTGATCATCCTTGGTTCCGGCCCGGCGGGTTACACCGCTGCCGTCTATGCCGCGCGTGCCAATCTCAAACCGCTGTTGATCACCGGCATGCAGATGGGTGGCCAGCTGACCACTACCACCGATGTCGACAACTGGCCGGGTGATGATGCCGGCGTGCAGGGGCCGGAGCTGATGGAGCGCATGCGCCGTCACGCCGAGCGCTTCGAGACCGAGATCCTGTTCGATCACATCAATGAAGTGACCCTCGGTGAGCGCCCCTTCCTGCTCAAGGGCGACAACGGCAGCTACAGCTGTGACGCCCTGATTATCGCTACCGGCGCCAGCGCGCAGTACCTGGGTCTGCCGAGTGAGCAGCAGTTCATGGGCCAGGGCGTCTCGGCCTGTGCGACCTGTGACGGCTTCTTCTATCGCAATCAGGAAGTCGTGGTGGTCGGTGGTGGCAACACCGCTGTCGAGGAAGCGCTGTACCTGTCCAACATCGCCTCCAAGGTCACGTTGGTGCATCGCCGTGACAGCCTACGCGCCGAGAAGATCCTGCAGGACAAGTTGTTCGACAAGGTCGAGAACGGCAACATGGCGGTCGAATGGCACCACACCCTCGACGAAGTGCTGGGCGACAACTCCGGTGTCACCGGCGTGCGTCTGCGTCATGTCGAAAGCGGCGCCACCAAGGAGTTGAGCTCGATGGGCGTGTTCATCGCCATCGGCCACCGTCCGAATACCAGCCTGTTCGAAGGCCAGCTCGCGATGCAGGGCGGCTATCTCAAGGTCCAGTCCGGTCTGGAAGGCAATGCCACCCAGACCAGCATCCCCGGCGTCTATGCCTGCGGCGATGTGATGGACCATGTCTACCGTCAGGCGATCACCTCTGCCGGTACCGGCTGCATGGCGGCGCTGGATGCCGAGCGTTATCTGGACGGCCTCATCGCCTGAGATCGCCCAGTCTGTAGCAACACTGACTGATTCAAGAAAGTCTGATTCAGCACTGCCCGACCGGCCCCGCAGCCTCGCTGCGGGGCCGGTCTGCGTTCAAGGCCCTGTCAGGAATTGGCTGGGAGGGCTGAGGCTCAGTAATGGGGTGGCAGCTCGTCGTGTGGCTGCGCACTGAAAGTTGCTGTCGAGTCTGCATCGCCTTGCTGTTCGCGCAGGGTGCGGAGCTGGCTGGCCATCAGCGCGGTGAGGCGCTCGAGGGTATCTATCTGGCGCTGCTGGGCGATGACGGTGCCATCGAGGGTCTCGAGCCAGTCATCCTGATGCGCGAGGCGCGATTCCAGTGCTTCCAGTCGGGCTTCCAAGTTGGGATCAGTCGAGGTTGTCATGCATCTGGGCTCCAGAGGGTGAGGTAATGGTCCGTGTGGGCGGTGGGACAAGAGGGGGAAACGGCCGCCGTTGGATGACGACTCATGCCAGGATTTCTGAACGATGGCACGCCGAATCGTTGCTGCGGTCGTTGCCGGGAACATTGCCAGGATCGTTGTCGAAGTGCCGCAAAGTGTTTAAGGATTGTCACTGAGTTGCCTCAGACGCATCAGGAAGAGGCGTGATAGACTGTTGACAGTGCGATTGACTTGTTTTTCGTATATCGCACCCATTGACGGCCTTCGATCGCCTGCGCTTCGCGCGTCATTGACAGGGCCGGTTCCATCGACTGATGTGGAGTTACCTGCATCACGAGCCACGACGTCACCAGAGCGATGCACAGGTATCTTCGCGTGTATCGGTGACGGTGACGGGCACCGCCGTGAGGCGCTGCATTCAGGCAGTTTCCCGACTGACGATAGCTGCTGTAACCCTGTCGTGCGGTCAGGCGCTGTCCATTGCGATCAAGGGCAGAACATTCTGATAGGGATCATCCGAAGCACTCATTTCTGCCCTCGCGTTACACCTCCACCCATTACCTAGAGAGTTTATCTTGATGAGTTCCAAGACGTTCTTCCGTTGTTTCATCATCAGCCTGCTGCTGGCACTGCCGGCACCATTGCTGATTGCTGTCTTCATCACCCTGACCGGCGGCCAGCTGGCCGACACCCTGAGCCAGGCGCTTAGCGTCGAGGGCTTCGAGCTGGCGTACGCGGCTGCCGTCGCGGCCGTGTTCATCCTGCTGTTGATCGCGACGCTTGCCATTCCGGTGCTGTCTCCGCGCTCTGCGGTACTGGCTGAAGTCGAGGACGACGATCGTGAGATCGGCGAGGTCAAGTGGTTCAACGTCAACAAGGGCTACGGTTTCGTGACCCGTGAAAGTGGTGAAGATGTCTTCGTTCACTTCCGTGCCATACGTGGCAAGGGCCACCGTACCTTGGCCGAAGGTCAGAAAGTGCGTTACCACGTCATCAGCAATGAGCGTGGCCTGCAGGCGGATGACGTGACGGTCATCACCTGATCGCTGACTCGCTCAGTGAAAGACGACAACGCCCCGCAGGCCAGCCTGCGGGGCGTTGTCGTTTCAGGGCTTGTCTTGCCGGAAGGGACGGGTCACTCAGCCCTTGTCCGGCCAGGTGAAGGCCTCTTCGCTGCCATCAGCCATGACGCGGAAGAAGCGGTCCGGCTCATCACCGGGCTGCCAGCTGCCCAGCGAGCAGCGCGTCTCGACCTGCAGGGCCCGAGCGGCGGCGCGTGCGCAGTCGACATCGCGCGCCCAAGGGGTGCTGGCGCTGTCGAACCACAGGCTGGCAAAGCCATCGGCGACTTTCTCGACAACCAGTACCGCGATCTCGGCGCCATCTCGCGTGAGGCGCGTACGGTGTTGCAGCTTGCCGGCCGGCTGGAAGACGACGACCTGACCGAACTGCTCGCCCAGCCAGGCGCCCAGTGCTTCCAGGCTCAAGGGCTTGAGGTAGATCTCGATGTCCGGATATTGCTCATCGGCGTCATTGTGCGGGGTGTCGCTCATGCCGTGGTCTCTTGGGTCGCGGGGACAAACAGATATTCCAGGATGTGCTCGTAGGCGCTGGAGAGTCGGTCCAGATCGCTGGCCATGACGCGTTCATCGATCTTGTGGATGGTCGCATTGACCGGCCCCAGCTCGACGACCTGAGTGCCGAGAGTGGCGATGAAGCGACCATCGGAGGTGCCGCCTGAGGTGGACAGGACAGGCTTGCGTCCCAGTGCGCGTTCCACGCCGTGCACGGCCGCATCGACCAGCGCGCCTTCCGGCGTCAGGAAGGGCTCGCCGCTCAGGTTCCACTCGATCTCGACGTCCAGACCGTGCTTCTCGAGGATCTCATAGGTGCGGCGCTTGAGGTCATCGGCGGTCAGCTCGGTGGAGTAACGGAAGTTGAAGACCACTTCCAGCTCGCCGGGGATGACGTTGGTCGCGCCGGTACCGCCACGGATGTTGGAGATCTGGAAGCTGGTCGCCGGGAAGAAGTCATTGCCGTTGTCCCAATGCTCGGCAGCCAGGTCAGCCAGGGCCGGGGCGGCATCGTGGATCGGGTTGCGCGCCAGATGCGGGTAGGCCACATGGCCCTGGATGCCCTTGATGTGCATGACTGCACCCAGCGAGCCGCGACGGCCATTCTTGATCACGTCCCCGGCGTAGTCGGTGGAGGACGGTTCGCCGACGATGCAGTAATCGAGGCGCTCATGATGCTCACGCAAGTACTCGACCACTGCACGAGTGCCGTGAACCGCCGGGCCTTCCTCGTCGGAGGTGATCAGGAAGGCGATGCGTCCTTCGTGGTCCGGGTTGGCGGTCACGAAGCGCTCGGTGGCAGTCAGCATCGCGGCCAGTGAACCCTTCATGTCGGCGGCGCCACGGCCACACAGGAAGCCGGCATCATCGATGCACGGCGAGAACGGCGGATACTGCCAGTTGGCTTCCGGGCCTGTCGGCACGACATCGGTGTGGCCGGCGAAGGCCAGCACCGGACCATGATGTCCACGCACTGCCCAGAAGTTGTCGACATCACCGAAGGGCAGCCGCGTGATGGTGAAGCCCAGCGCCTCGAGGCGTTCGATCATCAGGGTCTGGCAGTCCAGGTCGTCCGGCGTGACCGAGGGGCGTGAGATGAGATCGAAGGCCAGCTCCAGCGTCGGAGACAGATCGGCGGGGCGTGGCGGAAGCGGTGCGTTTGAATCAGTCATCATGGGCCATCGCTGCAGGCGTCATCGCGAGGAGCGACAGCGCGAAATTCGGGGAGAGGCGAAGTGTCTTCACGCCGGCCCAGACGCTGCTGCCCGAGCCGGGAAATACCATGACGGCCTGCCAGAGAGGGAGTCTCCGGCAGGCTGTCGTCACACGCCTCAGTTGTGGGCGTGCAGGGCATCATTGAGCGCGATGGCGCTCTTGTTGGTGCGGCACTCGACACGGCCGGTGACGGAGTTGCGGCGCAGCAGCAGGTCGTCCTGGCTCGCCAGCTCACGGGCCGCAACCGTCTCGACTTCCTGGCCTTCGTTGTCGAAGACCATGACCTTGGTGCCGGCGGTGATGTAGAGGCCAGCTTCCACGGTGCAGCGATCGCCCAGCGGGATGCCGATACCGGCATTGGCGCCGATCAGGCAGCCTTCACCGACCTTGATGACGATGTTGCCGCCACCGGACAGGGTGCCCATGGTGGAGCAACCGCCGCCCAGATCAGACCCCTTGCCGACGAAGACGCCCGCGGAGATGCGGCCTTCGATCATGCCCGGACCTTCGGTACCGGCATTGAAGTTGCAGAACCCTTCGTGCATCACGGTGGTGCCTTCGCCCAGGTAGGCGCCCAGGCGCACACGCGCGGTATCGGCGATACGAATGCCGGTCGGCACCACGTAGTCGGTCATCTTCGGGAACTTGTCGACACAGTCCACGGACAGGGTCCGGCCTTCCAGGCGGGCCTTGAGGCGACGCGTCGGCAGTTCTTCGATGTCGATGGCGCCTTCGCTGGTCCAGGCGACATTCTTGAGCAGACCGAACATGCCGGTCAGGTCGATGCCGTGCGGGCGCACCATACGGTGAGACAGCAGATGCAGCTTGAGGTAGACCTCCGGCACGCTCTGCGGGGCGGCATCTTCCTCGATGAACATGGCGACCAGCGGGCGCTGGCTGGCGGCCAGGCTCTCGGCCAGTTCGGCCTGGGCGCTGTCACCGGCGTCGCGCAGGGCGCTGGCCAGGGCGGCGCAGTGTTCCGGCAGGAAGCTGGTGGCGGTGGTGCCAGCCGGTGCGTCCAGTGCCTTGCGAGCGGCGTCAACAACGGCAGCGGTCGGCTTGAACAGCGGGGCAGGATAGTAGACTTCCAGCCAGTCGCCGGTGGTGTTCTGGGTGCCGATTCCGAGGGCAAGGCTCAACATCGTGTCAATCTCCGGGGTGTCCAGTGGTGTAAGGGGTAACTCAGTCCTGCGGTTCGTAGACCGCCTTGTCATAGCCGATCACCAGATCCATCTCATTGTCGGCGGGATGACGCTCGAGAATGGGACGCTTGATCAGGGTCGGGTGCTCCAGCATCAATGCGCGTGCCGAATTGGCATCGAGGCTGTCACGTTGTTCATCGCTCAGGTTGCGCCAGCTGGTGCTGCGCTTGTTGAGCAGGCTGCTCCAGGCGGTCTGCTCCAGCCAGGATTCCAGCAGGCTGGCGGAGAGACCATCCTCGCGCAGGTCATGCCAGCGGTAGGGCACGCCCCGGTCGTCGAGGGCGCGGCGCGCCTTGCGGCAGGTATCGCAGGTCTTGATGCCGTAGAGCACGTGCATGGCGGTCTCCTTGAGCCAATCCGCCCCGCCGGGCGGGGCTGTCATCCAGTGTCGGGCTGCTGTCCAGTACGCTGCTGATCTGCCAGTGCAACGCTGTCAGTGCGGCGCTGTCAGCCCGTGCGGGTCTTGCCCTCAGCGCAGGCGTTCGACGAAGCGACGCAGGCGCTGGGCGGCTTCGACGGTCTGTTCCAGTTCGGCCACCAGCGCCAGACGAATGCGTCCGGCACCCGGATTCACGCCGTCCACCTCGCGCGCCATGTAGCTTGCCGGCAGTACGCCGACGGCCTCTTCACGCAGCAGCTCGCGGGTGAAGGCGGCATCGTCACCACCAGGAACAGCGGGATACAGGTAGAAGCTGGCTTCCGGTGTCGGGAAGTCCATTACCGGCGCAAGGATTTCGGTCATGGCGGCAAATTTCTCGCGGTAGGCATTGCGATTGGCCAGCACATGGTCTTCATCATTCCAGGCGGTGATGGAGGCGTACTGGTGATGCAGCGGCATCGCGCAGCCGTGATAGGTGCGGTAGTGGCGGAAGCGACGGATCACCTCGCCATCGCCGGCCACGAAGCCGGAGCGCAGGCCCGGTAGGTTGGAGCGCTTGGACAGCGAGTGGAAGACCACGCAGCGCGCGTAGTCGTCGCGGTCCATGGCGGCACAGGCTTGCAGCAGGCCCGGCGGCGGCATGGACTCGTCGAGGTACAGCTCCGAGTAGCACTCATCGGAGGCGATCAGGAAGTCATGCTCGTCGGCGAGGCGAATCAGTTGCTGAAAGTCCTCCAGCGGTGTCACGGCGCCAGTAGGGTTGCCCGGCGAGCAGACGAAGACGATCTGTGTATCACGCCATACCTCAGCCGACACCGCGGCGTAGTCGGGACGGAAGCCATTCTCGGCGGGGCAGGGCAGGTAGGTGACCTCGCCGCCGGCCAGCAGCGTCGCGCCTTCGTAGATCTGATAGAAGGGATTCGGCACCAGCACGCGCGCCGGACGCGTGCTGTCCAGCGAGGCCTGGATGAAGGCGAACAGTGCCTCGCGGGTGCCGGTGACCGGCAGGACCTGCTGATCGATATCCGGCGTGGCGTTGAGCGAGAAGCGCTTTTCGAGCCAGTCGGCAATCGCCTGGCGCAATTCCGGCAGACCGCCGGTGGCGGGGTATTTGGCCACGCCCATGATGTGCTCGCGCAGGGTGTCGAGCACGAATTCGGGCGGCGCATGACGCGGCTCGCCGATGGTCAGTGCAATCGGGTCCAGGGCGGGATTGGGCACGACGCCCTCGCGCAGCTTGGCCAGGGTTTCAAACGGGTAGGGCTTGAGCTGGTCGAGATCCGGGTTCATGCACGTTCCATGGGTGATGGCCGTGGCAGTCAGGCTGCCGGCCGAGCAGGAAGGAAGGCGTCCGCGAGTCACCGGACTGCCATGCAGGTCGACTCGCGATTATAGGGAAGCCGACCGGTCCCCTCAATCGCGGGGTGCCGGCCGGCGCTTTCCCTCTGTACTCTCGTCACGTGCCGTCATGTGCCGTCACGCGTCTCAGCCGCGCTCGCCGACCTCAAGGACTTCGGTGAGGGCGTCACGCAGGCGTGTCTGGCGCTCGGGGTCGGTGATGGGTTCGCCGGCGCGGTCGGTGATGAAGAAGATATCCTCGACGCGCTCGCCGAGGGTGGCGATCTTGGCGGCATCGATGGCGATCTCATGCTCCATGAACACGCGGCCGATGCGCGCCAGCAGGCCCGGGCGGTCCGAGGCGATCACTTCCAGTACGCTGCGGCCGTTGGTGTAGTCCTGGCTCAGCGTGATGCGCGGCGCGATGCGGAAATGCTTGAGCTGGCGCGGCGTGTGACGATTGACGATCACCGAGTAGTCATCCGGGTCATCCAGCTCTTCGACCAGATGGGTGCGGATATCGGCCAGGCGTGCGGCATCGCGGATCGGCTCACCTTCATCGTCGAGCAGGATGAAAGTGTTGAGCGTCCAGTTGTGGCTGGAGGTGGCGATGCGCGCATCGTGGATCGAGAGTCCCAGCTGTTCCAGCGCCGCGGCGGTGGCCGCGAACAGGTTGTCCACCGAGCGGGTATGGATGAAGACCTTGGTGCCGCCTTCGGTCATCTCCTCGGTGGGCGCGCTGGTCAGCACCAGCGGCAGCGGCTCGCCATGCTCGTCGAGCTGCGGTGCCGCCTGGCGCGCCAGGATGCCCTGGGTGTGCCAGGCCACCTCGCTGGGCGCGTAGCGTACGAAGTAGTCGTCGCCGAGGCTGGCCCACAGCGCCTCGGCGTCAGTGCGGGCGGTGCCCATGCCGGCCAGCAGGGACAGTGCCTCCTCACGGGTCTCGGTGATCCACTCGTGGCGCTCCGGCGGATGTTCGAGGCCACGGCGCAGCGCCCGGCGCGTCTCCATGTGCAGCTGGCGCAGCAATGCCGCACGCCAGCCGTTCCACAGCGACGGGTTGGTGGCGTTGATGTCGGCCACCGTCAGCACGTAGAGATAATCGAGGTGCGTCTCGTCGCCGACGATCTCGGCGAAGCGCGTGATGATCTCGGGGTCGGCGATGTCCTGCTTCTGGGCGGTCATCGACATCAGCAGGTGGTGGCGCACCAGCCAGCTCAGCGTACGGGTATCGCGCGGGCTGAGGTCATGGCGGCGCGCGAAGTCCTCGACTTCCTCGGCGCCGATCTCGGAGTGGTCACCGCCACGGCCCTTGCCGATGTCGTGATAGAGCCCGGCGATCCACAGCAGCTCCAGCTTGGGCAGCTCGCGGATCAGGGTCGCGGCGACCGGGAACTCCTCCTCGGCATCGGGGGCGCGGAATTCCTGGGCGACCTTGAGCAGACGCAGCGTGTGTGCATCGACGGTGTAGACGTGAAAGAGGTCATGCTGCATCAGTCCCACGGCACGCCCGAAGGCCGGCAGGTACTTGCCGAGGATGCCGTAGCGCGCCATGCGCTTGAGCACGCGAGGCACGTTGCCGCCACAGCGCATCAGCTCCATGAACAGGCTCTGGTGGCGCACGTCGTCGCGGAAGGCGTCGTCGATCTGGTGGCGATGATCACGCAGCGCGCGGATGGTGTCGGCGCGCACGCCCTCGATCTCCGGATGCTGCGCCATCAGCAGGAACAGCTCCAGCAGCGCGGCGGGGCGGCGGCGGAACACGCCTTCCTCGCGCAGGCTGATGTAGCCGCTGCGGATCTCGAAGCGCGGATTGAGCGGCACGATGTTGACCGGTTCGTCATGACGCAGGATGGCCTCGTCGAAGTGCTGCAGCAGCATGTCATTGAGGCCCGCCAGGGCGGTGACATGGCGGTAGTAGCGCTTCATGAACTGCTCGACCGCCAGATGCTCGGGCGTGTCGCGGAAGCCGAACAGCTCGGCGATGGTGCGCTGGTGGTCGAATAGCAACCGGTCCTCGGCACGCCCGGCCAGCATGTGCAGCGCGAAGCGCACCTGCCACAGGAAGGCCTGGCCCTGGCTGAGAATGCGCAGTTCGGCATCATTCATGAAGCCCAGTGCGACCAGGTTGTCGTAGCGCTCGACCCCGAAGTGGCGCTTGGCGACCCAGCCGATCATCTGGATGTCACGCAGGCCGCCCGGCGACGACTTGATGTTGGGTTCGAGGTGGTATTCGGTGTTGGCGAACTTGTGGTGACGCGCGATCTGCTCCTGCCACTTGGCCTCGAAGAAGGCTTCGGCCGGCCACAGGCGGTCGGTGGCCAGGCGTTCGCGCATGGCCTCGCGCAGCCGCTGCGGGCCGGCGATGACGCGGGATTCCAGCAGGTTGG
This sequence comes from Cobetia sp. BMC6, assembly GCF_029991385.1. Lineage (NCBI taxonomy): Bacteria > Pseudomonadati > Pseudomonadota > Gammaproteobacteria > Oceanospirillales > Halomonadaceae > Cobetia > Cobetia sp. BMC6. Next base: position 60,037 of record NZ_JAKUMF010000006.1, read on the forward strand.
TGATCACGGTGACATCGGCGCGTGCCTCACGTTCGCAGTCATTCAGCGAGCGCACGGACTGGCCGATCTCGAGACCGATGTCCCACAGGAAGGTGATGAAGTCGGACAGCGCCTCACGATAGGGCGTGTCGTCGTCCTGCTCCAGCAACAGCAGCAGGTCGATGTCGGAATGCGGGTGCAGCTCGCCACGGCCGTAGCCGCCCACGGCGAGCAGGGCGATGCCGTCATCCGGCCAGGCCTGACGTTGCCAGGCGATGGCCAGCAGGCGATCGATGGCGCGGGCACGACCATGGATGAGGTCGCGGATGTCGGCGCCCGCCTTGAAGCGAGCCTCGAGACGCTCCTGTACCTGTGCCAGAGCCCGCTTGAACAGCGGGATGGGGGTCTTCGTCGTGGCCAGCTCGCCGTCCAGGGTGACGGCATCGTAGAGCGCTTCACGCTCGACGAAGTGATAGTGGTGCAGGAGCATCTTGATCAACCCTCGAGGAAGGAGAGGTCCTCTTCCGTGCGACGTGTCAGCACCTCAACGCCGGTGGCGGTGACCAGCAGAGTGTGCTCCCACTGGGCCGAGAGGCTCTTGTCCTTGGTGACAGCCGTCCAGTCGTCCTTGAGGACCTTCACCTTGTAGCCACCGACATTGACCATAGGCTCGATGGTCAGGCACATGCCTTCCAGAAGCTCGGCGTCAGCACGGGCTTCGTAGCCGTCATAGTGCAGCACCTGCGGGTCTTCATGGAAGCCGGCGCCGATGCCGTGGCCGCAGAAGTCACGCACGACACTGTAGCCAGCCGCTTCGGCATGCTTCTGGATCGCGCGACCGATTTCTGACAGGCGCACGCCCGGACGTACCAGCTCGATGCCTTTATAAAGGCATTCCTGGGTGATGCGGCACAGACGCTCGGCCTGGATGCTCGGCTCGCCGACGATGTACATCTTCGAGGTGTCGCCGTGATAGCCGTCCTTGATCACGGTGATGTCGATGTTGAGGATGTCGCCTTTCTTGAGCTTCTTGTTGTCATCGGGGATGCCGTGACAGACCACGTGATTGATCGAGGTGCAGATCGATTTCGGGAAGCCGTGGTAGTTGAGCGGCGCCGGAATGCAGCCCTGAACTTCGGTGATGTGGTGGTGCGCGATGCGGTTGAGCTCGCCCGTGGTGACGCCGGGACGGACATGCTCGTCGAGCAGCTCCAGCACTTCAGCCGCCAGACGGCCGGCGACGCGCATCTTGTCGATTTCTTCAGCTGTCTTGATGGGAATGTTCATGAGGACTCGAGGCAGGAGATAAGAGGGATGAAACGCCGCCAGGCCGCGCGTGACGGGGGAATGGCGCGACGCATCGCATGCCGCGTCGGGCAGTGGCGACTTCATATCGTGGTCGAGCTATGGTATAAAGCCGCGCGCTTTCCTGCAAATTCTCCTCGATCGGCCACCTCCGGGCGCCTGGCCGAGGCGAGATTGAAGGATTGACGTACATAACCCCAATCCACACACGTTCCGTCACATGGTCCCGGGTGCCGCGCAAGCGGTCGGATCCATGGGGGACGTGGAGGCCCAACCCGATATCCAGGAGATATTCACATGGCGCAAGTCAACATGCGCGATCTGCTCAAGGCAGGCGCACACTTCGGTCACCAGACCAAGTACTGGAACCCGAAGATGTCCAAGTTCATCTTCGGCGCTCGCAACAAGATCCACATCATCAACCTCGAGCACACCCTGCCGGCGCTGAACGAAGCCGTGTCAGTGGTCGAGAAGATGGCTGCCAATGGCAACAAGATCATGTTCGTGGGCACCAAGCGCGCTGCCGGCAAGATCATCAAGGAAGAAGCTCGCAAGGCTGGCCAGCCGTACGTCAACCATCGCTGGTTGGGCGGCATGCTGACCAACTTCAAGACCATCCGTCAGTCCATCAAGCGTCTGCGCGAAATCGAGCAGATGCATGAAGACGGTACCTTCGCGAAGCTGACCAAGAAAGAAGTCCTGATGGCCACTCGTGAGCAGGAAAAGCTCGAGCGTTCCATCGGCGGTATCAAGGACATGGGCGGCCTGCCGGACGCAATGTTCGTGATCGACGTTGACCACGAGCGCATCGCGATCAACGAAGCCAACAAGCTGGGCATCCCGGTCATCGGCGTCGTCGATACCAACTCCAACCCGGACGGCGTGGACTACGTCATCCCGGGTAACGATGACTCCATCCGCGCCATCCAGATCTATGTCCAGGCAATTGCAGGCGCCTGTGGCAAGAACAAGGAAGAAGAGCTGGCCGGTGAGTTCGTCGAAACTGCTTCTGAAGAAGACGCAGCAGAGTGATCCTGGCGGCTTGATCTGACTGTCACACACGCTGCGCTACACTAGGTGCGGCATGGCCTAGCCAGGCGGCAGTCAGGTCAGGCAATGAGGGGGCCACGGCCCCCTCATTTGCGACCGTTCAAGCGGTCGTGACCGAATTCCCGTATTCAAAGACGTCGACACGACAGAGGTTTCATCCCATGGCAGCTATCAGCGCATCTATGGTCAAGGAACTGCGTGAGCGTACCGCGCTCGGCATGATGGAATGCAAGAAGGCTCTTACCGAAGCCGGTGGTGACATCGAGCTCGCGATCGAGAACCTGCGCAAGAACTCCGGCCTGAAGGCCGCCAAGAAAGCTGGCCGTGTGGCCGCTGAAGGCGCCATCGTCATCAAGGTCGCCGACGATGCCAGCTACGGCGTGATGGTCGAAGTCAACTCCGAGACCGACTTCGTCGCTCGTGATGACAACTTCCAGGCCTTCACCAAGCTGATCGCCGACCGCGTGTTCGAAACCAAGAACACCGACATCGCCTCCCTGATGGAAGGTGAGCTGGAAGACACTCGTGGTCAGCTGGTTCAGAAGATCGGTGAGAACATCTCCGTTCGTCGTGCCGAGCTGGTTGAAGCACCGGCTGGCGGCATCGTCGGTGGTTACGTCCACGGCGGTCGCATCGCGGCACTGACCCTGCTGCAGGGCGGCACCGCTGACGCAGCCAAGGACGTTTCCATGCACGTCGCAGCCGTCAACCCGGTCTGTGCTCGTCCGGCAGACATGCCGCAGGAACAGATGGACGCCGAGAAGGCCATCATCCTTGCTCAGCCGGACATGGCAGGCAAGCCGGCGGAAATCGCCGAGAAGATGTCCCAGGGCCGTCTGAAGAAGTACCTGGCCGAGAACAGCCTGACCGAACAGCCGTTCGTCAAGGACCCGAACCAGACCGTCGCCGAGTTCGTCAAGGCTGCCGGCGGTGAAGTGGTGTCCTTCGTTCGCATGGAAGTCGGTGAAGGTATCGAGAAGGAAGAAGTCGACTTCGCAGCTGAAGTCCGTGAGCAGGCCAGCCGCGCGTAAGGGCTGACTGTTTTCGCTTCTCACGATGGCGTGCGCTTAGTCGCACGCCATCGTGTATCTGGCCCCCGCCTTCGGGCCGCCCCGTCCCCGTATGTCAGTATCAGGAGAGATTCGCATGGCCACCATTTCCGCTGAACGCAATGCCAAGTACAAGCGCATACTGCTCAAGCTTTCCGGTGAGGCCCTGATGGGTGATGGCGATTTCGGCATCGACCCCAAGGTGCTGGATCGCATGGCGCTGGAAATCGGTCAGCTGGTGGGCATCGGTGTCCAGGTCGGCATCGTCATCGGTGGCGGCAACCTGTTCCGTGGCGCAGCCCTGCAGGAAGCCGGCATGGAGCGCGTGACCGGTGATCACATGGGCATGCTGGCCACCGTCATGAACGGTCTGGCACTGCGTGATGCACTGGAGCGCTCCAATATCCGTTCGCGCGTGATGTCTGCCATCCCGATGAGTGGCGTGGTAGAACATTATGATCGTCGTACCGCCATCCGTTATCTGACGTCTGGCGATGTGGTCATCTTCTCCGCCGGTACCGGCAATCCGTTCTTCACTACCGATTCCGCTGCCTGTCTGCGCGGTATCGAGATCGACGCGGATGCCGTCATCAAGGCAACCAAGGTGGATGGTGTCTACGACAAGGACCCGGTCAAGTTCCCGGATGCCGTGAAGTACGACAGCCTCAGCTACGATGATGCGCTGGAGCAGAAGCTTGGCGTGATGGATTTGACCGCCATCTGCCTGGTACGTGACCATGACATGCCGGTGCGGGTGTTCAACATGAACAAGGCAGGCGCGCTGCTCAACCTGGTGGTGGGTGGCAAGGAAGGCACGCTGATTGATAGAGGGTAAGACTGTGATCAACGACATCAAGAAAGACGCCGAATCACGCATGAAGAAGACCATCGAGTCCCTCGGTGCCGCCTTCGGCAAGATCCGTACGGGTCGTGCGCATCCCAGCATCCTGGATGCCGTGACGGTCGATTACTATGGTAGCCAGGTACCGCTGAATCAGGTGGCCAACATCACCACCGAAGACGCGCGTACCCTGACGGTCGTGCCGTGGGAAAAGCCCATGGTGCCGAAGGTCGAGAAGGCCATCATGACTTCTGACCTGGGTCTCAACCCGTCCACCGCCGGTGACGTGATTCGCGTCCCGATGCCGATGCTGACGGAAGAGACTCGTCGTGGTTACACCAAGCAGGCGCGCGCCGAAGCGGAAAACGCCCGCGTGGCGCTTCGCAATGTGCGTCGTGATGCCAACGGCGACATCAAGAGCCTGCTCAAGGACAAGGACATCTCCGAGGACGACGCGCGTCGCGGAGAAGACGAGATCCAGAAGCTGACCGACAAGTATGTGGCGGAAGTCGACAGTGCTCTGGAGCACAAGGAAACCGACCTGATGCAGGTCTGATCGGGTCTGCCGCCGGCATCTGCCGGCGGCATCCGGTGCTCGTAGCGAGACCCCATGACGTCACCGAATTCCCCCTCCACGCCACGCCATGTGGCGATCATCATGGACGGCAACAACCGCTGGGCGAAGTCCCGCGGCTGGGCTGGCATACGCGGCCATCGCGCCGGTGCCGAAACTGTCCGCAGTACCATCCGTCGCGCTGCCGAGCAGGGCGTGGAAGTGCTGACCCTGTTCGCCTTCTCCAGTGAGAACTGGAAGCGCCCGGCCAATGAAGTCAGTGCGCTGATGGAGCTGTTCCTGCTGGCGCTCAAGCGCGAGGTCAAGAAGCTTCATCGCCACGATATCCGACTCTCGGTCATCGGCGAGCGCAGTCGTTTTTCCAATTCGATTCAAAAGCATATCCAGAGCGCCGAAGACATGACGCGCGGCAATCGCGGCATGCACGTGGTGATCTGCGCCAACTATGGCGGCCGCTGGGATATCGCCGAGGCCGCTCGCCGTCTGGCGGAGCAGGTCGAGCGCGGCGAGCTCAAGGCAGCGGACATCGACGAGTCACGTCTCGGGGCGGAAGTGTGCCTGAGCGATCTGCCGGAGGTGGATCTGTGTATCCGCACCAGCGGTGAGCAGCGTATCTCCAACTTCCTGATCTGGCAGCTGGCCTATGCCGAGTTCTATTTCTCGCCCGTGCTGTGGCCTGATTTCGATGCGGCAGCCTTCGATGAAGCGCTCAGCGCCTACGCCCTGCGTCAGCGTCGTTATGGCATGACCAGCGAACAACTCGACGCCGAGGGGCTCTAGTGCTCAGACAACGAATCATCACCGCGCTCATTCTCGCGCCGCTGGCGCTGTGGGGGCTGTTCGGCCTCGACGGCGCCGCCTTTGCCACCTTTACCGGCGCTGTCGTCGCGCTGGCCGCCTGGGAGTGGTCCAATCTGTCTGGCGTGCGTGCCGGCATGGCGCGCCTGCTGTTCCCGCTGGTGCTCAGCGTGCTGATGCTGCTGGTCTGGCAGCTCGATGGCGCTCTTGCGCGTTGGCCGCTGTATCTGGCGGCACTGGCATGGCTGGTCAATCTGCGCTGGGTAATGCGCTATCCGGCCTCCAGTCAGGAATGGCAGGCGACCGGCGTGCGGCTGGGCGTCGGCGTGCTGGCACTGCTGCCGACCTGGTTCGGCTTCGTGCAGCTCAAGGCCAGTGGCGGCGAGTGGCTGCTGTATGTGCTGCTGATGGTGTGGGCGGCCGATATCGGTGCCTACTTCTCCGGCAAGCGCTTCGGCAAGCGCAAGCTGGCGCCGCGTGTCAGCCCGGGCAAGTCCTGGGAGGGCGTCTACGGTGGTCTGGTGGCGACCGGTCTGCTGGCGACCGGCTATGCGCTGGCGGGGCTGGCCGACTGGCTGCCGCTGCTACTGGTCACGCTGGGCGTGACAGCCGTCTCGGTGCTGGGTGACCTGCTCGAGAGCATGTTCAAGCGCCAGCGTCAGATGAAGGACTCAAGCCATCTACTGCCCGGTCATGGTGGCGTGATGGATCGCATCGACAGCCTGACCGCGGCGGTGCCGCTGTTTGCCCTGCTGTTGCCGTGGGTGCTGGGAGGTGGTGCGTGAGCACGAATGTGAACGTGAATCACGAGACTCCTTCTGATGCACCTGCGTTGCAGCGCATCACTATCCTCGGCGCGACCGGCTCCATCGGGTCCAGTACACTGGATGTGATCGCGCGCCATCCCGAGCGCTATCGAGTGCATGCGCTCAGCGCTGCCACGCGTCACGAGGCGCTGCTGGAGCTGTGTCTGACGCATCGCCCGCAGGTGGCGGTGATCGCCTCGTGCGAGGCGGCTGCATGGCTCAGTGAGGCCCTCAAGGGCGTCGAGAGCTATCAGGGCACGCCCATCGAGGTGCGCCACGGTGAGCAGGCGCTGGTCGACATCAGTGAGGCGCCTGAAGTCGATAGCGTGATGGCTGCCATCGTCGGTGCGGCTGGCCTGTTGCCGACGCTGGCGGCGGTGCGGGCCGGCAAGCGCGTGCTGCTGGCCAACAAGGAAGCGCTGGTGTGTGCCGGGCAGCTGTTCATGGATGCGGTGAAACAGCACGGGGCGACCCTGCTGCCGATCGATTCCGAGCACAACGCCATCTTCCAGTGCCTGCCGGCCCGGCATCGTGATGGCCTGGCGCCGATCGGTGTCGAGAAGCTGTTGCTGACCGCCTCCGGTGGCCCGTTCCGCGATGATGCCGAATGGCCTGCCGAGCGACTGGCGACGGTGACGCCGGACGAAGCCTGCGCGCATCCCAACTGGTCGATGGGACGCAAGATTTCCGTCGACAGCGCCACCCTGATGAACAAGGGGCTGGAGCTGATCGAGGCCTGCTGGCTGTTCGCCTGCGGGCCGGATGACATTCAGGTGGTCGTGCATCCCCAGAGCGTGATTCACTCGATGGCGGCCTACAGCGATGGCTCGGTGCTGGCCCAGATGGGCAATCCGGACATGCGCACGCCGATCGCCTATGCGCTGGCATGGCCGGAGCGTATCGATGCCGGCGTCGAGCCGCTGGACCTGTTCCAGGTCGCACGTCTCGATTTCCGTGCCGCCGATGAGACGCGCTTCCCGTGTCTGCGGTTGGCGCGCGAGGCCATCGCGGCGGGCGGTACCTGGCCTGCGGTGATGAATGCTGCCAACGAGGTGGCAGTGGCTGCCTTCCTCGAGGGTCGCCTGGCCTTCGATCGTATCCCGGCAGTGGTGCAGGCCGTCATGCAGGCGCGCCCGCCGCTGGCGGTGGATGGCCTCGAGGTGATTCTTGCCGAAGATGCGGCGGCGCGTGAGCTGGCCGCTGCCGAGTTGGCCCTCGCCGGGCCCTGAAATCCTATCTTGCACTGTCTTGTCACTTTCCTCGTGAGCGTAACAAGGCAGGCTGCCCATCTCGGGCACCAATCTCCAGGAGCGCGTGATGGGTGTGATCCAGAATATTCTTGCCGTGATCGTCGTGTTGGGGGTGTTGATCACCATCCATGAATACGGTCATTTCTGGGTCGCGCGTCGTTGCGGCATCAAGGTGCTGCGCTTCTCCATCGGCTTCGGAAAACCCTTCTGGTCGTGGACCGATCGCCACGGCACCGAGTACGGGGTCGCCGCCATTCCGCTGGGTGGCTACGTCAAGATGCTGGATGAGCGCGAAGGGCCGGTCGATCCGGCCGAGCGTCATCTGGCCTTCAACACCAAGTCGGTGTGGAAGCGTATCGCTGTTGTCTCGGCGGGCCCGCTGGCCAACTTCCTGCTGGCCATCGTCGCCTACTGGGCGCTGTTCGTCGCCGGTACCACCACGGTGGTGCCGATGGTCGGTGCCGTGGCGCCTGACTCGCCGGCTGGCCGCGCTGGCCTTGCGCCGAAGACCGAGATCGTCGCCATCAATGGTCAGGCCACTCCCTCGTGGGATGAGGTCAACCTGCGCTTGATCGGTGCGATCGGCGATGACAGCCTGACGTTTACCACGCGTGCCGAGGGCGCCAGCACCACGCGTGAGCAGTCCCTCGATGTGACACGCTTTCTGGTCGATCAGGACCCGCCGCGTCCGCTGGTGACGCTGGGCATCACGGCCTGGCGTCCTCAGCTGCCGGCGGTGCTGGGGCGTGTGCTGGACGGTGGTGCCGCCCAGGCGGCAGGTCTGCAGGCCGGTGACCGCATCGTCAGCATCGATGGCACCCTGGTGGTCGACTGGATCGATTTCGTCGAGCGCGTGCGTGGTGCGCCGGGCGAGACGCTGTCGGTACTGGTGGCGCGAGATGGCAAGGAAGAGACGCTGTCATTGACACCTGCCAGCAATTCGCTCGATGACGGGCGTGTCGTGGGGCAGGTCGGTGCCGGCGTCCAGAATGTCAGCTGGCCCGAGCAGTATCAGCGCGAGCTCAGCTTCGGGCCACTGGCGGCCGTCGGGCAGGCCGTCGGCAAGACTGGCGAAATGACGGTGCTGACGCTGGATTCGATCCGCAAGATGCTGGTTGGCCTGATCGCGCCGTCCAATCTGTCAGGCCCGATCACCATCGCGCGTATCGCCGGCGACACGGCGCGCTCCGGCCTCGAGGCCTTCCTCGGCTTCATGGCCTACCTCTCCATCAGTCTGGGTGTCCTGAACCTGCTGCCGATTCCGGTGCTGGATGGCGGTCACCTGCTGTTCTATCTGGTGGAAGCCGTGCGCGGCAAACCACTTTCGCAAGAGGTCCAGAATGCGGGGTTGAAGATCGGCATGGCGCTGGTCGGTTCCCTCATGCTGATGGCCATCTACTTCGATCTCATGCGTCTTTGGTGACAGATTCGGGGAGCCATCAGCACTCGATGGCTCCCGCACGATGAACCGAATCTGAACTGTCGATGCCCATGGGGGTCAATTCATTGCACGGGCTGGTCAATGCGATCAACTCCCGTCATCATGCCCACACGACTTCGGCCCCGATTGCCGATCCTCACTCGTAGCTGTCTTGTCAGTTGCAGGGGGTTGTGTATAAGGTGCCTGTTCACCCAAGCGGGCGGAATCCAGAGAAGCGAAGCGACTGCATGAAACTCAAGACCATTGGATTGGCAGCTGCGCTGCTCGGGGCCAGTCAGGGCGCCTTGGCCGCATCTTTTAAAGTTTCGGACATCCGGGTAGAGGGCCTCCAGCGTGTGTCTGCGGGCACCGTCTTCAACGCCTTCCCCGTCTCCGCGGATCAGAATGTGGAAGAAGGGGACCTGTCGTCGGCTGCGCGTCAGCTGTTCGATACGGGCCTGTTCGACGACATCCGCCTCAAGCGTGATGGCGATGTCCTGATCATCGATGTGGTCGAGCGCCCGACGATCTCCAAGATCGAGATTGATGGCAACTCGCAGATTCCCGACGAAGACCTGCGCAAGGGCCTCAAGGAAGCAGGGCTGGCCGAGGGTCAGGTTCTGCAGCGCTCCACGCTGGAAGAGATGCAGCGTGAGCTCGAGCGTGTCTATCAGGCTCAGGGCCGCTACAGCGCGCGTATCGAGACCTCGGTCGAGGAGCTCGAGCGCAACCGCGTACAGGTCAACATCGACGTCAAGGAAGGCGCGATCGCCAAGATTCATCAGATCAACATCGTCGGCAATGATGCCTTCGACGACGAGACCCTGCGTGAACAGCTGGAGCTGGAAGACAAGCCGAGCTGGTTCTTCGGCTGGTTCTCGGATGATGAATATTCGCGTGAGAAGCTGACCGGCGACATCGAGACCCTCAAGTCCTGGTATCTCGATCGCGGTTACGTCAACTTCGAGGTGCGCTCGACCCAGGTGTCCATCTCGCCGGACAAGTCCGAGATCTTCGTCACCATCAACGTCGATGAAGGCAAGCCGTACAAGATCGGTGAGATCGGTTTCGCCGGCGACATCAAGATGAAGGAAGAGCGGGCACGTGATCTGGTCAAGCTCGCTCCGGATGCTCTCTATTCCCAGCGTGATGTGACCGCTTCCAGCGAGGCGCTGCGCCAGGCACTGGGTGCTGACGGCTTCGCCTTCGCCAAGGTCAACGCGGTGCCGGAGGTCAACGAAGAGAGCGACACTGTCGATCTGACCTTCGCGGTCGACCCCGGCAAGCGTGCCTACGTGCGTCGCATCAACTTCAAGGGCAACACCACCACCGCAGACGAAGTGCTGCGTCGTGAAATGACCCAGCTGGAAGGCGCACCGGCCTCCACCGACAAGATCAAGCAGTCCAAGCAGAAGCTTGAGCGCCTCGGCTTCTTCAAGCAGGTTGATGTCGACACGCGCCCTGTCGCCGGCGAGCCTGACCAGCTGGACGTCAACTACAACGTCGAGGAGCAGCCGTCAGGCTCGATCTCGGCGTCGATCGGCTTCTCCCAGGGTGATGGTGTCATCTACGGGGTTGGCCTGTCGCAGAAGAACTTCCTGGGCACCGGTAACGAAGTCAACATCAACGCCCAGAAGTCGGACGATTACACCAACGTCAGCTTCGGCTACACCGACCCGTACTGGACGCTGGATGGCATCTCGCGCGGCTACAACATGTTCTACCGCAAGGTGGACTACGACGATGACGATGATGTCGCCAGCTACGCGACCGACAGCTTCGGTGGCGGGATCAACTTCGGGTATCCGATCAATGAGCTGTCACGCCTGAACTTCGGCGGCGGTTACGAGTTCGTGCGCGTCAAGGACTTCGACGACAGCCCGGCGGAGGTCACGCAGTTCATCGAGGATGAAGGCGAAGACTTCAACCTCTACAAGCTGACAGCCAGCTGGTCACGCAACAACCTCAACCGTGGCATCCTGGCCACGGCGGGCAGCTCTCAGCTGCTGTCGCTGGAAGTGGCGGTGCCGGGTTCCGATGCGGATTACTACAAGCTCCGCTACAAGGGATCCAAGTACTTCGAGCTGAGTCAGGACTGGTCACTCAAGTTCCGTACCGAGCTGGGCTATGCCAACTCGTTCTCCGGCGATACCTATCCGTTCTTCAAGAACTTCTATGCCGGTGGCCTGGGCAGCGTGCGTGGTTACAGCTCCAATACTCTGGGGCAGGCTACCACCGAACAGAACGATGGTGACGACGATACCATCGGCGGCAACATCCTGATCGAAGGTGGGGTGGACCTGATCTTCCCGATGCCCTTCATCAAGGACAAGCGCTCCGTGCAGCCGTCGTTCTTCGTCGATGCCGGTAACACCTATCTGACGTCGTGCTACGACGTGAGCTCCAGTGACACCAGCAGCTGTGAAAGCGGTGTCGACCTGGGTGAGCTGAATTACAGTGCCGGTATCGGCCTGTCGTGGATCACGCCGGTGGGCCCGCTGACCTTCAGTGTCGCCCAGCCGATCGGTGACGATGACGACGATGACACCGAGATCTTCCAGTTCTCGCTGGGCCAGACCTTCTAAGGCCGTACGATGCCGCACCCGCTAGAGCCGGTGCGGCCTTCGTCACGACCACCGGCGGCGCTGTCCCTGTTCCGTCGCCGGTTTTCGCACCGTCGGTCGCTGAGTCATCAGTGACCGAGCAACAGGTCTACAAGGAGTTTGTGTGATGCGTAAATTGACCCGCGCCCTGTGTCTGGCTGGTGGCCTTGCCGCCATGGCAACTCCGATGCTGGCACAGGCCACCGAAGTCGCGGTCCTCGACTGGCGCCAGGCGCTGTTGAGTTCCGACTCGGCCAAGATTTCCATGAACCAGCTCAAGAATCAGCTGGCCGGCAAGCAGGACCAGGCCAAGGCTCTCGCCAAGGAACTGGAATCCCTGCAGGCCAAGCTTCAGAAGGACGGCGCCGTGATGTCCGACTCCGAGCGTCAGTCCGTGCAGCAGCAGCTGCGCCAGAAGGGTGGCCAGTTCCAGCAGCTGCGTGGTCAGGTCCAGCAGCAGCAGCAACAGGCGGAGCAGACCTTCCTCAAGCAGTCCAAGCCGAAGCTCGACAAGGCCATCCAGCAGGTCGTCGACAAGCATGGCATCGAGCTGTTGGTCGACCGCAATGCGACGGTCTACAGCAAGGACGGTTTGGATCTGACCAATGAAGTGACTCAGGTGTTCAACTCGCTCAACTGAGTGCATTCCGCGCGCGCAAGCGTGCGGGATGTATTGCATCCGAGCATGACAACGCGAATGCGAGCCAGAGGCGCTCAGCGCCCAGAGACAGAATGAAAAAGCGACAATTCTCTTACACTCTCGAGGATCTGGCTCAGCGGCTGGGCGCTCGTCTCGTCGGTGACCCGGCTGTCCGGGTCACCGGCCTGTCGACGCTGGTCGATGCTGAGCCCGGCGATATCGCCTTCCTCGCCAATCGCGCCTACCTCAAGTATCTCGGGGAAACCGCCGCGACTGCCGTGCTGCTGCATGAAAGCCATCTTGAAGAGTGCAAGGGTAATGCCCTCGTGCTGGACAATCCGTATCTGGCCTACGCTGAGCTGTCGCGTCTGTTCGATCCGTTGGCGGTCGAGCCTCAGGCGAGCGTGCACGCCAGTGCCGTCATCGACGAGACCGCAACCCTGGGGGCCAATGTCGAGGTCGGCCCGCAGGTCGTGATCGGTCCGGGCGTCAGCATCGGTGACAACACGCGCATTCAGGCGGGTTGCGTGATCGGGGCCGACAGCGTGCTGGGCGAGGGCTGTCTGCTGCATCCCAATGTCACGCTCTATCATGGCGTGGTGGTCGGTGCGCGTGCGGTGCTCCACAGCAGCTGCGTGATCGGCGCCGATGGCTTCGGTTTTGCCCACGATGGCAAGGGCTGGCACAAGATCGCTCAGCTCGGCGGCGTGCTGATCGGCGATGATGTCGAAGTCGGCAGCTGCACCAGTATCGATCGTGGCGCGCTCGGCGACACCATCATCGGCAATGACGTCAAGATCGACTCCCAGGTCCAGATTGCGCACAACGTCCAGATCGGGGATCACTCGGCACTGGCGGGCTGTGTCGGCATCGCCGGCTCCACCAAGGTCGGGCGCTACTGTCTGATGGGCGGCGGTGTGGGTCTGGCGGGGCACCTGGAAATCGCCGATGGCGTGCAGGTGACCGGCATGAGCCTGGTGACCAACTCCATCACCAAGCCGGGCGTCTATTCCTCCGGTACTGGCGCGATGGACAACGGCCTGTGGCGCAGAAATGCCGTGCGTTTCAAGCAGTTGGATCAGTTGGCGCGACGCTTGAATCAGGTAGAGAAGAGTCTGAAGGACAAGTAGTACTGCAAGCCCGGGTAGTACCTGTCCAGAGCGGGGTCTCGCACCTGCTTGGCGCACTGTCGGGCAATGAGCGGCTGCCAGCCACGCGCAAGGACGCTATAATGCGCGCCATTGCCCGAACGGCGGTCCGGACCGTCATTACATGCCTGCCCGCGAGCGGCAGGCATTTCGTTATTTCAGAGGTTGCAAGCCAATGGTTATGGACGTCAACGAGATCCGTGAGTATCTCCCGCACCGCTATCCTTTCCTGCTGATCGATCGTGTCATGGACCTGACCCTTGGCGAGTTCATCGTTGCGCGCAAGAACGTCAGCATCAACGAGCCGTTCTTCAATGGTCACTTCCCGGAGCACCCGATCATGCCGGGCGTTCTGATCGTGGAAGCCATGGCTCAGGCGGCGGGTATTCTCGGCTTCAAGACCGTCGACAAACGTCCCGCCGATGGCTACATCTACTATCTCGTCGGAAGCGACAATGTGCGCTTCAAGCGCCCGGTGATGCCGGGTGATCAGCTCGAGATCAGCGCCCGCGTGCTGCGCGAGAAGCGTGGCATCTGGAAATTCGCCTGTCAGGCCAAGGTCGATGGCGATGTGGTCTGCGAGGCCGAAATCATCTGTGCCGAGAGGAAGGTCGCTTGATACATCCTACTGCCATTGTCGATCCCGGCGCCCGCCTGGCCGATGATGTCGAGGTCGGCCCGTTCTGCGTGATCGGGGCTGATGTCGAGATCGGCGCTGGCACGGTGGTGGGGCCGCATGTCGTCATCAAGGGCACCACCGTCATCGGTGAGCGCAACCGTATCTTCCAGTTCGCGTCGGTGGGCGAGGACTGCCAGGACAAGAAGTACGCCGGTGAGCCGACGCGTCTGGAGATCGGGGATGACAACGTCATCCGCGAGGGCGTGACCCTGCATCGCGGCACCGTCCAGGATGCCAGCCTCACGCGTATCGGCAGTCGCAACCTGTTCATGGCCTACTCGCACGTCGGTCATGACTGCATCATCGGCGACGACTGCATCATGGCCAATCAGGCGACGCTGGGCGGCCATGTCCACCTCGGCAACCACGTCATTCTGGGTGGCCTGTCGGCGGTGCATCAGTTCTGCCATATCGGCGAACATGCCATGGCGGGTGGTGGCTCCATCATCACCAAGGACATCGCGGCCTTCGTGATGGTCAATGGTCATCCGGCGGAAGCGCATGGCCTCAACAGCGTCGGCCTCAAGCGTCGTGGCTTCAGCCGCGAGATCATCTCCGCGCTGAACACGGCCTACAAGACGGTCTTCCGTCAGGGGCTGACGCTGGCCCAGGCCCTCGAGCAGCTGGAAGCCGAGCCGCCGCTGGCCGAGCGCGATGTCTTCATCGCCTCGCTCAAGGCGTCCACACGCGGTCTGACTCGCTGAGCATGCGCATCTACCTGGTAGCCGGGGAGCTCTCCGGTGACATCCTCGGTGCCAGCCTGATGCGCGCGCTCAAGGCGCGCTATCCCGATGTCGAGTTCCGTGGCATCGGCGGCCCGCGCATGCAGGCCGAGGGCTTTGACAGCCTCTATCCGCTGGAAACCCTGTCGGTGATGGGGCTGGTCGAGGTGCTCAAGCATCTGCCGGCGCTGATCAAGGTGCGTCGCCATCTGTTGCGCGACGCCCTTGAGTGGCAGCCCGACGTGATGATCGGCATCGATGCCCCGGACTTCAATCTGGGGCTCGAGCTGCGTCTGCGCAAGCAGGGCATCACCACCGCGCACTACGTCAGCCCCTCCGTGTGGGCCTGGCGTCAGGGGCGCGTGAAGACCATTCGCCGCGCCGTCGATCGCATGTTGACCTTCCTGCCCTTCGAGGCCGCCTTCTATCGTGAGCATCAGGTGCCGGTGACCTTCGTCGGCCATCCGCTGGCCGATGAGTTGCCGCTCGAGGATGATCGCGCTGCTGCCCGTGGGCAGTTGGGGATCGATCCGGAAGTGCAGCTGCTGGCGGTATTGCCGGGCTCCCGCGCCAACGAGATCCGCTTTCTCGGCGAGACCTTCCTGGCCGCCATCGAGCGTCTCTGTCAGCGTTATCCTGGCCTTGAGGTGGTGATCCCGGCGGCCACGCCGCTGCGGCGCACCGAGCTCGAGTCCCTGATGGCGGAGCGCGAAGGTCTGGATCGCAGCCGCATCCATCTGGTGGATGGCCAATCGCGTGAAGCGATGACCGCCGCCGATGCCGTGCTGCTGGCGTCCGGCACAGCGGCGCTCGAATGTCTGCTCTGTCATCGCCCGATGGTGGTGGCCTATCGCATGGCGCCGATGACACATCGCATCGCGCGGCATATGGTCAAGACCGAGTGGATTTCCCTGCCTAATCTGATCGCCCGCGAGACGCTGGTGCCGGAGCTGATCCAGGACGCCGCCACGCCGGAGTCCATCGAGGAAAGCCTTGCGCCATTGCTGTCGCGTGCCGCCGGTGACGTCGCCCGCCAACGAGAACTGCGAGAGCGTTTCACCGCCATGCATCGTGAACTGACCTGTGATGCCAGCGCTGCGGCCGCCATCGCCATAGGTGAGCTGGCCGGACGCTGATCCCGCGTGTCACCGCCAGACATAGCGCTACCCTTGATTGAATCACCTCGACAGGCAGATCGCGTTGGCGCTCTGCCTGTTGTCTTACGCCTCGAGATATCATGACCGACTCTGCCGACAGCCACGCCACTCCGCCTTCTGCGCGCAAGCGTAAACCCGCCGATGATTTCCCGCCGCTGGTGATTCCCTACCAGGGGCAGTTGCTGGCCGGTATCGATGAGGTCGGACGTGGACCGCTGGTTGGTCCGGTGGTGGCGGCAGCGGTGATTCTGGACCCGAGCGATCCCATCGAGGGCATCACGGACTCCAAGAAGCTCAGCGAGAAGAAGCGTCTGGCCCTCTACGAGCAGATTCGAGCGCGTGCCTGGGCGTGGGCGATCGCCGAGGCCTCCAGTGACGAGATCGATGAGCTGAACATCTATCAGGCCACGCACCTGGCAATGCGGCGTGCCATCGATGCACTGGGCGTGCGCCCGGAATACCTGCTGGTGGATGGCAATCGACTGCCGGGGCACGAGATTCCCGGCATGGCGGTGGTGAAGGGCGATCTGCGTCACGCTGCCATCGGCGCGGCCTCGATTCTGGCCAAGGTGCATCGCGACGCCCAGATGGCGGCGCTGGATTCGCGCTTCCCCGTCTACGGCTTCGCGCGTCACAAGGGCTACCCGACTCGTGAGCACCAGGCCGCCATCAAGGAACATGGCATCCTCACCCTGCACCGCAAGAGCTTCGGGCCGGTCAAGCGGCTGTTCATGTCGGGGCACGTGCCACAGGCCGTGCCACCGGACGCGCTGATCGCGCTTCCGACCCCGGAGGCTGCGATTCCAGAAATGGCGACGCCAGAGCTGGATGACAGCGCCACGCCGGCAGGGCCGCAGACAGGAGTGCAGGTCGAGCCAACGCCAGAGCCGAGCGCGATGCTGAGCGATGCAAGCGAGACGAGCCAGTATTCCACGGCAAAAAAGCCACCAGCCGTGGTCTGACTGATGCCAGTGAGACCGCGGCATCCCCGTCAGTCGAGCCTGTCCGGCCAGACGCTGCACCTTCAGACGATGGCGCTGACAGGCTATCCTTGAAGCCCGAGCCTTCAGCCTCGCAGCCGCCGTCACCCGCAGCGACGACAGCACCAGCCGCAACCGAATCCTTCACCGTCACGCCGACTTCACGAGCCGATTCCATGACCACGCCCTTTGTTCACCTGCGCGTTCACACCGAGTTCTCCCTCGTCGATGGTCTGCCCGGCGTCAAGCCGCTGATCAAGGCGACCGCCGCGGCGGGCCAGCCGGCTGTCGCGGTGACTGACGAGGCCAACCTGTTCGGGCTGGTCAAGTTCTACTCCAATGCGCGCGCTGCCGGCATCAAGCCGATCATCGGTGCCGACATGTGGCTGATCAATCTCCAAGATGCCACGCGCCCGTATCGCCTCACGCTGCTGGCGATGAACGACACCGGTTATCGCAATCTCACCGAGCTGATCTCGCGCGGCTGGACCGATGGCCAGAAGCAGGACCGCGCCTACCTCGAGAAAGAGTGGATCTTCGAGCAGGCCGAGGGCCTGATCGTGCTGTCCGGCGGCCGTGAAGGCGAGATCGGCCGTCATCTACTGTCGGACCACGAGGACAGCGCTCGGGCACTGCTCGGTGAATGGAAGTCGGTGTTCGGGGATCGCTTCTATCTGGAGCTGACCCGCACCCAGCGTCAGTACGAGGAAGAGTGCCTTCATCTGTCGGTAGCGCTCGCCGAGGCCACCGATACGCCCGTGGTGGCCACCAATGATGTGCGCTTCCTCAAGCGTGAAGACTACTGGGCCCATGAGACGCGCGTCTCCATCGGCGAAGGCAAGGCGCTGGATGACCCGCGGCGCGAGACCCGCTACAGCGATGAGCAGTACCTGAAGAGCGCCGAGGAGATGAGCGAGCTGTTCTCCGACATTCCCGAAGCGCTCGAGAACAGTGTGCTGATCGCGGCGCGTTGCTCGGTGACCGTGCAGCTGGGCACCTACTTCCTGCCCGAATTCCCGGTGCCGGAAGGCATGACGATGGACCAGTTCTTCCGCAAGGTCTCGCATGATGGCCTGACGGAGCGTCTCGACAAGCTGTATCCCCACGCCAGGCATCCGCGCGACAGCGAGGCCTGGGCCGAGATCGAGCAACGCTACCGCACGCGGCTGGATTTCGAGCTCGACATCATCCTGCAGATGGGCTTCCCCGGTTACTTCCTGATCGTCATGGACTTCATCCAGTGGGGCAAGGACAACGGCGTGCCGGTCGGTCCGGGGCGCGGTTCCGGTGCCGGCTCACTGGTGGCCTATGCCCAGAAGATCACCGATCTGGACCCGCTGGAATATGACCTGCTGTTCGAGCGCTTCCTGAACCCGGAACGTGTCTCCATGCCTGACTTTGACGTCGATTTCTGCATGGAAAAGCGTGACCGCGTGATCGAGTACGTGGCCGAGCGCTACGGGCGCAACGCGGTCTCGCAGATCGTCACCTTCGGCACCATGGCTGCCAAGGCTGTGGTGCGTGACGTGGCGCGTGCCCAGGGCAAGCCCTACTCGCTGGGCGACAAGCTCTCCAAGCTGATTCCCTTCGAGGTCGGCATCACGCTGGAGAAGGCCATCGAGCAGGAGCCGCAGCTCAAGGAATTCATCGACAACGACGAGGAAGCCCAGGAAATCTGGGAGATGGCG
Source organism: Cobetia sp. BMC6 (assembly GCF_029991385.1). Classification (NCBI taxonomy): domain Bacteria; kingdom Pseudomonadati; phylum Pseudomonadota; class Gammaproteobacteria; order Oceanospirillales; family Halomonadaceae; genus Cobetia; species Cobetia sp. BMC6. Next base: position 78,726 of record NZ_JAKUMF010000006.1, read on the forward strand.
CTCAAGCTCGAGGGCACCACGCGCGGCACCGGCAAGCACGCCGGGGGCGTGGTGATCGCGCCGACCAAGCTGACCGACTTCGCGCCGCTGCTCTGTGATGAAGACGGCAGCGGTCTGGTGGTCCAGTTCGACAAGAACGATGTCGAGGAGGCCGGGCTGGTCAAGTTCGACTTCCTGGGGCTGCGCACCCTGACCATCATCGACTGGGCGACCGAGATGGTCGACAAGGTCCGTGAGCGCGAAGGGCTGCCGCCACTGGATATCGATGACATCCCGCTGGATGACGCCAAGACCTTCGACATGCTGCAGAAGGCGGAGACGACGGCCGTCTTCCAGCTCGAATCCCGCGGCATGAAGGAGCTGATCAAGAAGCTCAAGCCCGACTGCCTGGAAGACATGATCGCCCTGGTGGCCCTGTTCCGTCCCGGGCCGTTGCAGTCCGGCATGGTGGATGACTTCATCAACCGCAAGCACGGTCGTTCCGAAGTGTCTTATCCACACCCGGATTACCAGCATGAGCTGCTCAAGCCGGTACTGGAGCCGACCTACGGCATCATCCTGTATCAGGAGCAGGTCATGCAGATCGCGCAGGTGCTGGCCGGCTATACGCTGGGGCAGGCCGACATGCTGCGCCGCGCGATGGGCAAGAAGAAGCCGGAAGAGATGGCCAAGCAGCGTGCCGGCTTCATGGAAGGGTGTGCGGGCAAGGGCATCGACAAGGACCTGGCCGGCAACATCTTCGATCTGGTGGAGAAATTCGCCGGTTACGGCTTCAACAAGTCGCACTCGGCGGCCTATGGTCTCGTCTCCTACCAGACGGGATGGCTGAAGGCGCACTATCCGGGGCCGTTCATGGCCGCGGTGATCTCGACCGAGATGCAGACCATCGAGAAGGTGGTGCCGCTGATCGAGGAGTGCCGCCATATCGGCCTCACGGTCACGCCGCCGGATGTGAACCTCGGCGGCTACAAGTTCACCGTCGATCTGGAAGGGCGCGTCGTCTATGGTCTGGGCGCGATCCGTGGCGTGGGTGAAGGCCCGATTGATGCCATCGTCAGCGCGAGAGCCGAGGGTGGCCCGTTCAGTGACATCTTCGACTTCTGCAAGCGCATCGATGCCAAGAAGATCAACAAGCGCACTCTGGAGGCGCTGATCCGCTCCGGTGCGCTGGACAACATCGGCCCGTCGCGCGCGGTGCTGATGCTGGCGGTGGAGGATGCGCTCAAGGCCGCCTCCCAGAATCACGCCAACAATGATGTCGGCATCACTGACATGTTCGGCGATGCCTTCAGCGAGCCGGAAACCGATGTCTACGCCGGCTATCGCAAAGCGCGCGAGTGGACCGACAAGGAACGTCTCACCGGCGAGAAGGACACGCTGGGCCTCTATCTGACCGGCCATCCCATCGATGAGTATGAGGGTGAGCTCAAGCGCTTCATCAATGCGCGCATCAGTGATCTCAAACCGTCGCGCGAGCCGCAGCGCATCGCCGGGCTGGTGATCGCCATGCGCACCATGAAGTCCAAGCGGGGCGACACCATGGCCTTCGTGACCCTGGATGACCGCACCGGACGCATCGAGGCCTCGATGTTCGGTGAGCTCTACGATCAGGTGCGCAACAAGCTGGTGCCTGACAGCGTGGTGATCGTCGAAGGCGAGGTCAGTCAGGATGACTATTCCGGCGGCCTGCGTCTGCGCGGCAAGGATGTCACGCCGATCATCGATGCGCGGGCGCGCTTCGGTGAGGCGGTCGAGATGAGCATTGCCGCCGAGGACATCGGCGGTCGCTTCACCCAGCAGCTGACCACCTTGCTGACGCCACACCTGGCCAGTGAAGGCCTGCCTATGCGCCTGCGTTATCGCAACGCCGCGGCGGAGGCCTGGCTGGAGCTGGGCGAGCAATGGCGCGTTGCGCCCAGTGATGAGTTGTTGATCCAGCTGGGTGAGGTGGAAGGCCAGCGCGGCGTGCGCCTCAAGTACCGTGACTGACTTGCTGGCCGACAGGATGATGCCTGCCTCGCCAAGCGGCGGGGCAGGCACAGCACCGAGATGAGCGGCGTGGGCGCAGAGTTAATCCACGCCTAACAGGCGGGCAAGGTTTGCACCTGTCGAACAGGGTGCGATAATGCCTGTCCATCTTTTCCGTACCCAATTCCATGCCGACTGTGACCGCCGTGTGCCACAGATCGCCTGAGCGTGTGCTCAGGGGGAGTGACCCGGCCGACTCGCTTTCCTGGCTGCCCGAGACGACGAACGAAACGCCTTATGAATCCCAATTATCTGGACTTTGAACAGCCGATCGCCGAGCTGCAGGCCAAGATCGAGGAACTCCGTCTGGTCGGTAACGACTCCCAGGTCAACCTGTCTGACGAGATCGCTCGCCTGCAGGAAAAGAGCACCAAGCTCACCGAGTCCATCTTCAAGGACCTCGGCGCCTGGCAGGTATCTCAGCTGGCACGTCACCCGCAGCGCCCGTATACCCTCGATTATCTCGAGAACCTGTTCACGGACTTCGATGAGCTGCACGGCGACCGTCACTACGCGGACGACGAAGCACTGGTCGGCGGTATCGCGCGTCTCGACGACAAGCCGGTGATGGTGATCGGTCACCAGAAAGGTCGCGACGTGAAGGAAAAGGTGCGTCGCAATTTCGGCATGCCGCGTCCGGAAGGTTACCGCAAGGCCTGCCGTCTGATGGAGATGGCCGAGCGTTTCAAGATGCCGATCCTGACCTTCATCGACACTCCGGGTGCCTATCCGGGCATCGGTGCCGAGGAGCGTGGTCAGTCCGAGGCCATCGCCTACAACCTGGCGGTGATGTCTCGCCTGAAGACGCCGATCATCTCCACTGTCATCGGTGAGGGTGGTTCCGGCGGTGCACTGGCGATCGGCGTGTGTGACGAGCTGAACATGCTGCAGTACTCCACCTACTCGGTGATCTCGCCGGAAGGTTGTGCTTCCATCCTGTGGAAGAGTGCCGAACGTGCCGCCGACGCCGCTGATGCGATGGGCATCACTGCCTCGCGCCTCAAGGAGCTGGGCTTCGTCGACAACCTGATCAAGGAGCCGCTGGGTGGCGCGCACCGCAACCCGCAGTCCGCCGCTGACAGCATCAAGGCCGCGCTGGGCGAAGGTCTGGAGCGTCTTGGCGCCATGGATACCGATGCCCTGCTGGAGCGTCGTTACCAGCGCCTGATGAGCTACGGCGCCCCGGTCTGATCCCGGTGCCTCTCGCATGATGCGCGATCGGCTCATGCCCGCGTGACCAGGACGCCTCCGGATTCTTCCGGGGGCGTTCTTGCGTTCAGGGCCGGCGTTTTCTCCTCGACTTCTTTCCTCCGCTTCGCGACAGGAGCCCGACATGTCTCTGTCCCCCTCACTGGATTCGCTGTACCTGTTCGCTCAACCATTGAGCGAGATGGCGGAGTCGCGCGCACTCGTCGCCGTGCGCGAGGCGCTCGAGGCCAGCGATGCCAGGCGCACGGTATGGGTCGCGCTCTCGGGTGGGCTGGATTCGGTGATGCTGGCGCGGCTGGCGGCACGTGCGGTCAAGGACTGCCCGCGTCGACTGCGGCTGGTGCATGTGCATCACGGCCTGCAGGCAGCCAACGATGATTTCGAGCAGCTGGCGCGCAGGCTGGCCTCGCGTCTCGGGCTGCCGCTTAGCGTGCGTCATCTGGCGCTGGCGGAGACAGCACTCAAGTCGCGAGGACTGGAGGCGGCAGCGCGCGAAGGACGGCTGGCGGCGCTGAGCGCCTGTCTGGTGGCGGGGGATAGCCTGTGGCTGGCGCAGCATCAAGATGATCAGGCCGAGACGCTGTTGCTCAACGCACTGCGTGGCAGTGGCGGGCGCGGGCTGGCGGCCATGCCGTCTGAGCGGGCGCTGGCCATGGGTGAGGCATCCCCTGGGCGGGCACGACTGCTACGGCCGCTGCTGGGTATCTCGCGCGATGAAATCCAGACACTGGCGAGCCAGCAGGGCTTGCAGGCCGGGCGAGACTGGTGCGAAGACCCCAGCAATGTCGATCAGCAGTTTGATCGCAACTACCTGCGCCACAGTGTCGTGCCGCTGTTGCAGGCGCGCTGGCCGCAGGCCGTGGCCAGCCTGGCGCGCTCGGCGCAGCAATTGCAGGAAGAGCAGTCCTTGCTTGATGAGCTGGCGGCCGAGCTGTTGACGAAGGTTCAGGTGACGGGCGCTGAGCGCCTGGTTCAGAGACAAGGACAGGGGCAGGGTCTTGATCCGGGACTGAACCAGGGCCTGGATCAAGGGCGGGAGCAAGAGACGCAGTTGTCATTGGCGGAGCTGGCAGGCTTGAGTGAGTCACGCCAACGGCTGGTCCTGCGCCATCTATGCCAGTCGCGTGGCTGGCCGGTGCCACCGCGCGGACGCTTGATGAGCCTGCAGCGATTGATCGCCACGCCGCCCGACTCGGTGGCCGAGGTGCAGTGGGCCAATGCCGAATATGCCGTCAGCGTGCGCGCGTGGCGCGGACAGCTGTGGTGGCAGGTCTCAGATACCGTTATTGAGCAGAGCGTTTGCCACCGACAAGGTGATAACGGCTACGCGAGAAGTGGTCGCCAACCCGGCGAGAGACCTTCCTGCGAGTGGGATTCTGAGGCACGCAAGGCATGGCGGGCGCTGGGAAGGGGCGAGCAGCATGTTGCCTTCACGTCGCGTCAGCCGGGAGATGTACTGCGAGTGGCAGGGCGGGGGCGGCGCGATATCAAGCGCTTGCTGCAGGAAGCCGACATCCCGCCCTGGCAGCGTGAGCAGTTGCGTGTGGCGCGCATGAACGACGGGACAGTCGCGGGGCTGTGGCACCCCTCGCGGGGCTGGTGGCTACTGGCCTCACTCACATCGCAGTGAGGCCAGCGGGCGATCTCGCCGATATCTTGCTTGGGGCTCGCTCAGGCATCGGCCAGTGTCAGCGTCATGCCGGCGGCTTTCTGCAGCTCGCTTTCCTGGCTGAGGTCATCGTTGATCAGGCTGTGATCGCGATATTCCTCGGTCAGATTGAGCGTCAGATCGTCGCCTTCGGCGCTGAGATGCATGCCGAGCACCGGCGCTTCCGAGCGTGAATGGTTGAGCATCACCGCCATGCGCAGCAGGCGTGCCAGGCGCGCCAGACGCGGTTGCTGCGGCTCCGGCAGCGTCGCCAGTTCGTTCCTGGGGAACTTGCGACGGTGGGCACGGACCAGGAAGGCCAGCGCGCGCTGTTCGGGACGCGAGAAGCCGAGCAGGTCGGAATGCTCGAGCAGGTAGGCGCCATGGCGATGGAACTGGCTGTGGGAAATCGCCTGGCCGACTTCGTGGAGTTCGGCGGCCCAGCTCAGCAGTTGGCGTGACGTCGCCCCCAGCGCCCAGTCACCGGCGACCTGATCGAACAGCTGCAGGGCGGTGTCGCGCACATTGCTGGCGTGGCGGGTATCGATGCCATAACGACGCTGCAGCGACTCGATGGCTGACAGGCGTGAATCCTCCGGCGTGTTGCGCCCGATCAGATCGAACAGCACGCCTTCGCGCAGCGCGCCGTCGGAGTAGCGCATCTGCTCCAGCCCCAATGCCTCGAAGACACCGCACAGAATGGCGATGCCCGCCGGGAAGACGGTGGCACGATCGTTCTTCAGGCCGGGCAGGCTGACCTTGTCGAGACGTTTGAATTCCAGCAGCGCCGCGCGCAGCTTGAGTAGCCCTTCGCGTGTGACCACGCCATGCGGGGCCCAGCCGTGCGCTTCCAGCACGTTGGCGGCGGCCTTGATGGTGCCGGAGGAGCCGACCGGGTCATCCCAGCCCATCTCGCGATAGGTGCGCTGGATGCTGGCCAGTTCCGAGCGTGCGGCCAGCTCGGCGCGGCGCATGCGCTTCTCGCTGATCTCGCCATCTTGGAAAAAGGCCTTGGTATAGGCAACGCAGCCCATGTGCAGGCTTTCCAGCAGCTGGGGCTCGAATTGCTCGCCGATGATGAACTCGGTGGAGCCGCCGCCGATATCGACGATCAGACGCTTGCCGTGCACATCGGCCAGTGCATGCGCCGCGCCCAGATAGATCAGGCGGGCTTCTTCGCGCCCGGCGATGATCTCGATGGGATGCCCCAGCAGAGCCTCGGCACGTTCGATCAGTTCTTCACTGTTATGCGCGGCGCGCAGGGCGTTGGTGCCCACGACCCGTAGATGGTCGGCCTCGATGCCGTCGATGAAGGGTGCGAACTGGGCGAGGCAGTTGAGGGCGCGCTCCATGGCTTCCTCGCTGAGCATGCCGTCTTCGTCCAGCCCTGCCGCCAGCTGGACCTTCTCACCCTGCTTGGCCACGACCTGCAATTGCCCCGCCTGGTGGTTGGCCAGCAGCAGGTGGAAGCTGTTGGAACCCAGATCGATGGCGGCCAGCTTCAGCAGCGGGGCCTCGTTGCCGGTGATGCCTTCATCAGTGGCGGTGGGTTGTGGAGGCTGGGAGGGTGCTGATTCACTCAAGGGCGGAGTCCTTTACGGCGGGTCATTCATGGCAGGCATCATGCGCTGCCTCCTTCACGCCAACTCCTGCGACGGCTTCCCTGCGTAGCGACCATGGCGCAATGAAGCTGTCGTGAGCGTGGGCGGCCACCGGACGCGGGCCTGCTGCGGAAAGATGAAGCTGGCTGCAGGGCGCGGCGGCGACTCACGCAAGATTGCGGCGACTGGCCAGAGGTGTCAAACCGGTGGCACCCACGGCGCCACCACCTCGAGGGGCTGGCGGCACATTCAGCGCATGGGGCATGCTATTGTAGCGGCGTGATATGACAGAACGGCGAAGTCGCGGGTCATCATCACGTACTATGAGTCATAAGCCATCACGCAGCACATTCAGCAAGACCGACCGGGTCTGGGAGATAACGTCGCGATGAGCGAACGTGTGGTACCGATTGCAGAAAAGGACTTCGAATCCGTGGTGCTGGAAAGCGAGCATCCGGTGCTGGTGGATTTCTGGGCTTCCTGGTGCGGGCCGTGCAAGAGCGTGGCACCGACGCTGGAATCCCTGGCCGAGGAATACGAAGGGCAGCTCAAGATCGTCAAGGTCGATGTCGATGAAGCCCCTGAACTCGCCGCCCGCTTCGGCGTGCGCGGTGTGCCGACATTGATGCTGTTTCTGGGCGGCAATGTCGAAGCCAGCAAGGTGGGCGCCATGCCGCGCGCGCAGCTGGCAGCCTTTCTGGATGCCAATCTGTGAATCGGGCCTTGCTGCCCTCGGGGGCCTTGGGGCATCAGTGAAAGCGCCGTGTCAGCGGCAGCTATCGCAGTGTTGGCTGGCCGGTGGCGAGCACTTCAGGCAGTACCGGGTGCGCCACCAGGCCGTCGGGGCTTGCGTTCAGGGGCCGGCTTGACTACCATCGAGGCGTTCGCCTGATTACACGCTCTCTGATTGCGTCATGTCGACCGTCCCACGGTCCCCCAGTTGTCAGCCAGCCCTCTGGTAATGCTGCCCGCGACACGCCGGCCAGCCCCCAGGCGATTCATACCGCTAGATTCCATATCGAGAAGACTTTTCTGTCAGGAAGCATGACGCTCCGTGTCCCTTCGACCGGTCCGTCGTCGCTGGACATCCGTAGCTCGACACTCCGTTGCTGAATTCGTTGTTCGGCCGTGGTGAGTGATCTTTCCTGAACTTTTGGCACCTGTCTTCATCCAGCTCAGGCGCTTGCCTCCGGGAATGCTGTCGAGTTCTGTCTGCACCCTTGCAGTGCCGGTCCTTGTCTTCTGCCCGTCTTCTCGATTCCCTTCTTATCTATCAGCCCTGCTGACCTGAGCCACGTTCAAACAAAGCCGATGAATCTTACCCAACTCAAGCAAAATACTGTCCCCGAACTGCTGGAACTTGCCCAGACGATGGGCATCGACAATCTGGCACGTTCGCGCAAGCAGGACATCATCTTCGCCATCCTCAAGAAGCACGCGAAAAGCGGTGAGGACATCTACGGCGACGGCGTTCTGGAAATCCTGCAGGACGGCTTCGGCTTCCTTCGCAGTGCAGACTCTTCCTACCTCGCGGGTCCTGATGACATCTACGTTTCACCTTCCCAGATCCGTCGCTTCAATCTGCGCAAGGGCGACACCATCTCCGGCAAGATTCGTCCGCCGAAGGAAGGGGAGCGTTACTTCGCGCTACTCAAAGTCAACCAGATCAACTTTGACCGCCCTGAGAACGCCAAGCACAAGATCCTGTTCGAGAATCTGACGCCGCTGTTTCCGCAGTCGCGCCTGCTGATGGAAATCGGCAATGGTTCCACCGAAGACATCACCTCGCGCATCCTTGATCTGACCGCACCGATCGGCAAGGGCCAGCGTGGTCTGATCGTCTCGCCGCCCAAGGCGGGCAAGACGATGATGCTGCAGAACATTGCCGCCTCCATCACGCGCAACAACCCCGAATGTCACCTCATCGTGCTGCTGATCGATGAGCGTCCCGAGGAAGTCACCGAGATGTCGCGCACCGTGCGTGGCGAAGTCGTGGCCTCCACCTTCGATGAGCCGCCGGCCCGTCACGTCCAGGTCGCCGAGATGGTGATCGAGAAGGCCAAGCGTCTGGTCGAGCACAAGAAGGATGTCGTGATCCTGCTTGATTCCGTGACCCGTCTGGCGCGTGCCTACAACACCGTGGTGCCGTCTTCCGGCAAGGTGCTGACCGGTGGTGTCGACGCTCACGCGCTCGAGAAGCCGAAGCGCTTCTTCGGTGCCGCGCGTAACATCGAAGAAGGCGGCAGCCTGACCATCCTCGCCACGGCACTGGTCGATACCGGCTCCAAGATGGACGAGGTCATCTTCGAGGAATTCAAGGGCACCGGTAACATGGAAGCTCACCTCGACCGCAAGCTGGCCGAGCGTCGTGTCTTCCCGGCCCTCAACATCCGTCGATCCGGCACGCGTCGTGAAGACCTGATCGCGTCCGAGGATGAAATGCAGCGCATGTGGATCCTGCGCAAGCTGCTCAACCCGATGGAAGATGTGGCGGCCACCGAGTTCCTGATCGATCGCCTGAAAGATACCAAGACCAATCTCGAGTTCTTCGAGGCCATGAAGCGCCGCTGATCGACACTTGGCCGAGCCGGTTGGCTGGCCATGTTCTCGACAGGTGCTTGCCAGGACGCCCACTTCCCGCTCGGGAAGTGGGCGTCCTGCGTTGCTGACCTGCCGAGTGCCGGCTGGCAATGTTATGCTCGGGGCTTGATCAAGCCGAGCGGAAACTCCCATGCAGTATCGAGACTTACGCGATTTCATCGCGGCGCTGGAAGAGAAGGGCGAACTCAAGCGCATTCGTGCCGAGGTGGACCCCTATCTGGAGATGACCGAGATCTGTGATCGCACCCTGAAGGCGGGTGGTCCGGCGTTGCTGTTCGAGAACGTCAAGGGCCACAGCATGCCGGTGCTGGGCAATCTGTTCGGCACGCCGCGGCGCGTGGCGCTGGGCATGGGGCAGGAATCCGTCGAGGCGCTGCGCGAAGTCGGCGAGCTGCTGGCCTTCCTCAAGGAGCCGGAGCCGCCCAAGGGCTTCCGGGATGCCTGGGACAAGTTGCCGATCTTCAAGCAGGTGATGAGCATGGGGCCGAAGAAGGTCAAGCGTGCGCCCTGTCAGGAGATCGTGCTGGAAGGGGAGGATGTCGATCTCGACATGATTCCGATCCAGCACTGCTGGCCCGGGGATGCCGCGCCGCTGGTGACCTGGCCGCTGGTGATCACCCGCGGTCCGCACAAGGAGCGCCAGAACCTCGGCATCTATCGTCAGCAGAAGCTCGGCAAGAATCGCCTCATCATGCGCTGGCTGGCACACCGTGGCGGTGCGCTGGACTTCCGCGAGTGGCAGAAGGCCCATCCGGGCGAACCCTTCCCCGTCGCGGTGGCGCTGGGTGCCGATCCGGCCACCATTCTCGGCGCTGTCACGCCGGTACCGGATTCACTCTCCGAGTATGCCTTTGCCGGTCTGCTGCGCGGCTCGCGCACCGAGCTGGTCAAATGTGGCCTGTCGGATCTCGAGGTCCCGGCCAGCGCCGAGATCATCCTGGAAGGCTACCTGTACCCGGATGACGTGGCACCGGAAGGCCCCTACGGCGATCACACCGGCTATTACAACGAGGTGGAGACCTTCCCGGTCTTCACCATCGAGCGCATCACCCATCGGCGCGACCCGATCTATCACTCCACCTATACCGGGCGTCCGCCGGATGAGCCGGCGATCCTCGGCCTGGCGCTCAATGAAGTCTTCGTGCCGATCCTGCGCAAGCAGTTCCCGGAGATCGTCGACTTCTATCTGCCCCCGGAAGGCTGCTCCTACCGCATGGCGGTGGTGACGATGAAGAAGCAGTACCCCGGCCACGCCAAGCGCGTGATGATGGGGGTCTGGAGCTTCCTGCGTCAGTTCATGTACACCAAGTTCGTGATCGTGCTGGATGATGATGTCGATGCCCGCAAGTGGGAAGATGTCATCTGGGCCATCACCACGCGCATGGACCCGAGCCGTGATACCGTTCTGGTCGACAATACGCCGATCGATTATCTGGACTTCGCCTCGCCAACGGCGGGTCTTGGCTCCAAGATGGGCATGGACGCGACCAACAAGTGGCCCGGCGAGACAGACCGCGAGTGGGGCGAGCCCATCGTGATGAGCGAAGAGATCACATCCCGTGTCGATGAACGCTGGGACAGTCTGGGCATTCTGGACTGATTTTGCGACTGACCATCAACACCCATGCATTTACCCTGTCGTCGCGCAGCGCGCTGGCGGCAGGCATCAGATAACAAGAGGATACGATGACGGCGCGGACCCTGACCTGTCATGTCGAGAGTGTGGAAGATCTGACCCCGGACGTGTTTCGTGTGCGCTTCGCCGCACGTCCCGAGGCCCTGGCGCACGCGCCGGGCCAGTATCTCGAGATGAAGCTCGATGACACCACCTGGGTACCGTTCTCCATCGCCAATGCCGCCAGTGGTGATGGCGTGCTGGAGCTGCATATCCAGCATTGGCCGGAGCGCAGCAATTCCGCGCGCCTGCGCAGCCTGCTGGTCGCGGCCAATCAACTTGAGCTACGCCTGCCCAGCGGCGAATGCGTGCTGGACCTCGACGACCCCAGCCCCATCGTGCTGATCTGTGCCGGCACTGGATTCTCGCAGATGCACGCCATGCTGCAGGCGGCGTTTGCACGTGGCCTGTCCCAGCCCATCGAACTGTGGTGGGCAGCGCGCGAGCGGCGTGATCTGTATCTGGAGAGCGCGGCGCTCAACTGGGCCGCCAGTCAGCCCAATTTCCGCTATTTTCCGGTGCTGGAAGAAGCGCCGGAAGTCGGCGATGCCCATCATCGCGCGCTGGAAGCGGCCGGTGTCGAGGCCGCTTTCAATGGTCATCTGGGACGTATCGACGAGGTGCTGCGCGAGCACGCGGGCAGCATGGCGGGCAAGCGCGTCTATCTGTCCGGCTCGCCGGGCATGGTCTATGCCTGTGTCGATGCGCTGACGCCATTGGGTGTCGAGGCCAGCGCGCTGAGCTCCGATGTGTTCAGCTATGCGCCACGCGAGCCGCTGCTGGACCCGGCGCTGGTCTCTGCCTGAAGTAGCCTGACCTTGCCTGAAGGAGTCGAGTGAATGAGTCAGTCTCCGATACTGATCACGGGTGGCGCTCAGCGCCTGGGGCGTTACTGTGCCGAGCGATTGGTCGATGATGGTCATCCGGTCATCATCAGTTATCGACGCGAGCGGGAAGAGCTCGACGCCCTGCGCGCACTGGGCATTCGCACCGTGCAGGCGGATTTCTCCAGCGAGACAGGCATCCAGGCCTTCATCGCGGCGATTCGTGAGCTGACGCCGACCCTGCGGGCCATCGTGCACAATGCCGGCGATTGGGCACCGGATGGCGACGGCGAGGGGCAGGGCGAGCTGTTCGAGCACCTGTTCCGTGTCCATATGCAGGCGCCGTACCTGATCAATCTGGCGCTGCGCGATCTGCTGGAAGCTGGAATCGAGCCGCAGGCGGACGTCGTCCACATGAGTGATTTCGTGGTCCAGAAGGGCTCGCGCAAGCATGCGGCCTACGCGGCCAGCAAGGCGGGGCTCGAGAACCTGACCTTGTCGTTTGCGTCGATGTTCGCGCCACGCATCCAGGTCAACACCATCGCGCCGGCGCTGATCATGCTGCGCCCTGACGATGATGACGACTATGCCGAGCGTGCGCGAGCCAAGTCGTTGATGCAGCAGGTACCGGGGCCTGGCGTCATCTGGCAGGCACTGCGCTATCTGCTGGATAGTCCCTATGTCACGGGCACGACCCTGCCGGTGGATGGTGGCCGCCACCTGCGCTGATAGCTTCTGTCAGCGGGTCTTTCGGTTATCGCTTTTGACTTCCGAGGCATGACATTCGAGATCTGAGCACAGCACGAAAAAAGCCCCCGCTGAAAAGCGGGGGCTTTTTTTTCGTTGCTGCGACCGTTGTTGCGATCGTTGTCACGACATTCTGCACTGGCGAAGCGCTTACAGGATGTGGCGGCCTTCGACCGGCGTCAGTTGACCCTTCTTGAGGGTCGGGCCCATCTGGTTGCCGGAGGGGGCACCCTGCGGGTTTTCCAGAGTGATCACCAGGTCGCTGTCAGGGAAGGCAGCCAGATACTCCTTGGGCACCTCGACCTTCATGGTGCCGGAATGCGGCAGGATGCCCAGTGACATCGGCTCCTTGCCATCCTTGGCCATCAGCCACAGCTCGCAGACCTTGCCTGGGGCCGGTGCTTCGGGCCTGACGGCCTGCACCATCATCTCGCCCGAGTGGGAGGCGTTGACGATCCAGCCGGGGCTGCTGTCAGAATTGTTGACCACGAACACGTAGTCGCTCTCCATGCCCGCGTTGTGCCCCAGGCTGAAGGTCAGGGTGACTGCCAGTGCCAGGCTGAAGGCCGTGGCGGTCATGCCCTGCCATAGGCCCAGACGACGCCACCAGGGCTGACGGGCAGTGCCGGTCGCCTCGGCGATGCCTTGCCAGACATGGGCCGGTGGCGTGACGGGGGGAAGCTGTTCATTGAACACGTTGAGATGCTCGCGCCAGCGCTCCACATCACGTTGCAGGTCGTGGCTGACGGCCAGCAGTGACTCGAATGCCGCGCGCTCGTCGCGTGTCAATGTGCCGAGCGCATACTCGCCCGCTGCGGCTTCGCGCAGTTCCGGGTCGCTCAGATCAAATGACTCATGCATGTCTTCAACCTCTCGAGTCCACGACGGACCCAGCTCTTGACGGTGCCCAAGGGCTGGTCCAGTTGATTGGCCAGATCCTGGTGGGTAAGACCTTCGAAATAGGCCAGTTCCAGGGCACGGCGTTGATCGTCATTCAGCTCGGCCAGGCACTGATGGAGTTCACCACTGTGCTGGGCCAGGTCGACATCTGCCTCGATATCACTCCGCCCCGGCATGGCGGCGATCAATTCATCGCTGTCATGCTCGCTGGGTCGCTGTCGACGTATCCAGTCGATGGCGATGTTGCGGGTCATGGTGCCGAGCCAAGTCATCGGGCGGGCGCGGCCGGCGTCATATTGACCGGCGGCGGCCCATACCCGGATGTAGACCTGCTGAAGACAATCCTGCGCGGATGCCTCATGTCTCAAGATACGCAGCAACTGAGCGTACAGATGCGCACTGGTTGCTCGATAGAGCCGATCCAGTGCCTTGGCATCCTGCCGGGCGCATCCCGACAGATACTCTATCAGTGCATCATTTCGGGAATCCTGCATGCATGCATTCCAAGCTGTGGGCGCGGTGTCAGGCACCGCTGGACGAATGCGTGTTGCCGATCATGTTGATCGACAACCAAAGATTATACTGATGCCACTTCAGGCTGATAGCCCTTCTTTATGCGTGCGGACAACGGTTTGTTGCCGGTTCACGCTTGCGCAGGACGATCTGGAGTGCAAGGATAGGTCTATCACCTTTTTCATCGTCACCACTGGATATCGGCCCGACCCATGAATCAGACCACCAGCCACCGCTCGTTCACCGTCGCTGCCTGCCCTTCGGGCCTGGTCGTGGCGGCTGCGTGTGCGGACGGCTATTGGTATTGGTTTACACAGGGGCGCGCCTGAGGTCACGGCGCGCCTGTCTCGTACGGGCTGCCACCACCTTGAAGAACCCCCGGTCGCAGCCATGGCCGGGGGTTCTTGCGTTTCGGACCTTGCGAAATCCATGACGAGGCATGTCACCCTAACGTGCCGACAATGATTGCAGCATGAATGACGAGAGGAATGACCATGCGCACCACTATCCTGACTACCCGCTTTTCACTTGCCTCCGCTCGGGTCGTGCATGGTTATTGGCGCTGGCGATTTAGCGGCGTCCTGCCTCTTTCCGCTGTCACCGCGGGGCAGGGCGAGCAATACCGGGGTGACGATTCGCGAAGTCCCTGTCTGTCAGAATGAATATTGCGTGATGAAGCCGAGGCTTCATTACAGGAGAGAAGACCATGAACGCCAGCCTTGAACGCGTGTTGACCGCAAGCCCGCACACTGCCGACGCCACTGTTGATCCCTTGACTGCCGAGAACGCCACCGTGACCCGCTCTGATGCCGCCCAGACTCCGACCACACCCGGACGCATCAGTCGTGAAGCCCTGCCCAGCGCCAGCGAATTGCGCGAGCAGCTGCCGGTGGACGCCGACTTGGCCGGCCAGATTCGCCAGCATCGCGATGAGATCAATGCCATTCTCGCCGGCGACGATGATCGTCTGCTGGTGGTGGTCGGGCCGTGCTCCATCCATGATCTCAAGGCCGCGCGTGAGTACGCCCAGCGCCTGGCGGTGATCGAGCCGCAGGTGCGTGATCGCCTCAAGCTGGTGATGCGTGTCTATGTCGAGAAGCCGCGCACCACGGTGGGCTGGAAGGGGCTGGCCTATGATCCGCATCTGGATGGCAGCGATGACATGGCCACCGGCCTGCGTCAGGCGCGCGAGCTGATGCGCGAGATCAACCAGCTGGGCCTGCCGGTGGCGACGGAGCTGCTGCAGCCGCTGACCGCCGCTTACCTGGAAGACCTGCTCGGCTGGGCAGCCATCGGTGCCCGCACCACTGAGTCGCAGATCCATCGCGAGATGGCCTCCGGCCTCGGCTGTGCCGTGGGGTTCAAGAACGGCACTGACGGAGGCGTCGAGGTCGCCGTGCAGGCCATCGGAGCGGCGGCGCATGGGCATCGCCACTTCGGCATGGATGACAGTGGGCGTCCGGCGCTGATCGAGACCGCGGGCAATCCGCATACCCATGTGGTGCTGCGCGGCGGTCATGGCCAGCCCAACTATGACGCCGCCTCGGTGGCCGCCTGCCGGCGTGAGCTGGAAGGCGCTGGCCTGACGCCGCGCCTGATGGTCGATTGCAGTCACGCCAACTCCCGCAAGGACCACCGCCGCCAGAGTGAGGTGATGCTGGATGTGCTCTCTCAGCGTCTGGCGAGGGATGATGCCTTGATCGGCGTGATGCTCGAGAGTCACCTCAATGAAGGCAAGCAGGCCTTGCCGGCAGCGGAGAAGCTCTCCCAGCTGCGTCATGGCGTGTCCGTCACCGATGCCTGCCTGGGCTGGGAAACTACCGAGCATTTGCTGAACCTGGCCGCCGAGCGCCTGCGCGAGGCCTGATGCAAGGCTCTATACATCAGGTCTCGGACGCCAGGCCCGCGCCTCGTCGGGAGGATGACGACGCGCTTGTCTGATAATTGCTGAATTTGTCGGCTTGTCTCCTGAAGCCCCTGCGCCCAACGGTCGAAAGGCCGTTGGGCGCTGTCGTCTATCGTCGCTGTTGTCCCTTCGTCACGGAATTGTCATCGGGCTCGCGTATCACTCTTGTTGCCTTCGGCATGCACTTGCGGGGCATGCCTGAACAGAACAACCCGAAACCTGACTACGGTGAAGCGACATGAGCAAGGAAATCGAAGACCATCGCCTGCTTAATCCCAGCAGCAACGAGACATTCTCATCTGTCATCGAGCGACACATCTCGCGTCGTCGTGTCTTGCAGGGTGGCCTTGGCATGGCGGCTGCCAGCATGCTCGGTGGTTTCGGTCTTGCGGGGCTGAGCACCACGGCCAACGCCGCCAGCAACGAAGCGGGCAAGAAGACGCCGCTGGCGCTGGCATTCGAGTCCATCAAGGGGTCACGCACGGATGCCGTCGTGGTTCCCAAGGGATATACCGCACAGGTGCTGGCGCCGTGGGGCACACCGCTCAATGCCAAGGCACCCGAGTGGAGCAAGGATTTGGCGATGACGCCGGATATCCAGCTCAACACCGTCGGCATGCATCACGATGGCATGCACAACTTCGCCTTGAGCGACGACACGGCCTCCAGCAACTTCCTGCTGGTCATGAACAACGAATACATCGATCAGGATGCTCTGTGGGCGCCCAAGGGCGGCGCGACCAATGCGGATTCCGGCAAGCGCCCGGTCGATGAAGTGCGCACCGAGATCAACGCCCACGGCGTGACAATCGTCGAGGTCAGGAAGGACAGCAACGGCAAGTGGGAAGTGGTGGGTGATTCGCGCTACAACCGTCGCTACACCAGCGCCAGTGAAATGAAGCTGAGCGGCCCGGTGGCGGGAAGCGATTACGTCAAGACAGCCTTCTCGCCGGATGGCATGCGCACCCGTGGTACCAACAACAACTGCGCCAACGGCTACACCCCGTGGGGCACCTACCTGACCTGCGAAGAGAACTGGCCGGGTTACTTCGTCAAGCGCAGCGATCGTCAGCTCGATGACAACCGTATCGGCATCGAGACCGAGCGTGGCCGCTATGGCTGGGAAACTGCCGCTGGAGATGCCAGTGAAGTCGAAGGCGAATTCGCGCGTTTCGACAACACGCCGACGGCAGACAGCGCCGACAAGGATTACCGTAACGAACCGCGGACCTTCGGTTATATCGTCGAGATCGACCCCTACACCGGCGAGCAGGCCATCAAGCGCACCGCGCTGGGCCGCTTCCGTCACGAGGGCTGCTGGCCGGGCAAGCTGGTCGAGGGGGAGCCGGTGGTCTTCTACTCCGGTCACGATTCGCGCAACGAGTACATCTACAAGTTCGTGTCAGACGCCAAGTGGGACGCCGCTGATGCGCGTGGCGCCGGTGACTTCAAGGACCGCCTGGCGATCGGCGACAAGTACCTGGACAAGGGCACGCTGTATGTCGCCCAGTTCTCCGCCGATGGCACCGGCAAGTGGCTCAAGCTGACGCCGGAGGCCGTGACCAGGGATGGCCGCACCCTGGCCGAGGCTCTGGGGCTGGCGGCCGATGACCTGGCCGGTATCATCATCCATACCGTGGACGCGGCGGATCTGATGGGCGCCACGCCGATGGACCGCCCGGAGTGGGGCGCCGTCGACCCGGCTTCCGGTGAGGTCTACATGACACTGACCAACAATTCCAAGCGCACCGAAGAGGGGACCGCGGCTGCCTTCACCAATGACGGCAAGACCATCGAGGAGCCGGGAGTCGGTTACAGGACGGCGCCGACCAATGCCGCCAATCCGCGCGGTGACAACGAGGCGGGACAGATCATCCGCTGGCGCGAGGCAGGGGATCACACCGCCTTCGATTGGGAGATCTTCGTGTTCGGTGCAGCGGCCAGTGATGCCGACAATCTGTCCGGCCTGACCGAGATGAATGAATTCGCCAGTCCGGATGGCCTCTACTTCGACGAACGTGAGGACGAGCAGGGCATCCTGTGGATCCAGACGGACAACGGCTACGCCGGTGTGGCGGATGCCACCAATGACCAGGTGTTGGCCGTCGTGCCGGCCACGCTTCAGCAGGCTGAAGGGGATGCTGCCGTGATCGGTGCCGATAACCAGGCACACCTCAAGCGCTTCGCGGTTGGCCCGAACGGCTGTGAAGTGACCGGCATCTTCGCGACCCCTGACAGGACGGCGTTGTTCGTCAATATCCAACATCCCGGCAACTGGCCGCAGAGTATGGATGCGACTGCCGAAACTGACGGCAGTGTGCGCCCGCGCGCCGCGACCGTCGTCATCCAGCGGGAAGATGGTGGCAAGATCGGCGTCTGATACCCGTGACTGATCCGATGTGAAAGCGAAGCCCCCGTATCGATGATATGGGGGCTTCTTGCATGCGTCTGATCGTCGGTCCCGCCTTGCACAGCCTTGGGGGGATCAGAAGGAGGAGCAACGACAACGGCCCTCCACGCAAGCGTGAGGGCCGAGAGTTCAGTTGGCCGTGTGTGCTGCTACCTGAGGGGGGGCTGGCGTGAGCAAGTCGTGATCAGGCCTTGGCAGCGTAGGCGAACAGCAGGGTTTCCTGCACGCTGATCGGCTCCGCGTCGCCGGCATCCAGCTGGGTGTAGTGACCATCGCTTTCCAGGCGCCAGCTCTGGCAGTTGTCGACCAGGTAGGTGTCCAGGTCCTTGCGGATACGCTGGGCCAGCTTCTTGTCGAGCAGCGGGAAGCAGGTCTCGACACGATGGAACATGTTGCGTTCCATGTAATCCGCACTGGAGCACCAGGTTTCCGGCTGACCGGCATTGTGGAAGTGGAAGGTGCGCGTGTGCTCGAGGAAGCGACCGATCACCGAGCGTACGCGGATGTTGTCGGAAATCCCCGGCACACCCGGACGCAGACAGCAGACGCCGCGAATGATCAGGTCACACTGCACGCCAGCACGCGAGGCACGGTAGAGGGCGCGAATCAGCTTGGGCTCGGTCAGTGAATTGCATTTGACGATGATGTGGGCTCGCTTGCCTTTCTCGGCGTTGCGCGCTTCACGGTCGATCATCTCCACCATGCGCTCATGTAGCGTGAAGGGGGCGTGCAGCAGCTTCTCGATATCGCGCTGCTTGCCCATGCCGGTCAGCTGCTGGAAGACCTTGTGGACGTCCTCGCACAGTGTCTCGTTGGCGGTCAGCAGGCTGTAATCGGTATAGAGACGCGCCGTCTTGGCATGGTAGTTACCGGTGCCCAGGTGCGCGTAGTGACGCAGCTCGCCGTGTTCACGTCGCACGATATGCAGCATCTTGGCGTGGGTCTTGTAGGCCATCACGCCGTAGATGACGATGGCGCCGGCTTCCTGCAGGCGTGAGGCCAGCTGCAGATTGTCGGCCTCATCGAAGCGCGCCCGCAGCTCGATCACCACGGTGATTTCCTTGCCCTGACGTGCGGCTTCCACCAGCGAGGAGACGATGTTGGAGTCGGCGCCGGTGCGATAGAGGGTCTGCTTTATGGCCAGCACGTTCGGGTCGCGCGCCGCCTCGGCGAGCAGGTTCTCGACCGGGGAAAAGGACTGGAAGGGGTGATGCAGCAGGATGTCCTCGCGACGGATCGCATCGAACAGGCTGTTGTCGCCCTTGAGCGCCTTGGGGATGCCCGGGGTGAACGGGGCATAGAGCAGGTCCTCGCGGCCCACGTCGCCGATGACTTCCATCAGGCGGTTGAGGTTGACCGGGCCCTTGACCTGATAGAGGTCACGCGTCTCCAGATCGAACTGCTTGAGCAGGAAGGTATAGAGCGCTTCCGGGCAGTTGTCGGCCACCTCGAGACGCACCCCATCGCCGTAGCGGCGCGCCAGCAGCTCGCCACGCAGCGCGGAGGCCAGGTCGGAGACATCCTCGGCATCCACCGAGAGATCGGCGTTGCGAGTCAGGCGAAACTGATAGCAGCCCTTGATCTTCATGCCCGGGAATAGCTCCTGGGCATGAGCGTGGATCATCGAGGACAGGAAGACGTATTCGGTGTAACCCGGTTCGACGAGGCCATCCGGGATGCGGATCAGGCGCGGCAGCGAGCGCGGGGCCGGCAGGATGGCCAGGCCACCTTCACGACCGAAGGCATCCTTGCCTTCCAGTTCGACGATGAAGTTGAGGCTCTTGTTGACCAGGCGCGGGAACGGGTGCGACGGGTCGAGACCGATCGGGCTGATGACCGGCTGGATCTCTTCCTCGAAGTAATCGCGTACCCAGGCCTTCTGCGCGTCGTTCCATTGATTGCGGCGACGGAAGCGGATGTGCTGCTCTTCCAGCGCGGGGATCAGGTCCTCGTTGAGCATGCGGTACTGGCGTTCGACCTGCTCATGCGTGATGCGGGACACCTCATCGAGCACCTTGCTCGGCAGCATCCCGTCACAGCCGGGGTCGGTACGATCGAAGGCGATCTGATGCTTGAGGCCCGCCACGCGAATCTCGAAGAACTCGTCCATGTTGGACGTGAAGATCAGCAGGAACATCAAGCGGTTGAGCAGCGGATGCGAGGTATCCTTGGCCTGTTCGAGTACGCGGATGTTGAACTGCAGGTTGGACAGCTCGCGATTGAAGTACAGCGCCGGATCGGCGAGGTCGGCCTCGGGGGAGGGAGTGGCCTTGGCATGGATACCGGTACGCGTCCGGTTGACGCGCAGGGGCAGTGGTTCCTGAGCCGGCGGCTCATCCGCCACCAGCTCGATCTCGCCTTCCCGTGGAATGGATGCTGCCTTGGGGGCAGCATCCCTGTCGCGGCTGTCAGCGACTCCCGGCAGGGTCGCCGTGGTGTTGTCGGTATCTTGCTTGGGCGTCTGTTCCATCATCAACTCCATGATCCCGGTCAGCCGCTTCCGCAATGGCCGGGGTTGTCAAAGGCGGTTTTTCTCCGCCAGCAGTTCCGCGGCCCGGCGGGCAAAATAGGTGAGAATGCCGTCGGCACCCGCACGCTTGAAGCACATCAGTGATTCGAGAATGACCTTGTCGGCGTCCAGCCAGCCGTTCTGGAAGGCGGCCATGTGCATGGCGTACTCGCCGCTGACCTGGTAGGCGAAGGTCGGCACTTCCAGTTCGCGCTTCACACGCGTTACCACATCAAGATAGGGCATGCCCGGCTTGACCATCACCATGTCAGCGCCCTCGGCGATGTCCATCGCCACCTCATGCAGGGCCTCGTCGCTGTTGGCCGGGTCCATCTGGTAGGTCTGCTTGTCGGCCTTGCCCAGATTGCCGCTCGAACCGACTGCGTCACGGAACGGGCCGTAGTAGTTGGAGGCGTACTTGGCCGAGTAGGCCATGATGCGCGTGTTGATCAGACCTTCCTGTTCCAGCATGGCGCGGATGGAGCCGATGCGGCCGTCCATCATGTCGGAGGGCGCGATGACATCGGCACCGGCTTCCGCGTGTGACAGCGCCTGCTTGATCAAGGTCTCGACGGTGCGGTCGTTGAGCACGTAGCCGTCTTCGTCGAGGATACCGTCCTGACCGTGAACGGTGTAGGGATCGAGCGCGACATCCGTGATGACGCCCAGCTCCGGCAATGCTTCCTTCAAGGCGCGCACGCAACGCTGCACCAGGCCGTTGGCGTTGTAGGATTCTTCGGCATACAGCGTCTTGGCCTCGGCATCGACCACCGGGAAGAGTGCGATGGCCGGCACGCCCAGCGCGTGGACGGCGCGGCATTCTTCGACCATGAGGTCGATGGACAGGCGCTCGACGCCCGGCATGCTGGGCACGGTTTCACGACGCTGGGAGCCTTCGAGAACGAAGACCGGCAGGATCAGATCATCAGCCGTCAGCTGATTTTCACGCATCAGCCGGCGAGAGAAGTCGTCCTTGCGCATACGGCGCATACGAGTCGCAGGAAACTGGCGCGGGGTATGTTGGCTCAAGAAATGCTCTCCGGATCAGAGGCTCCGGTTCCGTGAGGGACGCTGGAAGTCTAAGTCTATCATGTTTCAATGATATGACAGATCAGGCAGCACCCCCAGCACCGAAGGCGATGGGGTTGGCCGGGCAAGTAGCGGCACGGATCATTCGAGTATATCAGTGCAGACACGCCACGGCAGGGCATGGCATGGGACAGGGTGTCGCGTCCCGTGCATGGCCATCTTGCCCGCTCGCCCCCAGCCACGCCCTTGAGGTGTGGCTATGTCGCCCATAGTCTTGGGGCATCGGAGTGACGACTTCCCACCCTGTGCGGGCTGCAGGGACGGCATGCTCTTGCCCGCAGGCTCCCTCTCATATGAGGCTTGCCTGATGCTGATTCCTGTACGACTCTGTCACTTCTGACCTGCCGGCAGTCGCCGGGCAGTTCACCGTCAATGGAGTAACACATGACCAAGCAGGTAGCCCTGATCCTTTCCGGTTGCGGTGTCTTCGATGGCTCCGAGATCTATGAAACTACCCTGACGCTGCTGCGTCTCGATCAGCTGGGCATAGCCTATGAGTGCTTTGCACCGGATGTCGCGCAGCATCACGTGATCAATCATGGCACTGGCGACGAGATGAAGGAGGCCCGCAACGTGCTGGTCGAGTCCGCACGTCTGGCACGTGGCAAGGTGCGCCCGCTGGAAGAGTTGTCTGCGGACGACTTCGATGCGCTGATCCTGCCCGGTGGCTTCGGCGCCGCCAAGAATCTGTGTGACTTTGCCGTCAAGGGAGAGGACCTCGAACTCGTCGCTGGCCTGCAGGAGGCCGTGCAGCCCTTCCATGCGGCCGGCAAGCCGATCGGCGTGATGTGCATCGCGCCGGTGATGGTGCCCAAGCTGCTGGGTGAGGGCATCTCGGTCACCATCGGCAACGATGCCAGTATCTCAGGGGCGATCAGTGCCCAGGGTGGCCTGCACAAGAGCTGCGAGGTGACGGGCATCGTCGTCGATGCCGCCAACCGTGTTGTCACCACCCCGGCCTATTTGCTGGCGGAGCGTATCAGCGAAGCGGCCCAGGGCATTTTCAAGCTGGTCGAGCGCATCGATAGCTGGATCGAGGACGACAAGGCGCGTGCCGCCGACTAGGACTGATTTCGACACGCCGGTGCATGTGTCGTGATAGCGCGCGCCTGCTGCGAGCAAGACCCTTGAATACACAAGGCCTTCAGAAACAGAAAGCCCCGCCGGAGACTCGGCGGGGCTTTCTGTTTTGGTGCTCTATTCTGGTGCCCAGTTCCAGAACCCGCATTATTGGAAACACGATTGCAGGCAGCTGCGTTCAGGGCGTTTCCTGCGATGCCTCATCGTCCGAGGCCGCACGACGGCGCTTGAAGAGGCGCGAGGCCAGAATGCCGACCTCGAACAGCAGCCACATCGGAATCGCCAGCAGGGACTGCGAGATCACATCCGGCGGTGTCAGCAGCATGCCCACCACGAAGCAGGCGATCACGATATAGGGGCGCTTCTTGCTCAGCGCCTCCACCGTGGTCGCGCCGGTCCAGATCAGCAGGAAGGTGGCGATGGGAATCTCGAAGGCGACCCCGAAGGCGAAGAACAGCTTGAGGACAAAATTCAGGTACTGATTGATGTCCGTCATGATCGCCACGTTCTCGGGGCCCGTGGTGGTGAAGAACTGGAACAGCAGCGGGAAGACGACATAGTAGGCGAAGGCCGCACCGGCATAGAACAGCAGGATGCTGGAAGCCAGCAGCGGCAGCGCCAACGCCTTCTCGTTTTCATAGAGGCCCGGCGCGATGAACGCCCAGGCCTGATAGAGCACGGCGGGAATCGCCAGGAACAGCGCCACCACCAATGTCAGCTTGAAGGGCGCCAGGAAGGGCGAGGCCACTTCGGTGGCGATCATCTGCGACCCCGGTGGCAGCAAGGCCATCAGCGGTTCGGCGACATACAGGTAGATCTGGTTGGAGAAGCCGTACAACGCGGCGAAGACCACCAGCACCACCAGGGTGGCGCGCAGCAAGCGCGAGCGTAGCTCGATCAGGTGTTCGATGAGCGGCGCGTGAGCAGCGCCGCCCTGACCACCTGATGGTGAGGCATGTGGATCACTCATCAGGAACGTGGCTCTCGTGATTCACGGGTGTCGGAAGCAGTGCTCGGCTCAGTGGCCGGCGCACCATTCTCGGCAGGGCGGGGGCTGGGTTCAGCGCCGGAAGCACCTGCATCGCGGGGCGAGCTGGACTCGGTGATGCCGAGCTCGACATCGCGTGCCTCGTTGCGCGCATGAGCGAGCGTCTCATCGAGCTGCTTCTTCTGCTCGTTGAGCGTCTGACGCAGTTCCTCGGCTTCCAGCTGGGCACTGATTTCCTGCTGAATGTCCGAGACACTGCGCTTGATGCGTCCCAGCCACAGACCCGCAGTGCGGGCGGCCCGGGGCAGACGCTCCGGGCCGAGCACGATCAGCGCCAGCAGCGCGATCAATGCCAGTTCAAAAAAGCCGATATCGAACATGCGGGTTACGAGCGCTTGTCAGCGGTATCGCGGCTCTCGGCCTCGACATCGATGGTGTCGCCACGCTTTTCCTCATGCGCGACCTTCTGCTGGGCAGTCGGCTCGTCGCTCTTCTTCTCTTCTTCCTTCATCGCGCCCTTGAAGCCCTTCACGGCACCGCCGAGATCAGAGCCGACGTTGCGCAGCTTCTTGGTTCCGAAGATCAGGATGATGATGCCGAGCACGATGAGAAGCTGCCAGATACTGATGCCACCTAACATGGGGAATTCTCCATTTGGGCCGCTGACACCGGGTCATTGGGCCTTGAGACTTGCAGGGTGCTGGCACCTCTGCCGGAAAGCCGGCTTGCGCCGGAAGAATACGGGTCCTTCACTGGCCGCGAGCGGCCTTTTCATCATGGCCGGAAACACCGAAGCGGCGCGCCAGCTCATCCAGCACTTCCTGATGATCCAGCCCCAGATGTGACAGCATGACCAATGAATGGAACCACAGGTCAGCGGTCTCACCGATCACGGCACGCTGCGAGTCCACGTCGTCGTGAGCGAAATCCTTGGCGGCCAGTACGGTTTCGGTCGCCTCTTCGCCAATCTTCTCCAGTACCTTGTTGAGGCCCTTGTGGTGCAGGCTCGCGACATAGGAGGAGGTCGGGTCAGCGTCGCGCCGTTCTGCCAGTACCCCTGACAGACGGTTGAGAATATCACTCATGAATCATCATTCCTGAAAGCTTGGGTCTTGCGTTAAATCATCGAGTTCTGCGCTGACGGCACGCCTTGCACGGCAAACGGCACGGCGTGGGCAGGCGACTAAGGATGCAAGTGTTATGTGTCATTCATATTGCACTGCGTCCCATGGGGCGGCAAGTTTCGTTGCGCGCCGGGCCAGACCGGCCATCATGACTGCCTGCGGGCTAGCGCCACAGCAATAACACGATTCCCAGTCCCGCGCCCACCAGTACTGCCACGGGCTGGGTCTCCGCCCAGGCCATCAGGGGCTGCCAGCCGAAGGCACCGGCCACCAGCAGCAGGCCCGCACGCAGTCGCCAGCTGGTGCTCGAAGCGTGGTTGACCCGGTCGCGCAGCGTGGTGATGGCCTCTGTCTGACGCTGACGGGCGCGATGCTCGTCCTCGATGCGTTCCATGGCCTGGAAGGCCATCGCCGGCAGCTGTGGCAGCTGATGCGACAGCTCCGGTGCCTGCTTGACCATCTCGGCCCAGAACGCCTTGGGGCCGGCGCGCTCTTTCATCCAGCGTTCCAGGTAGGGGCGGGCGGTGGCCCACAGGTCGAGGTCCGGATACAGCTGGCGGCCGAGGCCCTCGATGTTGAGCAGGGTCTTCTGCAACAACACCAGCTGTGGCTGGACTTCCATGTTGAAGCGGCGCGCGGTCTGGAACAGCCCCAGCAGGACCTGGCCGAAGCTGATGTCCTTGAGCGGCTTCTCGAGAATCGGCTCGCAGACGGCGCGGATGGCGGCGGCGAATTCGTTGGCGCGCGTGCCTTCGCCGACCCAGCCGGACTCGATGTGCAGCGCCGCGACCTCGTAGTAATCCTGGCGGAAGAAGGCCAGCAGGTTGCGGGCCAGATAGTCCTGGTCCTCGCGGGTCAGGCTGCCGACGATGCCGCAGTCGATGGCGATGAACTGCGGGTCGTGCGGGTTCTCGCGCGAGACGAAGATGTTGCCGGGGTGCATGTCGGCGTGGAAGAAGTTGTCGCGGAATACCTGGGTGAAGAAGATCTCCACGCCGCGCTCGGCCAGCTTCCTGAGGTCGGTGCCCTGCGCGGTCAGCTCCTCGATATCGGCGACCGGGATGCCGCGGATACGTTCCTGCACCATCACGCGGCGGCGCGTCAGTGGCCAGTGGATGGCCGGGACGTAGAGCAACGGCGAGTCGAGGAAGTTGCGCTTGAGCTGGGAGGTGTTGGCGGCCTCCTTGTGCATGTCGAGCTCGTCGAACAGCGTCGCTTCGTAGTCGGCGACGACTTCGACCGGGCGCAGGCGACGGGCTTCCGGCGAGACCTTCATCAACAGTCGCGCGAACAGGTAGAGCAGGCCGATATCCTTGCGCATCACTTCCTCGATGCGCGGCCGGATGACCTTGACCACCACATCCGAGCCATCGTGCAGGCGTGCGGCATGTACCTGAGCGATGGAGGCCGACGCCAGGGGCTGGGCCTCGAATTCGGCGAAGGCTTCGTCGACCGACATCTCGAGTTCCTGCTCGACCAGCTCCCGTGCGACCTGGTTCTCGAACGGCGGCACCTGATCCTGCAGGCGCTTGAGTTCGTCGGCGATGTCCGGCGGCAGCAGGTCGCGGCGTGTCGAGAGCATCTGGCCGAACTTGATGAAGATCGGGCCGAGGGCCTCGAGCGCCAGGCGCAGACGCTCGCCACGCGTGCGTCTGCCGATGGGGAACAGACGCAGCGGAGACAGCTTGAGCAGCGGGCGCAGCAGGGCCGGTACGCGCCCCGGTGGCACCAGGTCGTCGAGGCGGTAGCGGGCGATGACCCACAGGATGCTCAGCAGGCGATAGAGTCTCACGACGGCTGGCACTCCCGCTCGGCAGGTTGATGAGAGGTGGCGGCCTCGAGATGACGGCGCAGCCGCGCCAGACGCGCTTCGGTGCGATCCAGACACTGGGTCAGCTCGGTCAGCTCGTCGCGTGCGACCCGCATCTGCGCCTGGCCGGGCAGCCAGCGCGCTTCCTCGGTGAGGTACTCGCGCAGGTCCAGCTCCAGCTCGCGGCGGCTGATCAGGCCGAAGCGCCCGAGGCTGCGCAGGCCGTTGGCCAGGCTATGGCCGGGGGCTTCGCCGAACCACTCACTGAGCGCGCCTTCCCAGTCCAGGTCGAGGTCCATCACCAGGTCACGGGCGCTTTCCAGCAGATGGATGCGGCCACGCACGGCGAGGCGGCCCTCGAACATCAGACGCTCGATGGATTCACCGGACAGCAGGGCGGCGGCGGTCTCCATGTCGAGCTCCACCACCACATCGCCATCGCTCTCGTTGGCCTGGGGCAGGCGCAACAGGTGCAGGCCCTGCAGGTCGAAATGCACCAGCAGGTCAAAGGCGGGGCGTTCGACACGCACCAGCAGGCGTCGGCCTGCCAGTGCATTCAGGCGCGACGTCGAGGCCGGGTCGCGAGCAAGCAGCTGATTCAGCGTCCGCTCAGCGGTCGCCAACAGCAGGGGGGTCAGCAATGCCATGACAGCCTCAGAGCTTGATACCGCGGTGCAACGCGACGATGCCGCCCGTCAGGTTGGTGTACTCGACGCGCTCGAGACCGGCCTCTTCCATCATGCCGGCCAGCGTCTTCTGGTCGGGGTGCATGCGGATGGACTCGGCCAGGTAGCGGTAGGAGTCGGCATCGCCGGCGACCATCTCGCCCATCTTAGGCAGCAGCCGGAAGCTGTACTGGTCATAGGCGGTAGAGAGCAGCGGATTGACCGGCTTGGAGAATTCCAGCACCAGCAGACGTCCGCCCGGCTTGAGGATGCGTTGCATGGAGCGCAGGGCCTTGGCCTGGTCGGTGACGTTGCGCAGCCCGAAGGCGATGGTGATGATGTCGAAGGTGTTGTCCGGGAAGGGCAGGGCTTCGGCGTTGGCCTGCACGTATTCGACGTTGCCGCCGACGCCACGGTCGAGCAGCTTGTCGCGGCCGACGTTGAGCATCGAGGCATTGATGTCGGCGAGCACCACGCGGCCTTTCGGGCCGACCAGACGCGAGAACTTCAGCGTCAGGTCACCGGTGCCGCCGGCGATGTCCAGCACCGACTGGCCGGGGCGGGCGCCGGCACGCTCCAGGGTGATGCGCTTCCACAGACGGTGGATGCCGAACGACATCAGGTCATTCATCACGTCGTACTTGGCGGCGACACTGTGGAAGACATCCGCGACGCGGCCTGCCTTCTCGTCCACGGCAACTTCCTGATAACCGAAGTGAGTCGTACGCTTGTCCATGACTTCCCCTGTTGTGACGCCGCCGTGGCGACGTCAGCACAATATGGTGAGCTTTCGCAGTGGCTCGATTGTAACCGCTGGCCAGCGGGCTGTCTTTTGGCAAGACGTCGACTCGGACATCTTGCCGCGCCCAGTGGCAACAGTGGCTTACAGCTGGTTGAGCGGAATGCCCAGTGGCTCGCGCGAGGCGCCGGCCTCTTCCAGCTGGCGCAGGTAGTAGGCCCACATGGCGTCGCGGCGATTGGCCAGTTCCCACAGGTATTCCCAGGTATACAGGCCGCTGTCATGGCCATCATCGAAGTGCAGCTTCAGCGCGTAGCGGCCGCTCTGGGTGATGTTGGTCAGCCCGACGTAGCGCATGCCGACCTGCAGGGTTTCCTGGCCGACGCCGTGGCCACGCACTTCCGCCGACGGCGACATCACGCGCAGGAATTCGGTGCTCAGGCGGAAGCTCTGGCCATCGGCGTAGCCCAGTTCCAGTTCGCGCTCTGACTTGTGGTAGTGCACGCGCGTCGGTACCGGGGCCTCTTCGCCATCACGGGCATGGCGCTCGTTGAGGCGGTAGTCGCGCTGCTGGCCGCTGCTATCAGCGTCGTGGGACGCGGCGGCGTCCCTGGGGGTGTCGTGGCTCATCGGGGGATCCTCGGGCTTGCATGCCGCGCGGTGGCGCAGGGCGGCATGGCGAAGGCAGATAGGCGTCGAGCGCGGCGCTTGGCCGGTCGATGTGTCTTGTGCGCATGATGCACTGACGCCCGATCCGGGCCAAGCCGGATCGGGCGTCAGAAGTCCCCTCAGGAGCGGAGCTGGCTTCCATGAGGGGCTGTCAGGCGCGTGAGCGTGTCGTCAGAGGATGTAGCGCGACAGGTCTTCATCACGCGCCAGATCACCCAGACGGGCATCGACGTAGGCGGCATCGACCTTGAGTTCACCGGGCTGATCGCCACCCTCGTAGGAGATCTCTTCCAGCAGACGCTCCATCACGGTGTGCAGACGGCGGGCGCCGATGTTCTCGGTGCCTTCGTTGACCTGGTAGGCGATCTGGGCGATGCGCTCGATGGCATCGTCCGCGAAGCTCAGCTCGACGCCTTCGGTCGCCAGCAAGGCCTTGTATTGACGGATCAGGGCGGCGGACGGCTCGGTCAGGATGCGCTTGAAGTCTTCCGGCGTCAGGGCGTTGAGCTCGACACGGATCGGCAGACGGCCCTGCAGCTCCGGAATCATGTCCGACGGCTTGGACAGGTGGAAGGCACCGGAGGCGATGAACAGGATGTGGTCGGTCTTGACCATGCCGTGCTTGGTGGAGACGGTGGAGCCTTCGATCAGCGGCAGCAGATCGCGCTGCACGCCTTCACGGGACACATCGCCACCACTGCCGGATTCGCCACGCTTGGCGACCTTGTCGATCTCGTCGAGGAAGACGATGCCGTTCTGTTCGACGGCCTCGATGGCACGGCTCTTGAGGTCTTCATCGCTGACCATTCTGGCCGCTTCTTCCTCGTGAACCAGCTTGAGCGCTTCCTTGACGGTGATGCGACGGCTCTCTTTCTGCTGCTTGCCCATGTTGGAGAACATGGACTGCAGCTGGCTGGTCATCTCTTCCATCCCCGGCGGGGTGGCGAAATCGAGAGTCTGGCTGGCCGGGCTCAGCTCGATATCGATTTCCTTGTCATCCAGCTGACCTTCGCGCAGCTTCTTGCGGAACATCTGGCGCGTGCTGCTGTTGTTGGCGGCAGCGTCGTACTCTTCGCCACGCACACGCGGCAGCAGGGCGTCGAGGATGCGCTCTTCGGCGGCATCTTCGGCCTTGTCGCGCACTTCCTTCATGGCGTCTTCGCGCACCAGCTTCATCGCGACCTCGACCAGGTCGCGGATGATGGATTCCACGTCACGGCCGACGTAGCCGACCTCGGTGAACTTGGTCGCCTCGATCTTGAGGAAGGGCGCGCCGGCCAGCTTGGCCAGACGACGGGCGATCTCGGTCTTGCCGACACCGGTCGGGCCGATCATCAGGATGTTCTTCGGCGTGACTTCCGGACGCAGATCGTCATCGAGCTGCATGCGGCGCCAGCGGTTGCGCATGGCAACTGCCACGGCGCGCTTGGCTTCAGGCTGGCCGACGATGTGCTGGTCGAGGGCGTTGACGATTTCCTTCGGGGTCATCTGGGACATCTCAGGACAGCTCCTCGATGATGGCATTGTGGTTGGTGAAGACGCAGATATCGGCCGCGATGGAGATGGACTTCTCGGTGATCTCGCGGGCGGAAAGCTCGGTATTCTCGATCAGGGCGCGGGCAGCGGCCTCGGCGTAGTTGCCGCCGGAGCCGATGGCCAGCACGCCGTGCTCGGGCTCGACCACGTCACCATTGCCGGTGATGATCAGGGAGGCATGCTTGTCGGCGACCACCAGCATGGCCTCAAGCTTGCGCAGGGCGCGGTCTGAGCGCCACTCCTTGGCAAGCTCCACGGCGGACTTCACCAGCTGGCCCTGATACTTCTCGAGCTGCGCTTCGAAGCGTTCGAACAGCGTGAAGGCATCGGCGGTACCACCGGCGAAACCGGCCAGTACCTGATTGCGATACAGACGACGCACCTTGGCGGCGTTGCCTTTCATGACAGTGTTGCCAAGGGATACCTGGCCGTCACCAGCCAGGGCGACCTGGCCGTTGCGACGCACGGAGACGATCGTGGTCATGGATAACTCCTGAGAGAGCATGCCGGCGATTGGAATAAGGTGAACGGGGCCGGGCATGGCATTTCTGGGCAGACGAGGCCGTGGCCTCGTCGCGTAAAACGGGTGGTGATCGTCAGCCTGGCGCTTGCCACTGCTTGCCGCGATCCTGCGCCGCCTGACGGGCGGCACGCGGGCCTGATATCTCACCGGAATGCTGTAGATGGGGGCGCCGATACGGGTTTCAAGTCATCGGCGACTCAGCGTTGACTGCGACCGGCCCTGGTCTGCGCCCTCATGCAACGGGCCCGCTCAAAAATGAGCGGGCCCGTCTGTCGCAAGGCTCACGCCTGGCTTACTGCAGCTTGATCAACAAGGGCTCGATGCCCTGGGTGTTCATCAGGTCCTGGGCGCGATTGAGCTCGCGGGTGTCCTTGTAGGGGCCGACCTGCACCCGGTGCCAGACAGTGCCGCCGGAGGCATTGACGTCACTGACCTTGGCCAGCAGGCCAAGGTCCTTGAGCTTGCCGGCCAGCTTCCTGGCATCGCTCATCTCGCGGAAGGACGCCGCCTGCAACATGTAGTTGGTCAGCGAGGCCTCGGACTTCTTGGTGCTCTCGGCGCTGCCCGGACGCGGCGTGGACTTGTACTCATCCACCTTGGGCGCGATCACCTCGGTTTCCGGCAGCAGGGTGTAGAACTCGAAGGTCGGCATGTTGCCGGCGGACTCTTCGGGGGCTTCCTTCTGCTGCTGGTTGCCCTGTCTGGCGGTCTGCTGCCCGCTCTGTTGTCCGTTCTGCTGCCCGCTCTGCTGAGTGTTGGCCTTGGGAACGATGGCCGCGACCGGCAGACGCGGAGCCTGTTTCTCGAAGTACTGCGCGAGAGCGAAGCCGGCGATCAGACCGATGATGCCCCACAGCCAGCCGGGCAGTCCACGGCTCTGGCTGGCAGCGGGTTGCCGACGGGGGCTCGCCCCCTGACGGGAGGCGGGCTTCTTGTTGGCGGGGCGGCGAGCAGCCATGGCTTACATCTCCTCGGGAGCGCTGACACCCAGCAGGGCCAGGCCGTTGCGGATGACCTGTGCGGTCGCCAGACCCAGCGCCATGCGCGCATTGCGGGTCGCGTCGTCCTCGACCATCACCTTCACCGCGTTGTAGCAGGTGTGGAAGTCGGAGGAGAGGTCCTGCAGGTACTGGGCGACCTGCTGCGGCTCGCGCACCTTGGCGGCGTGGGCGACGACGTCCGGGAACTGCGCCATGCGATTCATCACGGCCTTTTCCTGGTCGCTGGTCAGCAGGGTGAGCTGCGCCATGGCCAGGGCTTCGTCGAAGGGCTTCTCTTCGCGGCTGGCCTTGCGCAGCACGCTGTGCACGCGGGCGTGAGCGTACTGGATGTAGTAGACCGGGTTGTCGTTGGACTGGGAGCGCGCCAGGTCGATGTCGAAGGTCAGCTGGGAGTCGGCGCGACGTGCTGCCAGGAAGTAGCGGGTCGCGTCGCGGCCGACTTCCTCGATCAGGTCGCGCAGGGTCACGTAGCTGCCGGCACGCTTGGACAGCTTCACTTCCTCGCCGGAGCGCATCACGGTGACCATCTGGTGAAGCACGTAGTCCGGCCAGCCCTTGGGGATGTCCGCCTGCAGGGCCTGCAGTCCGGCACGCACGCGGGTCACGGTGGAGTGGTGATCGGCACCCTGCTCGTTGATGACCTGGGTGAAGCCACGCTGCCACTTGTCGAGGTGGTAGGCGACGTCGGGCAGGAAGTAGGTGTAATCGCCGTCACGCTTGCGCATCACGCGGTCCTTGTCATCACCGAAGTCGGTGGTGCGCAGCCACAGGGCACCATCGTCTTCATAGGTGTAGCCGTTGTCGACCAGGCGCTTGACGGTCTCTTCGACCTTGCCGTCACGGTATAGCGAGGACTCGAGGAAGTAGACATCGAATTCGACGCCGAAGGCCTTGAGATCGAGATCCTGTTCATGGCGCAGATAGGCGACGGCGAAGACGCGGATGGCCTCCAGGTCATCGGGGTCCGCGGCGCCGGTCACCTGCTTGCCATCGGCTTCGACGGTGTCGCCGGCCATGTAGGAGGCGGCCAGTTCGCTGATGTAGTCACCGCGATAGCCATCGGCCGGCCAGCTGGCGTCATCCGGGCCCAGGCCCTTGGCGCGTGCCTGGACGGAGAGTGCCAGATTGTTGATCTGGGCGCCGGCGTCGTTGTAGTAGAACTCGCGGGTGACATCGTGGCCGGTGGCGGCCAGCAGGCGGCACAGTACGTCGCCGACTGCGGCACCGCGGCCGTGACCGACGTGCAGCGGACCGGTCGGGTTGGCGGAGACGAACTCGACCTGCACCTTCTCGCCGGCACCCACGTCGCTGTGACCGAAGCTGTCGCTTTCGCTGAAGATGCGACGCACGATGTCGGCTACCGCACCAGTGTCAGCGAAGAAGTTCAGGAAGCCGGGGCCGGCGATCTCGACCTTGGAGACGGCATCGGAGGCCGGCAGCGCCGCGATCAGCTTCTCGGCCAGATCGCGCGGCTTCATGCCGGCGGCCTTGGACGTCATCATCGCCAGATTGCTGGCGTAGTCGCCGTGGCTCTTGTCCTTGGTCGGGTCGACCTTGATCTGCGGGCTGGCGTCGGCGGGCAGGGTGCCGTCGGCCTTGAGGGTTTCCAGGGCCTGGCCCAGCAGTTCGATGATCGTCTCTTTCATGGAATATCGGTCTCTTCACGGCTCGGGTCGCACCGCGTGCCATACAGCAGGCGGTTGCAGGCATCAGGCCTGCGGGCAATGGGGGAGTGCGGATGTCGCTGCACGATGGCGGGCATTATCACCGATCCTGGGGCTTGCATAAACCGTCGTGATCAATCGCGCCGTATTCCGCGCCCTGCAGGGATAGTGGTCAGTTCATCGCAAGCGGCGTGCGGGGCTGTCACGCCGCTGACGATGAACTCACGCCATGCCGATGGGATCGACATCCAGCGACCAGCGCAGGCGGCGCGCGTCGCGGTCCTGCTCGCAGAGTGTCACCAGCCAGGCCGCCGCTTCATGCAATGGGCCGCGTTTCGCACAACGCAACAGCAATTGGGCGTGATAGCGATTCTGGCGACGCTCCATCGGCGCGGGCACCGGACCGAGGCAATCCACCTTGAGGTTGGCAGCCTCGAGGTGCTGGCGCAGGGCGCCACCCACCTTCAACAGCCACTGCTCGACCTGCTGCTGGTCGCTGGCCTCGGCGCGCAGCAGCGCCAGATGGCTGAACGGCGGTAGCTGGGCGATGCGGCGCTCCTCGAGCAACTCCCCCGCCAGCTGCGGGTAGCCTGCCTGAATCAGCGTCAGCAGGTTGGGGTCTTCCGGGTGGCGCGTCTGGATCAATACCTCACCGGGGCGCTCGGCGCGTCCGGCACGCCCCGCGACCTGCACCAGCAGCTGTGCGGACTGCTCAAGTGCGCGGAAGTCGGCGGCATAGAGGCCGCTGTCGGCGTTGACCACCACCACCAGGGTGACGTGGGGGAAGTGGTGGCCCTTGGCCAGCATCTGGGTGCCGACCAGCAGGCAGGGTTCACCACGCCGGATCACCGCCAGCGCCTCGCTCATGGCGTCCTTGCGCTGGGTGCTGTCGCGGTCGATGCGCAGCACCGGCACGTCGGGGAATTTCTCGCCGAGCAGCTCTTCGGTACGCTCGGTGCCCGTCCCCTGCGGGCGAACGTCGCCACTGCCACAGGCCGGGCAGGCGTCCGGCAGCGGGCGGGTGCGCTCGCAGTGGTGGCAGGTCAGCTGGGGCGGATGACGATGCAGAGTCATGCAGGCATCGCAGTTGTCGCATTCGGCAATCCAGCCGCAGGCATGGCAGGTCAGGGTCGGCGCGAAGCCGCGTCGATTGATGAATACCAGCACCTGATCGCCTTGGGCGAGGCGCTTCTCGATCGCTTCCAGACTCTGGGTCGAGAGACCGCCCAGCGTCATGCGGCCGCGCAGGTCGACGGGGTGCAGGCGGGCCGGCTGACTGCGTCCGGCGCGCTTGAGCAGATGCAGATGCGTGAAGCGCCCCTCGCGTGCATGGCGCAGGCTCTCAAGAGACGGCGTGGCGCTGCCGAGCACCACTGGTATGCCTTCCTGCTTGCCGCGCACCAGCGCCAGATCGCGGGCGTGATAGCGCAGGCCGTCCTGTTGCTTGAAGGAGCCGTCGTGCTCCTCATCGACGATGATCACGCCGAGTCTGGCCATCGGCGTGAAGATGGCGGAGCGGGTACCGATCACGATTCGCGCCCGGCCGCTGCGGGCGGCTTCGAAGCCATCGAGGCGTTCGCCATCGCTGACGCCGGAGTGCAGCATCACCTGCGGCACACGGAAGCGTCTGCGGAAGCGCTCCAGCGTCTGGGGTGTCAGGCCGATCTCGGGCACCAGCACCAGCGCCTGGCCGCCGCGGTCCAGCACCGCCTCGATCAGCTGCAGGTAGACCTCGGTCTTGCCGGAGCCGGTCACGCCCTCCAGCAGTGTGGGTGAGAATTGACTCAGACCGTCGTGCAGACGCGAGAGGGCGCGGCCCTGTTCATCATTGAGGACAAGGTTGGGTTCGGCGAGCACGCCCTTGCTGGCCTGCTCCGGCGTGGCGCCGGTCACCGGCTCCTCGCGGGATTCGATGTAGCCGCGACCGCGCAGGGTTTCCAGCTGCTGGCGGGTGAATCCCTGGGCGGTGATGGCGCTGTGCACCAGGCCATGACGATGCTGAGCGAGCAGCTCCAGCAACGCGATCTGGCGGGTGGCTCGCCCCAGGCTTGCCGGCTCGGTGGCGCGGCCCTTGTCGGTCAGCGTCCAGCGCTCACGGGTACGCGCCTCCAGGGCGCGCCCCTGACGCAGCAGCGAGGGCATCGCCTGGGCGAAGGTGTCGCCGAGCGAGTGCTGGTAATAGCGCGCGGTAAACTGACATATCCACAACCAGTCGGCCGGCAGCGGTTCGTCATCGATGACTTCGCTGACAGGCTTGAGCTTGTCGATGGGGAAACTTGAGTCGCTGCGCAGCTCGGCGATCACCCCGACCAGCTGGCGACGCCCGAATTCGACGCGCACGCGCAGGCCCACCTGCCAGCCGTGGCGGGGCGGCTGGCGGGATGGCAGGTAGTCGAACAGATCGCGCAGCGGGCCGGGAATCGCGATGCCCAGCACACGTCCCGGCAGGTGAGTCGCAGTCTTGTCGGTAGTGTCAGGCACGCAAGGTATCCGGATATGAGGTGATATGAGGCGTTCAGTAAAACGGGGATATGCCGTGGCACGCAGTCTACAAGGTGTTGCCCGCGATAAACGGCACAAAGTTTGGTCTTGCGGCAGATGACTGGTAAAATGCGCGGCCTTCCGTCGGAAACGGCGGAATGACCGGTTCAATCCAAAACCCGTGTACGGTGCCTGGCAAGTGATCAGGTGGCGGTGCACAGCGACCTGAGGTTACACATCATGAAACAGGGTATCCATCCGGACTACCAGCGCCAGACCGCAACTTGCTCCTGCGGCGCGCAGCACGAAATCGGTACCACTTCCAAGCAGACTTTCGCGCTTGACGTGTGCTCCGAGTGCCACCCGTTCTACACCGGCA
The DNA here is from genome assembly GCF_029991385.1 of Cobetia sp. BMC6. Classification (NCBI taxonomy): domain Bacteria; kingdom Pseudomonadati; phylum Pseudomonadota; class Gammaproteobacteria; order Oceanospirillales; family Halomonadaceae; genus Cobetia; species Cobetia sp. BMC6. Next base: position 115,045 of record NZ_JAKUMF010000006.1, read on the forward strand.
AGCAGAAGCAGGCTACCACCGGTGGTCGTGTCGAGCGCTTCAACAAGCGTTTCGGTGCTGCCATCAAGCGCTGATACCTTCAGCTGCTTGTCGCTTTCATGGCGCTGCGCATCTTGCAGCGTCATGGACGAAAAACCCGCTCACGAGCGGGTTTTTTTGTGCCTGTCGTTCAGGCCGCTCTGAAGAGGGCCGCGACCACGACAGCTGATTCGAGATGCCCTTGCGAAGATGTCACCCCTGCGCTGCGCTTGCTGAAGGGAAAGATTGTTTCCGATCTGGCACTTTTTCTGCTCTGCCTCTGCATCAAGCGCGCCGGAATGGTGGGTTGCGTCGGTGAGCGGTCGAAAATCGAGGATCTTGCGCGAATCGTGGCGTCAACAAGGGTCGAAATCGACACGAAATCCTGTCAGTGATAAGGAAAGGTTTATGGCTGGACAGGGCATCCATAACGTTAGACGAATGGCTAAAACATTTTTTAAACAGTCGTTTTAAAGTCATGCATAACAGCAAGTTGCGTCGGTTGTTCAGAGGTGTCTTTTTCTATATTCTGGAGCAGCCAACCCCCCGCCAAAATACCGGATGACACGCATGTCTGATGCCATGAAGAAAGCAGCACTGCAATATCACGCCGAACCGATTCCCGGGAAGCTCTCCATCGAGCTGACCAAGCCGACCGAGACCGCCAAGCACCTGGCGCTGGCCTACAGCCCGGGCGTTGCCGAGCCGTGCCGCGAAATCGCCGCCGACCCGGAAAACGCCTACCTGTACACCGGCAAGGGCAACCTGGTCGCGGTCATCTCTGACGGGACTGCCATCCTTGGCCTGGGCAACCTGGGCCCGCTGGCTTCCAAGCCGGTCATGGAAGGCAAGGGCGTGCTGTTCAAGCGCTTCGCTGGCATCAACTCCGTCGATGTCGAAGTGGATGCGGAAAGCCCGCAGGCCTTCATCGACACCGTGCGTCGCATCCACACCACCTACGGTGGCATCAACCTGGAAGACATCAAGGCACCGGAGTGCTTCGAGGTCGAGCAGGCGCTGATCGAGCAGTGCAACATCCCGGTCTTCCATGACGACCAGCACGGTACCGCCATCGTCACCGCGGCCGGCATGCTCAACGCCCTGGATATCGCCGGCAAGAAGCTGGAAGACGCGCGCATCGTCTGCCTGGGTGCCGGCGCTGCCGCCATCGCCTGCATGAAGCTGCTGGTCGCCAGTGGTGCCAAGGTCGAGAACATCTTCATGCTCGACCGCAAGGGCGTGATCCACAGTGGCCGTGACGACCTGAACCAGTACAAGGCGATGTTCGCCACCGAGACCGAGCTGCGCACGCTGGACGACGCCATCGATGGCGCCGATGTCTTCGTCGGTCTGTCCGGCCCGAACCTGCTCAAGGCAGAGCAGCTCAAGAAGATGTCCGCCAATCCGATCGTCTTCGCCTGCTCCAACCCGGACCCGGAGATTCACCCGGATACCGCTCGCGAAGCACGCCCGGATGTCATCATGGCGACAGGTCGCTCTGACTACCCGAACCAGGTCAACAACGTGCTGGGCTTCCCGTTCATCTTCCGTGGCGCGCTGGATGTGCGTGCGACGCGCATCAATGAAGAGATGAAGCTTGCCGCCGTTCACGCTCTGAAAGATCTGGCGCGTGAGCCGGTCAGCCAGGATGTGCTGGATGCCTACGAGATCGACAGCCTTGAATTCGGCCCGGGTTACATCATCCCGACGCCGATGGACTCGCGTCTGCTCGAGCGTCTGCCTGCAGCCGTGGCCCAGGCGGCCATCGATTCCGGTGTCGCGCGCAAGCCGTACCCGGCGCACTACCCGCTGACCAGCACGGATCAGGTCTACGGTTAAGCGTCAGCGGTCGAATGGCCGGTTGGCGGCGTCGCTTGAGCGACGCAGGAAATGAAAAAGCCCTCGTCGGAGATTCCGGCGAGGGCTTTTTGTTGGTGGATGCTTTCAGCCACGAACCACCCGCGACTGGCACCCGTGCGGGCAGGCGCCAGGCCTTTGCTCAGAAGCTGTAGAGGATGGAGGCCGCCGTGGTGGTGTCGGTCTTGGCATCCGACTCGTCGGGCGGATTGGTGTTGTTCTCGATCTCATGCGAGAGCTTCAGGGCAAGGCTTGCATTGATGGCGACCGTCAGCGCGGTATAGCTGCGACTGATCACGTTCTCGCGCGTGGCCTCTGCCGAGAACTGCTGCTCGAACTTGGAGGTATCGGACAGCTGCCAGCGGTAGTCCATCGCGCCATAGCCCAGCAGGTAGTTCTCGTGATCCCCCGCCGTGATGTCATCGAACCGATACCCCGGCCCGGCCTCGAGGGATAGGTTGTGCTCGGGGCCATCCAGTACCGTGACGCCTTCACCGACGATGGAGGTGACCTGGTGGTTGTAGCCGGAGAAGCGTTCCTTCTCCCAGCGCAGCAGCCCGAAGGCGTAGTGGTCATCGCTGAGGTCATAGCGCTCGCGCTGGCCGACCAGGTACTTGTCGGTCGTGGTCTCGCCACTGCTGGAGACATGCTTGGCCTCCACCCGGAAGGTGTGGGTCCAGGGCTTGAGGTGCCAGGACAGGCTGGTCTTGCCCAGCAGGGTCTCGCTGTTCGAGTTGCCCGACAGCTTGGTGAACCCCAGCTCGGCCTGGCCGCTGAAGGGCTCAGAGTCCTCGCTGGCGGGGGGCGGTGCATAGAAGAGGTCGTCTGCGACAGCCGTGTCGAGGGGAAGCAGGGCCAGGCACAGAAACGCGGTCCTGCGCAGTGTGGGCAATGGGTGAAGCATGCGAACTCCGGCATGTTTGAGGCATGACATCATCATCGGGTATGTGACTTGCGAGATGACGCTGGCTGAGCGGGGCGGCCTGGCGCGTCATCCGGACGCTACCAGTGGATCGCGATACGGGGGAGCCTTGCGAATGCTCAGATGGCAGAAGAGCGACCAGCGGCCGCTCTTCCTTGGGCTCTCCCCCTGCCGATGAGGCTGGCAGGCGAGGTCTGGAGATCAGATCAGAAGATGGCCTCGAAAGTTCCGGTACCTTCCGAACCGCTTTCCTGCTCCAGCTCCTTGCGAATGGTGCGTTCCTGATAGGGCGGCAGATTATCCTTGCGGAACAGTTCGCTGATGCCGCCGGACTGACCACTGCGCAGGCGCTTTCCGGTGTCCGGGTCGATGGTCGCCGTCACGATGTTGTTCGGACGCTCCATGGTGGAGGACGGCATGCCCTTGAGGGCACCGCGCATGTAGTCGACCCAGATGGGCAGGGCAGCCTGGGCGCCATACTCGGCCAGGGTGTCGTTGGAGTCCTTGCCGACCCAGACCGTGGCCACCAGCTTGCTGTTGAAGCCGGAGAACCAGGCATCACGCTGGTCGTTGGTGGTGCCGGTCTTGCCGGCCAGGTCATCACGACCCAGCGCCAGAGCGCCACGGCCAGTGCCGCGCTTGATGACATCCTGCATCATGTCACGGATCAGATACATGGCTTCGGGGGAGGCGACACGCTCGGCCAGCGGGTACTGGCGACCGTCACGATTGACGGTGACCATGCCCGGCGCACAGTTGGCACAGGCAACCGCTGGATGCGCTTCATAGTCGGTCTCGTCATCGCCACGCGTGATGGTATCGATGTACCAGGGCTCGACACGGAAGCCGCCATTGGAGAGCACGGCGTAGCCGCGTGCCATCTCCAGCGGGGTCAGTGAGGCGCTGCCCAGGGCCAGTGACAGGCCATTGGGCAACTCGTCACGCTGGAAGCCCAGCTTGACCAGGAAGTCGAGGGTCTTGTCGAGGCCGACCGTCTGCAGCAGACGCACGGAGACCAGGTTCAGCGAACGATACAGGCCAACGCGGATGCGGGTCGGGCCGGTGAACTTGCCGCCGGCATTTTCCGGGCGCCACACCTTGCCGCCATCCTGAAGCACGACAGGGGCGTTGTTGATGATGGTCGCCGGTGACATGCCGGCCTGCTCGAGCCCGGACAGATAGACGAACGGCTTGAAGATCGAGCCTGCCTGGCGGCGTGCCTGGATGGCGCGGTTGAACTTGCTGGCGGAATAGCTGAAGCCACCTTGCAGGGCGAGGATGGCGCCACTTTCCGGATCCAGTGAGACGATGGCGGATTGCGCGTCCGGCAGCTGGCCCAGGCGGTAGCCGTCGTCCTGCTTGATCACGCGTACCAGATCACCGGCATTGGCGATCTCGGCGGCCGAGCCCGGCACGCCGCCACGCCATTTGGCGCTCTTGTACTCACGCGCCCACTTCAGGCCGTTCCAGTCGAGGGTCACGGCTGTGGCGTCGGCCAGCAGCACCTTCATCTGCTTGCCGGTGCTTTCCACCACGATGGCAGCCTTCAGCGGGCCGTAATCCGGGGTACGGTCGAGCACTTTCAGCCAGTTCGAGACATCACGGTCGATGCCGGCGATGCGCTTCTCGCTCTTCTGGGCCGCCTGCCTGGCGGTTTCCAGCACTTCCGGCGACTTGGAGAGTTCTTCCTCGAGGCCGGCCTGATCGGTCTGGTCCTGGGCTTCCGCCAGGGAGGCGGCGATGTCGGATTCCTCGACTCCGCGCCAACCGTGGCGGGTATCGTAGGCGATCAGCCCCTTGATCAGCGCATCACGTGCCATTGGCTGCAGCGAGCTGTCCAGCGTCGTAGTGATGCGGACGTTGTCGGTGTAGGCCTTGTCGCCGAAGCGGTCGACGGCGAAGCTGCGCGCCATTTCCGCGACGTAGGGTGCCTGCACTTCCGGTCGGGAGTAATGGCGTGCCGCGGTGATCGGCGCCTTGACGGCTTCGTCATAGGCCTGCGACTCGATGTAGCCCAGCTCCTTCATGCGCAGCAGGATCCAGTTGCGACGGATCAGTGCGCGCTGCGGATTGGTCAGCGGGTTGAAGCTCGACGGCGCCTTGGGCAGACCGGCCAGCATGGCTTGCTCGGCCAGGGTCAGTTCATCCAGGGACTTGTCGTAATAGGTGCGCGCAGCGGCGGCGATCCCGTAGGCGCGATGGCCCAGGAAGATCTTGTTGACGTAGAGCTCCATGATCTCCTGCTTGGAGAGAATCTCTTCCATCTGCAGCGACAGCAGAATCTCGCGAATCTTGCGCGTGAAGGTCTGGTCCAGCGTCAGCAGATAGTTGCGCGCCACCTGCATGGTGATGGTGCTGCCACCTGACTGGATGCTGCCGCTGGAGGCCAGCTGCACGGCCGCGCGCGCCAGCCCCTTGGGGTCGATGCCCGGGTGGGAGAAGAAGTTGCTGTCTTCGGCGGCGAGGAGGGCGTCGATGAAGGTCTCGGGGATCTCGTCGTAGGTGACCGGGATGCGACGCTGGTCACCGTATTCGCCGATCAGCTTGCCATCGCGGGTATAGATGCGCAGCGGCGTCTGCAGCTTGGTATCCTGAAGCTGATGGACGTCGGGCAGGCCCGGCGAGAAGTACAGCGAAGCGCCAACGATGGCCAGAAGTCCCGCGGCACATAGTGATAGCAGCAGCCAGAACACTGGCGAGAATAGTCGTCTCAATAGCTTCATGGGCAAGACAGGGTCCGTGGGTAAGAAAAGCGAGTGGCTGCGCGGGGATTGGCAATTCCATTGCTGGGGCATTATAAGTAGCGGGTTCAGATGCGGCCAGCGTTGAACCCTGACTTGCGCGTCTGTTGTGTTATTCTGGGAAACATAATGTAACATCCTGGAGTGATAGAGGGTGTCGCGGCAACGTCGTCAGGGAACCGGCGGCCAGCCAGTCTGGCAAGATCGTCATCAGAGCAGGGGAACGCCAATTGCTGGGACTCAAATCCGCCGGCAAGGGACTCATCGGGGTCGATATCACGTCGGCCACGGTGAAGCTCCTGGAGCTGTCCAGGCAAGGAAATCGATACCAGATCGATAGCTATGCGGTGCGTCCACTCAAGGAAGGCGCAGTCGTCGAGCGACGGATACGGGACATGGACGAAGTCGTGCTGGCCATCAAGCGCGCGGTCGAGCAGGCGCAGCCGCGCTCGAAGCGCGCCGTGGTCGCGGTTCCCGCGAGCGCTGCCATCACCAAGACACTGAGCTTCCCGGCCAATCTCGCCGATGACGAGATCGAGCAGCGCATCGCGCTCGAGTCCGAAAAGCACTTTCCCTTTCCGCTGAACGATGTCGCGTTCGACTTCCAGCATCTGGGCGTCAATCCGCGCAATCCCGATCAGCAGGATCTTCTGCTGGTGGCGTGTCGCAGCCTGGATGTCGATCAGCTGACTTCGGCACTCTCCCAGGCCGGCCTCGAGCCGGCTGCCGTCGATGTCGAGACCTTCTCCCTCGAGCGCGCCTTCGGCGAGCTGCGTCATCAGTTGCCGCCGACCTACGACAATGAAGAGTGCGTTGCCGTCGTCGATATCGGTGCGACGATGACCGCCTTCCACGTCATCCAGAACGGTCGCATCGTCTACAGTCGCGACGCTGTCTTCGGGGGACGTCAGCTGACGGACGAGATAATGAATCGCTTCGATCTCTCCAATGATGAAGCGGGCCTGGCCAAGAAGCGTGGCGGCCTGCCGGATACCTATGACAGCGAAGTGCTGGGTCCGTTCCGCGAGACGCTCATCCAGCAGATCGCGCGCTCTCTGCAGCTCTATTACACCGCCGGCAAGCGTCGTGAGGTGCAGCGCATTCTGCTCGGGGGCGGTACGGCCGCCATCGCCGGGCTGCGTGAGGGCCTGGCGGAGCACACCGGGCTTGAAGTGATCATGGCCAACCCCTTCACGCACATGAGCGTCAATCCGCGCGTCGATATCCAGGCGCTTGCGGGCGATGCCCCGGCGATGCTCACGGCCTGCGGTCTTGCGATGAGGAAGCGCTCATGACCATCGAGATCAACCTGCTTTCCTGGCGTGAAGACCGGCGTGAGAAGCGCAGCAAGCGCTTCATGGGCATACTGGCGCTGGCGGCTGTCGTCGGCATCGGTGGCGGCTATGGCATGAGTGAGTATTACCAGAGTCAGCTCGAGGCGCAGCAGCAGCGCCATGCCTTCATCGAGAAGGAAATGGCCCGCCTCAATCGTGATATCAAGGAAGTCGAGGACATCGAGGCACGACGCACCCAGATGCTCGACCAGATAGAGCTGATCCGCAGTCTGCAGTTCTCGCGTCCGGAAACGGTGCGGGTCTTCAATCAGCTGGTGACGTCTCTGGTGGACGGTGCCTGGTATCAGAGCATCAGTCGCAGCGGGCGCCAGCTCAAGGCGAATGGCACGGCGGAAAGCACGCGTCAGGTTTCCGGCCTGATGCGCGCCATTGCCCTGTCGGATTCCTTCGGCACTCCGACGCTCTCCGATGTGCAGAGCAATGACGACGATCAGCGCAGCTTCAATATCACGATTCCGGAGCGCCCGGCGGGGTCTGCGCTGAACGCTGCCGATGCGGTAAATGACAAGAAAGGAGGTCGGCGATGAGTTTCATCGATGCTGAGATCCGCCGCCTCAAGTCGACGGATTTTCGTGATCTTGACCTGAAGGAAGCCGGCATCTGGCCGGTCACGCTGCAGGCCGTGCTGGCGCTCATCGTGCTGGGCGCCCTGTTCTGGGCGTCCCACTGGTTCCTTGCGGCGCCCAAGGCAGAAGACCTCGAACGTCTGCGTGCCCAGGAAAGTCAGCTGCTCCAGCAGTTCGAAAGCAAGGCGTTCAAGGCCGCCAACCTGCCGGCCATGCGCGAGCAGATGGTGGAGCTGGAGTCTCGCATGGGGCAGCTGCTGGAAATGCTGCCCACCGACGCGGAAGTCCCGGCGCTGCTGGATGATATCAGCGAGACGGCTATCAACAACCAGCTGGCGGTCGAGTACATTCGTCTGAAGCCGGCGGAGAATCGCAACTTCTATGTCGAACAACCTTTCGATATCAAGGTGCGCGGCGACTATCATCGTATCGCCGCCTTCATTTCCGGTGTCGCGGGGCTTTCACGCATCGTGACGCTGCATGATTTCGTGCTGACGCCGGTCGCCAACAGCGATGATCTTGAGCTCTCCCTGCTGGCCAAGACCTACAATTATCGTCAGACCCCGGCAACATCAGGAGGCAAGCAATGAGCCTGATGACACGTCGAAATGCCGTGATGGGTACTGTGTTGCTGGCCACTCTGCTTGCGGGCTGTGGAGATCCGCAGCTGGGCGCGCTGGAAGGGGAACTCGAGTCCTTGAGGGGGCGTCCTTCCGGCAAGGTGCAGGAGTTGCCGCCGCAACCCGAGTATCATCCCGTCACCTATGACATGGCGGATGCGCGCAGTCCTTTCCAGTCACGCCTGCCGGAGCCCGAAGAGGAGCTGACAGCCGTCGACAATGGTGTGCGACCGGACCTCGATCGCCCTCGTGAGCCACTGGAAGCCTGGCCGTTGGAACAGCTCAGCATGGTCGGGACCCTGGATGTCGATGGCGCGCGCTCGGCATTGATTCTGACGCCGGAGCAGGAAGTCCAGCGTGTGCGGGTCGGCAACCATATGGGTAGCAACTTCGGCAGGATCACCCGTATCGGTGATACGCAGATCGATATGGTGGAAATCGTGCCCAATGGTCAGGGCGGTTGGATAGAGCGGTCTCGCGCCATGGCGCTGAAAGAGCCCGTGTCGACAGGTGGTTGAGATCACTGGCGTTGGCAGTAGCCATATTGTCACGGAAGACGAACGGTCGCCCCATCAATAGATGGCGACCGACACCATAACGCTTCGATAAGAATAAGGCGCGATCAGCCCGACGGTTGAACGGAGCCACGGCGAGACAGGGGACTAGGGAACATGACGCGATTGCAACGAATGAGTCTGCTGGGGCTGGCGGCAGTCGGAAGCCTGATGGCAAATGTAGCGATGGCCGCGTCATCGCTGCAGGACCTCAACTTCACCGCCCTCGGGGGCGACCGTATGGAGCTCAAGCTCGACTTCGTCGGCGGAGTGCCGGAGGTCAAGGGCTACCGTATCGAGACGCCGCCGCGCATCACCATCGACCTCCTGGACACCAGCAGTCAGCTCGACAAGCGTCGCTTCGATCTGGGGCTCAGCGGCGTGGACGAGCTGGTGGCGCTGGAAGCCGGCTCGCGCACGCGTCTGGTCATGAAACTCAACCAGTCCAAGCCGTACGTCACGCGCACCGAGGGCAACAGCCTCTACGTCATCGTCGGCGAGCAGGGCGGTGCGCCGGGCGCTCAGCCTGTGGCTGCCTCCCAGGCGAACGCCGCCAGCGTACCGCCGGACAACCGTGCCCTGGAAGTGGCAAGCGAGCCGGCCGTCAGTGGTATCGATTTCCGTCGTGGCACGGATGGTGAAGGCCGCGTCGTGATCAACTTCAATCGCTCCAATGTCGAGTCACGTGTCACCGAGCGCGGGCGCAAGATCTATGTCGACATCAAGGGCGTGAAGCTGCCGCCGGAGATGAATCAGGTGCTGGATGTCGGCGATTTCGCCACGCCGGTGACCCGTATCGATCCGCAGCGTACCCGTGATGGTGTGCGTATGGTGGTGGATGCCAGTGGCTACTACACCCAGCTGGCCACCCAGGCAGGCAACGAGCTGGTGCTTGAGGTCAAGCCGCTGACGCGTGAAGAGCAGGCGGAGCGCATCAAGGACAAGTTCCCCTACACCGGCAAGAAGATCTCGCTCAACTTCCAGAACATCGAAGTGCGCTCCGTGCTGCAGATCATCGCTGACTTCACGGGGCTCAATCTGGTCGCCAGTGACAATGTCACAGGCAACGTGACCCTGAACCTGAAGGAAGTGCCCTGGGATCAGGCGCTGGATCTGGTGCTCAAGTCCAACGGTCTGGCCAGTCGTCGCATGGGCAACGTGCTGATGGTCGCACCGGCCGAAGAGCTGGCGGCACTCGAGCGCAAGGAGCTCGAGGCGAATCAGCAGGTCAAGGAACTGGCGCCGATGACCACCGAATACATCCAGGTGCGTTATGCCAAGGCGGCGGACCTGGCGGCGTTGCTGCGCGGTGAAGGCGGTATCGGTCTGCTGTCCGAGCGGGGCCGCGTGATGGTCGATGAGCGCACCAATACCATGCTGATCCAGGACACCCGCGATACGCTCGAGTCCATTCGTGGCACGCTGGAATACCTCGACATCCCGGTGCGTCAGGTGCAGATCGAAGCGCGCATCGTCATTGCGCGCAGTAGCGTCTCCAGCGAGATCGGTGTCAATTGGGGGCTTTCCAACAGCAGCAACGGCAAGTTCGGCCTGGAAGGCGCGTCTACCGGTACGACCAGCAACGGTGGTCTAAGCGTAGATCTGGGGGATGATAGCAGTCCGGGAAGCACCTTCAGCTTCGGTTACCTGTCCGGCGATATTCTGCTGGACCTGGAACTCTCGGCGCTGGAAAGCGAAGGCAAGAGCCAGACCATCTCCCAGCCCAAGATCATCACCGCCAACCAGAAGAAGGCCGTCATCAAGCAGGGTCAGGAGATTCCCTACGAGGAGGCGACCTCCAGCGGCGCGACCAACATCGAGTTCAAGGAAGCGGTGCTGGCATTGGAAGTGACGCCACAGATCACGCCTGACAACCGCATCATCATGGACCTGTTGATCAACAATGATGATGTCTCCGATGACAGCTTCAATGGCGAACCGGCCATCGATACCAATGAAATCGAGACGCAGGTGCTGGTCAATGATGGCGAAACCGTGGTGCTGGGTGGCATTCTGACCTCCGAGCAGATTCGCAGCGTCTTCAAGACACCCTTCCTAGGAGACCTGCCGGTGATCGGGAATCTGTTCCGCTATACCGAAGAGTCCAACGAGAAGGTAGAATTGCTGGTATTCATTACCCCGAAGATCATCGAGGACGGCCTGGCGGTGCGCTGATGCATGTGATTCCCAACGTATTCCTTGTCGGCCCCATGGGGGCCGGCAAGAGCACTATCGGCCGCCTGCTGGCGGCCGACTTGCATCGTGAATTTTGCGATAGCGACCATGTGATTGAAGACCGCTGCGGAGCCAGCATTCCGTGGATTTTCGACGTCGAGGGCGAGTCCGGCTTTCGTGAGCGTGAGCAGGCTGTCATCGATGAGCTGACCTCGCTCAGGGAAGTCGTGATGGCCACCGGTGGTGGCGCGATCATGGCGGAGGCCAATCGGCGCGTACTGCGCGAACGCGGCACTGTCGTGTATCTCTACGCGCCTGTCGAGCAGCAGCTCAAGCGAGCCGGCCGTGATCGCAATCGTCCGCTGTTGCAGCAGGATGACCCCGGGAGGGTGCTCAAGCGGCTGTTCGAGTTGCGTGACCCGCTCTACCGCGAGACGGCCGATATCATCGTGCGTACCGATCGTCGTAGTCCTCGGGCGGTCACCAACGAGATTCGGCGCCGTATCAAGGCGCTGGCGAACCCGTTGCACGCCCCTGGCTAGTCTCATCAGCGGCTGGTGGCCCTGGCGGGCATCAGTCGCTGTCACCTGTTTCGCCCAAGGAGAATTCTGATGTCCCTGGCACCTGCTCATCGTCTTGATGTCGCGCTCGGCGAGCGCAGTTATCCCATTCATATCGGGCCGGGCCTGACCGCACGTGGTGATCTGATTCGTGAGCACCTTGCGGGGCGTCAGGTGATGATCGTCACCAACACCGTAGTGGCACCGCTGTATCTGGACGCACTGAAGGCCTCGTTGGGCGAGGGGCTCGATATCCGCGAGGTCATCCTCGACGACGGTGAGCAGACCAAGCACATGGCCAGCATCGGCCTGATCTGGGATGCCCTGCTCGAGGCCGGCTTCAATCGCCGCTGCACCTTGATCGCCCTCGGTGGCGGTGTGATCGGTGACATGACCGGCTTCGCGGCGGCCTGCTATCAGCGGGGTGCGGCCTTCATCCAGGTGCCGACCACGCTGCTGTCGCAGGTGGATTCCTCGGTGGGCGGCAAGACCGGCGTCAATCATCCGCGCGGCAAGAACATGCTGGGCGCCTTCTGGCAGCCGCGTCTGGTGCTGATCGATACCGCGAGCCTCAAGACATTGCCGCAGCGTGAGCTGTCAGCGGGCATGGCCGAGGTCATCAAGTATGGTCTGCTGTGGGATGAAAGCTTCCTGAGCTGGCTGGAAGACAACATGACGGCCTTGATGGCGCTGGACGAGACCCTGCTCGGTGACGCCATTCGCCGCAGCTGTGCCATCAAGGCGGATGTCGTGGCGCAGGATGAGACCGAGCAGGGCGTGCGTGCGCTGCTCAATCTGGGTCACACCTTCGGGCATGCCATCGAGACGGATCAGGGCTATGGCGTCTGGCTTCACGGCGAAGCCGTCGGCACCGGCATGCTGATGGCGGCTGAGCTTTCGGCGCGCATGGGCTGGCTGTCGAGTGCGGATGTGGAGCGTGTCTCGCACATCATCGCCAAGGCGGGCTTGCCGCTGGCGGCTCCGGAAGACATGGGCGTCGAGGACTTCCTGAAGCACATGCAGCTGGACAAGAAGAATGTCGATGGCCGCCTGCGCCTGATCCTTCTTGAGCGCATCGGCCGCGCGGTGATCACCGAAGAGGCGCCAGCCGGCGTGCTGGCCGACATGCTGGAGCACTGGCCACGCAGCTCTCGCTGACATCTCGGCCAGCCATTGGCTGGTTCATGGGCGCTGCACGATCACGCAAGCCGTCACCCTCTGGGTGGCGGCTTTTCTTTTGGCAGCTTTTCTTTTGGCAGCTTTTCTTTTGGCGACTTGTCTTTTGGCAAGTATCAGCGCGCCGTGGCGGAGTCATTGGTGGAGCGTGATTCCTGAATTGGTATGCCGTATGCGTAATCGGTATGGGGCAGATCGAATAAAAACGCTGTTTTTTATTCAACCAATACTAAAGTTGCAAGGCGAAATTCATGAGGCATGTCTACCCGCTAAGCGCTTGAGCCTACAGGGTTTTTTGGTTGGGGGTTCTTCTAACCTTCGGTTTTGTCAGGTTTTTTTGGTCGATGGGCGACCTGTGGAGAATTGCGCAGGCGGGAAGCTGGGGGATATGCTCGAGGGAAATCTGGCGTCGTGTAGCGACACTGATGGCGCCACTATCGGCAGGTATAAAAATAAAGATAACCGATAACTATAACCGGGAAAATGCTTGAAAAAAAGCATCTGGACACATGATTTCTCCGTGAGGCACGCCCCATGAACAAAGGTCTCCACCATCCGGGAGAGTTCCGCGACAACTGCGGCTTCGGTCTGATCGCCCATATGGAAGGGCAGGCGAGCCACGAACTGCTGCAGACCGCCATTGAATCCCTGACCTGCATGACTCACCGTGGCGGAATTGCCGCTGATGGCAAGACCGGCGATGGCTGTGGCCTGCTGCTCAAGATGCCGGACGGCTTCATGCGCCAGATCGCTCGAGAATCCCTCGGGCTGGAACTGGGCGCTCGCTATGCCGTCGGCACGCTTTTCCTGCCTGATGATGACGCGCGTGAACAATCCGCGCGTGATGCTTTCGAGTCGGCGCTGAGCGCGCGCAACCTCGAGGTGCTGGGCTGGCGCGAAATGCCGGTAGATGACAGCGTGTGCGGCCCGATGGCCCGCGACTGCCTGCCGCGCATCCGTCAGGTCTTCGTCGGCGCCGCCGATGAGCGTACTGACATCGCCTTCAATGTCGATCTGTTCATGGCGCGTCGCTATGCCGAGCAGGCGCTGAAGAGCGAAGAGGACTTCTACGTCTGCTCGCTCTCCAGCAAGGTCATCTCCTTCAAGGGCCTGGTGATGCCGGAAGATCTTCCGCGCTTCTACAAGGATCTGGGCGACCCGCGTCTCGAGACCGCGATCTGTGTCTTCCACCAGCGCTTCTCGACCAACACCGCGCCACGCTGGCCGCTGGCCCAGCCGTTCCGCTTCCTCGCCCACAATGGCGAGATCAACACCATCGAGGCCAACCGCGGCTGGGCCAATGCGCGCAAGGAGAACTTCGTCTCCGAGCAGCTGCCCGAGATCGCCGAGCTGGACGAGATCGTCAACACCGTCGGCTCCGACTCCTCCAGCATGGACAACATGCTGGAAGTCCTGCTGACCGGGGGCATGGATATCTATCGCGCCATTCGCATGATGGTGCCGCCGGCATGGCAGAACGTCGAGCAGATGGACTCCGATCTGCGTGCCTTCTACGAATACAACTCCATGCACATGGAGGCCTGGGACGGCCCGGCGGGCATCGTGCTCACCGACGGTCGCCATGCCGTGTGCATGCTGGACCGCAACGGTCTGCGTCCGGCGCGTTGGGTCATCACGCGCAATGGTTTCATCACCCTGGCCTCCGAAATCGGCACCTACGATTACAAGCCGGAAGATGTCGTCGCCAAGGGGCGCGTCGGGCCGGGTCAGGTGTTGGGCGTCGATACCGAGACCGGTGAAGTGCTGCACACCGATCAGGTCAGTGAGCGCCTCAAGGGCGCACATCCCTACAAGCGCTGGCTGCGTGAGAACGCCAACTATCTCGAGTCAGCGCTGACCGAGCTGGCGCGCTTCCAGCCGATGGATGCCGATCAGCTGGACGTCTACCAGAAGATGTTCCAGGTCAGCTTCGAGGAGCGCGATCAGTTGCTGCGCCCGCTGGCCGAGAGCGGTCAGGAGGCGGTCGGCTCGATGGGCGATGACACGCCGATGGCCGTGCTGTCGCGCCAGAATCGCGTTCTGACTGACTACTTCCGTCAGAAGTTCGCCCAGGTCACCAATCCGCCGATCGATCCGCTGCGCGAAGCGATCGTGATGTCGCTGGAGACCTGCTGTGGTGCCGAGCTCAACATCTTCGACGCGACGCCGGAACACGCGCATCGCCTGATCCTGACCACGCCGGTGTTGTCACCGCGCAAGTTCAATGCGCTGGTCAATCACGAAGATCCGGCCTTCACCTCGCAGACGCTCAAGCTGCACTACGATCCGGCGCAGGACTCCCTCAAGCAGGCGCTCAAGGGCCTCTGTCAGCAGGCCGAGGAAGCGGCGCGCAATGGCAAGGTGATCCTGGTACTCAGCGACTGTGGCTTGAAGAAGGGGCAGCTGCCGATCCATGCCGCACTGGCGACTGGCGCCATCCATCATCACCTCGGTGCGCTGGCCCTGCGCCCGCGCGTCAACCTGGTGATCGAGACCGGCTATGCGCGTGACGCGCACCAGATGGCAGTGCTGTTCGGGGTCGGCGCCACGGCGGTCTACCCGTACCTTGCCTATCAGGTGATGGCTGACATGCATCGCACTGGCGAGCTGTCCGGCAACCCGGCAGATGCCCGCGAGAACTATCGCAAGGGCATGCAGAAGGGCCTCTACAAGATCCTGTCCAAGATGGGCATCTCGCACATCGGCTCCTACCGAGGCTCGCAGCTGTTCGAGGCGGTCGGCCTCAACAGTGAAGTCATGGACATGTGCTTTACCGGCATGGCCTCGCGCATCGAAGGCGCCGGCTTTGCAGAGCTGCAGTTCCAGCAGGAGCTGCTGGCCCGTGAAGCCTGGCTGCCGCGCAAGCGCATCAAGCAGGGCGGGCTGGTCAAGTACGTGCATGGCGGTGAATACCACGCCTACAACCCGGATGTGGTGGTGAAGCTGCAGCAGGCCGTGCAGCAGGGTGACTACGGCAACTGGAAGGAATTCGCGCGCCTGGTCAACGAGCGTCCGGTGGCGACCATTCGTGACCTGCTGACTCTCAAGCCGGTCGCCGAGCCGCTGCCGATCGAGGAAGTCGAGTTCGTCGAGTCCCTGCTGCCGCGCTTCGACAGCGCCGGCATGTCGCTTGGCGCGCTGTCTCCCGAGGCACATGAAGCGCTGGCTCAGGCCATGAACGAGGCCGGTGGGCGCTCCAACTCCGGTGAGGGTGGCGAAGACCCGGCGCGTTACGGCACCGTGCGCTCCTCCAAGATCAAGCAGATCGCCTCCGGTCGCTTCGGTGTTACACCGGCGTACCTGGTCAATGCCGAGGTACTGCAGATCAAGGTCGCACAGGGCGCCAAGCCCGGTGAAGGCGGTCAGCTGCCGGGGGGCAAGGTCAACGACCTGATCGCACGTCTGCGCTACGCCGTGCCGGGGGTGACACTGATCTCGCCGCCGCCGCATCACGATATCTATTCCATCGAGGATCTGGCGCAGCTGATCTTCGATCTCAAGCAGGTCAATCCGTCGGCGCAGGTCTCGGTCAAGCTGGTCTCCGAGCCGGGGATCGGCACCATCGCCACCGGTGTCGCCAAGGCGTACGCCGACCTGATCACCGTCTCCGGCTATGACGGTGGCACCGCGGCCAGCCCGATCACCTCGATCAAGCACGCCGGTTCCCCGTGGGAGCTGGGGCTGCCCGAGGTGCATCAGGCGCTGCGCATCAACCAGCTGCGCCACAAGATCCGTCTGCAGACGGATGGCGGCCTCAAGACCGGTCTGGACGTGGTCAAGGCCGCGATCCTGGGCGCCGAGAGCTTCGGCTTCGGCACCGCGCCGATGGTCGCGCTGGGCTGCAAGTACCTGCGTATCTGTCACCTGAACAACTGTGCCACCGGTGTCGCGACCCAGCACCAGGCGCTGCGTGACGAGCATTTCCGCGGCACCGTCGAGATGGTCAAGCACTACTTCCGCTTCATCGCCGAGGAAGTGCGCGAGCTGATGGCGCTGCTGGGCGTGCGTCAGATCACCGACCTGATCGGTCGTACCGATCTGCTCGAAGTGCTGGAAGGCGAGACCAACGCGCAGCGTCGTCTCGACCTCACGCCGTTGCTGGGCAATGACTTCGTGCCCAAGGATGCGCCGCAGTTCTGCCAGGTCAGCCGCAACGAGCCGCATGATCCCGGTGCCAAGAATCTTGAGATGCTGGCCGCGATGGAATCGGCGATCGACAGCCGCAGCGGTGGCGAGTTCAGCTTCCATGTCACCAACTGTGACCGCTCGGTGGGTGCGCGTGTCTCGGGTGAAATCGCCAAGCGCTATGGCGAGGCCGGGCTGGCAGGATCGCCGCTCAAGGTCAGTCTGACCGGTGTAGCAGGCCAGAGCTTCGGTGTCTGGAACGCGCACGGACTCGAGATGCATCTGGAAGGCGACGCCAATGACTATGTCGGCAAGGGCATGAACGGCGGCAAGCTGACCATCGTGCCGCCGCGTGGTTCGCGCTTCGAGAGCCACAAGACCGCCATCATCGGCAACACCTGCCTGTACGGCGCGACCGGCGGACGGCTGTACGCCGCGGGCACCGCCGGCGAGCGCTTCGGGGTGCGCAACTCCGGTGCGCACGCCGTGATCGAAGGCGCGGGCGACCACTGCTGTGAGTACATGACCGGCGGTCTGGTGTGCGTATTGGGCGAGACAGGCGTCAACTTCGGCGCGGGCATGACGGGCGGCTTCGCCTACGTGCTGGACGAGAATCGCGACTTCGTCGACAAGTACAACCACGAGCTGGTGGAAATCCACCGCATCAATACCGAAGCCATGGAGGCCTATCGTCGCCATCTGCGCGAAGTCATCGAGGAATATGTGGCCGAGACCGGCTCCGAGCGCGGGCGCGACATCCTGCGCGATTTCCCTGACTTCGTGCGTCACTTCTGGTTGGTCAAGCCGAAGGCGGCAAGCCTCAACGGCCTGCTGGACCAGTCACGGCGTCAACCGGAGTGATCGCATCCCTCACCCAAGCATGCCTCGGGTGAGGGCCCGCACCGCGACGGTGCCCGGATTTTGAGAGAGGATTCATCATGGCCAATCAGCTCGCCAACGACTTCCAGTTCATCGATGTGGGTCGTCAGGACCCGCAGAAGAAAGATGCTCGCGTGCGCGCACGTGAGTTCAACGAGATCTATGCCGAGTTCAAGCCGGTAGAAGCCGCCAGCCAGGCACATCGCTGCCTGGGCTGTGGCAACCCCTACTGTGAGTGGAAGTGCCCGGTACACAACTACATTCCCAACTGGCTGAAGCTGGTCTCCGAGGGCAACATCCTCGAAGCTGCCGAGCTCTCTCACCAGACCAACTCGCTGCCGGAAGTCTGTGGTCGCGTCTGCCCGCAGGACCGTCTCTGTGAGGGCGACTGCACCCTGAATGACGGCTTCGGTGCCGTCACCATCGGCTCGGTGGAGAAGTACATCACCGACACCGCCTTCGCGATGGGCTGGCGTCCCGACATGTCCAAGGTCAGCTGGACCGACAAGCGCGTCGCCATCATCGGTGCAGGCCCGGCGGGTCTCGGTGCCGCCGATATTCTGGTGCGCAATGGCGTGCGTCCGGTGATCTATGATCGCCATCCGGAAATCGGCGGTCTGCTGACCTTCGGCATCCCGGAGTTCAAGCTCGAGAAGGGCGTGATGACGCGTCGCCGCGAGATTTTCGAAGAGATGGGCATGGAGTTCCGTCTCAATGTCGAGGTCGGGCGTGATGTGACCTTCGATGCGCTGCTCGAGGAATACGATGCCGTCTTCCTGGGCATGGGTACCTACAACGCCATGAGTGGCGGCTTCCCGGGCGAGGATCTGCCGGGCGTGCACAAGGCGCTCGACTTCCTGATCGCCAACGTCAATCACTGCCTGGGCTTCGAGAAGGACCCGGCGGATTACGTCTCCATGGAAGGCAAGAAGGTCGTGGTGCTCGGCGGTGGTGATACCGCGATGGACTGCAACCGCACCTCCATCCGTCAGGGCGCGGAAAGCGTGACCTGTGCCTACCGTCGTGACGAGGCCAACATGCCGGGCTCACGCCGTGAGGTGACCAATGCTCGCGAAGAGGGCGTCGATTTCCTCTTCAACCGTCAGCCGGTGGCAGTGGTCGGCGATGGCAAGGTCGAAGGCGTCAAGGTCGTGCGCACCCGTCTGGGTGAGCCGGATGCCAATGGCCGTCAGCGTCCGGAAGTGGTGCCGGGATCTGAAGAGATTCTGCCGGCGGATGCCGTGGTCGTGGCCTTCGGCTTCCAGGCAAGCCCTGCACCGTGGTTCGCCGACTTCGACATCGCCGTCGATGAGCGTGGCCGCATCGCGACCAGCGCCGAGCGTCATGCCTTCCAGACCACCAACGCCAAGGTGTTCGCTGGCGGTGACATGGTGCGCGGCTCCGACCTGGTGGTGACCGCCATCGATGAAGGGCGCCGTGCCGCTGAAGGGATTCTTGATTTCCTGGAAGTGTAAAGGTGAACTGACGTCACGTATCAGGCCCGCCATGGCGGGCCTGATGCGTTATGACGGTGCATCGGATGGTGGCGCGAGAAGGGCAGATGGTGGCATTCAAATTGAGCCGGAGCAGCCTTTCCGCTAGACTGGCGACCCATCCTGATCCGTTCCCCCCGGATCTCTCCTACAGCTCACGTTTTCGGCAGGTTTCCATGACACGATTTATCTTCGTGACGGGCGGCGTTGTGTCCTCGCTTGGCAAGGGCATCGCATCCGCTTCGCTGGCGGCTATTCTCGAGGCCCGTGGCCTCAAGGTCACCATCCTCAAGCTGGATCCGTACATCAACGTCGATCCGGGCACCATGAGCCCGTTCCAGCACGGCGAAGTCTTTGTCACCGAAGATGGCGCGGAAACCGACCTCGACCTCGGTCACTACGAGCGTTTCATCCGCTCGCGCATGACCCAGGGCAACAACTTCACCACCGGCCGAGTCTACGAGCACGTGCTGCGCAAGGAGCGCCGCGGTGACTACCTCGGTGGAACGGTGCAGGTCATCCCGCACATCACCGACGAGATCAAGCGCCGCGTGATCGCCGGTGGTGAAGGCTATGACGTCGCACTGGTCGAGATCGGTGGTACCGTGGGTGACATCGAGTCGCTGCCGTTTCTGGAGTCCATCCGTCAGCTGCGTGCGCAGCTGGGTGGCGAGCGTGCGCTCTTCATGCACCTGACGCTGGTGCCGTACATCAAGACGGCCGGCGAGACCAAGACCAAGCCGACCCAGCACAGCGTCAAGGAGCTGCGCTCCATCGGTATCCAGCCGGATATCCTGATCTGCCGCAGCGAAGTCGAGATCGAGGAAAGCGAGCGTCGCAAGATCTCGCTGTTCACCAACGTCGAAGAGCGTGCCGTCGTCTCACTGCAGGATGCTGACACCATCTATCGCATTCCGTTGATGCTCCACGAAGCCGGCCTCGATGAGATCGTCTGCGACAAGTTCCGCCTGGAGGCCAAAGAGGCCGACATGTCCGAATGGGTCGCGGTGCTCGACGCCAAGCTCAACCCGCTCAAGACCATCAACATCGCGATGGTCGGCAAGTACATGGAGCTGCTCGACGCCTACAAGTCGCTGAACGAGGCGCTGACCCACGCCGGTATCCAGGGGCGTGTGAAGGTCAACGTCGACTTCATCGACTCCGAGGAAATCGAGCGCAACGGCACCGACCGCCTGATCGGCAAGGACGCGGTGCTGGTGCCGGGCGGCTTCGGCGAGCGTGGTGTGGAAGGCAAGATCGCCACCGCGCGCTTCGCGCGTGAGAACAAGGTGCCGTATCTGGGCATCTGCCTGGGCATGCAGGTTGCCGTCATCGAGTTCGCACGTAATGTGGCGGGCTGGAGCGATGCCAACTCTACCGAATTCACCCATGACACCCAGCACCCGGTGGTCGGTCTGATCACCGAGTGGCTGACGCCGGAAGGCAAGATCGAGACCCGCGATGCGGCGTCTGATCTGGGCGGCACCATGCGTCTTGGCGGTCAGGCCTGCAGCCTGCTCAACGGCTCCAAGGCGCATCAGGCCTATGGCAGCGACGAGATCGTCGAGCGTCACCGTCACCGCTATGAGGTCAATGACCAGTTCGTGCCGGCCCTGGAAGAAGCGGGCCTGATCTTCTCCGGTCGCAGCGTCGACAACTCGCTGGTCGAGATGGTCGAGCTGCCGGATCACCCATGGTTCGTGGCATGTCAGTTCCACCCGGAATTCACCTCCACGCCGCGTGATGGCCATCCGCTGTTCACCGGCTTCGTGAATGCCGCGCTCAATCACAAGGCGGCGCGTACTCGCGGCGAGTGATAGGGTGTTGAGCGGGCGCCACCTCGGGTGGCGCCCGTAGGTCTTCTGCGTGGTGGTTGCAGGTCTTGATGTTCGCCAGAGCATCATCAGGCAGACTGCCGATGGACAACGATTTGATGGACGGTGCAGAGATGAGCAACGAACAACGCGTGATCGACTTTGCGGGTCTGCAAGTCGCCAACGATCGTCCGATGACGCTTTTCGGTGGCATGAACGTGCTCGAATCGCGGGAGCTGGCGCTGGAAGTCGCCGAGCAGTACGTCGAGGTGACGTCACGCCTGGGCATGCCGTACGTCTTCAAGGCCAGCTTCGACAAGGCCAACCGCAGCTCCATGCACTCCTACCGCGGGCCCGGGATGGAGAAGGGGCTCGAGATTCTGGCCGAGATCAAGTCGCGCTTCGGTGTGCCGATCATCACGGACGTGCATGAGCCGCATCAGGCGGCAGCCGTGGCGGAAGTGGCCGATGTCATTCAGCTGCCGGCCTTCCTGGCGCGGCAGACGGACCTGGTCGTGGCCATGGCGCGCACCGGCGCCGTCATCAACGTCAAGAAGCCGCAGTTCCTCGCGCCGCACGAGATGCGCCATATCGTCGCCAAGTGCGGTGAAGCGGGCAATGACCGGATTCTGCTGTGCGAGCGTGGCTCCAGCTTCGGTTACAACAACCTGGTGGTCGACATGCTCGGCATGGCCGAGATGAAGGATAGCGGCCTGCCGGTCTTGTTCGATGTCACCCACTCGCTGCAGCGTCCGGGCGGGCGAGTCGATTCCGCTGGCGGGCGCCGTGAGCAGGTCTTCGATCTGGCACGCTCCGGTGTCGCCTTGGGGCTTGCGGGTCTGTTCCTCGAAGCGCATCCGGACCCGGACAACGCCAAGTGTGACGGCCCCTGCGCCTTGCCGCTGGACCAGCTCGAACCCTTCCTGCGCCAGCTGCAATCGCTGGATGCGCTGGTCAAGGGCTTCGCGCCGCTGGACATTCGTTGAGCAGGACTACTGGCCGTTCACCCCTGTGTGAGCGGCCTTTTTGCACTATGGGCAAGATGCCCGTCGTGGTGTTTCAATCCCCCGTGTAGAGGACGACACAAGATGGCCAATATCGTCGAAATCCGCGCCCTTGAGGTGCTCGATTCCCGTGGTAACCCGACCGTACAGGCCGAGGTCGTGCTGGAAGGTGGCCAACGCGCCAGTGCCTGCGCGCCTTCCGGTGCCTCCACCGGTTCGCGTGAAGCGCTGGAATTGCGTGATGGCGACAAGAGCCGTTATCTGGGCAAGGGCGTGCTGAAGGCAGTCGAAGCCGTCAATGGCGCGATCCGCGAGCGCCTCGTGGGCATGGATGCACTCGACCAGCGCGCGCTGGACGATGCCATGCTGGCGCTGGATGGTACCGAGAACAAGGAATCGCTGGGTGCCAACGCGATTCTTGCCGTCTCTCTGGCGGCTGCCAAGGCGGCAGCGCAGGCCAAGGGCATCGAGCTCTACGCTCACATCGCTGAGCTCTACGGCCAGCCGGGGCAGTACTCCATGCCGGTGCCGATGATGAACATCATCAACGGCGGTGAGCATGCCGACAACAACGTCGACATCCAGGAGTTCATGGTCCAGCCGGTCGGCGCGCCGACCTTCCGTGAAGCATTGCGCACCGGCGCCGAGATCTTCCACGCGCTGAAGAAGGTGCTGCAGGGGCGCGAGCTGAGCACCTCCGTGGGTGATGAAGGTGGCTTTGCTCCGATCCTGGCGTCCAACTCCGAAGCACTGGCCGTCATCAAGCAGGCCGTCAGCGATGCGGGCTACACCCTGGGCACCGATGTGACTCTGGCGCTGGATTGCGCGTCTTCCGAGTTCTACCAGGACGGTCAGTACAACCTGTCCGGCGAAGGCAAGAGCTTCGACGCACGTGGTTTCGTCGACTATCTGGCGGGCCTGGCCGCGGAATATCCGATCGCCTCCATCGAAGACGGCATGGATGAGTCCGACTGGGAAGGCTGGAAGATGCTGACCGACGAGCTGGGTGACAAGGTGCAGCTGGTCGGCGACGACCTGTTCGTCACCAATACGCGCATCCTGAGCCGCGGTATCGATGAAGGCATCGGCAACTCCATCCTGATCAAGTTCAACCAGATCGGCTCACTGTCCGAGACTCTGGATGCGATCAAGATGGCGCAGGCCGCCGGCTTCACCGCGGTCATCTCCCACCGTAGTGGCGAGACCGAAGACACCACCATCGCCGACCTCGCCGTCGGTACCTGTGCTGGCCAGATCAAGACCGGTTCTCTGTGCCGCTCTGATCGTGTCGCCAAGTACAATCGTCTGCTGGTGATCGAGCAGCAGCTGGGAGACGTGGCTTACAACGGTCTGAAAGAGATCAAGGGTCAGTAATTGCCCGTGGTGTGCGGGGCTCAGCGCCCAGCACCGTAGAGGTAACTTGCAACGGGGTCGTGCCTTCTGGCACGGCCCCGTTGTGCATTGCAGGCGATGAATGAGTGGGGAGGCAGGAAATGGACCGCTTCCAGGCACTGATTTCGTGTAAGTCATCTCTTACAAATTCCGCAGGACAATCGAGACACTGACTGCGAGTCGCCTGCGGATATGAACGTATGTTCTTCATTATCTACTTGTTTTTATTGAATATATTTTCTCTGATGGTCTGTTCGGGTATAGCGGGGTAAGAGGTTTGGCTAGTTGCCTCGCCGGCGAATGCTGCCCAGAATGGCTGCATGGACGTGAGGGTGCGGCGGGACACCGCAGTCTCGGCAGGATGCCAACGGGATGATCAGAAAAGACTTGATGGCGAGACAGGACGTTTCGCCCCGCTGAGCAGGACGCTCGGCGGAAAAGGACCTGGCATGGACGTCGGTAGCAGAGAGCTGCATATCTTCGCTTGAAGGAGTCAGGCGAGAGATGCCAAGGAAGCAAGGATGGCGGGCATGACACCGGAGTGTGTCAGGATCAGGATGATCCGTCGGCGATGGGAAGCGCCACACAGGCAGGAAGCACGATAACGACACGGAGTGTCGAAGAGCCCCAGGCTCTGATATGCAGTCAGGAAGCTTGCCCTCACAGGAAGTGACGGATGACGGGACATCATCTGCGTCAGGAATGATGGGGCAGACAGCGGCAGCATCAAGTGACAGGAAGCCACGACAAGCATAGTCGGACAAGGAATGTCGTGAGGCTGTCAGCTGCACAGGCAGGGAGCGGTAAAGGCAGGACGCCGGGCAATGCATGGGCAGGACAGCAGGACAGGCAAATATCTGCACTAACGGGCATTGCGGTGGGACAGCTGCGCGAGCAGTGCTGCAATGCCCGCCACGCGTGACGGTGCGCCCCGAATGACAGGATGTCGTGAAGGGCAGGGACAGCACTCAGGAGTGCGATCCAGGATGGATCGACAGGGACACGCTTGGAGCGGGCGACCTTACGGGGTCGCCCTTTTTTTATGTCTGGAGGTCGGGGGGGAGGAGTTCTCAGCGCGAGCTCTTCAGGCACAGGCTTCAGGCATCAGATACAGAAACGGCAGCGGCTCCCGGGGGAATCGCTGCCGTTTCTGTCGTCAGAGCCGGGCTTTGCCCTGTCAGGGCGGGCAAGCCGCTAGCCACGCGAGATGCGGGTGACTTGAGGGGCTTACTGCTCCAGATACTCAAGCTTGCCGTCGACACCATCCCACTTCTCGGCGTCTTCCATGGCGTCCTTCTTCTCGCTGATGTTCGGCCAGACTTCGGCCAGATCGGCATTCAGCTCGATGAATTCCTTCTGGTTCTCCGGCACTTCATCCTCGGAGAAGATGGCTTCGGCGGGGCATTCCGGTTCGCACAGCGCGCAGTCAATGCACTCATCCGGGTTGATCACCAGGAAGTTCGGGCCTTCGTAGAAGCAATCCACCGGGCAGACTTCCACGCAGTCGGTGTATTTGCAGCGAATGCAGTTCTCGGTGACGATGAATGCCATGCAGGTCTCCTGACGCGGATTGGCGTCTCTCTCGTAGGTCGTGGTCCAGGCGCCCACCATGTGTCGTCTCGGCGACATCATGGCCTTCAGGTTATAAGCGGCGCAGATGTTATAAGACGTTATTCTAGTGGCGCTCTGCCGCCCCCGCAATCAGCAGGGGCGGATCGTTTTGGAATGGTGCTATGCCCGAAGGTTGCTGTCGAGTCTTGCCATTCACTCTTGAGCCTTGCCGTTCCTTCTCGGAGCAGGCGTGACGGCACTCAGCGCTGCCGGTGCCATTCGTAGATCAGCTCCAGCGCTCGCTTGGGGCTCAGATCATCCGGGTCAAGGCTGTTGAGGGCTTCGACGACCGGATGCGGCGGTGCCGCGAACAGGTCATTCTGTTGCGGTACCGGCTGGCCCAGCGCATCCTCGCGCGCCACCTGTGGGCGATCGATTTCCTGCTGCTCCAGGCTGGTCAGCTTCTCGCGCGCGCGCAGGATGACGCTCTGCGGCACCCCGGCCAGCTGGGCCACCTGCAGGCCATAGCTCTGGCTGGCAGGGCCTTCCTCGACGCGGTGCATGAAGACGATGCCATCGCCGTGCTCAGCGGCCGTCAGGTGCACGTTGGCGACGGCATCGGCATGCTCGGGCAGCGCCGTCATCTCGAAGTAATGGGTCGCGAACAGGGTAAAGGCACGCGTGCGCGCCAGATGCTCGGCGCTGGCCCATGCCAGTGACAGACCATCGAAGGTCGAGGTGCCGCGGCCGATCTCATCCATCAACACCAGGCTCTCGTCAGTGGCGTTGTGCAGGATGCTGGCGGTCTCGGTCATCTCGACCATGAAGGTCGAGCGGCCGCCGGCCAGGTCATCCGATGAGCCGATGCGCGTGAAGATGCGATCCAGCGGGCCGATGCAGGCGCGCGTCGCCGGCACGAAGCTGCCGGTATGCGCGAGCAGAGCGATCAGTGCCGTCTGACGCATGTAGGTGGATTTACCGCCCATGTTGGGGCCGGTGATCACCAGCATGCGCCGCGTATCATCGAAGCGCACATCGTTGGGGACGAAGGGATGGTCGCTGACATGTTCGACTACCGGATGGCGGCCGCCTTCGATGTCGATGCCCGGGGTCTCGCTGAGTTCTGGGCGCACGAAATCGAGCGCGGCGGCGCGATCGGCGAAGGCGGTCAGCACATCCAGTGATGCCAGCGCACGGGCCGTCTGCTGCAGGCCATCCAGTTCGGTATTCAGATCATCCAGCAGGTGCTCATACAGCAGCTTCTCGCGCGCCAGTGACTTGGACTTGGCGGACAGCGCCTTGTCCTCGAATTCCTTGAGTTCGGGGATGATGAAGCGCTCGGCATTCTTGAGGGTCTGGCGACGGATGTATTCCGGCGGGGCCTCGGCCGATTGCGAGCGCGGCAGTTCGATGAAGTAGCCATGCACGCGGTTGTAGCCGACCTTGAGGTTGCTCAGGCCGGTGCGCTCGCGCTCGCGAGTCTCGAGTGCGACCAGATACTGGCCGGCGTTCTCGGACAGGCCGCGATACTCGTCCAGCTCATCGTCGTAGCCATCGGCGATCACGCCACCATCGCGCAGCACCACCGGCGGATTCTCGACCAGCGCCTCGCTGAGCATCGCGGAAAGTGCCGGGAACAGGCGGATGGCATCGCGCAGGTCATCGATGGCGCTGCCTTTCTCGACGCTGGCGAGCACGGCGCGCAGCTCGGGCAGGGTGTTGAGACCATCGCGCAGGCGTGCCATGTCACGGGGGCGTGCGCTGCGCAGCGCGACACGGGCGAGGATGCGCTCCACATCTCCGATGCGCTTGAGCAGGCCTTGCAGTTCGAAGGGGTAGTCGCCATCCAGTAGACGCTGTACCGCCGCCTGACGCTGGCCGATCTGGCGCTGATCGCGCAGCGGGCGGTTGAGCCAGCGCTTGAGCAGGCGTGAGCCCATCGCGGTCGCGGTGACGTCAAGCACGCTGGCCAGCGTGTTGTCGCCGGTGCCACCCAGGTTGGTATCGATCTCGAGGTTGCGGCGGCTGGCGGCATCGATCACCACCGAGTCATCGCGGCTTTCGACGGCCAGCGCGGTCACGTGGGGCAGGCCGGTGCGCTGGGTGTCGCGAGCATAGTCGAGCAGGGCACCGGCTGCCGTGACGGCGCGCGTCAGGTGGCTGCAGCCAAAGCCGTTGAGGTCCTGGACGCCGAACTGATCGCACAGCAGGCGCAAGGCAGTCTCGTGATCGAAGTGCCAATCGCTCTGGCGGGTCAGGCCTGGGCGCGAGGACAGGCTGGCGGGGAGGGTACGGCTTTCGCCGACCATGACTTCGGCAGGCGACAGGCGCTGGATCTCGGCCAGCAGCTCGTCATCACCATTGACCTCGAGCACGCTGAAGCGACCGGAGGAGAGCTCGAGAGCGGCCAGGCCCCAGGTCTCTCCATCACGGTGCAGCGCCACCAGCAGGTTGTCGCGGCTGGCATCCAGCAGCGCCTCATCATGCAGCGTCCCCGGCGTGACGATACGCACCACCTTGCGCTCGACAGGCCCCTTGCTGGTCGCCGGGTCACCGATCTGCTCACAGATGGCCACCGATTCGCCCATCTTGACCAGACGTGCCAGATAACCTTCGGCGCTGTGGTAGGGCACCCCTGCCATGGGGATCGGTGAACCGCCGGAGCTGCCGCGCGCCGTCAACGTGATATCGAGCAGTTGTGCTGCGCGTTTTGCGTCCTCATGAAACAGTTCATAGAAGTCGCCCATGCGATAGAACAGCAGCACGCCGGGGTGCTCGCGTTTGATCTTCATGTACTGCGTCATCATCGGCGTCATCTGGGGCGCGCTGTTCTTGGCCATGGCCATGGACTTCCTTGACTGCACTGCAATGGGAAAAAGCACACATGCGAGAACACGGCATGCGGGATGCGCGATATTCTACGGACTGGCGCGGCCGGCTCCAATGCCTGTGATGTCTCATGCTCGCTGCCCTTTTCACTTGATGACCTTTACAGGGAGAAAGTTCGTGAGCCAATTGACTGGTACGACACCCGAGGCTGCGTGCGTGAATGCTCTGGCTGAGCAGTTGCAGGCGCTGGCGATCGCGCGCGGCGTGCGCGTCACCACCGCCGAGTCGTGCACCGGGGGCGGCGTGAGTGCCGCGATCACGGCGATTGCCGGCAGCTCCAGCTATTTCGATGCGGGCTACGTGACCTATTCCAATGCCACCAAGCAGCGCCTGCTGGGGGTCAGTGAGGCATCGCTTGAAACTTTCGGCGCCGTCTCCGAGGCGGTCGTGTGCGAGATGGTGCGGGGCGCCTGTCGCGACAGCGGCGCTGAGCTGGGGGTGGCGATCAGCGGCGTGGCCGGCCCCGGCGGGGGAAGTGACGAGAAGCCCGTCGGCACCGTGTGGCTGGCGTGGGGGAGCGAGGCGCGCCAGCAGGCACGCTGCTGTCACTTTCCCGGCGACCGGCAGGCGGTGCGTGACGCCGCCGTGCGGGAGGCGTTGCAGGGCTTGATCAAGCGCGTGGAGGCCTTGCAGATCGGCACCGAAGACGCGTGAGTCCGATGCAAGCCCCGCGTTGGGGGTGCTGCCTGAAAAAGCGCACCACCGGACTGGCAGAGCGACGCAACTTGCGGCATTATACTGTCCATGTATACAGGGTTTTGCCACGGCACCTCAGCCGCTAGTCTGACGGTGTCTGCTCAGCTCTCAGTGACAGAATTCTCTATTCCAGGTGGCAGCCCGTGTGGCTCCGCCGTTCGACAGGAGGCCACATGGCAAAGGACGACAATCGTACCAAGGCGCTGAACGCGGCGCTGTCCCAGATCGAGCGCCAGTTCGGCAAGGGCGCCGTCATGCGCATGGGCGATGCCCCGCGTGTGGCCATCCCGTCGGTTTCCACCGGTTCTCTGGGGCTGGATATCGCACTCGGCATCGGCGGCCTGCCCTTCGGGCGCGTGGTCGAGATCTACGGCCCGGAATCCTCGGGCAAGACGACACTGACCCTCTCGGTCATCGCCCAGGCGCAGAAGCAGGGCAAGGTGTGTGCCTTCATCGATGCCGAGCACGCACTGGATCCGTCCTACGCCGAGAAGCTGGGCGTCAATCTGGACGAGATGCTGGTCTCCCAGCCGGACACCGGTGAGCAGGCGCTCGAGATCGTCGACATGCTGGTACGTTCCGGCGGTGTTGACGTCATCATCGTCGACTCCGTGGCAGCGCTGACGCCGCGTGCCGAGATCGAAGGCGAGATGGGCGACTCACACGTTGGCCTGCAGGCGCGTCTGATGTCCCAGGCGCTGCGCAAGGTGACCGGTCACATCAAGAACGCCAACTGCATGGTGGTGTTCATCAACCAGATCCGCATGAAGATCGGCGTGATGTTCGGCAGCCCCGAAACCACGACTGGCGGTAACGCACTGAAGTTCTACTCCAGCGTGCGTCTGGATATCCGTCGTACCGGTTCCGTGAAGTCCGGTGATGAAGTCACCGGTAACGAGACCCGCGTCAAGGTCGTCAAGAACAAGGTCGCGCCGCCGTTCCGTCAGGCCGAGTTCCAGATTCTCTACGGCAAGGGCATCTATCACGCCGGTGAGGTGATCGACCTGGGTGTGCAGTGTGGTCTGGTCGGCAAGTCAGGTGCCTGGTACAGCTATCAGGGCAGCAAGATCGGCCAGGGCAAGGCCAACTCCGCCCAGTACCTGGAAGACAATCCCGCCATCATGGAGGAGATTGAAACCCAGATCCGCGCCCAGTTGCTGGCAGCCCCGGAAGCCAAGGAAGAGTCGAAAGAGGCCGCGGCCGCCGAGAGTGAAGACGACCTGGATATCGATCTCGATTGAGGCTCGTCCAGAAGAAAGAGCAAGAGCGCCGGCCGTCAGGCTGGCGTCATCGCAGCGTGTCGTTTCCGACCCGGTGCGATGAACGCAAGGCGCCCGCCCCGATGACTCGGAGGCGGGCGCCTTGCGTTCACGTCCATCGATGTCCTTCTGCTCAACCCCGGAGAGCATGACCATGCACGATGACAGCGCTGAAATGGGCGGGCCTGAATATCAACCGCTCGACTCAGGTGCGATGACGCCGCAACGGCGTGCGCGCAATGATGCCATCGCGCGACTGGCGCGCCGCGAACATAGTCGCCGCGAGCTGCACGACTATCTCAAGGAGCGTGACTACCTGCGGGCGGTCAGCGATGACGAGTTGGCAGAGCGGCAAGCCGCGGGCGAGGAGGGCGCGCAGGCGACCTTGAGTCGCGATGAGGTCGAGCTGCTGATCGAGGAGGTGCTGGAGCGCATGGCCGAGGAGGGCCTGCAATCCGATGAGCGCTTTGCCGCCAGCTTCCTGCGGGCGCGCGTCCTGCGCGGGCAGGGGCCGAGGCGTATCCAGCAGGAGCTGCGCCAGCGTGGTATCGATAGCGAGACGCTCAATGCCGTCATGCGTGCCGCCAGTGACCCGACGCCGGATGCCTTCGGCCATGTCGAGGCGGTGGATTTCTTCGAGCTGGCGCGCGAGACGCTGGCCAGGCGCTTTTCCGGCCCCGGCGAGGGACAAAAGGAGCGCGCACGGCGCGAACGCTTTCTGCTCCAGCGCGGCTTCGACTATGAGCAGCTGCGCTATGCCATGGAGTCCGCCTGGAGTGATGAGGAGGAAGATGGCTAGCTGGCGAGCATCTGTTTGGCTCTCATGACGCGCAAACCGGCGCTTCAGGACATTTCCCCCCCTTTAGCTTGCGCGAACAGACGTTATACTAGGTCGTCTTGCGACGGCACGGGGCAGGCGCCTTCTTTCATGCTTTTCATTGCACCTCCATGCATACCCACATGGATGAATATGCAGAAACCATGCGGAAGTCATGCAGAAGACCCCCGGAGCGTCTTTACGCACATCGCTACGGAACCTCTATGAAAAGCGCAGAAATCAGAAACGCCTTCCTGACCTATTTCGAGAAGCAGGGCCATACCATCGTTCCCACCAGCTCTCTGGTGCCGAACAACGACCCGACCCTGCTGTTCACCAACGCCGGCATGGTGCCCTTCAAGGATGTCTTCCTGGGTCGTGACCCGCGTGGCTACAGCCGTGCGACCTCCGCGCAGCGCTGCGTGCGCGCCGGTGGCAAGCACAATGACCTGGACAACGTCGGTTATACCGCCCGTCACCACACCTTCTTCGAGATGCTGGGCAACTTCAGCTTCGGCGACTACTTCAAGCGTGAAGCCATCCAGTTCGCCTGGAAGTTTCTGACCGAAGAACTCGGCCTGCCGAAGGAGAAGCTTTGGGTCACCGTGCACGTCAGCGATGACGAAGCCCGTGATATCTGGTTCAACGAGGTCGGCATCGATCAGAACCGCTTCTCGCGTCTCGACGAGGACAACTTCTGGCAGATGGGCGACACCGGCCCGTGTGGCCCGTCCTCCGAGATCTTCTATGACCATGGCGAAGACGTCGCCGGTGGCCCGCCGGGCAGCCCGGACGAAGATGGCGATCGCTACATCGAGATCTGGAACCTGGTCTTCATGCAGTTCGACCGTGACGCCGAGGGTACGCTGCACCCGCTGCCCAAGCCGTCCATCGATACCGGCATGGGCCTGGAGCGTGTCGCGGCCGTGATGCAGGGCGTGCACTCCAACTACGAGATCGACCTGTTCCAGAATCTGCTGGCCGCCGCGGCCGAGATCATCGGTCACGACAACATCGCCACGCCGTCACTGCGTGTGGTGGC
Organism: Cobetia sp. BMC6; assembly: GCF_029991385.1. Taxonomy (NCBI): domain Bacteria; kingdom Pseudomonadati; phylum Pseudomonadota; class Gammaproteobacteria; order Oceanospirillales; family Halomonadaceae; genus Cobetia; species Cobetia sp. BMC6. The sequence goes on from NZ_JAKUMF010000006.1 coordinate 146,550, forward strand.
TGACCACATCCGCTCGTGCGCCTTCCTGATCGCCGATGGCGTGCTGCCCTCCAACGAAGGCCGTGGCTACGTGCTGCGTCGCATCATCCGTCGCGCCGTGCGTCATGGTCACAAGCTGGGCGCGCGTGGCAGCTTCTTCTACAAGCTGGTCGCGGCTCTCGACAGCGAGATGGGCGATGCCTATCCGGAACTGCGCGCCGCACGCGAGCAGATCGAACGGGTGCTGCTCAAGGAAGAAGAGCAGTTCGCGCGTACGCTGGAACATGGCATGAAGCTTCTGGAAGAAGCCATCGCTGGCCTCGAGGGCAATACCCTCGACGGCGAGACCATCTTCAAGCTCTACGACACCTACGGCTTCCCGTATGACCTGACCGCCGACATCTGCCGCGAGCGCGAGCTGATCCTCGATGAGGCAGGTTTCCAGGCGGCCCTGGAAGCACAGCGTGATCGCGCCCGTGCCGCCAGCAACTTCGGCGGCGACTACTCCGCCAACCTGGTGCTGGAAGGCGAGACTGTCTTCACCGGTTACGACCAGTTGGAAGGGGAAGCCACCGTCACCTCGCTGTTCGACGCCGAAGGCAATGCCGTCGAGCAACTCGAGGTGGACACCAAGGGCATCGTGGTGCTCGACACCACCCCGTTCTACGGCGAGTCAGGTGGCCAGGCCGGTGACACCGGCTATCTGCATCTGGACGGCGGCCGCTTTCAGGTCAGCGATACCCAGAAGCAGACCGGCCATCACCTGCACCACGGTGTGCTGATCGAAGGCGCTCTCAAGGTCGGTGACAAGGTGCGTCCGCAGGTCGATGCCGAGCTGCGTGCGGCTTCCGTGCGCAACCACTCCGCTACGCACCTGCTGCACGAAGCGCTGCGTCTGGTGCTGGGCGAGCACGTTCAGCAGAAGGGCTCGCTGGTCACGGCCGAGCGTCTGCGCTTCGACTTCAGCCACTTTGAAGCGATGACGGCCGAGCAGCTGTCCGAGGTCGAGCGCATCGTCAACGCGCAGATCCTCGCCAACGCCGAGACCACCATCGAGTTCATGAGCCTCGATGAGGCCAAGGCGCGCGGCGCAGCGGCACTCTTCGATGCCAAGTATGGTGAGGAGGTCCGCGTGCTGACCATCGGTCAGGACGCCTTCTCCATCGAGCTGTGCGGCGGGACTCACGTCAAGCGCAGCGGCGACATCGGCCAGATGCACATTCTCGCCGAAACCGGTATCGCGTCCGGCGTGCGTCGTATCGAGGCCATCACCGGTCGCGCCGCGCGTGACTTCCTGCTTGCGCAGGAAGCGACCCTGACTCGCCTCGGTGAGCGTCTCAAGGCCAAGCCGGAACAGGTCGAGGAGCGCGTTGGCAGCCTGCTGGAGCGCAACCGCGGCCTCGAGAAGGAGCTTGAGCGCCTCAAGGCCAAGCTGGCATCTGCCTCGGCCAGCGACATGCTCAGCGACATCGCGAATGTCCAGGGCATCAAGGTGCTGGCCAAACAGGTCGAAGGCGTTTCCGGCAAGGAGCTGCGCGGCCTGATGGATGACCTCAAGTCCAAGCTCGGTTCCGGCATCCTGGTGCTCGGCGTCGCGGACGGTGACAAGGTCAGCCTGATCGCCGGTGTCACCGACGACCTGACCTCGCGCGTCAAGGCGGGTGACCTGGTACGCCACGTGGCCGAGCAGGTCGGCGGCAAGGGTGGCGGTCGTGCTGACATGGCCCAGGCCGGTGGCAGTGATGCCGCCTCGCTTCCGGGCGCACTGGCCGGTGTGCCATCATGGGTAGACGCCCAGCTGGGCTGACAGTACAAGATGAAGGCCGGGCTCCTCCTGGGGAGACCCGGCCTCTTTTTGGGCTCACATGAGCTTCATGTGGGGACAACGCAAACGGACACGGATAACGGAAACGCACATGGCGCTATACGTTCAGAAGTTCGGAGGCACTTCGGTCGGCTCGGTGGAGCGGATCAAGGCCGTCGCCGAGAAGGTCAAGCGATTCCGCGATGAAGGCCATCAGATTGTCGTGGTCGTCTCTGCCATGAGTGGCGAGACCAATCGACTGATCGGTCTCGCCAGCGAGATCAATGATGACCCGACACCGCGCGAGATGGACATGCTGGTCTCCACTGGCGAGCAGGTCACCATTTCCCTGCTGGCCATGGCGCTGCAGAAGATCGGCGTCGATGCGACCTCATACACGGGGGCGCAGGTGGGAATCCGCACCGATAGCGCGCACACCAAGGCGCGTATCCAGCGCATCGATACCGATGACCTGCGTGAAGACCTCGACGATGGCAAGGTGGTCGTGGTGGCAGGCTTCCAGGGTGTCGATGAGGAGGGCAACATCACGACGCTGGGTCGTGGTGGCTCTGATACCACCGGTGTTGCCCTGGCTGCCGCACTGAAGGCGGATGAGTGCCAGATCTACACCGATGTCGATGGTGTCTATACCACTGACCCGCGCGTGTGCTCCAAGGCACGTCGTCTGGAAACGGTGACCGTCGAGGAAATGCTGGAAATGGCGAGCCTGGGCTCCAAGATCCTGCAGATCCGTTCGGTGGAATTCGCCGGCAAGTACAATGTTCCCCTGCGTGTGCTGTCTTCCTTCGAGGATGGCCCGGGTACCCTGATCGTCGCTGAGGAAGAAGACAACATGGAAGAACCGCTGATCTCCGGCATCGCCTTCAATGTCAACGAAGCCAAGCTGACTCTGCTCAACACGCCGGATATCCCGGGTGTCGCTTCCAAGATTCTGGGCCCGATCGCCGATTCCAACATCGAAATCGACATGATCGTCCAGAACGTCTCTCCGGACGGCAATACCACTGACTTCTCCTTCACCGTCGCCAAGACCGACTTCAAGGCGACCCAGCGCATCCTGACCGAGACGGTGATTCCGTCCGTCGGTGGTGGTGAGATGCGCGGTGATGACAACATCGCCAAGGTCTCGCTGGTCGGTGTCGGCATGCGTTCTCACGCCGGTGTCGCCTCCAAGATGTTCCGCGTACTGGCGGAAGAAGGCATCAATATCCGCATGGTCTCCACTTCAGAGATCAAGATTTCCGTCCTGATCGACGAGAAATTCATGGAGCTGGCGGTTCGCTCTCTGCACACCGCCTTCGGCCTGGATGCAGAAGCGATCAGCGACGAGACTGCCTGAGTCTCACCACGGAGCGTGCAGCAAGGAAGTCGTAAAGACACCGACAATCAATGACTTGCCCAAGTCGTTAAGCGTCGGTGCCCAGGCTGGGGATATTGGTCTGGAAGACGTGCGGCACGTGAAGTCGATAGCGCCCGATGTATTTTCTGTCATTCTTCTGAATGTCAGTCTGTGCATCGGGCGCTTTCATTCAACGTGCCTATCGGGTGTGATGAAGGTATGGCATTGGCCGTCGGAGCATGCATAGCGCATAATTCGAGCTTCATGCATCAGGGTGGTCGACTTGTCCCGGTCGATCGCCGCCTCCACATCCCGTTGAAGTCCCAGCTGTTTTGAATTTCTGACAAGGAGATCAGTCATGCTCATCCTGACCCGTAGAGTGGGTGAAACTCTGATGATCGGAGACGACATCACTGTCACCGTTCTCGGAGTGAAAGGTAATCAGGTGCGTATCGGTGTGAACGCGCCCAAGGACGTTGCCGTCCATCGAGAAGAGATCTATCAGCGCATCCAGCGTGAGAAAGAAGACAATGGCGATGCCATCGCCTGACGGCATGCTGCGCCTGCACGTCGCACGACCCTGCACGACCCGACGAACGCCAGCCATTGTCCCCATGGCTGGCGTTCGCGTATGTGGGCCTGGCGCAGGCGAGGGCGGCCCGCCTAGCTCATGAACAACGGCGTACTTACCTCCATGAGCAGCGGCTCATGCGGGGTGATGAGAGGACGGCTTGTTCAAGTCTGTGTTCCGTAAGGGAAAAATTTGGCTTTTTTCTCAATAAAGGGGGAGACAAGCCGATTCTGGTTCGGTAATATGCCCGCTCCCTCGAACGAGACGCGACGACAGGCTAGCCATCGTCATGTTCTGGTTCATGCGGGGAGATTGCTTGGGGGCGCGCAGCCTCGAGCCTGTCGTCGAGTGGTGATGAGATGTTCAGCATCGAAGCCAAAAAATCGACACAGGGGCTGGACAAAGCCCAATCAAATGAGTAAGATATGCGCCGTACCTGATGAGGAGAGGTGGCCGAGTGGCTGAAGGCGCTCCCCTGCTAAGGGAGTATAGGGTTTATAGCCCTATCGAGGGTTCGAATCCCTCTCTCTCCGCCATTAAGTACAAATGCAGTAAGATGCGCCCTTAGCTCAGCTGGATAGAGTACCTGACTACGAATCAGGCGGTCGGAGGTTCGAATCCTCCAGGGCGCGCCACTGCAACGCAAGACATGAAGTTGGAAAGACGCAGTACTCGCACGATAAAGTCCTGAAGTCATTTTGAAATGCTCAGGCCACAGATTTCAAGGTTTATGCGCCCTTAGCTCAGCTGGATAGAGTACCTGACTACGAATCAGGCGGTCGGAGGTTCGAATCCTCCAGGGCGCGCCAATTGAAAAACCCGCTTCAACGAAGCGGGTTTTTCTTCGTCTGAAGAAAAGTCAGGCAATGAAAGACGCCAGGCTTTGAGGCCAGGTTCTCAAGCAAGGTTATGAGGCAGGATCAGTGCCGAGTGATCGCCGCCTGCACACCCCGATCCCCGCATTGCCGACGATCTTGTTGTTCTACCACTTTCCTTGACTGTGATGTCACGCCTTCGGGCGGACGATCGCCAGGGCGCCCTTTTCGCGAGGGGCGCCCTTTTTTTGGTTCACTGATCGGGGCAGCAGCCGGATCGGGTGTTGGCCGGTGCTGATGTTCAGGTTCAGGTTCAGGTTTCAGTTCAGGCTCAGACTGGGGCGTTCACGGCTTCCATTTGCGATGCCTGGGGCGATTCCGATGCCTGAGGAGATTCCGGTGCCTGAGCCGGTTCCGGCATGCGAGTCACTGAGGTGAGAAGACTCGGCGCCAGCTCCAGCGCAGTGCCGGCCACCAGGCCGGTGAAGAACTCGGCGCGCCCCTTGTGACGCTTGATGGCTTGGAAACGGCTTTCGGCTTCTGCGTTGCCGCTCTGACGCATCATGTTCATCCACTGCTTGAGCAGCGGCACCATCACCTTGTCGGGAAGGTGAGCGCAGCGCTCAGCATGAGAGAGCAGCACCTGCGCACGCTGTGTCCAGTCCGTCTCGGGCAGCAGCTCGCCGGTCGCCTGCCAATGCTTGATGCGTGCCGCCAGGAAGGGGTCGGCCAGGGCGGCCCGACCCAGCATGACATCGCGACAGCCGGACAGGGAGCGCGCCCGCCAGTAGCAGTGCATATCCCAGATATCGCCATTGGCGACCACCGGAATGGAGAGCTCGGAGGTGATCTTGCCGATCCATTCCCAGTGCGCCGGTGGGCGATAGCCTTCCTGTTTGGTGCGGCCATGCACCACCAGCTGAGTCGCACCGCCTGCCTCTGCCGCCTGAGCGCAGGCCAGTGCCAGGCGCCGATCATTGAAGCCGAGACGAATCTTGGCGGTGACCGGTACGCCCGTGCCCTCGAGTGCCTTGCGCACGCCTTCCACCGCGCGGAAGACGCGTTCCGGCGAGCGCAGCAGCGCCGCGCCACCATCATGTCGATTGACGGTCTTGGCCGGGCAGCCGAAATTGATATCGACGCTTGGGGCGCCCAGGCGCGCCGCGACGCGCGCATTGATGCCCAGTGCCTCGGGATCGGCCCCCAGCAGCTGCAGGGCGACCGGGGTCGCGTGTCGTGTACGGGCTGTCTGTGTCGGGGAGGCGTCGAGCAGCTCGGGACAGATGCGCTTGAAGACGCGCGGCGGTAACTTGACGTGGGTCACGCGCACGAATTCCGTCACGCACCAGTCGTAGCCGCCAAGGCCAGTGAGACATTCGCGGGTGATGTCATCTATCACGCCTTCCATCGGCGCGATGCCGATGCGGCCGGCCCGCGCGAGGGCCTGTGGGGTCAACGATGGTGTCATTGCAATTGCCGTGGAATCAGGCACTTTAGAGCGACCAACAAGCATTGAATGCAGCTGCATGGGCATACCGACAGAGGCTATCGGCGGCGGAGCCTATCCGTCGTGCCGTGTCCGGCGTGACCGAAGGCATTGGCGTTCAGCGCAGGCGCTGCGCCGTAGTGCGGCTCGATAACGAGAAAGACTCGAGGACACTGGCATGCAAGAGAATGATCTGCTCGGTGAAGGCTTGAACCTGATGGTGTTCGGGATGGGGTTCGTGTTCGTGTTTCTAAGTCTGCTGGTGGTCGCCATGATGGCGATGGCCAGGCTGGTGGATCGCTTTGCGCCTGCACCAGTGCCCGCTGCGCCAGGTGCTGCGCGGGCGCCGGCTGCCCCGGCCCCTGCGGCAGAGGACGACAGAGAACTGACGGTCGTCATGGCCGCGGCGATTCACCGCTTCCGGCAGGACCAGAGCAGGCACTGACGCTTTCGCGGCTTCGCCGATAGCATCTGGGCTCTGCCGAGCGTCTGACCACTGCCAAGAGTAGCAGGCGGCGATTCTATCACGAGCAGTACGGTGGGTAGACCTCCCCCCGAGTGCAATATTCCGTGTTGCAGGCTGATGCAACAGGCTGCCTGCAGCGCGCGCAGAACTCGATATCCACAATATAAAGAACAAGGGATCACTCATGGACAAGCAACCGCTGGGCATCACGGATGTGGTACTGCGCGACGCGCATCAGTCACTGCTGGCCACGCGCATGCGTCTCGATGACATGCTGCCGATCGCCGCCAAGCTGGACGATATCGGCTTCTGGTCGCTGGAGAGCTGGGGTGGCGCGACCTTCGACGCCTGCATTCGCTACCTGGGCGAAGACCCCTGGTCACGCATTCGTGCCCTCAAGGAAGCGATGCCCAAGACCCAGCAGCAGATGCTGCTGCGCGCCCAGAACCTGCTCGGCTATCGTCATTACGCCGATGATGTGGTGGATACCTTCGTCAAGCGTGCCGCGACCAGCGGTGTCGATGTCTTCCGTGTCTTCGATGCCATGAATGATCCGCGCAACCTCGAGCGTCCGCTCAAGGCGGTGCTGGATCAGGGCAAGCATGCCCAGGGCACCATCTCCTACACCGTGAGCCCGGTGCACACCCTGGAGATGTGGGTCGAACTGGCACAGAAGATCGAGTCCATGGGCGCCCAGTCACTGGCGATCAAGGACATGGCGGGCCTGCTGACGCCGTACACCGCCTTTGAGCTGGTCTCGCGCCTCAAGGCGAGCCTGTCGATCCCGATCCACATGCAGTGCCACGCCACCACCGGGCTTTCCACCGCCACGGCCCTCAAGGCCATCGAGGCAGGCATCGACAACGTCGATACCTCCATCTCCTCCATGTCGATGACCTACGGCCACAGCCCGACGGAATCCGTTGTCGCGATGCTGGCGGGGACCGAGCGCGATACCGGACTCGATCTCGAGAAGCTCGAGGATATCGCCGGCTATTTCCGCGAAGTGCGCAAGAAATACGCGGCCTTCGAAGGCAGCCTGCGCGGTATCGACTCGCGCATCCTGGTCGCGCAGGTGCCGGGCGGCATGCTCACCAACATGGAAAGCCAGCTCAAGGAGCAGGGCGCCGGTGACAAGCTGGATGACGTACTCGCCGAGATTCCGCGGGTGCGCAAGGACCTGGGCTATATCCCGCTGGTGACGCCGACCTCACAGATCGTCGGCACCCAGTCGGTGATGAACGTGATGATGGGCGAGCGTTACAAGTCGATCTCCAAGGAAGTCCAGGCGCTGCTCAAGGGCGAATATGGCGCGGCACCGGCGCCCTTCGACAGTGAGCTTCAGTCCCGCGTGCTGGAAGGCGCCGAGCCGATCACCTGCCGCCCGGCAGACAACCTGGCGCCGGAGATGGAGCAGCTGCGTGAGGAGCTCAAGGGCAAGGCCAGCGAAGAAGGCATTACGCTGGAAGGTGGCGAGCGCGAGACCGATGACGTGCTGACCTACGCGCTGTTCCCGCAGATCGGCCTCAAGTTCCTGCGCAACCGTGGCAACCCGGATGCCTTCGAGCCTGCCCCGCAGGCTGTCGATGACAAGGCGCCCAAGGCTGCAAGCGCGCCGGCCGCCAGTGCTCAAGCCGCGTCGAGCGGCCCGCAGACCTACACCCTGAACGTCAACGGCAAGCAGTATGTGGTCGAGGTCGCCGAAGGCGGAGACATCACCCAGGTGCAGGCCAGCACGCCAACGGCACCTGCTCCGGCAGCCACGGCGGCACCTGCCGCACAGGCCGCCTCCGGTGAGCCGGTGAGTGCGCCGCTGGCGGGCAACATCTTCAAGGTCAATGTCAGTGCCGGTGACAGCGTGGCCGAAGGGGATGTGGTCATCATCCTCGAGGCGATGAAGATGGAGACCGAGATCCGTGCCCACCAGGCCGGCACCGTCTCCGCAGTGAAGGTCAAGGAAGGCGACAGTGTCAGTGTCGGCGACGTTCTGATCACCCTCTGAGCCGGTATGTCCGGCCCATCGTCATGCACGGTGGGCCGGTCGGTGATGCTCCTCTGCAAGGCGACACGACATGGACAAGATACTCAACCTCTGGCACGGCTCGGGGCTCTACAACATGAGCTTCGGCCAGCTGGCGATGATCGTCATCGGCCTTGGCCTGCTTTATCTGGCGATCCGCAAGAACTTCGAACCCCTGCTGCTGGTGCCGATCGGTTTCGGCGGCATTCTGGCCAACATCCCGGAAGCCGGGCTGGCGCTGTCTGCCGCCGAGCAGGCGGCCCATCTCGGCAAGCCGGAGCTGTTGGCTTCGATGGCCAATCTGCTCAACGTCAATATCGCCAGCCTGCCGCTGGATGAGGCGCGCCACGCGGTGGAGCAGGCGCTGCATGGTGAGATCCCGGCCGCGCTCAAGCAACAGGCCAGCAACATGGCGCTGGATGGCGGCTTCTCCAACGGCATGCTCTACAGCTTCTACAGCGTGGCGATCGCCTCCGGCATCGCGCCGCTGGTGATCTTCATGGGCGTGGGCGCGATGACGGACTTCGGCCCGCTGCTGGCCAATCCCAAGACCCTGTTCCTCGGCGCGGCGGCGCAGTTCGGTATCTTCGCGACCCTGCTGGGCGCGGTGGCGATGACCTCGATGGGCCTGATGGACTTCAGCCTGCAGCAGTCGGCGGCCATCGGCATCATCGGCGGTGCGGACGGCCCGACCTCCATCTATGTCGCCAGTCTGCTGGCGCCGGAGCTGCTGGGCGCGATCGCCGTGGCGTCCTACTCCTACATGGCACTGGTGCCGATGATCCAGCCGCCGATCATGCGCGCACTGACCACCGCCAAGGAACGCAGCCTGGTCATGACCCAGCTGCGGCCGGTGTCCAAGACCGAGAAGATCCTCTTCCCGCTGGTGCTGCTGATCATGGTGGCGATGCTGCTGCCGGACGCCGCACCGCTGCTGGGCATGTTCTGTTTCGGTAACTTGATGCGCGAGTGTGGTGTGGTGGAGCGTCTGTCGGATACCGCCCAGAACGCACTGATCAACATCACCACCATCTTCCTGGGGCTGTCGGTGGGCTCCAAGCTGCAGGCCGACAAGTTCCTGGCGGTGGAGACACTGGGCATTCTGGCCCTCGGCGTGGTGGCCTTCGGCATCGGCACGGCCTGCGGGGTACTGATGGCCAAGCTGATGAACAAGGTCTCCAAGACACCGATCAATCCGCTGATCGGGTCGGCCGGTGTCTCGGCGGTGCCGATGGCGGCACGTGTCTCCAACAAGGTCGGGCTCGAGTACAACCCGCATAACTTCCTGCTGATGCATGCCATGGGGCCGAACGTGGCCGGTGTGATCGGCTCGGCGGTTGCCGCGGGGGTGATGATCAAGTACCTCGGCTGATCGTCTTTGCAGCACTGATACGACAACGCCCGCCATGGCTACCATGGCGGGCGTTGTCGTATCTCGGGTCTTCATCAGTGGCGCTTTATCTTGTCTCGGCCGAGAGGCTGGAGGGCGTGGCAGAGACGGTGCGCTGACTCGGTTGCATGCGCGTCTGCGGGTCGTGGATGGCCTGCCAGAGGCTTTGCAGGGCGGTGCGATCGACAGGTCGGCTGGGCAGGCGTTGGCTGTCCTCGAGCTCTTGCCATCCCCCCGGGGCACTCTGACGTGCGAGGGCAAAGCGGAAGGGGTGATAGCCGGGCGAGCCCAGGCGTGTATCGGTCACTGCCAGCAGCGTCTCACCCTCTGGGGTCCGCTCGCGGCTCGCGCGCAGATAGGGCGCCGCGAACCAGCGCAGGCGCTGGCCGTCCTCCAGCTTCGCGACCTCGGCATCCAGCGTCGGATGGCGCGGAAAATCGCGGCGTGCGAGAGACGCCAGCTGCGCGTCGGAGTCGAACACGCTGACCATCCATTCGTGATCTGCCTGCGGCGTGGTCGCGCTGACACGCCACAGCAGGCTGTTGAAGGGAGTCGGCTGCACCATGCGCGGGGCGTCGGCGAAGCCCTGGCTGGCCAGCAGCGGCGCCACGCGATGTTCGACCCAGCTCTTGGCGGCCAGCCCCCAGCCCAGATAGAGGCTCGAGAGCATGAGGCCCGCGGTCAGAAGGCGCCCGGCACGACCACGAATCGCCACCCACAAGCCGGTGATCAGCAATGGCAGGGTGTAGAGCGGGTCGATGATGAAGACGCTGGCCAGACTGATGGGCCGACTGGGCCACGGCCACAGCAGCTGGGTGCCGTAGGTGGTGAAGCTGTCCAGCAGCGGGTGGGTGACCAGGCATAGCACGCAGTAGGCGATCAGCCGACCACGGCCAAGATTCGCCAGACGTGGCAGGCGAGCCAGCAGCCAGCCGAGCACGATGCCCAGAAGCGCCAATATCGGCAGGGAATGGCTGAAGCCACGGTGATGGGTGTAATTGGCGACCGCGTCGCCGTAGTCGATCATCACGTCGAGGTCGGGCAGGGTGCCGAGCGCCGCACCGCCGAGCAGCGCATGGCGGATGGCCGCGCCGCGTTTCGGGCTGGGCAGGCGGCGAATGGCCGGCGTCATGACGGCGCCGCCAACGACGGCCCCTAGGCAGATCTGGGTAAGGGAGTCCATGCGTGGGCTACCTGTGAGGAAGAAGAGAGCGGGAGGCGTGAGAGCAGGCGTCAGTCATCTGAGCGGATCGCCGCCAGGGCGCCCGGCTCGGCCCAGCGCGGGCCGGCATCCAGCACGCGCGCCTGCACCGGGCAGTCATCACGATGACAGCCGGGCAGATAGCCGCAGCTCATCAGCAGCTCGTTGACGATCTCGGGGCCGGTGAAGCGGAAGGTCTTCTTGAACAGCTTGATCCAGGCTGATAGCGGTTGAGGATGGTGGGCATCCAGCCAGCCGCTGAAACTGCCGTGGGAGTCCTTGAGCTGCATCACCACGCCTGCGTTGTGGATCACGGCATTGATCTTGAGCCGGTTGCGAATGATGCCCGCATTGCTGAGCAGGCGCGCGCGATCCTCGTCCCCATAGGCGGCGATGCGCGCGATGTCGTAATCCTCGAAGGCCTCGCGGAAGGCCGGACGCTTCTTGAGCACTGTCAGCCAGGAGAGGCCGGCCTGATTGATCTCGAGCACGAAGCGTTCGAACAGCACCCGATCATCGCTGACCGGAAAGCCGTATTCATGATCATGATATGGGCCATGAATCGGGTGCTTAGGAGCATTCTCGCAATAGGTGCTGGCGGTGACGACGTCGGCCATCAGTCCTCCTGTACCGCGTAGCGGCCGCTGCCGAGAAAGACGATGGCCAGGGCGCTGGCGAGGAAGAAGCCTTGCAGCTCCAGCGCCCAGCCGCCGGAGGGTGATAGGTTCAACAGCTGGCCCATGTGCGCCACGGCAAAGGCGAACAGCATGTTGGCGACCACGATCAGTCCGGCGATGCGCGAGTGCACGCCGAGCACCAGCATGATGGGCGCGATGATCTCGCCGATGTAGACGCCATAGGCCACCACGCCCGGGATGCCAAGATTCTCGAGCTCGCCGGCGATCCAGCTCAGCGTGCCGCCATCACCAAGCAATTTCGAGAGGCCATGAAACAGCAACAGCAGGCCCAGCATCAGGCGCAGTATCAGCTTGCCGAGGTCGTCATTTTCGAGAAATTGCACGGTAGAGCTCCTTGCTCAGCGGTCGTCGGGCTTGCTCAGCGGTCGTCGGGATGGAAGGCGGCTGTCTCAGGCGTTGGGGTTGTCCACCAGAATGCGCGAGAAGCGCACGATCTCGGCATTGCGGTTGGTCCAGCCAAGGCGCTCCCAGAAGCGATGGGCGTCATGGTTGTCGTGCAGGGTATCCAGATGCACCTTGTCGATGCCTTCGCTGGCCAAGGCCGCCAGGCAGCAGTCGACCAGCGTGCTGGCGATGCCCTGGCCACGCATGTCCGGCGCCGTCATCACATGCTGAAGATAGCCGCGCTTGCCGTCATGGCCCGCCATGGCGCAGCCGACCAGGCGCTCATCGAGAAAGGCCAGGTGGCTCATGCCGGGGTTGCGCGCCAGATAGCGGGCGACAGGGGCATGGCGGTCGGCATCGCGGATGACCACTCCCGGGGTCGTCTCCATCATGGCGATGAAGGCAGGGTGGTCTTCCGGTGTCATCGGGCGATAGGTCAAGGTTGGCATCGTGTGTCCTGGCAAACGGCGGTCGTCGGGGATGCCATATCCTATCAGTCCCGCGGGATATCGAAATGTCTCGGCTGCGCCGCGACACGTGCCAGCCACGCCTGAATGGCGGGGTAGTCATCCAGCGCGAAGCCGCCTTCATCGGCAACATGCGTATAAGCATAAAGGGAAATGTCGGCGATCGTGAATCGCTCCCCGACCAGCCAGTCATGCTCGGCGAGATGGTGCTCCATCACGCGCAGGGCGCGCTTGCCGCCCTCCTGCTTGGCGGCGTACTCGGCGCGGCGCTCGTCGGGGAGGCCGAGGTAGCGGTTGATGAAGCGGGCGGTGGCGATGTACGGCTCATGGCTGTACTGCTCGAAGAACTGCCACTGCAGCACCTTGGCGCGCAGGAGGGGGTCACTCGGCAGGTAGTCGCTGCCATCGGCGAGATAATTCAGGATGGCGTTCGACTCTGACAGCGTCTCGCCGCGATGCAGCTCCAGCAGCGGAATCTTGCCATTGACGTTGCGGGTCAGGAATTCCGGCGTGCGGGTGTCGCCGGCCAGAATGTCGACCTCGATGTAGTGATGATGGCGTTCGAGCAGGTGCAGCAGCAGCTCGACCTTGTAGCAGTTGCCGGAGCGGCGATCACCGTAGAGTGTCAGCATGCAGGGAGCGTCCTGTGCGAGCGTGGAATTGGCGTCTCGACAGTCTAACCAACCTCGCCTGCATGAACAGTGATCATTCGAACAGTGTTCGACGCTTCGATGTCATTCGCGTGCTCCAGACGCAGGCTGTGGATCAGCCGAGGATCATCACCACGCAGGAAGCGGTCAGTACGCCCATCACGCGATTGAAGATCTTCCAGGCGCGTTCGGTATTCAGCAGGCGCCCGATGGCGGTCCCGAAGCCCGCCCACAGCGAGATGCACGGCAGCGCGACCAGTTCCGCGAAGCCTGCCAGCAATACGGCGTTGAGCAGTGCCGGGCCTTCCTCGGGCAGAAAGCTCGCCATCAGCGCCATGCCCATCACCCAGGCCTTGGGGTTGGCGAACTGGAACAGGCAGGCCGCGAGAAAGGTCATCGGGCGTGCATCCTGCTGGCTGGCGAAGTCAGGGGGCGGGGCGGTGGCGATCTTCCAGGCCAGGTAGAGCAAGTAGGCACTGCCCAGCACCTTCAGCAGCGTCTGCACGATGGGATAACGCTCGAAGACCAGCCCCAGCCCCAGCGCGATGGCGATGAACAGCACCAGGCAGCCGATCAGGATGCCAAAGATATGCGGCAGGGTGCGCCAGTAACCATAGTTGGCCCCCGAGGCCGTCAACATCACGTTGTTGGGGCCGGGTGTCAGGGTCATCGACAGCATGAAAAGCGTGGCGGGGGCCAGAAAGGCGAGGGATTCCATGGGTGTCCTTCAGCGTGGTGGGCGTTGTCGAGGTAGCATATCTGATTGTATGGATTCAATTTGCAAGTGCCGGCACATTCCCGTGTTTTATGGCTTGTTGGCGGCATGTTTTGAGCATAATCTGATGACAATTACCGTCAACAGGTTTTTTGTCACCATGACAATGTGGATTCCGACCCTGGACCCCGCCATGCCGCGCTACCGTGCGCTGGCGGAGGCCATCCGCCTCGATATCGCCTCAGGCCAGCTCAAGGAAGGCGAGCGACTGCCTCCTCAACGGCGGCTGGCGGATGCGCTGGGCGTGACCATCGGCACGGTGACGCGAGGCTACGCCGAGGCCGAGCGGAGTGGCCTGGTATCGGCGCGTGTCGGGAGCGGCACCTACATCAACGGCGCCACCCGGAGCGCGCATGGATCCTCCAGCAGCTTCGGGCATGCCTTGCGTGTCAGAAAGGCCTATGGATTGGCGTCAGAACAGGAGGGCGTGCTGTCGGCAGCGGCCGGCGTGATCGATCTCACCATGAGCCTGCCACCGCCTCACCCCGCGCGGCAGCAGGGAATGGCGGCGGCGCTGGCCGCGATCAGCCAGTCACCCGAGGCCTTGCTGCGCAGTGTCGAGTATCAGAATGAATTCGGGGACGGCAGCCACCGGCAGTTGCTGGCGAGCTGGATGGGTGAGCTCGGCATGCCGGTCGACCCCGAGGAGCTGATGCTGACCCAGGGCGGCCAGAATGGCATCACGCTGGCATTGTCGGCGCTGCTGGCGCCCGGGGATGCCGTGGTCACCGGCGCGCTGACCTATCCCGGGCTGATCGTCGCCAGCGCCGAACGTGGCCTCAAGCTGTTGCGGGTGCCGCTGGACGAGGACGGCATGGATGTCGAGGCGCTGGCGCGGCTGTGCCGTCAGCAGGCGCCCAGAATGGTCTATGTGATGGCCGAGCAGAACAATCCGGGCGCGGCGCAGTTGTCTCATGCACGGCGCGAGGCCCTCGTCGCCCTCGCGCGCCAGCATGACTTCTGGATTCTGGAAGACGGGGTACAATATCTGCCCGACGAGGAGTGCGGCACGCGGCTCTATCAGATGGCGCCGGAGCGCACCCTGTATGTCTTCAGTACCTCCAAGTTGCTGGCCGGGGGCCTGCGCCTGGGCGTATTGCGGGCGCCGGTGGAGGTGCTGACCCGCATCGGCGCAGTGCTGCGCAGCCACAGCTGGATGGTGGCGCCACTGTTGATGGAGACGGTCTGCGCCTGGTTGACCAGCGGCAACGCGACACAGCTGGTGGAGTGGCAGACGGAGGAGATGCGCGCGCGCCAGAAACTGGCCCGCACGCTGCTGGCGGAGTGGTCGCCGGCGGCGCGGCCGTCCTCGTTTGACCTGTGGCTCGAGCTGCCCGAAGGGCAGCGCAGTCAGGCGATGGTCGCGTCGTTGGCCGAGCGGGGTGTGCACGTCACCAGCGCCGAGCCCTTCTGTGTCGGCAATGAGCCGCCACCGCAGGCCATCCGGCTGTGCCTGAGCGCCGCCGAGAGCCGTGAGGCGCTGACCCACGCGCTGGAAATCTTGCGCGAGCAGCTGCAGGCGCCGCCTGCGCTGCGTCCCATGACGCTCTAGCGCTTCGCCGCTCTCACTCCCGGCGGTCGCCGGACTCCTGCGCCAATCTGGCCTGCTTGAGCGGCACGCCCCAGCGATAGCCGCCGAGCCCGCCATCACCGCGTACCACACGATGACAAGGCGTCAGCAGAGCCAGCGGGTTGGCACCACAGGCATTGGCGACGGCGCGGTTGGCGGTCGGCCGCTCGAGCGCCTCGGCCAGCTGGCGATAGGTCAGGGTATCGCCACTCACGGTAGCGTTGAGCTGCTGCCAGACGCGCAATTGAAAGGCGGTGCCACGAACATCCAGCGGCAGTTCAAGCAGCAGTGCATGGCTGGTCTCCGGTTGCTCACACAGGGCCAACAACCGTGCCCCCAGTGAGGCATGCAGCAGACGACTGGCCGTGTGAGCGCTGCCGTCCTGCTCGTCTGTCTCTGTCTCCATCTGCTGCCAACTGGCCTTGGGTAAGCGTGCTTCCAGCGCCTGCTGACCCGCCTCACGACTGTCGCTGAGCTGAATGACGACCACGCCACGCGCGCTGAGTCCTGCGCTCAGCCAGCAGGACTGTTCCGGTATCCCGAAGCGACACGGCCAATGCAATGCCAGCAGGTCTTCTCCCTGGCCGCCGGAGCGGCGGGCGCTGGGCGTGATGCCGTCCCTGCGTGCATAGGCACGGCTGCTGGAGCGATAGCCGGCGGCGATGATCGCCTCGGTCACGCCATGGCCCTCCTCCAGCAGCGCATGGAACTGCATCTGGCGCAGACCCGCCGAGTACTCGGAAGGTGACAGGCCCAGCAGTGCCGTGAAGCGGCGCTGAAGATGCGAGGCGCTTATCCCGTGCTCCGCCGCCAGGCTTGCGAGTGACGGAGTGGGCTCGCCTGCGGCGACGGCCTGCTCCAGCTGCCGACACACCGCCAGTGGCCAGGGCATGGCGGGGGTTGAGTCAGTATTCGCAGGTGTCGAGCGGGCGGCAGTGGAGGCGCGTGAAAGTGGGGCGTTCGATTCCGGCATCGTCGGTGCTCCAGGCGTGGCCCTGACGGGGTGGCGGTTCTGCTTGTCGGCCTGAGGGCGATCAGGCTTGTCGGGCTGCTCAGGATGACAGCGCCGGCAGGCGCGCATGCCCGCGGCTCGCGCCGCGTGACAATCGGCAAACAGGCGCAGGTTGTCGCGGCGTGGCGCCGGGGATGGGCAGCCGATGCGACAGAAGATGCCAGTGGTGATCACGCCGTAGCGCAGCGCCTCCCCGGCGATCGGCTGGCGCGCCAGCAGACGCTGCCAGATGGCCTCATCGCGCCCTTGAGCGTCGCCAGCGGCAGGTGGTTCCGTCATCCCCGCCGCTGTCTTTTCGCCGGACACTGATGTCATCGTTCATCTCGCTGTGCAAGGTTCACGATCAGTATCGCCATCCGCTCGGGGCTGTGCACTCCGTATCTTGTGCTGACTGTCAGGATTGCGCTCGCAGCGCTTGCCGGGAGTCGCTCAGAACTCGATGGATTCCTGGCGCTTCTCTTCTTCTTCGGCCTGCTTGCGCAGCTTCTTGCGGATGGCGGCCTTGTGGAAGCGCAGCTTCTGTTCCTGGGTTTCCAGGTTGAGTGGCGGCACCGGCACCGGCTGGCCGTTGGAATCGACCGCGACCATGGTCAGATAGCAGCTGTTGGTATGGCGAATCAGGCGACCCTGGATGGATTCGGCGACCACCTTGATGCCGATCTCCATCGAGGAGCGGCCAACATGATTGACCGAGGCCAGGAAGGTGACCAGCTCGCCGACGTGAATCGGCTGCTTGAAGCGCACCTGGTCGACCGAGAGGGTGACGACATAGCTGCCGCTGTAGCGACTGGCGCAGGCGTAGGCGACTTCATCCAGCTTCTTGAGGATGGCGCCACCGTGCACCTTGCCACTGAAGTTGGCCATGTCGGGGGTCATCAGTTCGGTCATGATCAACTGATGCTGGCCGGGCAGAGCTTCGTTGAGGGCGGTCTGTTCTGGCTGGTTCTCGCTCATTGGGGCGTCCTTCAGGCACGGGCCTGTCAGGTGAGTGGGAGCTGTCAGGGGCTCTCAGGTGAAGCAATGGCTCTGGCATGCCGCGCAGAGAGGGATAATGGCTAGTCTGCGGGATTCGTGACGTCTTGGCACCCCGTGAGCGGCATATCAGCTATCTATAAACGACCTTGCCCCCACAGTCGCCTGTGGGGGCAAGGAGCTTGCGGGGTTATCGGTAAGGCTATCTGAATCACTGGCTGAAAAGGCTGGCTGACGCCGCCGTCAGCCAGGTATCAGAGCAGCGTCAGACCCAGCGAGATGATGATGCCGGTCACCAGCAGCTGCACCAGGCAGAAGCCCATGATGTCCTTGGCCTTAAGGCCGGCGATGGCGAGCACCGGCAATGCCCAGAAGGGCTGCAGCATGTTGGTCCAGGCATCGCCCCAGGCGACGGCCATGGCGACGCGTGACAGGTCGGCCCCCAATGCCTGGGCGGCGGGAATCATGACCGGTGCCTGCACGGCCCACTGACCGCCACCGGAGGGCACGAACAGATTGACGACACCGGCACTGATGAAGGACCAGAACGGCAGGCTGTCGGCGGTGGCAATCGACACGAAGCCTTCGGACAGCGTGGCGGCCAGTCCCGACTGCACCATGATCGCCATGATGCCGGCGTAGAAGGGGAACTGGATGACGATGCCTGCGCCACCCTTGATGGCTTCATTCAGGCTGTCCAGCAGCTTGCGCGGCGTGCCATGCAGCACGATGGCCAGGAACAGGAAGCTGAAGTTGATCACGTTCAGGTTCAGCCCGCCGCCACGGACCACGAAGTGATCCACCAGCCAGGCGAGGCCGAACAGGCCGACGACCCAGGCGAGAATCGGCGAGTTCTCGAGACGCTCGGCGGGACGAGGCTGGTCGCTGATCTCGGTGTGCTTCTCCTCGAGCAGGGCCGGGTCCACGTACACGCTTTCCTTCTCGA
Source organism: Cobetia sp. BMC6 (assembly GCF_029991385.1). Lineage (NCBI taxonomy): Bacteria > Pseudomonadati > Pseudomonadota > Gammaproteobacteria > Oceanospirillales > Halomonadaceae > Cobetia > Cobetia sp. BMC6. The sequence goes on from NZ_JAKUMF010000006.1 coordinate 165,116, forward strand.
AGGGCATCATGGCGCGATTGACCAGCGGCATGATGATCAAGAGCGCCGCGACGATGGCGATATTGAAGAAGGCGAAGATGGTGTCCGAGGTGGGCACGATGCCGATGTTTTCCTCGGTGAAGTGGCCCGCGGTGGCGATGGTCAGCGGAATCGAGCCCGAGATGCCCGCATGCCAGATCACGAAACCGGAGTAGGCACTGGCGATCAGCAGGCGGTAATCGACCTTGATCATCCTGGCCAGCTGCTTGGCGAACAGAGCCCCGATCACGAGCCCGAAGCCCCAGTTGATCCAGCTGGCGATCAGCGACACGAAGGTGACCAGCATGATGGCGCTGCCCGGCGTTCTGGCCAGCGAGGCGATGCTGGCCAGGCCTTTTTTCACCGGCGGGGTGTTGGCGAGCATGAAGCCTGAGATCAACACCAGCAGCATCTGCATCGAGAAGGTCAGCAGATTCCAGAAACCATCGCCCCAATAGCGCATCACCTCAGCGGGGGAGCGCTGTTCGATGAGCATGGCGGCTGCTGCTGCAACGACAGTCAGCAACAGGACGAAGATATAGGGGTCAGGCAGGTAGCGCTCAACCAGCTTGACGGCTGGCCGTGATAGCGATTGCAGCATGTGAGAGTCCCTGTTGGCTTTTTGTCAGTATGGGAAACGGGTTGGCACGCTCACATTAGTCCATTCGCTACCAGGAGAATATCGCGCGATGGTCGAGTGGCACACCAATGCCAGCGGCAAGCCAATGCCAGCGACAAGCCTTTCAGCGCTGCATCAACCTGCTGGAGGCTTCAGCCAACGGGCATGGCATCAGCGCCAATGATGGCGGCGATGATGCAGGTAGTAGCCGCCGAGCACGGCAGAACGCACGCTGGTGAACAGCAGGAAGGCCAGCCACAGTCCATGATTGCCGAAGCCTTCGAGCAGCGGCCATAGGCCGATGAAGGCCAGCAGGGATATCACCAGCGTATTGCGCATTTCACGCGTCGCCGTGGCACCGATGAAGATGCCGTCCAGCAGGTAGCTCCACACCGCGACCAGGGGCATGGCGACCATCCAGGGCAGATAGACGGTGGCCAGGGCGCGTACCTCGGGAATGTCGGTCAGCAGGTGGATCAACGCCGGCCCGTAGAGCCAGAGCAGGCCGCTGGCCGCTGTCGCGGTGATCAAGGAGAAGCGGGTTGCCGCCCCCACGCTGCGCGCGAAGCGTTGCCAGTCGTTCTGGCCGACGGCTCGCCCGACCTCTGACTCCGCTGCCTGGGCGAAGCCGTCCAGTGCATGGGACGTCATCATCACGAACTGCAGCAACACCGCATTGGCCGCCAGAACATCATCTCCGAAACTGGCACCCTGTGAGGTGAAATAGGCCGTCGCGCCCAGCAGGCACAGGGTGCGCACGAACAGATGCTGATTGACGCGGATCAGCGCGCCCCAGGCGGGCAGAGACAGCAGCGCTGCGCGATCACTGCGCCCCGGCATGCGCCTGAGCTGGCGGGCGACCAGCCACAGACCCGTGGCCAGCGCACAGTAGTCGGCGATGACGCTGGCCAGCGCCACGCCATCGCTGGTCATGCCAAGGCCGGGCACGAAGGCCAGGTCGAGCAGGATGTTGACGCCATTGGTCAGCACGAGGATGCCAAGCGTGACGCGCGAATTCCCCAGCCCCAGGAACCAGCCCAGAATCACGTAGTTGATCAGCACGGCCGGTGCCGACCACAGCCGGATGCTGGCGTAGTCATGGGCCAGGGCGCGCGTGGTCTCGCTGGCCTCCATCAGCGATAGCCCCAGGGTGATCAGCGGCGAGCCGGCGATGATCAATACCAGTCCGATGGCGAGTGCCAGCCCGATGCCCTGGCCCAGCAGGGTGCGCAGACCATCGTGGTCTTCACGGCCATGGGCCTGTGCCGTCATGCCGGTCGTGCCCATACGCAGAAAGCCGAAGCCCCAATAGAGAAAACTGAAGAGAACCGCGCCCAGCGTGACCGCTCCCAGATACACCGCATCCTCGAGATGCCCGACCACGGCGGTATCCACCAGTCCCAGCAGTGGCACGGAAATGTTGGAAAGGATGATGGGCCAGGCCAGGCGCCACATATGGCGATCGGCTGAAGGCAGTGCGGCGGTCTTCATGGAGGGGGTGGGCATGATGAGTCCGAATGAAGGGGTGAAGGTAACGTCAGCCGGGAGAGGGCGGCGAGCCATGACGTTGATCAGGATAAGGCCTGGCAGGGCTGGGCGTAATGGCGCTGGAGCGCTAATCTAGTTCTGGTGACTTGATGGCAAGGCCTGCCATGCGCCAGCCGAGAGATTCACTGGCGGGAAGATCCATAACAGGGACGCATGGAGCGTCCGGACGCAAGGGAATTGACTATGAAACGCACGATTCTTCAGCGAAGCACGCGATTGCGCACTGGGCTTGCAGCAGCTGGCATGACGCTGATGCTGGCGTCGCCGGTGCAGGCCATCGAGCTGCCCAGCGAGCAGGGTGACGACACGCCCAGCGCAGGCATGATGGTGGCCGATGCCCTTGTCGGGCGTCCACTGTTGCTGGCTACGACCGTCGTTGGTGCTGCCATCTTTGTCGTGTCGGCTCCCTTCGCGGCCATGGGGCAGAATATCGATGAGACGGCGCGCGTACTGGTCGCGACCCCGGCGCAGGCGACCTTCGCTCGCTGCCTGGGCTGCAAGACCACGCGTGTCGATTGGGATTGAAGATGTCCTGATCGCGGCTGGTGAGTATGCGCCGCTCAAGTCTGTACACGACAACGCCGACCCTTGAGGTCGGCGTTGTCATGTCCGAAGGACGGTGGGAGCCACGATCAGTGGGCGGTCTGCCTTGCGTGGTTGTCGGCTGCGGGTGGCAGGGAGTTGAAGCACAGCACGCGTTTGCGTCCGGCGCGTTTCGCCTCATAGAGCGCATTGTCGGCCATGTTGAACAGCGCGTCGGTGGCCTGGCTGTCATGCGGCGCGTTGGCGACTCCGGCGGAGAAGCTCAAGCCGGTCAGCGGCCCCAGTGTCTCATGCTCGAAGACTTCTTCGTGGAAGGCTTCGAGAATGGCCTCGACGCGTGCACGTGATACCGCTGCGCTGGCACCGGGGATCAGGATCACGAACTCTTCACCGCCGTAGCGACAGGCTTCATCGGAGCTGCGCAGCGACTCACGTATCAGGTTGGCCAGGCGGGTGAGGACCTGATCGCCCATTTCGTGCCCGTAGGTATCGTTGACCTGCTTGAAGTGGTCGAGATCCAGTATTACCAGGGACAGTGGGTTGCCGATGCTGGCCTCGGCCAGTTTCTGAGGCAGAACCTCATCGAGGTGGCGGCGGTTGAAGAGGCGCGTCAGCGTGTCCTTGCGCGCCTCATGTGCCAGACCTCGCTTCAGCTGCAGGTCTGCCAGTGCCAGCATCACCAGGTGGCTGACATCCTCCGCCAAGGGCTGCAGGCGCTCCAGGCTGTCCTCTTCCGGCGGGATAAGCAGCACGAATTCCCCCACCTGGCCATCCCCGACCGTCAACGTCTGCTTGAGGTGACGAGCGTCGGTGGGCGGTGTTCCCCAGTTGATATGCATCGTCTGATTGATGTCATTCGGGTCGTGCAGGGTCACGTTACCTTCGCAGCCGGCGAACAGGCTGGGCAGACGAACATTGAGCTGAGTGGTGATCTCATCGAGCTGAGAGCAGGTCAGCAGGCATTCCGCGAGGTGATGGATCTGGCTGCGGCTCTCGGAGAGTCGCGACAGCTTGAGGTTGGCAGCCTGCAGGTCGCGCTGGGCACGCTTGCGATCGGTGATGTCGTGAACGATGGAGAACAGAAGAGTGCGGCCGTTCAGGTCCACCGGGCCGGTAAAGATCTCGACATCACGCAATTCACCGTTGGCAAGCTGATGGCTGGCCTCGAAGTGGTTGTCGGTACGGTTGACGACCGCACGGATGCGCTTGGAGAGCGACTGGCTGGCCAGCACGTTGATACGGCCCAGTGGCATGCCGCACATCTCGCCGATGCTGTAGCCATAGAAGTCGGCGGCGACCGGGTTAGCATCGATGATCTCTGCAAGTTCCGGGTCGATCAGCAACTTGATGGCGTTGCCGGTGCTGAAGACTTCCTGATACAGGGTCGCGTTCTCCTCGAGCAACTCGATGGCGCGGCGGCGGTCCTCGATATTGTTGATCAATACCAGGGTGCGCTCTTCGCCCTCCAGCGGCGTGAGGGTGACTTCTGCCCAGAACATCTGTCCCGTGTCGGTCTGCATGTGGTATTCGTCCTGAAAGCTGCCACCCTCGCGTTGCAGCTGGCCCCAGGCACGTTTCATGCGACTGATCTCGTCCAGTGAGAACAGCCCCCACAGCGATTGCTGGAAAAGTTCGGCATCACTCTTGCCCAGCAGGGCATGCATGGCCGAGTTGGCATCCGCGATGGTGCCATCCCGATCGGCGACGATGATGCCCACCGGGGCGGAGTGATAGATGGAGCGTAGACGGGCACGACTGCTGATCAGGCGTTGCTGTTGCTCCTTGATCCAGTCGATATCGCTGTGAGTGCCTATCATCCGAAGAGGCCTGCCATCCTCGGCACGTTCCACCACGCGTCCCTGATCGAGAATCCACTTCCATTCGCCGTTGCGCGTCAGCATGCGGTGCTCGTTGCGATATTCTGCGCTGTGGCCTTCAAAGTGCTGTTTCAGGTCGTCGAGAGTGCGCGGCATGTCATCCGGGTGGATGCGTGACTTCCACTCATCGAAGCTGCTGCCGATCTCGTGTTCCTGGAAGCCGAGCGTGGCCTTCCACTGCGGAGAGTAGAAGACGTGATCGGTGTCCTGCTTCCAGTCCCAGACGCCGGCGCCTGACCCTTCCAGCGCGAACTGCCAGCGTTGCTCGGCCTCACTCAGAGCGTCACTCATTTTCTGCAGCTGTTGATAGGGGTAGACCATGCGCGATGAATAGATGGCGTGATAGATCATCGCGTAGGCCACCACCTTGTACAGATGGCCGAGCAGATTGAAGGCATCGAAGGCAGAGGCATAGAGCGTGAAGCACAGCTCGGAAACCCCCGTGGCCAGCGCCGCGACCGCCAGCCAGCCGGCATTGGTGCCTTCAGGCAGTCGGCGCGCGCCGAGCAGAAGTACCGCGGCCAGCGCAGCGCTCAGTGCCAGAGCCCACTCGTAGCCGATCTTCCAGGCGGTCAGGCCGCTGCCGACGATGAAGGTCTCTGGCAGGAAGTCGAGATGAAAGAGGCCTATCCAGCTCACCATTAACCCGATGGCGAGCGTCACGCCAAAGGCCACGGGCAGATAGCGGCGCGGCACGGGACGGGCTGTCAGCAGGCAGGGAGCCAGCAGCGCGATGATGAAGGCGGTCCGTCCTGCCAGCCAGAAGTGGATGGCCTTGCTGACGGAGGCTTCGCTGACGAAGTCAGGCATGCCGTCGTAGCTGAAGATATGCACCATGTCGAAGAAGGCGGAGAGCATGAAGGCACACCCCATGACCAGAAAGCTGGTCGGCAGTGTCCGACGGTGCCCTTGGAAGATGGAGACGGCAGACATCACTGCGACCAGTATCGCACCCATTTCCAGCAGTGAATGCGGGACAAGGTACTGTCCGATCGAGCTGAACAGCTGCGGGCGCGGCACCACGATCAAGACCACCATGATCGCCAGCATGACAAGCAGCATTCCCGTGCCGGCATTGGGCAGCTGTGTGCGTGTCCCCGGGAAGGGGCGCTTGAAAACGGTAGAAAGAGAGCGAGAGGACATGGGCAATCCGTGCGCGTGAAAGGGTGCGGTCGGTGACTTTATCACTACAGGGTAGAATATTTTGTTTACATTATCCTAACAGAAAATAACCTGGTGTAGCGTTTGGTATTGATTGCGTAGCCGTTTAGGCAGGGGGCCGAGCGCAAGCTGACGACCATGACGTTGTCTGGCCATCTCAGCAGTGGGACTGGCGGGAGCAGGCAATGACAGGCAGCGCGTCGCGGGAGATCGTGATCGAGGGCGAAGAGTGTCGCTGGTCGACGTCTTTGCCAGTCGGTTTCGTTACCCGCTGGTTTCTCGCGGCAAGAGGCGCCGCGTTGGGGGGCAGGCGCTGAAGCGCCTGTCAGGGCCGAGCTTGAGGAAAGGGCTTGAGAAAAGGAGCTTGCAGGAAAGGCTATCGGGGAGCGCTTGAAAAAGGCTTGCGGAGAAGGCAAGAAGAAGCAGGCAGCAGCCGTCACGACGGATGTGGCGCAGTACAGGCCATGTCATCGTCATGACGGCTGTCGGAGCAGGCGGCAATCAGTTGCCGAGTGCGGCCGTGATGATGTGGTACTTGTCCATCAGCTCTTCCCGGCTTTCCTTGTTGGCCGGGTCGAGCGGGATGCAGTCGACAGGGCAGACCTGCTGACATTGCGGCTCATCGAAGTGTCCGACGCATTCGGTGCACAGGTCCGGGTCGATGACGTATATCTCTTCCCCCGGCGAGATGGCCCCATTGGGACATTCCGGCTCGCAGACGTCGCAGTTGATGCACTCATCAGTGATGATCAGGGCCATGATGCTGTCCTCAGCTTGTGGCTGTGTCGTCGTCGGTAGCGGTGAAATGCCGGGCGAGGGTCTCGGCCACCAGCGGATGCACCAGACGCGACACATCACCGCCATGACGCGATATCTCGCGCACGATGGTCGATGAAATGTAGGAGTTCTGTAATTCCGGGGTCAGGAACAGGCTATCGACGTGCGGAGCCTGGGCCCGGTTCATGTTGGCCAGCTGCAGTTCGTACTCGAAGTCGGAGACCGCACGCAGGCCGCGCAGAATGATACGCGCATTCTGCTGCTCAAGCAGCTCTGTCAGCAGGCAGCTGAAACCGATGACCTCGACATTGTCGAGATGCGCCAGAATCCGGCGTGCCAGATCGATGCGCATCTCCAGCGGCAGGGCAGGGCGTTTGCTGGGGCTGTAAGCCACCGCCACCACTACCTTGTCGAACAGGCGGGCGCCGCGCTCGATCAGGTCGGTATGGCCATTGGTGATCGGGTCGAAGGTGCCGGGATAGACGGCGATGTTCTTGGGCATGACGAACTCGAGCTCTGTCGGCAGCGGGTCAGCTTGGTGACCGGCTGCAGTGGACGACGAAGGATGAGGAGCCGCAGAAGGCCGGGGCGCAGTGCCTGTCGCGCCGCCGGCTCCCCTGGTACGCCGAGTGTAGAACCCCTCGCGCGGCTTGCCAGTCGCGCGAGGGGATTCGTCACCGAGTGCGCAACCCGGGAGGGGTAGCCAACCGGTCTTGCAGCGAGCCTGGCTTACAGCGAACCGAAGGGGTTGTCGACCTTGAGCGAGACGGGCTTCGCATAGCCGGGGATACGGATCTCGCGATCCGTGATCTCCAGCTCCGGACCTTCGAGCACACCTTCACCGAAGCGATAGGTCGGCGTGAATTCGCCGCGCTGTGCCTTGTCCAGATAGTCAGCACGCCGCTGCTCGCAGAGATCACTGCGCTCACGCCAGGCAGCCAATGCCTCCTCACCGTGTCGCGCCGCCAGCAACTTCAGCGTGACATCTGCCGACAGCACCACGCCACTGGCGTTGTTGCCACCGAAGCCCTTGGCATTGATGAAGGCGACATCTGCGGTGAACTCGCGCGCCTCGCGGCGAATGTCGAGATGGCTGTGATGCACGTCATCGGCGATGGCATCCAGCGTCGGGATACCTGGCAGGATGCCGGTCGCCATGCTGCCGAGCGCCGATACCGCCTGATCGCCCGCGGCGCTGCCCTGGCTGTGGCCGACGAAGGATTTTACCGCCACCACAGGCCAGGACTGGATGTCGTTGGCGCGAGCCACTTCATTGAGCACATGGGATTCGGTGGTGCGGTTCTTCGGCGTGGAGGTGGCATGTGCGTGCACGAAGCTGCGCTGGCGCACGCCTTCATCGCCGACGATATCGCGCGCCAGCGCTACCGCCTTGCTCAGGGTGATGTAGTTGCCGACGCCGGGTGCCGAGATGGAGCGCTTCCAGCCGTCTGCATTGACGAACACGTCCGGCACGCTGCCGATGATGCGAGCGCCGGTGTCCAGCGCCAGATCATCCGCCATCAGGATCACGAACTGGGTCGCTTCCGCGATGGTGAAGCCACAGTTGCGCGCGAACGGGCGACAGGCCTTCTGGTAATCGCTGTCGGTGAGCACTTCCAGCGCGTCGAGGGCCTTGAGGCTCTCGTCATCGGCCAGAGCCCCCATGCTGCGGAAGCCCTCGATGACTTCCGGCGTGATCGGCGCATCGGCGGTGCCGACCATCACCACGCGGCGACGGCCGCTGCGGATGTCGTTCAGGCCCAGCTTCAGGTTGTAGAGGAAGCTGGCACAGGCGCCCATCGCTGCACCGGCGCCGCCGACATTGCCCAGCACATAGGCATTGAGGAAGTCGGCGGGCATCTGGGCATAGCCCAGTGGCATCTGCTTGGAAGTGGCGCGCTCGCCGGCCACGAATGACTTCATCAGTCCGCCCCAGCCTTCGGCATCCATCTGGCCGATGGAGTTGCCGGCGTAGACGGCGATATCGTCCGGATCGAGGCTATCGCGCAGCGCATCCCAGTCCAGGCCGCTGTCGCCGAGGCAGTCGCTGGCGCCGAAGATGGTCATCGACAGGCCGCGCGGGTGATGCACGCTGCGATAGAGCTGTTCTGGCGCGAAGCCGCTGGGCAGCTGACCCGCGGCGCGCACCAGCGCCTGACGATGATCGGGCAGCAGGACCTCGAATTCGCCGGCCGGTACCGTGACTTCGACATGACGGTTGTCCAGCTCGCGGATCTGCCAGTCAGCGGGCGGCTGTTCCGGCAGCTGGCGGCTGCGCAGCGTGAAGGTCAAGTCCTGGCCCAGCGCCAGCTTTGACTGACGATTGGCAGGAATGCCGGTCGCGTTGAAGCGCTCGTCTTCAATGCGACGAATCAGGGTGTGGGACAGCACCTGGTCCGCCAGGCGCTCCGCGAGTGCCTGAGCCTCGGCGGGTTGGCCTTCGGCATCGAACCACTGGCCCTGATCATCGCAGCGGGCGAGGTTCATGAGCGACGCGAGCCCCAGCAGGGTCTCTTGACGGTCTGTCTCCGGCAGGGAGTCGAGCACCGTGCGTCGGAACGCCTGATGGCCCGAAGTTCTGCCGGCGGCATTGACGCCGCCCATGCCGACGATCACCGGTAAGTGTGACAAGCCGCTTTCCTCGTAAAAATACTGTGAGTCGTTGGTCTGGGCGATACCTCTGCGGATATTCGTCCAAATGATGGGCGGATGATAACACCCCCTCAATACAGGCGTCATGCACCCCTGCCTCTACGCGGGCGCGCCAGCGAGCGCTTGCTGCGAACACTGTGCGATATCTCTGCGCTCAGTGCGAGACCCTCTGGCCTGTTTTTGTACTTGTCATGGCATGGAGTGATCGTGATTAAACGTTTGTTTGATTTTCGAGAAACAAGCTGACATTCTGTCTTGGCTGTTTGAGTTGGTGTAGGCGCGTGCCGCGAGGCAGGCGCCTTTTTTGTGCCCAGGCCTTTCTGCACCGCCGGCCCCGGATGGGCTGTGCGCCATATGGCGCAGCCCGATGCAGGCGCATCTGCTAGACTCCGCGCGTGATTTTCCTGCCCGTTGCTATCGGAACTGCTGATGTACGCCAACTCCCGCCAGATCGATTCTCCCCAGACCGGCCCCCACGAGGATATCGAGCGTCGCGTGCGCCGTGCGATGGCGCATCCGCTGCGCAAACCCGTGGCGGAACATACCCGCGAAGCGTTCCTGCAAGCGCAACGGTGGTTGTCGGCTCAGGGCAGGCCCCTGTGGCTGGACAGTGGCTGCGGCGTCGGGCGATCGACGCGTCAACTGGCACTGGCGCACCCGGACCATGCTGTCATCGGTGTGGACCGCAGCGAAGACCGTCTCAGTCGCAAGCATGGCGAGCTGCCGGACAACGCCCTGTTGGTTCGCGCGGACCTCGTCGACTTCTGGCGTCTGGCGCTCGCCGCGGGCTGGGCACCTGCGCATCACACCCTGCTGTACCCCAATCCTTATCCCAAGGCGCGCCACCTCAAGATGCGCTGGCAGGGCCACCCGGTATTCCCGATCATCATGGCGCTGGGTGGTCAGCTTGAGCTGCGCACCAACTGGGAAATCTACGCCCGGGAATTCGCCCAGGCCATCGGGCATGCCACCGGTGTCGAGGTGACGGCGCACGCCTTCGAGCCGCAGGGCGATTATCTGACGCACTTCGAGCGCAAGTATCACGAGTCTGGCCAGGCGCTGTGGCGACTCGAGTGCCAGCTTGAACACACGCCCGAGCGCTACCCGCTGCAGGTCTGACGTGAATCACGCCGGTGGCAGATTCTGGTTGGCGATAGCGGCGTGGCTGTTGTGGAAGGTGTCGCGCAGTGACTGGCGCAGCCAGCTTGCCGCGGGGCCACGAGGGCTGTCGCGGCGCGCGATCAGTTCGATATCGATGTCGGCGGTGGCGCCCAGCGCGCTCAAGTCCAGAATCTTCAAACGCTGCTGGAAGGGCGGGTAGTGGGCGATATGGCGCGGAACCTGCGCCCAGCCCAGTCCGCGCGTCGTCAGCTCAGCCATCGCATAGAAGCTGTTGAGCTGCCAGAAGCGCTGTGAGCGTGGCCCCTCGTGGCCGGGTTCCAGTTGCTGGCGTTGACCGATCATCAGCTGGCGGTGATCCGCCAGGTCGCTGTGGGTCGGGCTCTCAAGCTGCGCCAGCGGATGGTTGCGTGCCACGATCAGCACCTGCTCCAGTCGCCCCAGCGCCTCGCGCTCCAGCGCCATGACACCCAATGGCTGATAGAACAGGATGCCGAGATTGGCCTGGTGCTGCTCCACCCAGCGGGCCACCTCATCCTGCGCGCCATTGAGCAGATTCAGCGTCAGCGTCGGGTATTGCACCGCCATCTTTTCCAGTACCGCCATCACCGGCGGCATTTCTACCAGCGCCTCATCGATCGCCAACGTCAGGCTGGCTTCCAGCCCCTGGCTGAGGGTGCGAGCGCGTGCCTCCAGGCGCTGGCATTGCATCAGCACGCTGTTGGCTTCGTGCAGCATGGCCTTGCCCGCGGGCGTCAGCACCGGCGTGCGAGGGCGGCGATCGAACAGCTCGCAGCCCAGGTCCAGTTCCAGATTGGCGATGGCGGTGCTGACTGCGGATTGCGCGCGCCCCAGACGCCGCGCCGCCGCCGAGAACGAGCCCGTCTCCGCCACGCAGCGCAGTGTCTGCAGTTGCTCCAGGGTCCAGTTCATTGCCTCGCCTCGCGCCTTGATCCATCTGAATAATAGATGGATGCCAACTTTAAACCATCTTGTATCTCTCTAGAATGCCTCCTCCATCCGCGTCGTTCCGCCCATCCGGCATCACACGCGGTGATCGAGAGGAGGTATGACATGCGTTCCAAGAAAGAACGTCTGGCCCAGGCAGGACTGCTGGAATTGGGCGGTATCCTGCTCGTGGCGCCGCTGTCGGCACTGGTCACGGGGCACGACCTGGCGAGCATGGGCAGCCTGGCGGTGGTGATGTCCACACTGGCGGTGATCTGGAGTACGGTCTGGAACTGGATGTTCGACCGCTGGGTACCGACCCGCCAGCGCAGCGTGGCCCAGCGCATCGCTCAGGCACTCGGCTTCGAACTCGGCCTGGTACTGGTGACCGTCTTCATCGTGGCTGCCTGGCTCGACCTCGGGCTGTGGCAGGCACTCCTGCTGGATCTCGGCTTCGTTGCCTTTTTCCTGGTCTGGGCCATGATCTTCAATCCGCTGTTCGATGCCGTGATGCACCGTCTGCTGGCGCGCAAGGCCGCGCGCGAGCAGCAGCTGGTCCACCACAATACGAGGTGATTCGATGAGTTATGTCTTCCTGGCAGTGGCCATACTGGCAGAGGTCATCGCGACCAGTGCGCTCAAGGCCTCCGAGTCCTTTTCACGACTCGGCCCCAGCATGATCGTGGTGGTGGGCTACGGCATCGCCTTCTATTTCCTGACGCTGGTACTGCGTGATCTGCCGCTGGGTGTGACCTATGCGGTATGGTCCGGGCTCGGCATCGTGCTGGTCACCGTCTTCGGTGCGGTGGTCTATCGCGAGATGCCGGATCTGCCGGCCATCCTGGGGTTGGCGATGATCGTGGGCGGTGTCGCCGTCCTGCATCTGTTTTCCAGCGCCAGTCCTCATTAAGCTAGGGGCATCACGGCGCCTCCCGGCTGTGACATGGATGCTCACCGACGACGTCACTGGATGCCTCATGCCCCTATTTCGCACTGCACCGACCTCTGCGCGACCCTCCCGACTCTCTCCCCTGTTGCCTTTGCTGAAGGCGGCGCGCCCCGCAGCAGCGGGCAAGTCGCTGCGTTTCACGCGCTCGCTGCGCCGACTGGCCATGGCGGCCGGTGCGACGCTTGTCGTGGCGGGCCCGGCGCAGGCGGCGGGCTTTGACAACCTGACGCGGCTGACTGACAAGGGCTTCATCGTCAGTGCCCAGGCGCGCATGCTCGATACCGGCGAGACGCTGGCCTCGGTCAATCCCGACCAGCAACTGACGCCGGCTTCGCTGTCCAAACTCTATATCGCCGGTGCGGCGCTGGACCGTTTCGGTCCGCAGTATCGTTTCTCCACGCGTCTGCGCAGTACGGGCACGATCAGCGGCGGTGTCTTGACCGGTGACCTGGTGCTCGAGGGCAGCGGCGACCCGGCGCTGACCAGCGAAGAGCTGTGGCGGCTGACCGAGGAGCTGCGCTTTCGGGGCATCCGCCGTGTCGAAGGGCGCCTTTTGATCAGTCAGTGGCGTTTCGGGCCGGTGCCCTGCATCAGTACCGATCGCTGCAATGCCTCGCGGCGTTCCAGCAACGCCTATGATGCGCTGCTGTCGTCCGCGGCCAGCAACTATGCCAGCTGGTGCGTGAAGGTGATGCCGGGTGCGGGCAGTCAGGCGCCGGCGCGACTGGCCAGCTGCGATACCACCCAGCCCACCGAGATCTTCGATAACCAGGTCACTACGGTCGGCGCGGGGGGCAAGAGCGCCATCAATGCCCGCCGTACCACCAGCAACGGTCGCGATACGCTGGTCGTCACCGGCACCATCGCCGCCGACAGCCAGCCGCGCAGTATCTACCGCGCCGTCTCCAATCCTGCGCTGTACACCGGTGAGCTGATGCGCGACATCCTGGCGCGCGCCGGGATCACGGTGACCGGCGGGGTGGATATCACCTCGACGGCGCCGCCCTCCAGCGCCGCGCAGCTCGGTAGCGTCGAAGGCAAGCCGATGCAGGAGTTGCTGACGCGCATGCTCAACTACTCCAACAACTTCATGGCGGACCAGCTGACGCTGGCGCTGGTCGGCGGCAGTCAGGCCACCTTGCGCCAGGGCGGTGCCAAGCTTGAAACCTTCGCCAGCGCGATTCCCGGGCACGGCCCGCTGACGATGTATTCCGGCAGCGGCCTGACTTCCCAGAACCGCACCAGCGTCAGTGGGCTGGTGGCGTTGCTCGACAGCATGTATCACCGCCCGGCGCTGTTCCCCACCTTCGTGGCGGGCCTGCAGGCACCGGTCAATGGCCCGATGCGCTTCATCCGCCGTGGCAGCGAGACCTTCCGCAATCACGTGATGGTCAAGACAGGCACGCTCAACAACCCGGTGCCGGTGCGCGCCATCTCGGGATACTTCCGCACGCAAAGTGGCCGCTGGGGTGCCTTCGCGGTGATGGTCAACGGTCGGGCGGCGGTGCCTTATCTGTCCTGGCCGCAGGTGCTGGATCCGGTCGCCGAGGACCTGACCGCGATGATCGAGCGCAACTGAGCTCCTGATCGCGAGCGCATGACACGAAAGCCCCGCCAATCGGCGGGGCTTTCGTGTTCATGGCCTGAATGACAGACACAAAAAACCCCGCCCGAAGGCGGGGTGGTCCTCCACACGCCCGGCATGGCTGAGGGGAGGGCACTCGGGACGCTCGACAGGGCGCAACGAGATAACAAGAGCATAGCGTTGTGTGAGGGCATTGGCTAACGCCAAAATCGCTATTGCACCGCAACAATCAAGGACTTGAAGCGTTTTTGGCGCTGCGAGGACAAATTTTCCGTCGCGAGTCGTGCGTCGAGTGTCTTCAGCGCGTCGGGTCGAGCAGCACGCGACCGCTGACGCGTCCGTCGATCATCGCCTCGGCGCGCTCGGCCAGGCCTTCCAGACCGACCGTCTCGAGCTGCATCTGGGCGTGCATCTCATCCGGCAGGTCGGCCAGACGCTGCCAGACCTTTCGACGACGTTCGGCATTGATCATGACGCTATCGACGCCCAGCAACGAGACGCCGCGCAGGATGAACGGCATCACGCTGGTGGGCAGGTCGGCGCCCGCCGCGAGGCCCACGGCCGCCACCTTGCCATCGTAATTCATCTGCGCCAGCAGATTGGCCAGCACCTGGCCACCGGCAGTATCCACGGCGCCTGCCCAGCGGCTCTTTTCCAGTGGGCGGCCCTTGTCCTCGAAATCACTGCGCAGATGGACTTCGCTCGCGCCCAGTGACTCGAGCCATTCGCGCTGCTCGGCCTTGCCGCTGACCGCGTGAACCTCGAAGCCTTGCTTGGCCAGCATCTGCACGGCCCAGCTGCCGACCCCGCCGGTGGCGCCGGTGACGATCACCGGGCCCTGCTCGGGCGTCAGGCCGGCCTCCTCGAGGCGCATCACGCACAGCATGGCAGTCAAACCGGCGGTGCCGAAGGCCATGGCCTGCTCGGCGCTCAGATTGGCAGGGCGCTTGACCAGCCACTCGGGCTTGACGCGCATGCGCTCGGCCAGACCACCCCAATGGCGCTCGCCCACGCCCCAGCCGGTCAGGATGACCTCATCGCCCGGCTGATAGTCCGGCGAGTCGGAGGCTTCGACGCGTCCCGCGAAATCGATGCCCGGCACGAAGGGCAGCTCGCGGACGATCTTGCCACGGCCAGTGATGGCCAGTGCGTCCTTGTAGTTGAGCCCTGAACGCTCGATGGCCACCGTGACGGGCAGGTCAGGTAGCTGATCATCGGAGAGGTCGACGACTCGGGCGCGAGGTGTCTCTTCGTGCAGCATCAGTGCGCGGGACATGGCTGTCTCCTTGTGGATGGCGTTGGTGTTGGCGGTCTTCCTGCTTGAAGGGTGTCACGGCGTCTGATCGAGACGCGTCACCTCACAGTGCCTGCAAGCGACGCTGTGGGGAAGTCTCGCGATATCGACATTGGGATGAGACTGACGCAACCGGGGCCAGCCGGGTGTGCGGTTGGCCCCGGTAACAGGAGGCGCTGGCGGAAGGCTCTCGTCAGGCCTCTCATCAAGGTTCTCGTCAAGACGCTGGCTAGATGAAGCTGCGCACGGTGGCCAACCCGACCAGCGTCATCAGCACCGTGTAGGGTAATGCCATCCATACCATGCGCCCGTAGGAAAGCCTGACCAGCGGCGCGATGGCGGAGGTGAGCAGGAACAGGAACGCCGCCTGGCCATTGGGGGTCGCAACGCTGGGCAGGTTGGTGCCGGTGTTCACCGCGACCGCCAGCGCATGAAAGTGCTCGCGGCTGATATTGCCGGCCACGAACTCGTTCTTGACCTGGGTGATGTACACCGTGGCCACGAAGACATTGTCCGAGATGGCCGAGAGCAGCCCATTGGCCAGGAACAGTGCGCCGGCCTGCTCCTCGATGGGCAGACTGAGTACCCACTGGATGAATGGCTGGAACAGATGCTGCTCGTGGATGACCGCGACGATGGTGAAGAACACCACCAGCAGCGAGGTGAAGGGCAGTGATTCCTGGAAGGCGCGGCCGATCTGGTGCTCATCGGTGATGCCGTTGCCGGCGGTCAGCAGAATGATCACCGCCAGCCCGATCAGCCCGACCTCTGCCATGTGCAGTGCCAGCGCCAGTACCAGCAGCACGGCCACCACGGCCTGCACGATCAGCGCGGCGCGTTCCCGCGGCGTGCGCCGTGCATCCTGATGATGATCATAATCCTCGAGAATTCGTCGCACGCTGGCGGGCAGTCGCTGGCCGTAGCCGAACCAGCGGCCACGCTCAAGCAGCACACACAGGGCGAGGCCGGCGAAGAAGGTCGGCACGGTGACCGGCGCCATGGCGAGGAAGAAGTCGATGAAGTCCCATTCAGCGGCCTTGGCGATCACCAGGTTCTGCGGCTCGCCGATCATGGTGCTGACGCCTCCCAGCGCGGTTCCCACCGCGCCATGCATCAGCAGCGAGCGCAGAAAGCCGCGGAAATCCTCGAGGTCTTCACTGTGCACGGCCTCGACGCTGACATCGTTGGCATGGTCATGCTGGGTATCGAAATGCTTGCCCGAGGCCACCTTGTGGTAGACGGAGTAGAAGCCCACCGCGATGCCGATGATGACCGCCGTCACCGTCAAGGCATCGAGAAAGGCGGACAGCAGAGCGCTTGAGAGACAGAACATCAGCGACAGCCAGGTCTTGGAGCGCACGCCGAGGATGATCTTGGTGAAGGCATACAGCAGCAGCGGCTTCATGAAGTAGATGCCGGCCACCATGAACATCAGCAGCAGGATCACCGGCAGGTTGCGCTCCATCTCCTGCATGATGGCCTCCGGTGAGGCCATGCCGATGACGACGGCCTCCAGTGCCAGCAGACCGCCCGGCTGGAGGGGGTAGCACTTGAGCGCCATCGCCAGCGTGAAGATGAATTCCCCCAGCAGCAGCCAGCCGACGATCACGCCACCTTGCGGGCCGCTGAACCACAGCAGTAGTGGGTTGGTGATCAGAAACAGGCACATCAGCTGCTTGTACCAGCGTGGCGACTGGCCGAGGAAGTTGCGCGCCAGTCCGCGGCTGAGCGTCTGGCGTGTGTCGTGTGATAGCGAAGGCATGGGCAGTTCCCGGCGTTGATTTGTTGTTGTTGGAGGACGGGATCGGCAATGCCGCTTCAGCGCGTGCTTTGCTATCATCGCCGCCGTCATCGAGCGCCTGGCGGTATTAGAGCACGCCCGTCGATGAGGCCTCGGGTAGCCTTTGGTCGTGAAATTCGCGCAGGCAGCGCTGCGCTGTCGCTGGCCGGTGTGCTGCGAGCTCTCCCGAGGCGTGTTGCTGGCAGACGTCGTCCGATTGAAAGATCGGCCTTTGCAGCCCCCGTGCTGCTTCTGTACGAGACCCGAAGATGAAATCACGGCATACCGGCTTGACCCACCTCAAGCATTCCGCGCGTTACTCGCTAAAGGGCCTCAAGGCCGCCTGGAGCAACGAAGAGGCCTTCCGCCAGGAGATCGTGCTGTGCGCCTTGCTGCTGCCGTTTGCCTGGTGGATCGGTGATTCGCATGTCGAATGGCTGCTGCTGGTCGGCTCCACGCTGATCGTGCTGATGGTCGAACTGCTCAACTCGGCGGTGGAGTCCGCGATTGACCGCATCGGCCCGGAATTCCATGAACTGTCCGGGCGCGCCAAGGACATGGGCTCGGCGGCGGTGATGATCAGCCTGATATTCGCCGGGCTGACCTGGGGCACCTTGCTCTACGACAAGCTGTTCGGCTGAACGTCCTCGCCCTGGTCTCATCAATGGAAGGGGCAGCGGGCAGGGCCGTGTCATGTGCCTGCGGCCTCCGTTATGCTGAGGGCTGGATCGAAGGAGACGACCATGCCCCAGCCATCCCCCGCGCAGTCCCGCCCACTGTTGCCCGCTGATTTCCTTGCGCCGTCATCGCTGCTGGCCGAGCAGTCGGCTGACAGCCGTGCCACGCTCGAGAGCGCCCTGCACGCCGCGCAGGAGCGTCTCGAAGAGAGCCTGACCCAGGCTGAGAATCTCAGCGAGATGCGTGGCGATGACAGCTCTCCGCTGGCGACCTTTCTGGCCCTCGATGAGCGTCAGCGCAGGCAGCTTGGGCGTCTGATCACGCTGTCCGACTTCGCGCTGGAGGCGCTGTGCCGCCGCCCTGAATTGCTGTCCGAACTGCTCGAGAGTGGCGAGCTGGAGCGCGCCTTGCCGGTCGCCCAGCTCACTGAGCGCCTCGCCGCCGGTCTCGCCAGTGCCGATGACGAGAAGGCGATGCAGCAGGTGCTGCGGCGTTTCCGCCAGCTGCGCATGCTGGGCATCGTGTGGCGTGACCTCAACGGCGCCGACATGTGGCAGACCGCGGCGGCGGTCTCGCACCTCGCCGAAGTCACCCTCGAAGGCGCGCTTGGCTGGTTGGAAGCGTCGCTCGAGCCGCGCTATGGCCGCCCCGCGCCGGATCGCTTCGGCGAGCCGCAGCGGCTGGTGGTGCTCGGCATGGGCAAGCTGGGCGCCGGCGAGCTCAACCTCTCCTCCGATATCGACCTGATCTTCGCCTTTCCCGACAAGGGCGAGACATCCGGTGGCCGCAAGTCTCTGGATCATCAGGAATATTTCACGCGCCTCGGCCAGAAGCTGATTGCCGCGCTGGACGCGATGACCGCCGATGGCTTCGTGTTCCGCGTCGACATGCGGCTGCGTCCGCTGGGGGACGGCGGGCCTCTGGTCGGCAGTTTCTCGATGCTGGCCAGCTACTATCAGGATCAGGGCCGCGAATGGGAGCGTTACGCGATGCTCAAGGCGCGCCCGGTGGCGGGCAGCGTCGCTGCCGGCGAGCGCCTGATCGCGCACCTGCGTCCCTTCGTCTATCGCAAGTATCTGGATTTCGGTGCCATCGAGTCGCTGCGCGAGATGAAGGCGATGATCAATCGAGAGGTCAAACGGCGCGGGCTGTCCGACAACATCAAGCTCGGCTCCGGCGGCATTCGCGAGGTGGAGTTCGTCGCCCAGGCCTTCCAGCTGATTCGGGGCGGGCGTGAGTCGGAATTGCAGGTCACCTCGCTCAAGCAGGCCTTTGCGCGCCTGCCAGCCCTGGGCTTGCTGCCGCAGGCGGTCGTGGATGAGCTGGTGCCGGATTACGTCTTCCTGCGCGATCTTGAACATGCCCTGCAGGCCCAGGCCGACCGCCAGACCCAGACATTGCCGCTGGATCCGCTGGGCCGCGAGCGTCTCGCGCTGGCCATGAAACTGCTCGATTGGGAGGCACTCACCGCGCGCCTGGAAGAGGTGCGTATGCGCATCCGCCATCACTTCGACAACGTGATCGCCGCGCCGGAAGACGACGAGGCCGAGCAGGGCGAAGGCCAGCAGGCGCTGGATGAATGGCGAGCGCTATGGCGCGGCGAGCTGACGGCGGAGGAGGGCGAGGCACTGCTCGCCGAGAGCGGCTTCAAGAGTGCGGCTGAGAGTTTCCGCCGTCTCGATAGCCTGCGGCGGTCGCGTGCGGTGCAGGGCATGCAGCGCATCGGCTTTGATCGCCTCGATGCGCTGATGCCGCCATTGCTGCAGGCGCTGGGCTCGGCGGCGGGTGACCCCGAGAAGCCCGGCGAGCACGATGCCAGCCTTGTGCTGGAGCGCGTCTTGCCGCTGATCGAGGCGGTACTGCGCCGAACGGCCTATCTGGCGCTGCTGCGCGAGAACCCGGATGCGCTGGCGCAGTTGATGCGCCTGTGTGCGGCAAGCCCTTGGATTGCCGAACAGCTGGCGCGCTATCCGGTGCTGCTCGACGAGCTGCTGCACCCGCATAATCTTTATTCTCCCGCCGACAAGACGCGCCTCGCCGATGAGCTGCGCACCGCGCTGTCGCGCATCCCCGAAGATGATGAAGAAGCGCTGCTCGAGGCCTTGCGAGTGTTCCGCCATGCCCAGGTGCTGCACGTGGCGGCCTCCGATATCGCCGGTGCCCGCCCGCTGATGAAGGTCAGCGACTATCTGACCTTCATCGCCGAGGTGGTGCTGGAACAGGTGCTGGCGATGGCGTGGAAGACCCTGACCCGCAAGCATGGCTTCCCCATCGGGCGCGATGGCCAGCCGATCACCGGCGACAGCCTGAGTGGCAGCTTCGTGATCGTCGGCTACGGCAAGCTGGGCGGCATCGAGCTGGGCTATGGCTCGGACCTGGATCTCGTCTTCCTGCATGATGCGGCCAGCAAGGGCCAGACGGATGGCCCGCGGCCGCTGGACAACCCGCTGTTCTTCACGCGCCTGGGGCAGCGCATCATCCATCTGCTGACGGCGGTGACGCCGGCCGGTGCGCTCTACGAGGTCGACATGCGCCTGCGCCCGTCGGGCAATTCGGGGCTGCTGGTCTCGAGTCTGGCGGCCTTCCGGGACTATCAGCTCACCCAAGCCTGGACCTGGGAGCATCAGGCGCTGGTGCGCGCGCGGGCCGTGGCGGGAGACCCGGCGCTGGCGCTGGCTTTCGAGGAGGTGCGCCGTGAGGTGCTTGGTCAGCAGCGGGACGAGAAGACGCTGCGCCAGGAGGTGATCGCCATGCGCCACAAGATGCGTGATCACCTGGGCAGCAGCGCCAAGGACCGCGAGGCCGGCCAGTTCCATCTCAAGCAGGATGCCGGCGGCATCGTCGACATTGAATTTCTCGCCCAGTACTGCGTGCTGGCGCTGAGTCATCAGGTGCCTGCTCTGCTTGAGTGGAGCGACAACATGCGACTGCTGGAAACCCTCGAGTCCTGTGGACAGCTGCCGGGCGAGCAGGCCGGTGAGCTGCGCGAGGCCTATCTGGCCTATCGCGATGTCAGTCATCGCCTGGCGCTGGAGAAGCACGGCAGCCTGATGCGACTGGAGCAGCACCCGGTGATTGCCGCCCACCGTGAGCGGGTGATTACCCTCTGGCAGGCACTGCTGGGCGAGGATCAGGTCAGCAACAAAGAGGTTTAACGCCAAATCAATGCTCGCAATCCCCTGTCGCTGTCCCCAAGAAAGGGTGCACCAGACAACGTTGACAGGGGAGGTCAGCATGATGGAGTGGATCGCGAATCACTCGAAAACCATCTCGGCGATTGCCAGTGTCGGCTCGTTCTTCATCTGGCTGGTCTACGCGCAGCTGCTGTATCACAACTTCCGGCGCCAGCGCCGGCCGCGAGTGCTGATCAATCGCGGCAAGTCCAAGGGTATCGACAGTCTGTGCATCATCAGCAACATGAGTGCTGAGTCGATCTTCATCGAGCACATCATCGCCAGGCTGGATACCAGTCATGGCAGCCTGCTGATGGATGTCACCGAGTTCGAACGCAGCTATCAGGAAGGTGACGAGCAGGGGGACAACCAGCAGGACGGCGACAGCGAACAGCCCGCGCAGGGGGCTTCCAGCAGCAGTGAATGGCGTATCTCCGATACCACGCGTCAGGGGCCGCTGGGCTCGGGCGACTTCCTGCATATCGGGACTTTCTCTGAAGTCATCGAGCGCATGGCGCGCCGCAATGGCATCTCGCTCGACGGTCACTGGCCCAGCAATGAGCAGCTGGAATTCCAGCGCCTGACGCTGCAAATCATCGGCATCTACGGCAGTGAGGACCATCCGATCGGCGTCGAGCGTGCCTTCCGCCTGCACGATGCCAATGGAGAATGTGCGCTGGTACCGGAGCGCTGGGATTCCAATCGCCTGTCATCACGCAGGCAGCGTCACAAGTTGCGCAAGCTTTTGAATCGCATCAGTGGGGAGGACATCAGCGAGCAGTCCACCTTCCAGCCCCCGAGTGACGAGGAGTCGCGCAACAAGGCTTGATGAGCGCGGGTGCATGAGGCCAGAAATCCATGAACCACCGGACGCATGAGCCCAGGGATGCATGAACCATCGGACAGATGAGTGCCCGGGCGCATGCCAGCGGTGGCTTCACACTGTCAGGGCGTCGAGGATGGGGTAGGCTTTCCAGAGCCCCATTCACGGAGAGTCTTCGGATGCAGGAACGCGTCACGCCCTTTCAGCTGTTCATCCTGGTGCTGTCGATCTATGTGATCGGCGCCATGGTGGTGGACCTTGTCTTTGTGTTGTCACCCCAGGTCCAGCGGCTGCTGGAGTACATGGACTACGTGGTCTGCCTGTTCTTCTTCATCGATTTCTGCAAGCGCTTCGCCAGTGCCAAGAGCAAACGTGAGTACATGAAGTGGGGCTGGATCGACCTGCTGGCCTGTATCCCGGCGGGACTCTTCCAGGGCGCGAGGCTGTTTCGCGTGGTGCAGGTGCTGCGGGTGCTGCGCGCCATCAAGTCGATGGAAATGATCTGGAAGCTGCTGTTCCGCAACCGGGCCGAGGGGGTCTTCGCCTCGGCGGCCACCGCTACGGTGCTGCTGGTGGTATTCGGCGCCCTGACCATGCTGATGGTGGAGACACCGAATCCCGACAGCCCCATCAATACCGCCGAGGAGGCGCTGTGGTGGGCGGTGGTGACGGTGACCACTGTCGGCTATGGCGACTACTATCCCATCACGACGCTCGGTCGCGTGGTGGCGGTGCTGCTGATGGTCGGGGGCGTGGGGCTGTTCGGGAGTTTCGCCGCCTATATCAGCTCGATCTTCATCGAGGATGACAGCGAGCAGGAGGCCCGAGCGGCGCGTGCCCAGCGCGACATGACGCGGGCGCTCTATCATCAGATCAGCGAGTTGACGACGGAAGTGCGCGAGCTGCGTGAACGACTGGATCAGGTCGCGCAGGAGCGGGGAGAGTCGCTGGCTGATCACGAGCGCCACCGCGAGGCGCTGCATCGCCAGGTGAATGAGGAGATGGAACAGCGCCTGAGAGATGCCGCTCCGCCAGACAGGGAGGACCCCGCCGGCGATCGTTGAACCGACAGGCAGATAATGAAAGCCCCCTGATACCGTGAGGTGTCAGGGGGCTTTTTTCGGACTGTCACCAGGCCTCAGCCAAGCGGACACATACGCTGTGGCGGTCGCGCATGGCTCGGGCGGTGATCAGTCGAAGTTGCGCGAGTAGAAGATCTCGAGCATTTCACGACGCAGGCGGCCTTCGATGTTGGTGGCTTCCTCGAAGGTCAGCTCGCGACGCGAGGTGCCGAAGAGGTAGTTGTCCAGTTCGAAGTCCTTGAGCAGCATCTTGGTGTGGAACATGTTCTCTTGATACACGTTCACATCGACCATCTGGTAGGCACGCTTGGTGTCTTCCGCCAGGTAATCCTGGATGGAGGTGATGTCGTGATCGATGAACAGTTTCTTGCCATCCACGTCGCGCGTGAAGCCACGCACACGGTAGTCCATGGTCACGATATCGGAATCGAAGCTGTGGATCAGATAGTTCAGCGCCTTCAGCGGGCTGATCATGCCACAGGTCGAGACATCGATATCCAGACGGAAGGTGCTGATGCCGTTGTCCGGGTGGGACTCGGGATAGGTGTGCACCGTGACGTGAGACTTGTCCAGATGGCCGACGACCGTTTCCGGCAACGGGCCCGGGCCCGGCGCGGTCTGGGACGCGTCCTGCTCTTCCAGCTCGTGCTCGGCGATCAGGATGGTCACGCTGGCGCCATGCGGCTCGTAGTCCTGACGTGCGATGTTCAGCACGTGGGCACCGATGATGTTGGTGACATCCTTGAGGATCTGGGTAAGACGCTCGGCATTGTAGAGCTCATCGATATAATCGATATACGCCGTGCGCTGCTCTTCGGTCTGCGCGTAGCAGATGTCGTAGATATTGAAGCTCAACGAACTGGTGAGGTTGTTGAACCCGTGAAGGCGGAGTTGATCGCTCACGTCCAGGCCTCCTTGAGATGGGAGGGTGGTATGACATCCGATGCGCCATTGCAATGGGGCAGAGGCAGGCATCGGGCCGAAGAGGACATCTCGAAAGGTCCGTCCCGGGCGCTGGCAGCATGACTCACAGGGAGCATTGCGTGCCATCTTTGCCACGAGATGACCGGTGAGACGACCGGTTTGAGGGGCGTATTATGCACAGGCAGGGCTGACACGCCAGCGACAATTCCCGCCGATCCAGGCGAGTCGTCGTCAGTGGTGCGCTCCCTCCCGCCGTCGGCGGGGCCTTGAGCGGCGGGAGGGCGAGGCGAGATCAGGCCGCGATGTCGATGACTTCGTAGGAGTGAGTGATCTCGACACCCCCGGCGCTCAGCATCAGGGAGGCGCTGCAGTACTTCTCGGCGGACAGCTCGACGGCACGCTTGATCTGAGATTCCTTGAGGTTGCGACCGGTGACCACGAACTTGACGTGAATCTTCGTGAACACGCTCGGCACGCTATCGGCGCGCTCGGCGCTCAGTTCGGCGTGACAGTCGGTGACCTGCTGGCGGGCCTTTTCCAGAATCTGGATGACATCGAAGCTGGTGCAGCCGCCCAGACCCATCAACAGCATTTCCATCGGACGCGGACCGGTGTTACGACCGCCGTTGTCCGGATTGCCGTCCATGACCACGCTGTGGCCGCTGCCGGATTCGGCGAGGAACTGGCGACCATCGGTCCATTTGATGCTGGCGTTCATTGCCATGTCGGAACTTCTCCTTCTGATAAGTCGTTGATGCGCCACCGGCCCGGCGCTAGCAGCCATAGGGGCCGACAGCGATAGAGGCTGAGAGTCATGCGGGCTGAGCGCTATGGAAGCCAAGGGCGCGGTGAGCACGATGGCGCACAGGGTAGCATTGTCATCGGCGTGCCCGGAGGAACGTCCAGCGCTGAGCTTATATCGCGCTGGCTCAGGCCCTGGCGTGGCTCAGCAGCTCATCCAGCTCGGCCAGACGCTGTGGGGTGCCGACATCGATCCAGGCGCCGCGATGATGCAGGCCGCGTACCTCGCCATGCTGCATGGCGTCACGCAGCAGCGGCGCCAGCTTGAAGACGCTGTCAGGGCCCTGGTAGGCCGGTGTCTCGGCGATGGCGCGACGGATCAGGCGGGGTGACAGCCACGACACGCCGGAGAAGGTCAGGCGGCTGCCGGCCTGCTTTTCCTGCTCATCTTTCTCTTCCTTCTCGTCCTGTTCGTCACTCTCGTCGCGGGTTTCACCCTTCACAATCCCCGCCGGGGTGAGCAGGAAGTCGCCCTCGGGATGATGGGGCGGGTTATCCACCAGCACCAGCCCCGCCAGCGCCTGCGGCTGGTCGGCGTGTAGAGCCAGTGAATGGCTCGCCAGCGCTTGGATGGTCAGCAGCGTGAGGTCAACGTCGCACCAGACATCGCCATTGATCAGCAGGAAGGGCGTGTCATCGCCTGCGTCCTGCGTCAACGCACCGGAGAGTGACAGGGCGCGAGCGATGCCGCCGCCGGTTTCCAGTGGCGTCTCCTCGTGCGAGAAGATCAGTGTCAGGGAGCGCTTGCGCCCCTGCCAGCAAGCCTCGAGCTGGCCCTGGACATTCGGCTTCGCGGCGAAGTGGCTCAGAATCCTGTCGGCCAGGTGGCCGACATTGATGACGACCTTGTCCACATCGATCGCTTCCAGACGCAGTAGGTGGTGCTCCAGCAACGGCAGCCCGGCGACTTCCAGCAACGGCTTGGGGGTATGGTCGGTCAGCGGGCGCATGCGCGTGCCGAAACCGGCCGCCAGAATCATCGCGCGCATCAGTGGCTCCCTGGCTCGTCATCGGCATTTGCAGTGCTTTCCTTGCTTTCCCCACTTGCCGCAGCGCTCTTCGCCGTAGCGGCGGCCGCGTTGCGCTGCAGGCGGGCGGCGCGATCGGCGAGTGCCGCCAGCTCATCGTAATCATCGAGGTTGATCTCGGGGCGCTCGCCATTGACGAGACGCAGATCGCGGGCCTCGCATTCCTCGGCCAGGCGCAGTGACAGTGCCGGCGTCAGTACCTCATCCAGCCAGTGGGTGAAGGAGATCAGTTCCGGGCAGAAGGCCAGGCCTTCGCGCAGGTGGCCAAGGAAGCGCGGCATCAGCGTCAGGTAGCGGGGTTTGGCGTCCCGCAGCGTCAGGCGCGCGAAGATGCCGAGAATCTTGAGATTGCGCTGCACGCCCATGCGCTCGACGCTCTGGCGGTACTCGAGCGGGCTTGGTGCCGGCAAGCCGGTGGCGGCGTAGCGTGGCAAGGCGGCCAGGCGTGCCTGCTCGATCCAGCGCGCCATGGCGGGTTCCGGCCATCGCCAGTGACGGTCACGCAGCAGCGAGATCAGGTCGTAGTTCTCGGGGCCGCTGACGGCGTCCTGGAAGTCGATGATCCACAGCCGGGGCTGGTCCTGGGATGCTGATTGATGCAGGAACAGGTTCTGGGCATGGAAGTCGCGATGCACGCTCACCACCGGTTGCGCGCTGGCGGCCGCGAGCAATTGGTCTCTCAGCTTGCCCCAGGCGGCGTAGCGGCGGTCATGCGGCATGTCGAGAAGCTGGCCAAGACACCAATCCGGAAACAGCTCCAGCTCGGCGGACAGCCGGGCGTCGTCATAGGCAGGCAGGTTGCCGGGTGGCAGCTGATGCAGCTGCTCGAGCAGCCCGATGGCTTCGCCATAGTAGTGGTCGGCGTGCTCGGTGCTGGTCAGGGCGGTCATCAGCGGGGTGTCGCCGAGGTCTTCCAGCTCCAGGAAGCCGAGTGACTCGTCAAAGGCGAAGACCTCGGGCAGCGGCAGGCCGGCGTCACGCCATTGGCGGGCGATGGCGACGAAGCCGTGACTGTCTTCCTTCTCGGGCGGCGCGTCCATCAGGATGCGCGCCGGCGTGGCCGGGTCGAGCTCCTCGAGGTGCAGGCGGAAATAGCGGCGGAAGCTGGCGTCGTCAGCCACGGCGCTCATGCGCACGGCCTCTGGCGTGAGGTCGTGGCGGGCGGCGGCCCAGGCGTGCAGCGCCTGGCGGCGGGCGTCGGATGTCATGGGGCTTGGGCTCCTGTCAGCGTGTGCGGGGCCGGCTGTCAGTTGACGCCTGTGCCGCGGCCCCGCATGCTGTCGTGTGGTGACGAGAAGGCAGGCGGAACCGGCAAGCAGGAAGGCCGGTTGCTGGGCCTGTATAATACCGATTCCCCCAGCCAAGGACACAGAGCAGCCATGGCCCAGCGCAGCCATTCATCCCATCCGGGCAAGCCGACGACCGCTCCCGGGCGACGTCAGCGTCGCTTCGCGACTCACTCTCTGTCTGCTCATTCCCGGCAGGCATCGATAGCCCGATCGGGCGATGACCGCCCGGTCTGGCAGCTCAAGCCACTGGTTTTCCGTCTGTTGTGGACCCTGGCGCCACTGGCCGCCGGCGCTCCTCTGATGGCACAGGCCGCTCCGCCCGAGCCCCTGTCAGCCAGTCAGCTCGATTGGCAGCCCTATGATGAGGTGCCGCAGGGCCAGCTGTGCTCCGGGCGCTATGTCACGCCGGCCTACCGTATCGAGGCGGGCGACACGCCGGAGCAGGTCACGACCTCGGCCGACAAGGCCAACTACGGCAACGATGGCGTCGCCACCCTGATGGGGGAGGTGGTGCTGCGCCGCGGTGATTCCCAACTGGAATCGCCCGAGGTCAGCGTCAACGAGGCGCGTGACACCGCCACCGCCAAGGGCCCTGTCACCTATCGCCAGCCCGGAGTCCTGCTGCGTGGCGACGATGCGCGGGTCTCGCTCAACAGCGATGCGGCCAGCGTCGACAACGGCCACTACGTCTTTCACGAGCAGCATGTGCGCGGCGATGCGGTGCAGCTGGCGCGTCTCGAGGATGGCCGCTACCGCCTGAAGGATGCCAGCTTCACCTCCTGTGAGCCGGGCAACAGCCTGTGGCGCCTGGTCGGCAGCGACATCACCATCGATCAGGACTCCGGCTGGGGGACGGCCAAGCATGCGCGCATGGAAATGGGCGGCGTGCCGGTCTTCTACTGGCCCTACGTGCGCTTCCCGGTCGATGACCGTCGCCACACGGGCCTGCTGTGGCCGCAGTTCAGCTACACCAGCTCCAGCGGCTTCGACTACGCACAGCCGATCTATCTGAACCTGGCCCCCAATTACGATGCCACCCTCACGCCGCGTTACATCTCCGAGCGTGGCGAGATGCTGGAAGGCGAGTTCCGCTATCTATTGCCGCGTGGCGATGAAGGCAGCATCGAGGGTGCCTGGCTCGCCGATGACGACGGCGGAAGCGACCCCGACGATGACGAGGAAGACCTGATCGGCGAGGACCGCTGGTACATCAACTACCAGCATGCTGGCCGCTATGACGCCCGTACCGACTACCAGTTGAAGTACGGTGCCGCCTCCGATGGCAATTATTTCGACGACTTCGGGCGCAACTTCGGGGAAACGGAAACCGATAGCCTCGAGCGTCTGGCACAGCTCGATTACCACGGCGATGCCTGGGACCTGCAGTTCAAGGCGCAGGGCTACCAGCGCATGGACTACCCGCTGGATAACGATGACAAGCCGTTCTACCGTCTGCCGAGCCTGACCGCGAATGGTCGCTGGAGTCAGTCCAACGGCTTCTACGAAGAGTGGAATTCCAACGCGACCTACTTCTGGCGTGATGTCGATGAGACGGATACCGATATCGACGAAGACCAGGCTGCCAATGGTTCGCGCCTGCGTCTGGCGCCGGCACTGGGCTGGCGTAGTGATCAGAGCTGGAGCTTCATCGAGCCGCGCGCCCAGCTGGTCAGCCTGTCATACAGCCTGGATTACGGTGACCGCGAGACGGACCGCAGCACCAGCCCGTCCGCCACCATCCCGGTGCTGTCACTGGACAGCGGCCTGATCTTCGATCGCGAGACCGAATGGTTCGGCGATGGCTATACCCAGACACTGGAACCGCGCCTCTATTACGCCTATGTGCCGGAGGTCGACCAGTCCGATCTGCCCGACTTCGACACCTCGGAAGACGCCTTCAGCTGGAATCAGCTGTGGTCTCCGTACCGCTTCAGCGGGGGTGACCGCGTCGGCGATACCAACAAGGTCTCCTACGGCGTGTCTTCGCGCTTCATCAGCGATGAAAGCGGCCGTGAACGCCTCAAGCTGGGGGTCGGCCAGTCGAGCTATCTATCGGACCGCAACATCGACATGGACGGTGATCCGGACAAGACCTCACGCTCCGACTTCGACAGCTACTCCGACTACTATCGTGCGACGCGTGACCGCTCGCCGGTGGTCTTCCAGGCCGATGTGGTGCTCAACGACCAGTGGACCGCCTCCCAGGCCGTGTTCCAGGATTTCGATCGTGGCGTGACCGAAAGCGCCCAGACCTCGCTGCGTTATCGTGCGGAACAAGGCACGGTACTGAACTTTGGCTTCAATCGTGAGATCGAAGGCTTCGTGCCTTACGACGATGAGGACGAGGACGACGTGCTGGGCTATACCCGCAACGAGTGGGATTTCTCCTTCGCGACGCCGATGAGCGAGAGCTGGTCGCTGCTGGGCCGTTACATGTATGACAGCACCAATTCCCGTTCACTGGAGAAGGTGTTGGGTGTGCAGTACAACGATTGCTGCTACGGCGTGCAGGTCACCTGGCGTGAATGGCAGGATGACAACGACACCGCCAACACCATCTCGGATGACGAAGAGAAGAATGGCATCTTCCTGACCTTTGAATTCAAGGGCTTGGGAGGCGTTGGCCAGAGTGCTGACAGCTACCTGGAGCAGGCTGTACCGGGCTATCGCAACGCGGGCTTCTGAGTCGCCGCGTCAGGCCGTGAATGACGCCAAGGCGCCGCCGCAGGGCGGCGCCATCAACATTTTTACGCCGAGAGAACATGTGATGCGCAAGACCCTGATTGCCCCGCTGGGGCTGGCATTTGTGCTGGCGAGTCTGCCGGCCGGTGCCGCCGAGTTGCTCGACCGCGTGGTTGCCGTGGTCAACAAGGACGCCATCATGCAAAGCGACATGGAGCAGCGCGTCACCCAGGCGAGTCAGCAGTTGCAGAGCCGTGGCATCAACCTGCCGCCGCGTGACGTGCTGGAGCGCCAGGTTCTTGATCGTATGGTCAACGAGCAGATTCAGCTGCAGTTGGCGGAGCAGGCCAACCTCAGCATCGATGACACCCAGCTCAACGCCACCCTGCGCGGCATCGCCAAGGACAACGGCATGAGCCTGGAAGCCTTCGCGGACAAGCTCGAGCAGGACGGCATGTCACTGGCCCAGGTGCGCGATCAGGTGCGTCGTGAGCTGCTGGTGCAGCAGATCCAGCAGCGCAGCGTCGCCAGCCGGGTGCGGATCTCCGATCGTGAGATAGATCGCTATCTCAATCAGCAGAATGTCGGCAGCGACGTCCAGTACCATCTGGCCCACCTGCTGGTGGCACTGCCCCAGGAGCCGACGCCGGATCAGGTCAAGGCCGCGCGCGCCAAGGCCGACAGCCTGCGCCAGCAGATCGAGCAGGGCACCGATTTCGCCCAGCTGGCTGCTGCCGAATCCGCCGGTAGTCAGGCGCTGAGCGGCGGCGATCTCGGTTGGCGTTCCGGCGGTGAGCTGCCGACGGTGTTCGCCGATGTCATCCCGAGCATGCAGGCCGGTCAGGTCTCCGAGCCGCTGCGCAGTGCCAGCGGCTATCACCTCGTCAAGCTGATCGAGAAGCGTGGCGCGGGCAAGGCGTTGATTTCCCAGACGCGCGCACGCCACATCCTGATCCAGCCCAACCCGAACCTCAGCGATCAGCAGGCGCTTGAGCGTGCCGAGTCCATTCGCCGCCGCCTGCTGGGGGGCGAGGACTTCGCCGCGCTGGCTCAGGAGTTCAGCGACGACAAGGGCAGCTCTCTCAAGGGCGGCGAGCTGGGCTGGGTCAGCCCGGGCCAGACGGTCTCCTCCTTCGAGACGGCCATGAATGGCCTGGATGTGGGCGAGATCAGCCAGCCGGTCAAGAGCCGCTTCGGCTACCACATCATCGAAGTCGAGGAGCGTCGCCAGCAGGATGTGACCAACTCCAGCCAGCGTGACAAGGTGCGCAAGACCCTGTTCCAGCGCAAGCTCAATGATGAGCTCGAAGCCTGGCAGCAGCAGGTGCGTGCCGAGGCCTATGTCGATAATCGTCTCGATGAGCAGTAAGTCCGAGTGGAGCAGCGAGACGCCGTCATGAATCGTCCCGAAGAGACTACGCCCGACATCATCGCCCTGACCGCCGGTGAGCCGGCGGGCATCGGCCCCGAGCTGCTGGTCATGCTGGCCGGCCAGGCGGAAGCGTTCCCCGCGCAGCTGGTCGCCGTGGCGGATCCCGCTTTGCTGGTCAGTCGTGCTCGCCTGCTGGGCTTGCCGCTGGTGGTGCATGAGTTGTCGCCGGGCGACCCGCTGCCGCCGGCCCGCAATGGTGAGCTGCCAGTGTGGCCGGTGCCGCTCGCAGTGCCCAGCGAGCCGGGCGTGATCGATGCGCGCAACGGCGATCATGTGCTGGCGATGCTGGATGTCGCCATCGCCGCCTGCCAGGCCGGCCATGCCAGTGCGATGGTGACGGCGCCGCTGTCCAAGGCCGCCGTGATCGAAGCCGGGCATGCGGGCTTCACCGGCCACACCGAATATCTGCGCGATGTCTGCGGGGTCGAGGAAGTGGTCATGATGCTGGCGTGCCCCGGGCTGCGGGTGGCGCTGGCCACCACTCACCTGCCGCTGCGCGAGGTGGCCGATGCCATCACGCCCGAGGGGCTGACGCGAGTGATGAAGATCCTCGCCAAGGACCTGACGCGCTACTTCGGCTGTGCCGCACCGCGCATCGCGGTATGCGGGCTCAACCCGCATGCCGGCGAGGGCGGGCACCTGGGGCATGAGGAGATCGAGGTGATCTCCCCGACGCTCGACGCCCTGCGCGCGACCGGCATGCAGCTGGATGGCCCGCTGCCGGCCGACACCCTGTTCACGCCGCGACATCTCGATGGCGTGGATGCGGTACTGGCGATGTACCACGACCAGGGCCTGCCGGTGCTCAAGTATGCCGGCTTCGGTGAGGCTGCCAACATCACGCTGGGCCTGCCGATCGTGCGTACCTCCGTGGATCACGGCACGGCGCTGGACCTTGCCGGCAGCGGGCGCGCCGACGTCGGCAGCCTGCTGCAGGCCGTGCGTGTCGCCATCGAGATGGCAGCCGCCGCGCGAGCCTGAGATAATCCCCGCATCACTCGGGCGTGACCGCATGGCGGCACGTCAGGCGTGCGCCACCGTGTGGCGTCTCGCTACCCCAGTCATTCGACCATCGAGGATGGTCTCGCCGCCCCGGTCTGCCTGTGTCCCTGCAGGCCATGGCGGCGTCTTGTTGTCGGGAATCCCGACGGATTCCCAGGAGGAAGGTCAGTCCCATGTCCCAGCATTTCCCCGCGCATCGCGCTCGCAAGCGTTTCGGTCAGAACTTTCTGCAGGACCTTGGCGTCATCTCTCGCATCGTGAATGCCATTCGTCCCGCGGAAGGCGAGCGCCTGGTCGAGATCGGTCCGGGGCAGGGTGCCTTGACCGGCCCGTTGCTGGAAGCGGCAGGCAAGTTGGAAGTCATCGAGCTGGACCGTGACCTCATCCCGGGTCTGCGCGTGCAGTTCTTCAACTACCCGGACTTCGTGATCCACGAAGGCGATGCCCTGCGCTTCGACTTCCCGGAGCTGGTCGGTGACGGCCCGGCGCTGCGCGTGGTCGGCAACCTGCCATACAACATCTCCACCCCGCTGATCTTCCACCTGCTGGAAGCACGCGGCGCGATCTCCGACATGCACTTCATGCTGCAGAAGGAAGTCGTCGAGCGTCTGGCCGCCGAGCCGGGTGGCACCGACTGGGGCCGTCTGTCGGTGATGACCCAGTATTACTGCGCGGTGGAAAATCTGTTCCTGGTGCCGCCGAGCGCCTTCTTCCCGGCACCGAAGGTGGATTCCGCCATCGTGCGTCTGGTGCCGCACCATGAACTGCCGCATCCGGCCAAGGATGAGAAGCTGCTCGCCGTCATCGTGCGCGAAGCCTTCTCCCAGCGCCGCAAGACGCTGCGCAACAACTTCAAGGGCCGCATCGATGCCGACCAGCTGACCGCGCTGGGCATCGACCCCTCGCGTCGTCCGCAGACACTGACCGTCGCTGAGCTGGTGATGATCAGCAACCATCTCAGTGAGCAGGGCATGACGGTGGACAAGGCCGACAAGGCGCCGAAGAAGCGTCCGCGCAGCAATGTCGGCCATGGTGTGCCGGCAGCCGACAGTGCCAGTGATAGTCATCGTGATAGTGATAGTGACAGTGGCGAACGTCTCGATGCCGAGAACGATGCCAAGGGCGACGCCCGCAACGCCAGCGACCACGACGCATGAGTAGCGTGGCGGACATCCGTATCGACGCCGTACCCGAGTACTGCGCCGACGAGAGTCGTCCGAGCGAGAACCGACACGTGTTCCGCTACACCATCACCGTGCACAACGGAACGGATGAGACCGTGCAGCTGCTGGCGCGCTACTGGAAGATCACCCAGGGCAGCGGCGATGAGCAGGAAGTGCGTGGCAAGGGCGTGGTCGGCAAGCAGCCACTGATCGCGCCCGGCGAGAGCTTCCGCTATACCTCACGCGCCGTGCTCGACATGCCGGTCGGTGTGATGCAGGGGGCCTATACCTTCTGTGACGCGACCCATGCGCGCACCTTCGAGGTCGCCATCGCACCGTTCCGTCTCGCCGGTCCGCATCAGGTTCACTAGGGTGGCCGCGTGATGCAGCATTTCGTATTCAAGACAGCAAGTCAGGCCGCCTCGGCGGCCAGGGAGTTGGCATGACGCAGTGGGCGATTGGCGATTTGCAGGGCTGCCATCAAGAGTTCGAACTTCTGTTGCAGCGCCTCGATTTCACTCCGGGGCGCGATGTGCTGTGGCTGGCGGGGGACCTGGTCAATCGCGGGCCGGGTTCGCTGGAGTGCCTGCGTCTGGTCAAGTCGCTGGGCGATGATGCGCGGGTGGTGCTGGGCAACCATGACCTCCACCTGCTGGCGGTGGCCGAAGGCTTCAGCCGTCACAAGCGCTCCGATACGCTGAGGCCGATTCTCGAGGCGCCGGACCGTGAGGAACTGCTGGACTGGCTGCGTCGTCAGCCGCTGATGGTGGATGCGCTGGTCGGCAATCGTCGCACGGTAATGAGCCATGCTGGCGTGTTGCCGAGCTGGACGCTGGACCAGGCGGCCGGTTATGCCCGCGAAGCGCACGCCGTGCTGGCGGGCGACGACTATCGAGGCTTTCTTGGCGAGATGTACGGCAATACGCCGGACCGCTGGCAGGAGGATCTCGAAGGCACGCCGCGCCTGCGCTGCATCGTCAATGTCTTCACGCGCATGCGCTTTCTGCACAGTGATGGTCGACTGGATTTCGCGGCCAAGGAAGGGCTGGACAGCGCGCCGGAGGGATGTCGCCCCTGGTTCCAGTACCCGCGTCCCGAAGGGGCCTGGGATGATTCGCCGCGCCTGCTGTTCGGTCACTGGGCTGCTCTGGAAGGCGAGACGCCGGCGGCGCGCCAGGATGTCGAGGCGCTGGACACCGGCTGCGTGTGGGGCGGTGGCCTGACGGCGCTCAATCTCGAGACGGAAGAGCGCGTCTTCGAGCCGGCGCTGTCCTCGCGCTGAGCGACCTCGCATCGCCAGTGACAGCAGGTCTGCCGTCGCTGGCGAATGCCTTTCCCCTTACTCAACAAGCGGAGTCCGCATGAGTTTCGAACATCTTGATCTCGCAACCCTCAGTGACTGGCGCCAACGCGACCCGTCGCTCGTGGTACTCGATATTCGCGATCCGCTCAGCTTCACGCAGGGGCGTATCCCGGGCAGCCGTCATCTGGACAACGCCAGTGCCGGTGCCATTCTGGAAGACACCCCGCGCGACAAGCCGCTGGTGGTGGTCTGCTATCACGGCCATTCCAGTCAGCAGGCGGCCGCCTGGCTGGCGGGGCAGGGCTTCGAAAAGGTCTATTCCCTCGATGGTGGCTTTACCCAGTACCAATTGACGCATGGTGATGACGTCGAGAGCGGTAGCTGACGCCGCCTGCACGTGACTGCCATCACTGGTCGTTTTTCCTCGCTTTCCTCATTCAGCTTTGTATCTCGTGCCGCAGGGCAAGGACATTCGCATGACTCAGACGACGCCTTCTTCACTGACCGATTCGCGTGACCGCCTGTTGAGCGGGCTTGAGGTCTATCGCGTGGGCGGCGCGGTGCGTGATGCGCGCCTGGGTTGGCCGTGGTACGAGTGCGACTTCGTGGTGGTGGGCGCGACGGTGGAAGATATGCAGGCGCGGGGGTTTCGGCCGGTCGGGCGGGACTTCCCGGTCTTCCTGCATCCGCAGACCCAGGAGGAATACGCGCTGGCGCGTACCGAGCGCAAGTCCGGCCACGGGTATGTCGGCTTCAGCGTGCATGCCAGCCCCGATGTGACGCTGGAGGACGACCTCATTCGTCGCGACCTGACCATCAATGCCATGGCCGAACCGCTCGACAGCACGCCGGGTCAGGGCGAGGTGATAGATCCCTATGGTGGCCTGGCGGATCTCGAGGCGCGTATGTTGCGTCATGTCTCGAGTGCCTTCAGCGAAGACCCGCTGCGCGTATTGCGCGTGGCACGCTTTCTGGCGCGCTATCAGGGGCTCGGCTTCACGGTCGCGGATGAGACGCGGGAGATGATGGTGGCCATGGTCGAGAGCGGCGAGGTCTCGCATCTGGTGGCCGAGCGGGTCTGGAAGGAGACCGAGAAGGCGTTGGGCGAGGCCAGTCCCGAGGCCTATTTCCAGCTGCTTGATGAGCTGGGAGCGCTGGCGGTGCTGATGCCGCCACTGACCCGCGATGCCGACCAGCTCACAGCGGCGCTGGCGCGTCTGGATCGCCTGCCGCGTCAGCTGGTCGATGAGGCGGAGATGGTCTGCTGGCGCATGGCGCGCCTGGTGGAGCACCTGTCACGCGACGAGATCGATGCCCTGGCGCAGGACCTGCGCCTGCCCAGCGCCGTGCGTGACGCCGCCCAGCAGGCACGTCTGTGCCGGGAATTGAACGAGGCCTCGCGGCGGGAAGGTGGCGTGAGCGCAGCCGATCTCAAGGCCTGGCTGGATGGTGTCGATGCCTGGCGGCGTGGTGAGCGCCAGTCGGTGCTGGTGGCCCTGCTGGCCGTCGAGGACAAGGGGTTGGCACGGTTGGGCAATGCCGTCTGGCAAGCCGCGACGGCGGTGTCGCCGCAATCTCTGGTCGAACAGGGTCTGAAAGGGGCGGAGATCGGGCGTGCGCTCAGTGAGCAGCGCCAGCAGGCCATCGAGCAGGCGCTGAGCGAATGGCGGGCCATGCCGGAAGTGCACGCGCCTCATTGCGGCTGCGGAAACAGTCACTGATCACCTGCCTGCTGCTGAGCACCTGATCTGTGCACCTGACCTGAGCATATGACCCCGAAAGCCCCGGCCCTGCGCCGGGGCTTTTGCGTCCTGACCGCAGGAAGGGGGCTTTTGTGAGGCGGAGTGTGCGTTTGAGCAGAGCGTGTTTTTCATGAGCAGTGCGCTGCGTGTGAGCAAAGCATGCTTACAGGCGCGGCTCGCTGCCATCGCTCAGACGGCGCAGATTCAGTGCATGACGAATCACGATCAGGCTGGCGAAGACCAGAATCACGCCGCTCATCTGCGGCGCCAGCCACAGGCTGAACAGGGGTGCCGCCAGTCCGGCCACCAGTGAGGCGATGGCTGCCGTGCGCAGTCGCCATGCCAACCCGACCCATAATGCGGCGCAGCTCAAGGCGACGCCTGGCGCCAGCATCAGCAGCACGCCAAAGGCGGCGGCCACTGCCTTGCCACCGCGATGGCCACGGTGCCACAGCGGCAGGCTGTGGCCGATCAGCACGGCCAGCCCGATCAATCCCAGAGCCCAGGGCGGCAGCGAGAGCGCCAGCCCCAGCCAGAGTGCCGGCATGCCCTTGGCGGCATCGAATACCAGCACCAGGGCGGCGGGCAGTGCGCCATGCAGCCGCAGCACATTGGAGAAGCCCGGATTGAAGGAGCCCGCCAGGCGTGGGTCGGGCAGCCCCAGTCGCTGACAGATCCACACCGCGCCCAGCACCGAGCCGCTGGCATAGGCCACGGCGATCAGCAGGCTCAACTGTTGCCAGGTGGACAGTTGCGCGCCCCACTCGATCAGGCCCGTCAACATGATACCGACTCGCTGAGTGTCCTAGGTGTCGCACACAGGCAGGGAGAGAGGGGCAGGCGGCTTGGCCAAGCAGGGGCCGGGTGCAGTAGAATCAGTCGCATGATGGCGGGGCCTTGGGCGTCGTTTTTATTCGTTCATTCGACAAGCATAGAGGTAACGCCGTGGATCGTGTGCTGATCGAGGCTCTGGTCGTGGAAACCGTGATTGGTGTCTATGACTGGGAGCGTACCATTCGCCAGCGTCTGGTGATGGATCTGGAAATGGCCACGGATATTCGTGCCGCAGCTGCCGACGATGACCTGACGCACACCCTGGACTATGCCGCCATCAGCGCGCGAATCCAGACCTTCGCCGAAGATAGCCGCTTCGAGCTGGTGGAAACCTTCGCCGAACGCCTGGCGGCCCTGCTGCGTGAAGAATTCGGCATCCCCTGGCTGACCATGACGGTGCGCAAGCCGGGCGCCGTGCCGGAAGCCGCCGCCGTTGGCGTGCGTATCGTGCGCGGTAGCCTCGATGCCGCCTCGGATGCGCCGGCATGAGTCTGGTACTGATCTCCATCGGTAGCAATATCGAGCGTGAGCATCATGTGCGGGTCTGCCTGGATGCGCTGCAAGCGACCTTCGGCAATTTGACGCTGTCCTCCGTCTACGAGAGCGAACCGGTGGGCTTCGTCGACGGGCGCAACTTCCTCAATCTGGTCGCGGGTTTCGAGAGCGACTGGAGCGTCGGCGAATTGCAGGCCTGGTGCAAGCAGCTCGAGTTGGCCAACGGTCGCCTCAAGAACAGCGCCAAGTTCAGTCCGCGCACCCTGGATCTGGACCTGCTGACCGTCGGTACCCTGACCGGGGAGGTCGATGGCGTGATGCTGCCGCGCGATGAGGTCGATCGCAATGCCTTCGTGCTGCTGCCGCTGGCCGAGTCGTTCGGCGAAGAGCGCCACCCCGTCACCGGCGAGGATTACGCTTCGCTGTGGAAGGCCTTCGTGGCCGCCGGGCGCGCCGAACAGCAGCCGTTGTGGCCGGTGGACTTCAGCTGGCGTTGCCGCATGATCTCTCGCGCTGATGCCACGGTCTGACACCATCAGGCACCACGTTGCCGGTGTCCGGCGATGAACATGACTGGCCCCTCAACAACAACGCCCTGCCGATTCTCATCGGCAGGGCGTTGTTGTCTCGCAGGGCACTGGCGTCTGGCAGGGCACTGGCGCCTGGCAGGGCTGAGCCTCAGTCCTGCGCTGTGCTCGGGGCCGTCAGACTGTCCAGCGGCCAGCGCGGCACGGCCTTCATCGGGCCGGTGTCCTGCTCGCCGGCATTCAGGCGCTGCGCGCCCACGTAGGCGATCATCGCGCCGTTGTCGGTGCAGAAGCGGCCGCGCGGGTAGTAGGCGCGGGCGTTGCGCTTGGTTAGCTCATGGCTCAGGCGTTCGCGCAGGCGGGTGTTGGCACTCACGCCGCCGGCGACGACCAGACGCTTGAGGCCGGTCTGGTCCAGTGCGCGACGACACTTGATGACCAGGGTGTCGACCACGGCTTCCTCGAAGGCGCGCGCGATATCGGCGCAGTGCTGCTCATCCAGGTCATCCGCGGCCTTGGCCTTCTTGAGCGTGACCATGGTGTGGGTCTTGAGGCCGGAGAAGCTGAAGTCGAGGCCCGGGCGGTCCGTCATCGGGCGTGGGAAGCGATAGCGTGTGGGGTCGCCCTGTTCGGCCAGCTTCGCGACCTGCGGGCCGCCGGGGTAGGGCAGTTCCAGCATCTTGGCGGCCTTGTCGAAGGCTTCGCCAGCCGCGTCATCCACGGACTCGCCGAGCAGCTCGTATTCGCCCAGTCCGTGCACCGCGACCAGCTGGGTGTGTCCGCCGGAGACCAGCAGCGCCACGAAGGGGAATTCGGGCGCATCGTCTTCCAGCATCGGCGCCAGCAGGTGGCCTTCCATGTGGTGGACGCCGAGCACCGGCACTTTCCATGCCTTGGCGAGCCCATGTGCGGTGGATGCGCCGACCATCAGCGCGCCGACCAGGCCGGGGCCTGCGGTATAGGTGATGGCATCGATGTCAGCGGCCTGCAGCTGCGCCTCATCTATCACCTGCTGGATCAGCGGCAGCAGCTTGCGAGTGTGATCACGCGACGCCAGTTCCGGCACCACGCCGCCGAACTCGGCGTGCATGGCGATCTGGCTGTAGAGGGCATCTGCAAGCAGGCCCTGGTCCGTGTCGTAGATGGCGACGCCGGTCTCGTCGCAGGAAGTCTCGATGCCGAGCACACGCATGGCTGACTCTCAGGAAGTATCAGAAGTAGAGGGCGGCACGGCCAGCGAGGCTGCCTGAGCGAGCCCGAGAGGCGTGTGTGCCGTGAATGCGCGACATTCTACTGGCTGTGAGCACGGGTGTCGCGCCAGCTGGCGTAGAGGGAGAGAGGATTTCCGGTTTCCGCGTTTGCAAAGCCGGGGGCGGGTGTCTAGAATATGGCACTCTGCAAGACTGGGTCGTGCATCCGACCACCCCGCAAAAGCTCCCCGAATCATGATTCCAGCCAGCGACGGCTACCCTCACCGGTGGTGTCGCAGGCGACTGATTGATGCTGGATCGACCTGCAGGTGGCGGTTTACCGTCACTGGCTGGTGGCTCCTGAGGAGTGGCTGCACCGGATGTGCGTTCAAACCGAACTCATGATCTCAAGGTAGGTGAGTGTTTAATGCCTTCAGTTAAAGTACGTGACAACGAGCCGTTCGACGTCGCCCTGCGCCGTTTCAAGCGCTCCTGCGAAAAAGCCGGTGTTCTTTCCGAAGTGCGTCGTCGTGAGCACTACGAGAAGCCGACAGCTGTTCGCAAGCGTCAGCAGGCGGCCGCTGTAAAGCGCCACGCCAAGAAGGTTCAGCGTGAGCGCAAGCGTTTCGAGCGTCTCTACTGATCCGTACTTTTGGGGAGTGATATTCTGCTCTCTGGAAGGACACCAAGCGGCTGCCTCACGGTGGCCGCTTGTTTTTGTCTCTAGTTGTCCGTTTGTTCTCGAACCGTGTGCCGTTGCCTGGCGCATGTCGCTAACTCGAGGAATGGCCTGACCCGAAGGTAGCCGCTCACTCAGCTGAGCCGACACTATCTTGCGGTCAGTCCGTTTTTCCACGACTTCTGGCGAATCATGGCTGGTCTCATCCCTCAAGGCTTCATTGACGATCTGCTGGCCCGCACCGACGTGGTCGAGGTGGTGGGTGAGCGCGTCCAGCTGAAGAAGGCCGGCAAGAGCTATGTCGGCCTCTGCCCGTTCCATCAGGAAAACTCTCCCTCGTTCAATGTCATCCCGGACAAGCAGTTCTATCACTGCTTCGGGTGCGGGGCGAGCGGCAGTGCGCTCAAGTTCCTCATGGAGTTCGATCGCTTGCCGTTCCCCGAGGCCGTGGAGCAGCTGGCCTCGCGGCTGGCACTTGAAGTGCCGCGCGAAGGCGGCAACCAGAGTCCGCACGAGCGCCGTGAGCGTCAGCGTCGCGAGCAGGCCCGCGAAGAGGGCGTCAATCTGCTCGAGGCGGCCGCGGACTTCTATCGTCAGCGCCTGACGGAGCCGGCCGCGCAGCCGGCACGTGAGTATCTGGAAGGGCGTGGACTGTCGCGCGAGGTCATGCGTGACTTCGGCATCGGCTTCGCGCCGGAAGGCTGGGAGCACCTCAAGCATCACCTGAGCAAGCTGGGTGTCAGCGAGGATGTGCAGATTGAATACGGTCTGCTGATCCATCACGAGGAAAGCGGCCGCCGCTATGACCGCTTCCGTGATCGCGTGATGTTCCCGATCCGTGACTGGAAAGGCCGCACCATCGCCTTCGGCGGTCGCGTGATGGGCGATGCCAAGCCCAAATACCTGAATTCTCCCGAGACTCCCGTCTTCCATAAGGGGCGCGAGCTCTACGGGCTGTTTGAAGCCCGTGAGGCGAATCGCAAGCTGGAACGCATGCTGATCGTCGAAGGCTACATGGACGTGGTGGCGCTGGCGCAGTACGGCATTCGCAATGCCTGCGCGACCCTGGGCACCGCGACCAGTGAGGAGCACCTCAAGCGCCTCTATCGCCTGGTCGATGAGGTGGTGTTCTGCTTCGACGGCGACAAGGCAGGTCGGCAGGCGGCGCGGCGCGCGCTGGAAACCGTGCTCGAGGTCATGATCGATGGCCGTCAGGCGCGCTTCCTGTTCCTGCCGGAAGGCGAGGACCCGGACTCCCTGGTGCGCAGCGAGGGGCAGGAGGCGTTCGAGAAGCGTGTCACCTGCGCCTCCGGGCTCTCCGAGTTCCTGTTCGAGCAGGCCGCGGAAGGGCGTGACCTCAAGCGTATGGAGCAGCTCGAGCGGTTCGTGACCCAGGCGCTGGAGTGGATCTCGCGCGTGCCCGAAGGGGTGCTGCGCTCGCTGCTGCTCAAGGAGCTGGAACGACGCAGTGGTCTGGAGCGTGAGCGGCTGAATGCCATGCTGGTGGAGCGCGCCGCGGCGCGTGAAGCCCAGCAGGCACGTCTCCGACAGCATCAGCAACTACGTCAGCAACCGCAGCATTTGCAACAGCAACAACGTCAGCCCGGCGCGACACGCTCGGCGCCGCGCTCAGCGCCTGCTGCCGGTCCTCAGGACGGCGCGACGCTGGGTGACGCGCAGGACGAGTGGTCGTCGCTGGAGGCGATGGCAGATGCCGGCTTCGGCGACAGCGAGCCCGATGGCTGGCTGTCGGATGACTGGCAGTCGCACAACGAGATGTCTGCGGGCCAGGGTGCTCAAGCTTCGCGCGCGACGCCGGCCAGGTCTCAGAAGCGCACCTCGGTCAGCATGCTGACGCGCCTCTTGCATCTTCTGGTGCACGAGCCGCAGCTGGTCGCCGAGCTGCCTGACTCCAATGAGTGGATAGAGGGGGCGGGCGAGCCGGCCGACAGCG
This sequence comes from Cobetia sp. BMC6, assembly GCF_029991385.1. Classification (NCBI taxonomy): domain Bacteria; kingdom Pseudomonadati; phylum Pseudomonadota; class Gammaproteobacteria; order Oceanospirillales; family Halomonadaceae; genus Cobetia; species Cobetia sp. BMC6. Next base: position 206,787 of record NZ_JAKUMF010000006.1, read on the forward strand.
AGGATGCACAGCTGTTGAACGATGTGGTGCGTCTCCTGAAGGCAGGGCAATATCGTTCGCCTCAGGTGCTGTTGGCGCACTTCCTCGGTACCGCGCAGGGGCCGAGACTTGAGCAGCTGGCAGCCCGCGAATTGCTGATTCCGCGTGACGTGCGCAGCGAAGAGCTGAAGGGGCTGGTGGAGCATTGCCAGCATCAGCAGGCGCGCACCACGCCGGAAGCGGAATATCAGGCCCTGCTGGCCAAGGAAAAGCGTGGCGAGAAGTTGTCGGCAGAAGAGAAGCAGCGGCTGATGGCCCTGCTGATGGAGCTGGCAACACGGCGCTGACGCAGTCTTGGTGCCAGGAAGGCCGACAATGGTGGAAATGCCGTGAGTGCTGAGGTGATGGCGCAGGAAAATACGCCCCATGGCCTTGAAAGACGCACTCATGCCCACTATTTAATGAGGTAGCTCCCGATGCGGACTGCCGCAACGTAACCGATAACGCTAACACACCTGGATGGTCCGGCAAATACGCCGCTGGCAGCATCTCCCGATGGCACGCTATACTGGTGCGCTTGATGCTCTCTTCGTCCCTATACCGGCGCCATGCTCACTCGCTGAGCCGCGTCGCGTCCAGGTGCTTCATTCTTCTTCGTCGAGATAGGGGTTCTATGGCTGGTAATGCGCAGCAGCAGTCGCGTCTCAAGGAGTTGATCGCGCGCGGCAAGGAACAGGGTTACCTGACCTATGCCGAGGTCAACGATCACCTGCCCGAGGATATCGCTGATCCCGAACAGGTGGAAGACATCATCAGCATGATCAACGATATGGGCATCAAGGTCGCGGAAGAAGCGCCCGATGCCGATACCTTGATGATGTCTGATTCCTCCACTGACGAGTCTGCCGCCGAAGAGGCCGTTGCCGCCCTCGCCGCGGTGGAAAGCGATGTGGGACGCACCACCGACCCCGTCCGCATGTACATGCGTGAGATGGGCACCGTGGAACTCCTGACCCGTGAAGGCGAAATCAAGATCGCCAAGCGGATCGAGGAGGGCACGCGTGAGGTGATGTCGTCGCTGGCATTCTTGCCGGGGGCAGTCGACTCCATCCTGGAAGCCTACGACGGCACTCTGGGCGAGGACGGCGGACGTCTGTCCGATCTCTTCTCCGGTTTCATCGACCCTGACGAAGGCGTGCCGGGTGTCGCCGAAGTCGAAGTCGAGGAAGTCGAAGAGATTCCCGAGGGTGAAGAGTCCGAAGGCGACGAAGACGAAGACGACGATTCCGCCTCTGAAGGCGGCCCGGATCCCGAGCTGGCCCGCGTCCGCTTCGAGCAGATCCGTGAACAGAACGAGGCGACCAAGGCCGCCATCGAGAAGTACGGTTCCGGCTCTGCCGAGGCGAAAGCCGAGCAGGACCGTCTTGCCGAGCTGTTCTCGCCGATCAAGCTGGTGCCCAAGCACTTCGAGCGTCTGGTCGGCCAGGTCCGCGTGTCCGTCGAACAGGTGCGCGAGCAGGAAAAGGTCATCCTGCAGATATTCGTCAAGCGCGGCAAGGTGCCTCGCAAGAGCTTCATCAAGGCCTTCCCGGGCCACGAGTCCGACATGGACTGGTTCGACAGCTTCATCGGTGGTAGTAAGAAGTACGCCGACAAGCTCGAGCCGTTCCGTGCCGACGTGCTGCGTGCCCAGCGCAAGATCGCCTTCGAGCAGGACATGGTCCAGCTGCCGGTCAGCGAGCTGAAGGAAGTGAACCGTCGCCTGTCGATCGGTGAAGCCAAGGCGCGTCGTGCCAAGAAGGAAATGGTCGAGGCCAACCTGCGTCTGGTCATCTCCATCGCCAAGAAGTACACCAACCGTGGCCTGCAGTTCCTGGATCTCATCCAGGAAGGCAACATCGGTCTGATGAAGGCCGTGGACAAGTTCGAGTACCGTCGTGGTTACAAGTTCTCGACCTACGCCACCTGGTGGATCCGTCAGGCGATCACTCGCTCCATCGCGGACCAGGCACGCACCATCCGTATTCCGGTGCACATGATCGAGACCATCAACAAGCTGAACCGTGTCTCGCGTCAGATGCTGCAGGAAATGGGTCGCGAGCCGACGCCGGAAGAGTTGGGCGAGCGTCTCGAGATGCCGGAAGACAAGGTGCGTCGCGTGCTCAAGATCGCCAAGGAGCCCATCTCCATGGAGACGCCGATCGGTGACGATGATGATTCGCACCTGGGTGACTTCATCGAGGATGGCACCATGGTCTCGCCGATCGACTCCGCCACAGGCGAAGGTCTGATCGAAGCGACCCGCGGTATCCTGTCCGGCCTGACCGCACGTGAAGCCAAGGTGCTGCGCATGCGCTTCGGTATCGACATGAACACCGACCATACCCTCGAGGAAGTCGGCAAGCAGTTCGATGTCACCCGTGAGCGTATCCGTCAGATCGAAGCGAAGGCGCTGCGCAAGCTGCGTCACCCGTCACGCTCCGAGTCACTGCGTTCCTTCATGGAAGAGTGATCTGAAGCGCTCGAGGCCGCGCCTCGACAGCTGGCCCCGCTGACAAGACAACGCCCGCCCCCATGCGAATGGGAGGCGGGCGTTGTCGTTTGCGGGCTTTACGTTACGGGTCTTTCTCTATGGGCTGTGCCGCCTTCAGGCTTGTCTTTATGGATGTTGTCACCTTCGAACTGTGTCGTTCCAGAGCTGCGTGATGTGCCTTGGGGGCTATCAGGCGCCGTGGCGCAACTGGTGAGACGAGGGCGTTGCCGCCACGCTGAAGACGACACGGCCCTTGATGCACTGACGGGAGACCGGCCCCATCTGCTCGCTGCTCAAGCCGTCGGGGTGCTCGCCACGTAGCCACAGGCGGCCGTTGTCGTCGATGCGATGCAGGCGCTTGACCAGCTGGCCGAGCCTGGGATGTTCCACCACGACGGTGGCACCGGGCGTCAATCGCCAGCGGCTGGGCCAGCGCATGCTGATGATGAGGCTGTGCTGCGGGAGACTGGGGGCAAGACTATGACCGTGCAAGCGGTAGCTACTGAACCAGCGCATGTGAGGCTCCTTGAGAATGAGGGCATGACACGGTCAAGATCCTGTCGGTGCTTTCCTGTGGCAGTGGCGATAGTTGAATTGTATCCACTGCTTAGTAAAATATAATCATTCTCATTTGATGTCCAGCCGTTTCCGTCACCGCCTCGCGCAATGGCTATCGAGAGACGGCTGCCCAGCGGGACCTGTCGAGAGCGGAGGCTGTTGATGGTAAAGACGAAAAAAAGCCGCGGCTCAGGTGAGCAGCGGCTTTTGGGAGTCACGGGTCTGTCTCTTTCGCTTCACGCTGTACTTCATGTCTTGTCACGTCACTTCGCGTTATTTCATGGGGCAGGGCGAAGTGACGGCCATGCGACAGGTCATGCGCGCAGCTCGGCAAGAGGGTTTTGCTGGCGGGCTCAGTCGTTGGCGTTGAGCTCACGCAGCAGGGCGCGGCGCTGGCGGCCCATGCGGATCGCCAGCAGCACGATCTCGATCACGGCGATGGCCATCAAGGTGTAGCCGAACAGTTCCGTGACTTCCTCGGCGGCATTCTTGACCGAACGCAGGTAGGAGTCCCCCATCAGGGTTTTCCAGAATTCCGAGCGACCATAGAGGCGTGAGAAGACGTAGGTCGCCAGGAAGCCGGCGCCGAACAGGCCGAACGCGAAGCTGCGCCCGAAGTGCTCGAACTCGGCAATGAAGCGGCTGCGGTTGCGCCATACGCCGATGATGACCGGGATAGCGACCACACTGACCAGGAACTGCCAGCTGCCATCGCCGATCATGCCGTCGAGCAGGGCGTCCTGTTCCCGGATCAGGGACGCCGCGAACAAGCCGAACAGCAGCAGGCTGATGGTGCGCAGGTCCGGCAGGCGCGAATGCACCATCCACATGGTGGCTGCGCTCAACGCCAGCAGAGTGCTCTGCATGTGTTCTGTCCAGCTGGCTTCGCTGAAGCCGACATCACCGAAGTGGTGGGCATCATGCATGACCAGCGACATCATCGCGGCTACCAGTGGCGCATAGATGGCCAGGCGCAGGCAGGCTTGCATGAAGAGCGAAGTGGGCTTGCGCCCATACAGCGGTTGTTCGGCGCTGATGGGGAGCGGGACAGCGTTATGGTGCTGGGTATGCGAAGTCAGGCGAGACAAGGGACTCTCCGGACAGTCCATGGACTGCCTGTCAGGGTGAGGGTGTCGTTTGCCTGCTCATTATAACGATGCAAAGGTGCTCAGTTAATATTCTGATAAGAAAACTGTGAGATTCCATTTCAGCATCGATGTTGCGCCGAGCGGAAATGTTTGTCAGCTCTGACGTAACCTATCACGCTCGGCTTCCTCGACGATCCAGTCATGCACGGCCTGGATTCGGCCGTCATCCAGGGTGCCGTGGGGATGGACGATGACGTAGCGCTTGCCGGTCAGCACTCGCTGCGCGAAGGGCGCGATCAGCGTGCCGCGCGACAGCTCGTCGGTGATCAGGGTGCGCCTTGCCATCGCGACCCCCATGCCGGCGATGGCAGCCTCCATCGACAGGTGGTTGCGGTTGAAGGTATAGCCACGCTGAACGTTGATCTCGGGCGCACCGATGCTGGCCAGATAGAATTCCCACTCGGCGTGATCGTGACTGCCGCGCCAGGCGGTGATGTCATGCAGCAGCGGATACCAGGCGAGGTCCTCTGCGCTGCGCAGCGGTGGGCGTCCGCGCATCAGGCCGGGATGGCAGACGGGGAAGATCTCCTCTTCCATCAGTTCGGTGACCTGCATGCCCGGGTAGTGACCGTCGTTGAGGTCGACCGCCAGCTCGAAGTCGCCCTCGCGCAGCGGCGAGTCACTGTCCTCGGCGCGCACGTGCAGCTCGATATCCGGAAAGCGCGCCTGCAGGCGAGGCAGCCGGGGCGCCAGCCATTTGGAGAGAAATGACGGCACCGAACGCAATCTGAGTACACCGCTCATCAAGCCGCTGCGCAGCCGTTTGACCTCCAGTCCCACCGCGCTATAGGACTGCTCCACCACGCGCGCCAGCCGCGCGCCTTCCCCTGTCAGCTCGAGTCCACGTGAACGACGCAGAAACAGCTTGAAGCCCAGCCGCTCTTCCAGCTGCTTGATCTGCTGGCTCACCGCGCCGGTGGTGACGTGCAGTTCTTCTGCCGCACGCGTGAAGGAGCCGTGACGCGCGGCGCAGGCGAATACCTGCAGCCAGGCATGGGTCTGACCATTCAGGTGGCGCAGGCTCGGTGTGGTGGCGGGTGTGCCGGTCACCGTCGGCGGCGCGGTGGGGCCAGTACCAGGCGTGTTGTCGAGGGAAGACGTCATGGGCGGGTCTCATGCAAGCGCTGGAGCCAGATAGTGAGGGAGAAGCCGCAATGGCCAGATGCAGATGGCGGTGGTAGCTAAAGGCATCAGGGCACAAGGTGGCGCGAAGAGCATAGTTTACGCCGTTTTTGATGCATAGGGTTTAGTCAGGCTAAACCCACGGCCAATTTTTATGGTTTGTCGCGTCCCGTCCCTATCCATCATCATTGCCTCATCCACTGGCAGGCGCTCAGGCGCGGCGAGTTTCCGAGATGAGGTGTTGTCATGTCCATCAGTGTATTTGATCTCTTCAAGGTCGGTGTCGGCCCCTCCAGCTCGCACACCGTCGGCCCGATGCGTGCTGCCGCGCAGTTCGTCGAGACCCTGCGCTCACGTGATCAGCTGGAGCGCGTGGCGCGCATCGAGGTGCAATTGCATGGTTCGCTGTCTGCCACCGGCGTAGGCCACGGCACCGACAAGGCGACCATCCTCGGCCTGATGGGCGAGCTGCCGGAAACGATCGACCCTGCGATCATCGACCCCTGCATCGAAGAGCTGCTGGAGTCCCAGACGCTGCTGCTCGACAACCGCATCGCGGTGCCCTTCGTGTGGGTACGTGACATGCAGTGGCACGATGCGCCGCTGCCGTATCACCCCAATGCCATGCGTCTGATCGCCTACGGCCATCGCGAAGAGCTTTATCGCAATGTCTATTACTCGGTGGGCGGTGGTTTCGTGGTCGACGAAGTCGAGGCCGCACGTGACCCGCTGCTGGAAGATGAAAGCCTGCGTCTGCCGTATGAATTCAACACCGCCAATGAACTGCTGGCGCTGTGCCGCATGCACAAGATGCGCATCAGCGAGCTGATGATGGCCAACGAATGTGCGCTGCGCAGCGAGACTCAGGTGCGTCGTGGGCTATGGCGCATCTGGGAAGTGATGAACGAGTGCATCGACAACGGCCTGACGCACGAAGGCGTGCTGCCCGGCGGTCTCAACGTCAAGCGCCGTGCCAAGCGTCTGCATGCGCGTCTGCTGGATGTGGAATCCAGCAAGTCGATCATCACCTCGACCTTCTCGGCGATGGACTGGGTCAACCTGTTCGCGCTGGCAGTCAATGAGGAGAACGCGGCCGGTGGTCGCATGGTGACGGCGCCGACCAATGGCGCGGCCGGCATCATTCCGGCGGTGCTCAGCTATTACATGAAATTCCAGGATGATGCTCGTGAGGAGGACGTGGTCGATTTCCTGCTCACGGCAGCCTCGGTGGGCATTCTGTGCAAGAAGAACGCCTCCATCTCCGGCGCGGAAGTCGGCTGTCAGGGCGAGGTGGGATCCGCCTGCGCCATGGCAGCCGCCGGGCTTGCCGAGCTGATGGGCGCGACGCCGGAGCAGGTCGAGAACGCGGCGGAAATCGGTCTCGAGCACAATCTGGGGCTGACCTGTGACCCGATCGGCGGCCTGGTGCAGATTCCCTGCATCGAGCGCAATGCGATTGCCTCGGTCAAGGCGATCAATGCCGCCCAGATGGCGATGTGTGGCGATGGCGATCACTTCGTCTCGCTGGACAAGGCGATCCGCACCATGCGCGACACCGGCCGTGACATGCAGGAAAAGTACAAGGAGACCTCCAAGGGCGGTCTCGCGGTCAACGCCATCGAATGCTGATTCGACCGGTCGCCACTCCAATATGAGCTGATATGACTTTCCGCCGGAGGCCTGCCGCCTCCGGCCAAACCCGTTGTCTTTTGTCAGGTACATGAACTCCGGCCAGAGGTCATGATCTCGGCAACCCTCGTTGACGCCTCTTCGGCGCGGTATTCCGCGACGGACAGGCGTCTTTTTTATGGCGGGAATTGCGCTCATCCCGACTGTTCGGCTCGGGCTGGTGGGGTATCTGCCGGCCTTGAGATGTCTCGGGATGGCTGCCTTGTAAAGAAGTCGCTGATATATCGGCTATTGGTCGAGTGAGCGCGCTTGCCGCTGGCAGCGCGCCTCTTGCTATTCTAGTTTACGTTAACGTCAGTTGTGCCGGTCGCAACGATGGAGCGTATCGAGGGCCTGTCAGTGCTGTCTGTTGATTGCGCCTGAGAACAGGGCCTGTGACCAGGGCCTGTGACCAGGGCCTGTGGACAGCGCCTCCTGTTGATACTGCGTGTCGATGACGAGCCGCGATGTTGTGGGCGGACGTTGCGGGCATCAGCGCTGACGAACAGCCCCCATGTCTCTTGGAAGACACAGACCACCGGCTTGCCGGTCAGGACGGAGTACTGACATGCCATCACCGCCCATTCAGGGGCCGCGTGCCAGCGGGGGCGCATCCGCGACAGCCCCGATTCTCGAGACGCGTGGCTTGAGCAAGGACTTTCGAGGCTTCACGGCCGTCGATGACGTCAATCTCCAGGTGCAGGAAGGGCATATCCATGCCCTGATCGGCCCCAATGGCGCCGGCAAGACGACAGTCTTCAATCTACTGACACGTTTTCTGCCGGCCACTCGCGGCGAGATTCTCTACCGCGGCAAATCCATCACCCGCATGAAGTCGCATGAGATCGCGCGCCTGGGGTTGGTGCGCTCCTTCCAGATATCGGCGGTGTTTTCCCAGATGACGGTGCTCGAGAACGTGCGGGTCGCGTTGCAACGCCCCCAGGGCACCTCGTTTCATTTCTGGAAGCCGGAACGCAGCCTCGACAGCCTGAACGAGCAGGCGCTGCACCTGCTGGAGCAGGTAGGGCTGCGCGATGACGCCCACCGCGTGACCGCCAGTCTGCCTTACGGTCGCAAGCGAGCGCTGGAGCTGGCGACCACGCTGGCGCTTGAGCCCACGCTGATGCTGTTGGACGAGCCGACCCAGGGCATGGGCGCCGAGGATGTGGACCGTGTGGTCGAGCTGATTCGTGTCGCGGCGCGGGGCCGTACGGTGCTGATGGTCGAGCACAATCTGAGCGTGGTCAGCCGTCTGTGCGATCGCATCAGCGTGCTGGCGCGCGGGCGGGTGCTGGCGGAGGGCGATTACGCCAGCGTGTCGGCCAACCCCGAGGTGCGTGAAGCGTATCTGGGCAGTGAAGCGCCCGAGTCCACGGCGGATGAGCACAAGGAGGTTTCATGACGGTGGTTATGGAGCAGGCGGTGGACAGGCAGGCCTCGGCGGCCGACTCGTCGCTGGGGGAAGAGCAGCTCTGCCTGCGCGAGCTGAACGCCTGGTATGGCGAGTCCCATGTGCTGCATGGCGTCAACATGACGGTGCGGCGCGGCGAGCTGGTGACCTTGCTGGGGCGCAACGGGGCCGGGCGCAGCAGCACGCTGCGCGCGATCATGAACATGGTTGGCCGGCGCAGCGGCGACATCCTCATCAAGGGGCAGGACAGCATGGGGCTGGCACCGCATCGCATCGCCCATCTCGGTGTCGGTTTCTGCCCAGAGGAGCGCGGCATCTTCGCCAGTCTGAGCGTCGAGGAGAATCTGCTGCTGCCACCGCTGGTCAAGAGCACAGGGCATGACCAGGCCCAGAGCCAGGTCATGTCGCTGGATGAGCTCTATGCCCTGTTTCCCAATCTGCATGAGCGGCGCACCAGTCAGGGCACGCGCCTCTCCGGTGGCGAGCAGCAGATGCTGGCGCTGGCGCGCATCCTGCGCACCGGAGCGGATCTGCTGCTGCTGGATGAGATCACCGAGGGGCTGGCGCCGGTCATCAACCAGAAGTTGGCCGAAGTGCTGGTGATGCTGAAGGCGCGTGGTATGACCATCGTGTTGGTGGAGCAGAATTTCCGCTTTGCCGCCCCGCTGGCCGACCGGCATTACCTGATGGAGCACGGCACCATTCTGGAAGAGATCAGCGCGGCTGAATTACCGGCCCGCCACGAATATCTGCACAAGGTACTGGGGGTCTGAACCCCCGCTCGGGATGAGCTGCACAGGGTCGGCCGCCATGCACGGCCTTTGCACTCGCCAAACTGAAGTCCGCACGTCTCACCACAACAATCACAATATTGCCGGGAAAACCGGTCTGGAGATGTCATGCACGCCACCGCTTCATGCAACGCCACCGTTTCATCCAGTGCCACCCCCGTCGCGTCACCGTTGTCCCGCCGCATCACGGCGGCTACACGCCGGCGCCTGTTGCCCCTGTCTGCGCTCATGATGGGGTCACTCCTGTTGGCGGGAATCGCGCAGGCCGATATCAGCGACGGCGTGATCAAGATCGGCTATCTGGCCGACATGTCAGGCACCTATCGTGATCTGGCCGGCCCGGGCGGCCTCGATGCACTCAAGATGGCGGTCGAGGACTTCGGCGGCAGCGTCAATGGCATGCCGATCGAGGTATTGAGTGCCGATGACCGCAACAGCGCCGATGTCGGTGCCAATACGGTGCGCGGCTGGATCGATCAGCAGAATGTCGACATGGTCGCAGGCCTGGTGGCCTCATCGGTGAGCATCGCGGTGACACGGATTCTCGCCGAACAGGACACGCTGGGAATCGTCTCCGGCTCGGCGGCTTCCAGCATCACCAATGAGCATTGCACGCCCAATCATGTCCACTGGGTGTACGACACCTATCCGCTGGCGCATGGCACGGCCAAGGCGATCGTCGATGAAGGTGGTGACAGCTGGTTCCTTTTGACCGCGGACTACGCCTTCGGTCATGCCCTGGAAGGCGATGTGGAAAAGGTGGTGAACGAGAACGGCGGCACCATCGTCGGCAAGGTACGTCATCCATTCCCGACCAGTGATTTCTCCTCCTACATCCTTCAGGCGCAGGGTTCCGGGGCCAAGATCGTCGGGCTGGCCAATGCCGGGTCGGACACCGTCAATGCGTTGACCACGGCGAGTCAGTTCGGCGTGGTGCAGGCTGGGCAATCGTTGGCGGGGCTGCTGATCTTCCTCAACGATGTGCATGCCCTGGGGCTTGAGGTGGCGCAGGGGCTGCAGCTCACCACCGGCTGGTACTGGGACCTCAATGACGAGACACGTGCCTGGTCCCAGCGCTATCACGAGCGCAATGAGCGCATGCCGACCATGGTGCAGGCCGGTATCTACTCCAGCACCCTGCATTACCTGAATGCGGTCGCGGCCACCGGTAGCGATGACACCGCCACCGTGCGCACCAGAATGGGCGAGACGCCGGTCAACGACATGTTCGCCAGCAACGGCACCATCCGTGCCGATGGGCGCATGGTGCACGACATGTATCTGGTCAAGGTCAAGGCGCCCTCCGAGTCTCAAGGCGAGTGGGATGTCTATGACGTGATCCGCACCATTCCCGGCGCTGAAGCCTACCGACCGCTGGCGGACAGCCAGTGCGAGCTGGTCAAGGGCTGAAGCCGAACACCAGTCGAGTCGCTGAGACGTATGGCATGGCGCTGCCGGTCGGATGATCGGCAGCGCCGAGCGGCTGACGCGAATGGGCGCTGAAAAGGAATGGGCGGATGACCATGATTTTTGGAATACCCCTGATGGTGCTGTTCGGTCAGCTGATGCTGGGGCTGATCAACGGTGCCTTCTATGCATTGCTGAGCCTTGGGCTGGCGGTGATCTTCGGTCTGTTGCGCATCATCAACTTCGCGCATGGTGCCCAGTACATGCTGGGCGCCTTCGCGGCGCTGCTGGGAGCGCAATATCTGGGGCTCAACTACTGGACGGCGCTGATCGTGGTGCCGCTGGTGGTGGGGGCCCTGGGCATCGTGGTCGAGCGTCTGCTGCTGCGGCGCATCCAGCATCTTGATCACCTCTATGGGCTGTTGCTGACCTTCGGGCTGGCGCTGATCTTCGAGGGCACGCTGGTGAATCTGTTCGGAGTCTCGGGGTCGAGCTATCCGATCCCCGAGGCGCTGAGTGGCGGCTTCAAGCTGAGCTTCATGTTCCTGCCCACCTACCGCGCCTGGGTGCTGGTGGCGGCGTTGGTGGTCTGCTTCGGAGTCTGGTTCCTGATCGAGCGCACGCGCCTTGGAGCCTATCTGCGCGCGGGAACCGAGAATCCCGAGCTGGTGCAGGCCTTCGGCATCAATGTGCCCTTGATGGTGTCGCTGACCTACGGGCTCGGCGTGGCGCTTGCCGCCTTCGCCGGCGTACTGGCCGCGCCCTTGTATCCCGTCTCGCCGACCATGGGCTCGAGCCTGCTGATCGTGGTGTTCGCGGTGGTGGTCATCGGCGGGATGGGCTCGATTCTCGGCGCCATTCTCACCGGGCTCGCGATGGGGCTGATCGAGGGGCTGACCAAGGTGTTCTATCCCGAGGCTGCCAATACCGTGATCTTCGTGGTGATGGTGATGGTGTTGATGCTTCGCCCTGCTGGGCTGTTCGGAAAGGAGGCCTGACATGGCCGTACTGCAACAGGATCACCAGGCCGCGCGTGCAGGCAGCGCGCCGCGCAGAATCACCCCGCTGGGCATGCTGTATCTCGTGCTGTTCCTGCTCGGGTTACTGGCACCCTGGGTCGCCTATCCCGTCTTTCTGATGAAGATTCTGTGCTTTGCGCTGTTCGCCAGCGCCTTCAATCTGCTGCTCGGCTTCGTGGGGCTGCTGTCCTTCGGGCATGCTGCCTTCCTGGCCACGGGCGCCTATATCACCGGCTTCTTGCTCGCGGAATACCCGGGCCTGAGTCCGGCGTTGGGCATCGTGGCCGGTACGCTCGGCGCGGTAGTGCTGGGGACGCTGTTCGGGGCGCTGGCCATCCGGCGGCAGGGCATCTACTTCGCGATGATCACGCTGGCCCTGGCCCAGATGATGTTCTTCTTCTTCATCCAGGCGCCGTTCACACATGGTGAAGATGGCCTGCATGGCGTGCCGCGCGGTGAGCTGTTCGGCATGTTCGATCTGGCGAACAATCACACCCTGTATTACTTCGTGTTCGCGATCTTCGTGGCGGCCTTTGCCCTGATCCGGCGCGTGGTGCATTCCCCCTTCGGTCAGGTGCTGAAGGCCATTCGCGAGAACGAGCCGCGCGCCATCTCGCTGGGCTATCACACCGATGCCTACAAGCTGGTGGCCTTCGTGCTGTCGGCGGGGCTGGCAGGCCTGGCGGGGGCGACCAAGACGCTGGTGTTCCAGCTCGCCTCGCTGGGTGATGCCAGCTGGCACATGTCGGGGGAGGTGATCCTGATGACATTGCTGGGCGGCGTCGGCACGCTGCTCGGGCCACTGGTGGGCTCCGGGCTGGTCATCGGGCTGCAGCATCAGTTGGCGCAATCCGCGCTGGGGGATTGGGTCAGCGTGATTCTGGGCGCCATCTTCGTGGTCTGCGTGCTCAGCTTCCGCAGCGGCATCATCGGAGAATGTCAGCGCTGGATCGCACGTCGTCAGCAGCGGGAAGAAAAATGAGCGGCGAGGGGCAAGAAGGAAAAGCGAGAAGCACGAAGGGAGATCAGCAAGACAGAGTGAGTGGCCCATCGTGCTTTGAAGCAAAGAAATCAATGGCTTGTCGCTGTCTGCTGGCATAAAAAAAGTCCACCCCAGATAGGGTGGACTTAAATGCCATTGTATATCGAGGGGGATACGCCGGTCCCGGATCCTCGACTCAGCAATGAGCACGCCATGCGAGATAGCCGCCATTTGCCATCTCGCTGTATAGATTGCATGCCCGATGCCAGCTTTACAGTATCCTCAGTAAAAACAATGGCTTGAGATATTGATGCCTCTTTGTGAGCTGCCAGCTGTCGGTCAGATGACTCGAGGCGTGCGCGCTGCTGGGCGATTCATGGTGCGTTGCAGCATGGTTGTGCACCAAATATGTGCCGTTTTTCGAGCATATGCGTACGTCATCAATCACTTATGTGGCTTGCAGATGTGGTTTGCGGGTGTGGCTAGCAGGCATCGTCTGTCCGCTGGCACTGTATCTGTACCTCGCCGCCTGCCAGACGCACAGGCCACACCGTCAAGGCAAGAGTGTCTTCGTCCAGGCATTGGCCATCACTGAGTCGATAGCGCTGCTTGTAGAGTGGCGAGATCACCAGTGGCTCTCCGGCGTGATCGCCCAGCAGGCCGCGGGCAATCACGTTGGCGCCTGACACCGGATCATGATGGTCGATGGCGAACAGCGTGAGGTCATCGCTATCGGCTATGGCCGGCAGCGTGAACAGGGCGATCTGGCAGGCCTGGCCGTCCGCCTCAAGCCAGGCGGCGACGCCGGAGCCCGGTACCAGGTCCTCGCGCTGGCAGAGTGTCACCCAGCGACGGGATGATGTCGCCGTGGCGGAGTGGTGGGGCGATGCAGTATTCCGTGTCATGGCAAGTTCAGGCGATGTCATGAGCGTACCTCCGTGGCCAGATGGATCGTTGACTGAGGCTGATGTTCTGCCACTGATTCGCATGCGCCACCGTCGCTGATGATCAGATTGTCACTGGCCAGTTCATCGCGGCTGGCGGGGCGGATCTGGTCGCGTTCGACGATGTTGACCACGGCCGGGTCGGGGCGCTGGTCATTGACGTAATTGCGGAAGCGTTTGAGTTTCTCGGGGCTCTTGAGGGCATTGGCCCATTCGCACTCGTAGCGGTCCACCACCTGCTGCATCTGCTCTTCCAGGGTTTCGCCGAGCCCCAGACTGTCCTCGAGAATCACCTCTTTCAGATAGTCGAGGCCGCCTTCGAGGCCCTCGCGCCAGACGGAGGTGCGCTGCAGGCGGTCGGCGGTGCGGATGTAGAACATCAGGAAGCGGTCGATGGTGCGGATCAGGCTCTCGTCGTCCAGGTCGGTCGCGAACAGCTCGGCATGACGCGGGCGCATGCCGCCGTTGCCGCAGACGTAGAGGTTCCAGCCGTTCTCGGTGGCGATCACACCGACATCCTTGCTCTGGGCCTCGGCGCACTCACGGGTACAGCCGGAGACGGCGAACTTGAGCTTGTGCGGGGAACGCAGGCCCTTGTAGCGGTCTTCCAGCGTCAGCGCCATCGCCATGCTGTCCTGCACGCCATAGCGACACCAGGTGCTGCCGATACAGGATTTCACCGTGCGGGTGGACTTGCCGTAGGCGTGGCCGGTCTCGAAGCCGGCGGCGATCAGCTCGCTCCAGATTTCCGGCAATTCATGCAGCTGGGCTCCGAAGAGGTCGATGCGCTGGCCGCCGGTGATCTTGGTATAGAGGTTGTAGCGCTTGCCGATCTCGCCGATGGCGATCAGCTTGTCCGGCGTGATCTCGCCGCCGGGGATGCGCGGCACCACGGAATAGGTGCCGTTCTTCTGCATGTTGGCCATGAAGGTGTCATTGGTGTCCTGCAGCGGAATGTGCGAGGACTCGGTGATCGGCGCGTTCCAGCACGAGGCCAGAATCGAGCCCACCGCCGGCTTGCAGACCTCGCAGCCCAGAGCATCGGGATGGCGTCCGTGGCTGGCCATCAGCTCGGCGAAGGTCTCGATGCCTTCGACGCGCACCAGCGAGTAGAGCTCCTGACGCGTGTGGGCGAAGTGCTCGCACATTGAGCGGTCGACCTCGACGCCACGACTTTCCAGCTCGGCGTCCACCACCTTCTTGAGCAGCGCCGCACAGCCCCCGCAGCCGGTGCTGGCCCTGGTGCAGGCCTTGATGGCGCCCAGATCACTGTTGCCGTCATCGATGGCGCTGCAGACATCGCCCTTGGAGACGTTGTGGCAGGAACACAGAGTGGCGCTATCGGGCAGGGCATCCGCGCCCAGCGTGATGGCCTCGCCACTGGCATCCGGCAGGATGAGTGCCGCCGGGTCCTTGGGCGCCGCAATGCCATTGGTGACGTACTGCAGCAGGGTGTCGTAGCGCGAGTTGTCGCCGATCAGTACCGCGCCCAGCACCTGCTTGCGGTCCTGCGAGACGATCAGGCGGCGATAGACGCCATCGGCCTCGTCACAGTAGCGATAGCTGATCGCGCCCTCGCTCTTGCCGTGGGCGTCACCGATGGAGCCGACATCCACGCCCAGCAGCTTGAGCTTGGTGGACATGTCGGCACCCTGGAAGCGGAAGCGCTCCTGCGCATCGCTTGTGGCATCGCCAGCGCTGGCGGCCAGCAGGGACGCCACGCCGCGGGCCATCTGATAGCCCGGCGCGACCAGCCCGAAGATGCGTGATTGCCACAGGGCGCACTCGCCGATGGCGAAGATTTCCGGGTCCGAGGTGCGGCATTCGTCATCGATGATGATGCCGCCGCGCTCGCCGATCTCGAGGCTGGCGCTGCGTGCCAGCGCATCCTGAGGACGGATGCCGGCGGAGAACACGATCAGGTCGGTCTCCAGGTATTCGCCATCGGAGAAGTTCATCCGCCACTGATGGTGCTCGCCGGGCACGATGTCGGTGGTGGCGCGATTGAGGTGCACCCCCACGCCCAGCGCAGTGATGTGTTGCTTGAGTGCAAGGCCGCCATCCTCATCCAGCTGGACCGGCATCAGGCGTGGCGCGAATTCGACGACATGCGCTTCCAGGCCGAGTGACTTGAGGGCATTGGCGGCCTCAAGTCCCAGCAGGCCACCGCCGACCACCACGCCACGTGTCTTGCTGTCGGCAGCGGCGCGAATCTGATCAAGATCCTCCAGGGTGCGGTAGACCAGACGATTGCTGGCGGCAGCCTCGCTTCCCGGCTCACCGAGGCCCTGGATGGGCGGCACGAAGGGGGTCGAGCCGGTCGCCAGTACCAGGCTGTCATAGGGATAGCGCCCGCGCGGAGTGATGACATGGCCACCATCGCGATCGATCGCCGTGACGCATTCGTCCAGATGAAGCGTGATACCGGCGCTGGCGTAATCCTCGACGCTACCGAGCGCGAGAGATTCGGCATCACGCCCGGTGAAATACTCCGAGAGGTGCACGCGGTCGTAGGCGATATGGCGTTCTTCGCCGAAGACATGAATCTGGTAGTGCGCGGTGGCACCCAGTGCGATCAGCTGTTCGACGCAGTGATGGCCAACCATGCCATTGCCGATGATGATCAGGTGTTTCATGCGGCCTCCTCGAAGGTGTCAGGGGTGTTGTCGGTCTTGTTCGTGGTGTTGGTCTTGTTGGTCTTGTCGGTCTTGTCAGAAGTGTCTTGAGTGCCCGGCTTGCCACCGGGGTCATCAGGCGCCGTCGGCGGGCCGTCCTGGGTCAGACGTGCGAGGGCTTCTGCCGGCATCAGCAGGAGGTCTTCGCGAATCCTGGTCAGTGGTGTGCCGGCCTTGAGCGCTTCGAACAGGGCATTGCCGGCACTGACGTCGCCGTAGAGCACTACACCGACCAGACGCTCCTCGCGCAGCAGCAGTCGGCGGTAGTCGCCCAGGGCGTGGTCCTGATAGACCAGCACCTCGTCATTCGTCTGTGGGGCAAGCTCGCCGCAGCTATAGAGGTCGATGCCGCTGATCTTGAGGCGCGTCGCCAGTGGCGCATTGCGATAGGGTGGAGTCGGTTGCGCGAGAAGCTGGCGGGCGAGCACTTCGGTCTGCGCCCAGATGGGCTCGATCAGGCCGAAGGTCTCGCCATCCACCTCACAGCATTCGCCCAACGCATGAATGTGCGGATCGCTCGTGAGCAGGTGGCCATCGACCTGGATGGCGCGCTGACAGGTCAGCCCTGCAGCACGCGCAAGCTCGATTTCGGGACGAATGCCGGTGGCGGCGATGGTCAGTCCGGCGTGCAGTTCGCGGCCATCCTTGAGGCGCACGCCGGTGATGCGGCCCGCCGGGGTCTCGAGCCACTCTTCGAGATACGCGCCAGTAATGATGTCGAGGCCACGCTCGCGAAGTTCCTGCTCCAGCAGTCCGGCCGCGACCTCATCCAGCTGACGGTTCATCAGGCGCTTGCTGCGTTGCAGCAGCGTCACCTCAAGGCCACCCTTGCGCAGGCCCTCGGCGGCCTCGAGCCCGAGCAGCCCGCCACCGATGACCAGTGCGCCAGCGCCCCCCTGCCGTCCGGCAAGGCAGGCGGCCTGCATCTGCTCGACATCCTTCAGATCGCGAAAGCCCATCAGCCCCGGCGGCCAGTCATTGGCGTACGACGCCTCTGGCAGGTGAGCTGGTAGCGGCAGAGGCAGCGCCGGGCGTGAGCCGGTCGCGATCACCAGCCGCTGATAGGGAATGCGGCCACCGCTGGCGGTCTCGACACAGCGAGCGGCGCGATCGATCTGGCTGACGGGGTCGCCGCTGATCCGTGTGATGCCATGCTGCGAGAACCAGTCGGCCTGCTGGCTGATCAGGCCTTCGGTTTGTGTCTCGCCCGCCAATAGCGGCGAGAGCTGAATGCGGTTGTAGGGGAGGTGGGGCTCCTCGCCGATCACCGTGGTCGGCCAGGGCAGCTGCTGATCAGGGCTCAGCGAGACCAGCTGCTCCAAAAGCTTCTGCGCCGCCATGCCGTGGCCGATGATGACCAGTGCTGGCGTAGGCTCGCGGGTGGTAGATGACGGATGCATTCTGCCTCCTTGCGCTGACGTTCTGGACGCATAAAAAAAGCGCCTGCTTGGCGCCGTGATGATCACGACGTCAAGCAGGCGCCTTTGCCTGGAAGATGAGGGCTAAGCATTGGATAGCGAGTTGCAGCATCAGGCGGCGATGTCACTGTCACCCGCAACTGCGGCAGGTCTGGCGGACCGTCGGCTGCGGCATGCCACTCATCGGAGTGAGCGCTGCGAGACCTGCGATTCGGGGTCGTCATTGACCCAACCTGCCGACACTCAGGCGAATTCGGTGCCGCTCCAGAGAAAGTCGCTATTTTTCATTCACTTGCAGTTGCAGATGCTCGAGGCACTGTCCTGACATGGTAGAGCCGGTCACGGTTGGGGGAGACATCAAGGCAGGGATTGGTGCAGTTGCATGCGCTGATGCACATGGCTGGTGCGTCAGCGATGCCTGGCGCTGGCCGACTTGCGCTGTTCGCCTCCTGGTTCGGTAGCTTATGGCGACCAAGTGATTGTTATTTATGGTGATTGATCAGGGTTGGTCTGTTAAGTGCGTCTGTCAGGTCATTGGTGTGATACCTGATTGAGGGTTCGCGACTCCGCAAGCTTCACTGTTGCGAGCCCCGCGAACCGGCCAACGGCGGCTCTTCAATCATGCACGTCATGTCGACGTCTCGAAGACGAGATTGCGCACCCATCGGCATGACGAGGCCGTATCCACCGTTAGTTTCCATTGTCAGCCTGCAGGGCAGACCTGGACTGACCACGACAGGCAAAGGCGCCTGATGACCGCACATTACGTGGCGGGTCATCAGGCGCCTTTTTTCATGCTTACTGCACCAGGGAGTGATGTCGATGCAGGCCAGCAAGCCCCAGAGCACAAGTGAGTCTTCCCCCAGCAGCGCCTCGACGACCTGCCCGTATTGCGGTGTCGGGTGTGGCGTGTCACTTGAACTGGAAACCCGGGAGCAGGCAGGCGGTGAGCTCAAGCGCAGGGTCGTCGCCGTCAGCGGCGACAACGACCATCCGGCCAATTATGGGCGTCTGTGCGTCAAGGGGGCTGCGCTTGCCGAGACGCTGTCACTCAGCGGCCGTCTGACGCAGCCTCAGATACGCGATGCCGCTGGTGTGCTGCGAGAGGTGAGCTGGGATACGGCGCTGGATCTGATCGCTGCTCGCTTCGATGAGCTGCGCAGTACCCATGGTGGGGACAGCATCGCCGCCTATCTGTCAGGACAGCTGTTGACCGAGGACTATTACCTTGCCAACAAGCTGTTCAAGGGCTTCATCGGCACACCGCACCTGGATACCAATTCGCGGCTGTGCATGGCCTCGGCGGTCGTGGCGCACAAGCGTGCCTTCGGAGCAGACGCCGTGCCTTGCAGCTATGAGGATCTCGAGCGTGCCGAACTGGTGGTGCTGGTCGGCAGCAATCTGGCATGGAACCACCCGGTGCTGTTCCAGCGTCTCAAGCAGGCACGTATCGACAATCCGCTGCTGCGTATCGTGGTGATCGACCCGCGGCTGACCGACAGCTGCGAGATCGCGGACCTGTATCTGGGTATTCGCCCCGGCAGCGACGCGCGCCTCTTCAATGGCTTGCTGGCCTATATGGCTGAGCGCGGACGTACCGACCGCCTCTATCTGGAGGCCCACACCCAGGGGTTCGATGCGGCGCTCAAGCAGGCGAAGCGTGACGACTGCTCGCTTTCCGCGATTGCGCGGGATTGCGATATCGATGTGGAGCGTCTCGAGACCTTCTATTACTGGTTCGCCACCCAGCTGCACGTGGTCACGCTGTTCTCCCAGGGCGTGAATCAATCGACCAGTGGCACTGACAAGGGCAATGCGATCATCAATTGCCATCTGGCGGGTGGCAAGATCGGGCTGCCGGGCGCGGGGCCGTTCTCCATCACCGGGCAGCCCAATGCGATGGGCGGTCGCGAAGTCGGTGGTCTGGCGAACCAGTTGGCGGCACATATGGATTACGACACGCCGGGCGCGCGGGCGCTGGTCAGCGAGTTCTGGCAGGCGCCGAATCTACCCGAGGGGCCTGGTCACAAGGCCGTCGAGCTGTTCGCGGCGGTGGGGCGCGGCGAGATTAGGGCACTGTGGATCATGGCGACCAACCCGGCGGTGAGTCTGCCGGATAGTGCACGAGTGCGTGCGGCACTGGCGGCCTGCCCGCTGGTGATCGTCTCCGAGTGCATGGCCGACAGTGACACCCTGGCCTACGCCGACGTGGTGCTGCCGGCCAGCAGCTGGAGCGAGAAGGATGGCACCGTCACCAATTCCGAGCGTTGCATCTCGCGTCAGCGTGGCCTGCTGACTCCGCCGGGCGATGCGCGTCATGACTGGTGGCAGCTGGCGGAGGTCGGCAAGCGCATGGGCTATCAGGAGGCTTTCGACTACTCGGGGCCCCACGCGATCTTCCGTGAACACGCTCGCCTCTCGGGGTTTCGCAATGCTGCGCCGCATCTCAAGGCCGGTCGCAGGCCATCGGCGATACCCTCGGTCAAGCGGCTGTTCAACATCGCGCCGCTGGCGGAGCTGGATCGCGCGGGCTACGACGCGCTCAAGCCGATCCAGTGGCCGGTGCGCCGCGGGAGCAAGGGCGAGCTGACCGGCACGCCACGCCTGTTCGAGGATGCCACCTTCAACACCCCAAATGGGCGCGCACGCCTCGTACCCGTGGCACCGCAATTGCCGCAACAGACGCTGAGCGATGCGGCGCCGCTGCGTCTCAATACCGGACGTATACGTGATCAGTGGCACACCATGACGCGCACCGCGCGCAGTGCTCGCCTGATGAATCACCGGGCCGAGCCTTTCGTGGAGCTTCATCCGCAGGATGCGGCGGCTCGTGATTTGCAGGATGGCGGTCTCGCGCAACTCAAGGGGCGTGATGAGCAGGGCGGGCTACGTGGGGATTATCGGGCTCGCGTGCGCATCAGCAGTGGTCAGCGACGCGGGGAGGTGTTCATTCCGATGCACTGGAGTGACCACTTCGCGAGTCATGCCCGGGCCGGTGCGCTGCTGGCGGGTTTTGTCGATCCCTTCTCCGGTCAGCCGGAATCCAAGCATGGCGCGGTCGAGGTCGCGCCATTGCCGTGCGAGTGGCAGGCCACTCTGTTGATCGCCCCCGCCATCCTGGCCGGGCGTGAGGACCTGGCGGATGCCGTGGCCCAGCTCGATGGGCGCTACTGGGCACGTATTCCGCAATCGGCATTGGTGCGCTACCAGCTGGCGGGTCAGGGGCAGCCGGATTGGCAGCATTGGTGCGAAGGCCATCTGGGTGTCCCGGCGGGGCTCTGGGCACAGGACGCCGCTCAGGGAGGCATCAGCGCAGCGGGCTTTCGTGATGGGCGCCTTGTCTGGTGGCTGAAGGTGATGCCGGGTGACGCACACCTCGATCGCCAACCCAATATCGCCTGGCTGGGCGAATGCTTCGCATCAGAGCAGCTCTCCGCGCATGAGCGGCGCAGCCTGCTGGCCGGCCGTCTCTCCGGGCAGGCGGACGTCGGGGCGATGATCTGCGCCTGCCATCAGGTCGGCGAGCTGACCATTCGTCAGGCCATCCAGTCCGGTGACGGTTCCGTGGAAGCACTGGGCGCGCGACTGGCCTGCGGCACTCGCTGCGGTTCCTGCCTGCCTGAACTCAAACGTCTTGTGGAAGAGGAGCGATCCGATGAGCGGACTGATTCGTTGGAAATGGCGTGACCTGATGTCGGTATCCAGCAGTGCAGAGTCTTTCGGGATTCTCATGGCACGGCTGACCGACGGCCTGATGTCGCGGCGCGAGTGGCGTGGAGGGAATCAGCATGCGCCGACGCGCAGCGATGCCAACGGGATTTCTCCCGCCTGGGAGGCGTTTCTTCCGGGGCAGGTCGCGCTGGTGGGCGCGGGGCCGGGGGACCCGGACCTGATGACGCTCAAGGCATGGCGAATGCTGAATGCTGCGGATGCGGTGGTCTATGACCGTCTGGTCGGCGGTGAGATTCTCGCTCAGCTGCCGGTTCACTGTGAGCGCTACTACGTCGGCAAGGCCTGCGGCAATCATAGTGTGCCGCAGGATGAGATCGGCGCGCTGATGGTGCGTCTGGCGGGGGAGGGCATGCGGGTCGTGCGCCTCAAGGGTGGTGATCCCGGTGTCTTCGGACGCATGGGGGAAGAGCTCGCGGCTCTCGATGATGCCGCCATCACGCGTCATATCGTGCCAGGCATTACCGCGGCTTCCGGTGCGGCTGCTGCCCTGGGGATGCCATTGACGGACAGGGCGCATGCGCAGCGTCTGCGTTTCGTGACCGCTCAGCTCTGCAGCAAGAGCGAGCAGCCTGAATGGCAGCAGCTGGCGCGTCGCGATGAAACGCTTCTCTTCTACATGGGGCTCAATCGTCTCGAGGTGATCTGCGATGAGTTGCAGCGTCATGGACTGCCGGCGGACTGGCCGATGATGCTGGTCGCCAATGCCAGCCTTCCCGAGCAGCAGACCCTGCATGGCTCGCTCGGCAATATGGTGAGTCGTCTGGCCGAGCATCCATTGCCGACACCGTGTCTGATCATCGTGGGCAGTGTCTGCCAGATGGCGGCGGGGAGAGAGAGTGCAATGGCCGATGCTATCGCACATGCAGCGACTCACATGTCTTGCAGGGTCCCTGTAGAAGAGAAGCATATTGAGAGGGTTGCATAGTGGAGGGCGTTTGATGGGACAGTGCTGACAGCGTTTGTCGAGGAAGTGGCTATATAGTGGACTCTCGTGTGATGTCTTTCGAGATGCCGTCCTGATGGTGCTAGAGAAACGCATGGACTCGCTTTGCACTCTTTTGGGCATTACTGCCAAAAAGCCCTTGCCCTCACGACAGTTCGTGCGTAAAGTACGCATCCGCTGCCGGGGACGCATGGCGTTACCAGCGGTGAAAGAGGTTTGCAGGTGATTGTTTTGCTGGATGTTTTTGAAGCCCGCTTCGAAAATCATCGATTGACAATCCCGGGCGATTCGCTAGAATACGCCGCATTCCTTACGGGACAGGTGATCGGGCAACGCTCCTCACCGCTTGATGATGCTTAGAGGCAGTCGACTGACTCATTATCAAGTGCTTGACTTCTCAAGCGTTCCGGGTAAAATATGCCTCCTCGCTTCACAGCGACGCTCTTTAAAAATTTGATCAGGTAATTCGTGTGAGCGCTTGCCGATGAGTGGTGACAAGGTCACCAAATATCGGAGCAAGCCTCTCACGAGAAGTTTGACTCTGAACCAAGTTTGGTCTGCTTAACAGACTATCAAGCTTTCAACTGAAGAGTTTGATCATGGCTCAGATTGAACGCTGGCGGCAGGCTTA
>NZ_JAKUMF010000070.1:0-428 GCF_029991385.1 Cobetia sp. BMC6
GAACGAAGCATACATTCCACCACCTGGGCAAACATTTTGTACTTCGCAAAAAAGGTTTGCTACTCTAAATAATATAATACAAAAAATGGAGTGAGAAATCATTGGCCAAGCGCTATGAAAACTTAGACGGCGTCTCGACGCACAAAACATTGGCCGATTTCCGCCGCTGGCAGCGGGAGCGGAAACAAAAACAAAAAGATTTGTCCTACGTCGTGCCGCATGTTTCACCGCCTCAATACGAGCGGCTTCAGAAGCCGAACGGACGGCCGCAGCTCTGCTGGGTCGGCCATTCGACCTTTGTCGTTCAACTTCATGGCATCACCATCGTCACCGATCCCGTCTGGGCGAATTGGATGGGCGCGGCCAAACGCTTGACGGCTCCTGGTGTTCCGCTTGACAAGATGCCGCCCGTGGACGTTGTGCTCATT
>NZ_JAKUMF010000071.1:0-428 GCF_029991385.1 Cobetia sp. BMC6
CATCATGAATCGTTATATTCGAATCGGTAGCTTCCATTTTCAACATATCCTCTCCTTGATCGTTTTCCATCATTATTTCTACCTTTTCTTCTGTTTTCTCTTTTGTGGATAATGTAGGATGCAAGCTAACAGCTAATAATACACTTGCCACAGCAATGGCAACATACGCCGGACGAAATGACTTTCGCTTCTTTTTTTGTTCTATTTTATCAATCTGGACGATCACTTTATTTTTCAGTTCTTCTGTCACAACCATGTATTCCATCTCTTTTTTATATCGCTCACGCAAAATCATACTCCCCTTTCAATTTGTTTTTTAACATTTCTCTCGCACGAGAAAGCAACGAACGAACTGTACTTTCACGCTTTCCTAACAACTCGGCAATTTCTTTCGTTTGATATCCTTCATAGTAAAATAAATGAACGAC
>NZ_JAKUMF010000072.1:0-426 GCF_029991385.1 Cobetia sp. BMC6
TCCGTGCTCGCCCAGCAAGGAAGCATAGACTGCACGCTCCGCATCGATTTGCGGGGGATCGCCAAAGTCGCATCGCTACGAAGCCCATTCAGGTGGCGCTCCTTTTTCCCGCAAATCGCTGCTCCGCTCGGTAGGGCTCACAAGTCGCTCTGCCTGGAAACATGCTTCTCCTTCGATGCAGTCGGTTTGTCTTCAGTCTGAGATAAAGAATATCTTTATCTGCGTTTGAATGTTCATTGTACCCCCCCTGGGATTCTCGAACTCCCACAAAACGCTGTGGGAGTTCGGGAAAGATTTGCGGACACCAGCGCCGGGACATCACCCGGGAGCCGCTCGATTTTTTTGACCCGATCGTCCGGAATGGATGCAGGGGCGGGAGCAGCCTTATGCCCGCTGAAGCATGAACTGTTTGCCGTATTCGCCATG
>NZ_JAKUMF010000073.1:0-425 GCF_029991385.1 Cobetia sp. BMC6
CAGCAAAGCAACAACACCAAAACTTGGTTGAGCTTTTGGGCGCATTCAATGCACGACGCCCAGTTGCATCGCTTACAAAACGTAAATAGTAAACGTTTATTTAGTAACTTATTAAGCTCATTCAAACAGTTAATGAGCGATAGCGATGCCAATTTAGCTGCTGAGCTAAGTGCAGCCATGATCGATGGTTTATGGCTAAGAGCCGTATTAAGTAAGTCAGACCAAGATCAATTCGAAAATTGTGAGCGATTAGCTAAAGACTACATTCGTTCACTGATAAAACAGTATGGAGCCTAAAATGACCACACCTGTTTACGAAAATTTTATTAATGGCCATTTTTTAAAGAATCAAACTGGCGATACCTTTGCAGTTAAGAACCCTGCAACGGATGAAGTGATTTATCACGTTGAAATCGCTGATGAGT
>NZ_JAKUMF010000074.1:0-425 GCF_029991385.1 Cobetia sp. BMC6
TTACACCTTGGGATTACGGAATCGGGTACGTTATTCGCAGGAACGGTAAAAAGTGCTGCGGGACTTGGTGCGATTTTAAGTAAAGGAATTGGTAACACCGTACGGGTATCCCTTAGCGCTGATCCTGTCGAAGAAGTAAAAGTGGCTCGCGAGTTGTTGAAAGCATTCGGTCTTGCGGCGAACGCTGCAACGTTAATTTCTTGTCCGACGTGCGGGCGAATCGAAATTGATTTAATTAGCATTGCAAATGAAATTGAAGAGTATATTGCCCAAATTAAAGCACCGATTAAAGTAGCAGTTCTCGGCTGCGCAGTAAATGGGCCCGGAGAAGCGCGCGAAGCTGACATCGGCATCGCAGGGGCACGTGGAGAAGGATTATTGTTCCGCCACGGGAAAATCGTTCGTAAAGTACCTGAAGAGACAAT
>NZ_JAKUMF010000075.1:0-425 GCF_029991385.1 Cobetia sp. BMC6
GGCTTCCCTATCCAGAGCGATGGCTGATTGAATGGGCGCCGATGCTCTGGGTTGCAAGAGGGGGCGCCCCTGTCATCAAACCGTCGTTGATCCTAAGCCACGGAAAGCGCATGGCGCGCGCATGGCCGATGACGAGTCCCGCAGTGCAGCAAAACCCCGCCGCGCGCCGCGCCGGCAGTCCAAGCGCATGCCGCTGCCCGATCAGGTTGCGCTCGTCCTCCAGGGCGGCGGCGCGCTTGGCAGCTATCAGGCGGGCGTGATCCAGGGGCTGGCCGACGCCGGCATAGAGATCGATTGGGTGGCCGGGATTTCGATCGGCGCGGTCAACGCCGCGATCATCGCGGGCAACCCGCCCGAACGCTGGATGGAACGGCTGAAAGCGTTCTGGGACAAGGTGACGAGCGCGCTGCCGAGCTTTCCGATTT
>NZ_JAKUMF010000076.1:0-424 GCF_029991385.1 Cobetia sp. BMC6
TTGACCTCTTGCCATTGTTGATCTCCCTCCCATTTCCATGCTACCTGCGTTGTTTTTGGACTTGGTGATTGATTTTCCACGGTGACCGAAACATCTCTTGTCTCCTTATCTCGTTTGATCAGGATTGGATTAGGACTCACCTCAAGCAGTTTCAAGTTTGTGTCGCTGCCAACAATAACTGTAACCGTATAAGGTTGCGCCACATTCCCTTCTTCGTCTTTCGCATGAAGCGTGACCTCATACGTTCCCTTTTGAAGTGTAAAGGTTCCGGAGTTTGTCTTTTCTTCAAGCCATTGTTCTTCAAATACTGTTGTCAGTTGATTGGTTTCAGTGTTCCTGTACTCCAGGGAGACTAACGCCTTCTTGTTCGCCGAAAAGCTTTCCAACAAAATCGAATAGCTCACTTCCCCAACGTCCGCGTATA
>NZ_JAKUMF010000077.1:0-418 GCF_029991385.1 Cobetia sp. BMC6
CGGCCTACGTAATGATGCACGATGCGCCACAAACGCTTGTCAGTGACTTCCAATTGCCGAGAGACGGCGAGCACAGGCATCTCCCTGACCAACGACATGGCAGCCTGTTCAAACAACAGTGTGAAGCCACTATCAGGGCGAGCCCAGGGCACCTCGACTCGCCTGACGCCGTGCTCTGGACACCGGGTGCGAGGAACGCGGGCATGGAGATAGCAATGATGCTGGAAGAAGTTCAGGTGTCGCCAGGACTTGTCGGCAAAGTCATGCGCCGGGCATGCCTTGCCGCATTCCGGGCAGGCATAAAGGCTCCCCCGGTCGGCTTCCACGTAAAGCTCGAGACGATGCGGAGATGACGTGGTATCCAGATGCTGGTCCTTGAGTTTCCAAGGCGCTTGCAAGCCCAAGCCAAGGGTCAGGA
>NZ_JAKUMF010000078.1:0-340 GCF_029991385.1 Cobetia sp. BMC6
GCGATTCGTAGGCCATGGTCAGCGCTTTCTTTACCAGCTCCGTGTTCGGCGATAGGGACAATGCCCACCCCACGGGTTTACGAGCATACAAGTCGATGACCACTGCCAGATAAGCCCAGCGTGCCCCTGTCCAAATATAGGTAATGTCGCCGGTCCATACCTGATTGGGCTTCTTTACATCGAACTCCCGATCAAGAACATTCGGTATATCCAGGTGTGGCTGATCAGCCTTCTTGTAGGCGTGCCTCGGCGGCTGCGAACTCATCAGCCCCAGCTGCTTCATCCGCCTGCTGGCCCGATAACGACTCAACTGTATTCCTGCCTGCGTGACCATTTTTGC
>NZ_JAKUMF010000079.1:0-340 GCF_029991385.1 Cobetia sp. BMC6
TTCGGCGGTATCCCATCGTTATGCTTGTGCGGCCTGAGGCTGCTGTAGTAACCGATCATATAATCAGTGACAGATCGCTTCGCCGCAGCGACATCGGGATAGCCGATCTCTGGTATCCATTCCGTTTTCAGGCTTCTGAAGAAGCGCTCTGTTGGGGCATTGTCCCAGCAATTGCCACGGCGACTGAGACTCAGCGTCATTCGGTAGCGCCAAAGCATCTGCCGGAATGCCCGGCTGGTGTACTGGCAACCCTGATCCGAATGAAACAGGATATTCCGTGGCTCTCCACGCGATTCGTAGGCCATGGTCAGCGCTTTCTTTACCAGCTCCGTGTTCGGCG
>NZ_JAKUMF010000007.1:0-156638 GCF_029991385.1 Cobetia sp. BMC6
CTGAATTACCTGAAAGGAGAGAAATCTTTCAAAGGCGGAATTCGGCGGAAACAGAAGAAAGCGGCACTGGTTGAGACATATCTTGCTGACATTCTCGCGGTCTGAAAGCTTTCATGCGTTTTCCCTGATGTGGTAGATCGTTGTCGATCGTGTCGATGTCGGGCGTGCTCAGCAGTCCGGCCTCTGGCGTCAGGGTCTTCTCAAGACAGTTCAGGACTGTGAAATATCACGACTTGATTGGACTGCTGGTTGGTTTACCGGATCAGTTGAGGTGAAAATTAGCCGAGCGCACGATGATTGGTCAAGGATTTCTCGAAAATTGCGACCATGGTCGGTTTTCTGGTGCGCCTGATTCGGTTGTCAGTTATTCTGGTATGAAATCTATACCAGTGGGGGCCGCATGAACCAGACGCCTTTCGCCTTCGAGAAAGCGCTGAAGAATCAGACCAAGAAGGAAATTCTCGCCGACAAGCTCATCGAGATGATCCTGACCGGCCTGTTGCGCGATGGAGATGAACTACCCAGCGAGCGTGAGCTGGCGCAGCTGTTTGAAGTGAGTCGTGAGACCGTGCGCGGGGGGCTGGCGCTGTTGACGGGCTATGGTCTGCTCAATGTCTCGCATGGCAGCAAGTCACGGGTGTGTGCCAGTGAGGCCGTGATCGACAGCTTCCGCAATCATCCCGCACGTCAGCAGGGCGATGAGCTCAACAATCTGGACATCGAGAGCGTCTTCGAGAGCCGTATCGTGGTGGAGTCGGCCATCGCCCGCCGCGCAGCACGGCACATCGATGCCGCGGGCCTCAAGAAGCTGGATGCCTTGCTGGACGCCCAGTCCCAGCATTTCGACTCGCCGGTGAACTTCCAGCTCTCGGATCAGAACTTCCATCAGGTGATCGCGGAGTATTCGCGCAACGAGATCCTGATCCGCTACGCCCACGAGCTCTATACCTATGCGCTCAACATTCGTCGCCAGGTCATGGCCGAGCATGGCTCGATCAAGCGCAGCTATGAAGAGCACGTACGTATCGTCGAAGCGCTGCGCGCCGGCGACCCTGACGCCGCCGAACGCGCCATGCTCTCGCATATCGACAGCGTCTATTACACGACGCGGGACAAGATGAAGCGCTGATCATTGCGTATTGCTAGACGCTTGTGTCCATTCCTTTCCCAATATTGCCATCAGCTCTCCCGCTGGCATCGCTCTGGCCAGCGGGGCGCCCTGGCCCGCCCACTGTGCCCCGAAACCGGTGTCGCCCTGGGATCTGGCGGCGGCGTTGAGCGCCTTGCCGGCGGCGTAGGTGAGAGGGTAGTCCGGTGGTGTGGGGCATGATGGGTCTTCCATCAGACTGACGAATCGATTGGCGAGAATGCGTGCGGGGCGGCCCGAGACGATCGAGGTCATGCGGGTGTCATGCGCTGCTGGCCCTGCGAGTGCGTCTCGATAGGCGGCATCGGCGCTGGATTCCGGGCAGGCGATGAAGGCGGTTCCGAGTTGGGCTGCCACGGCGCCATTCGCGAGAGCGGCGGCAATGGCCTCACCATTCATGATGCCTCCTGCGGCAATGATCGGCAGATGCGTGGCGCCTACCAGCTGCCTGGTTAGGGCGGCAGTGCTCAGCTGGGTATCCGCGGCTGTTGGATCAAACATGCCGCGATGGCCTCCCGCTTCAAATCCCTGCGCCACGATGGCGTCCAGGCCGGCCCGCTCGATAGCGCTGGCTTCCTCCAGGTGGGTCGCCGTCGCCATGAGCCAGATGCCTGCCTCCTTCAAGGCGCGGATGAAATCGCGTGAGGGCAGGCCGAAGTGAAAGCTGACGACGGGTGGGCGAGTCTCCAGCAACATCGCCTGCATGTCGGGGTCATCGGCAACGCTGGTATAGAGCGTGTCGAGTCTGGTGGGGGGCGTTGCCTCGAAGGCCTGGAAGTGCGGCGTCAGCCACTCCCGCCAGGCTGTCTCGCGAGCAGTGTCATGTGCCGGGGCCGAGTGCACGAAGACATTGACGTTGAAGGGCCTGTCGGTCAGCGCTTGCAGTTCTGTGATCATCCTGCGGGCGCCGTCGGCATCCGTGGCACCGACGCCGATCGAGCCCAGCCCGCCTGCCTTCGAGACCTCGGCTGCCAGATGAGGCGTCGAGACGCCTGCCATCGGGGCCTGAATGATCGGCCATTGCATGCCCATCCTCTTCAGCATTCTCGTTCTCCTCAGCATCGTTCTCTCCGGCATTGCGCTCTCTCCAGTATCGCTCCATCCATCACTGCGCTCTGCTCTGCATGCACAGCTCTGCCTGTGCACTCCGCCTGTGCACGCTGCGTGGCGTGATCAGGCCCTCGTGGTTCGGGTGCCTCAGGCTCATGCTACGCCGCACGCAACGCCGTGTGCCACTGATGCCTTGCGTCCTCACCATTGCATTTCCTCGGGTCATCCCAACGTCTTGTTTACTGTTTATTCGAATGAGTGAATGCATTGCTCATCCTTCACCGCAACTCAACGGAAAAGGAAAGCGCCCCCATGTCCAAGTCCCATTCTTCGGCCCATAGCGTCTCCGAGATCATCACCGAATCCCTGCTCGAGGCAGGTGCCAAGCGCTGTTATGGCATCGTCGGCGATACCATCAACCATTTCACCGACGCCATCCGGCGCTCCGAGATGGAGTGGGTGCATGTGCGGCATGAGGAGGTGGCCGGCTTCGCGGCAGGTGGCGAGTCCTTCATCAGCGGGGAGCTGACCTGCTGTGCCGGCACCTGTGGCCCGGGGAGCACCCACTTTCTCAATGGTCTGATCGAATCGCATCGCAATGGCGCACCGGTGGTGTTCATCGCCTCGCAGATCGATACCGCCGAGATGGGCGTGGGCTTCCCGCAGGATGTGGACCAGAAGGCGCTTTATTCCCAGTACAGCGTGTTCTGTGAATACCTGACCAATCCCGAGAATGCTCGCCGCATGGTGGCCATCGCGGCGCAGAAGGCGCTGGCGGAAGGTGGGGTCGCGGTGCTGATCGTCCCGGGGGATCTTTTCCCGCAGAAGCCGAAGGCCTCGCTGCCCTGGCGTGCCCATCGCTTCTCGCCGGTGATCCGCCCGAGTGAGCAGGAGCTGGCCGCCGTCGCCGAGGCGCTCAATCAGCCGGGCAAGGTGTCGATCTACGCCGGGGTCGGCTGTCAGGATGCGCAGGAAGAAGTGCTGGCATTGGCACGTCGCCTCAAGGCGCCGGTGGCCTGGACGTCGCGTGCCAAGGACTTCATCGAGCCCAACAATGAACTCGAAGTCGGCATGACCGGCGTGTTCGGCCTGCAGGGCGGCTACGAGGCCGTCGCGGAGTGTGACACCTTGCTGCTGCTGGGCTGCAGCTTTGCCTGGTCCCAGTTCTATCCGGACAAGGCCACCGTGATCCAGGTGGATCTCGACCCCGGCAAGATCGGTATCCGTCATCCGGTGGATCTCGGTGTCGTCGGTAGCGTCAAGGACACCTGTGCCGCTCTGCTGACCCGCGTGGACCCGCGTGATGACAGCGGCTGGCTGGACAGCTGCCGCAAGAAATATCTCGAGGCACGCGACGAGGCCGCCGTCACCTCCGACGATGAGCATCTGATTCACCCGCAGGAGCTGACTCTGGCGCTGGACCGCCATGCCAGTGAGGACGCCGTCTTCACCGCCGATGGCGGCAGCCCCATGGTGTGGTGCCTGCGTCATATCCGCGCTAACGGCAAGCGCCGCACGCTGCCAAGCCTGATGCATGGCACCATGGCCAATGCCTACCCCCAGGGCATCGGCATCCAGAAGGCCTACCCTGAACGTCAGGTGATCGCCATGTGCGGTGATGGCGGTCTGTCGATGCTGATGGGGGACCTGCTGACCCTCAAGCAGGAGAAGATCCCGCTCAAGATCGTCATCTTCAACAACAGCACGCTGGGCTTCGTGGAGCTGGAGCAGAAGGTCGAGGGCATCCTGGATACCTACACCGAACTCGAGAACCCCGACTTCTCGCTGGTCGCCCAGTCCATGGGGCTGTGGGGACGGCGTGTCGAGGAGAAACACGAGCTGGATGAGGCAGTGCAGAGCCTGCTGGCGCAGGACGGCCCTGGGGTGCTGGAGGTTAAGGTCAACCGCATGGAGCTGGTGATGCCGCCGCACGTCGAAGCCGGGCAGATCGCCTCCACCGCGCTCTACTCCGCCAAGGCGGTGCTCAATGGGCGCATGGATGATGTGGTCGATCTGGTGCGCAACAACTTCACCGGTCGGTGAGTGCGGCGTGAGAGATTGTGACTCACTCATGCACTCTTGAGTGAAGGTGCAGACAAGAAGGCCCCGATCTAGAGGATTGGGGCCTGTTGGTTGGTACGGCAGGTAACTGAGGGGCTTCAGCACGACCGGACGTTGCCTGCGAGAGCAGAGCTCAGCTCGCGGTCAGGATCACTTCCATACCTGTGAGGAGAAGCCGCGCCAGTAGTCGTCCATGTCACGACAGCGCTTCATGGGATTTCACGGTATGAGAATTTTGCGTCTTTTGAGAGCTGCACCAAGGATGCAGTATTTCGTAATTCGGCGTTATGCTATGGCGCTGTCTCGTTGCGCAACAAGAAGCATCCCGAATGTTCTTTTCGTGTTCTGAATATGAACTGATCGTTGGGGATATGCTGCTCGATGGTTGTTTATGAATTACAGGAATCTTCAGTATGAAAATCGCCATCGCAGGCACAGGTTACGTCGGTCTCTCCAATGCCATGCTGCTTGCGCAGCATCATGAAGTGATCGCACTGGATATCGTGCCAGAGAAGGTGGAGGGGCTGAACCGTGGTGTCGCACCGATAGAAGACACCGAGATTGACGAGTTTCTGGCACGTGGGGACCTGAACTTCCGCGCTACCCTCGACAAGGAAGAGGCCTATCGCGGTGCCGATTTCGTGATCATCGCCACGCCGACGGATTACGATAGCACCACTAACTACTTCAATACTTCCAGTGTCGAAGCAGTGGTTCAGGATGTGCGCGACATCAATCCTGACGCGGTGATGGTGATCAAGTCCACTGTGCCGGTAGGCTATACGGTAGAGGCGCGTGAGCGTTTCAATACCGAGAATCTGATCTTCTCGCCGGAATTCCTGCGTGAAGGCAAGGCGCTGTACGACAACCTGCACCCATCTCGTATCATCGTCGGTGAGCGCTCCGAGCGTGCCGAGGTGTTCGCTGGGCTGCTCAAGGAAGGTGCCATCAAGCAGGGTGTCGATGTGCTGTTCACTGACAGCACCGAGGCAGAGGCCATCAAGCTGTTCGCCAATACTTACCTGGCAATGCGCGTCGCCTACTTCAATGAGCTGGATACCTACGCCGAATCACATGGCCTGGATGCCAGGCAGATCATCGAAGGGGTGGGGCTGGACCCGCGCATCGGTCAGCATTATCACAACCCGTCCTTCGGGTATGGGGGTTACTGCCTGCCGAAGGATACCAAGCAGTTGTTGGCCAATTATCAGGAAGTGCCCAACAACATGATCCAGGCCATCGTCGATGCCAACACTACGCGCAAGGACTTCATTGCGGAATCCGTGCTCAAGCGCAACCCTCAGGTGGTGGGGGTGTATCGCCTTGTGATGAAGTCCGGCTCTGACAACTTCCGCGCCAGTGCCATGCAGGGCGTAATGAAGCGCATCAAGGCCAAGGGTGTGGAAGTGGTGGTGTACGAGCCGGTACTGGAAGAGGACACCTTCTTCGGGTCACGCGTCATGCGAGACCTCGAGGCGTTCAAGCAGGAAGCTGACGTCATTCTGAGCAATCGCATGGCGGAAGAGCTCGCCGATGTGGTCGACAAGGTCTACACCCGGGATCTGTTCGGCAACGATTGATCCTGAGCGCTGCTTATTGATCGAAAATACAATGCCGCATCCCCGTGATGCGGCGTTTTTGTATGAGCGCACAGGGTACCGGGTAAGAGGGAGCAGGTGATGACTTTCATGCTGCTTGCCTGATGCCAAGAAGGAGGGGAGTTGTGTCAGGCTATCTCTCCCATGGAGTCCTCAATAGCCCTCTGCAGCATGCGCCTGAGTGGCTCGGGCCATCCTTCATAGAGTCATCACTGGGTCAGGAAGGCCAGGTATGCCGTCATACGATTCCCTCGCTCGTTCAGCTTCATCCCCCGTTGATGCCGATGTTTCCACGGTGACGTCGCGCCCCGTGTCCTACGGCGTTTTCCTGTTCGGTCTGCTCAGTCTGGTCGTGCCCTCTGGTTATAGCATCGGGCCGGCACTGCTGGTGTTGCTCAGTGGCTATGGGCTGCTGCGCGAGCCGCGCACGCTGCTGCGCGCGCCTCGCAAGGAGGACGTGACCGTCATCGGCGTGATGGTGGGCCTCGCAGCCTTGTTGCTGATTAGCCTCCTGCTGCAGGGGGATGCGTGGCAGACGACAGGCGTGCCTATCCGCCTGTTGCTGGCTGTGCCGGTGCTGTTGCTCGTATTGTCGTGTCCTCCGTTGCTGGGGGCGATGTGGGGTGGGTTGATCCTCGGCAGCGTGCTGACCGGCAGCTGGGCGATGTGGCAGAAGCTGGTGTGGGGTGTGCACCGCGCCGGTGGCTTTACCAACACCATCAATTTCGGCGATATCTGCATGTTGATGGGGCTGATGTGTCTCGCGGGACTTGGCTGGGCCATGAGTCAGGCAGGTGCCCGGCGGCGCTATTGGATACTGGCGCTGCTGGTTGGCGGGGCCTTCGGCATCATCGGCTCGTTGATGTCGGGGACACGCGGCGGTTGGATCGGCTTTCCCTTCGCGGCCTGGGTGCTGTATCGCAGGTATGGTGAGGTGATTTCACGCCGTGTGCTCAGACTGGGCGTCTTCATGTGCGCCGGGGTGATCGCCTTGATGGTGATGACGCCGGCCACCGGCATTCAGCAACGTGTCGAAGCCGGTGTCTCGGATGTCACGAAGTACGTGGAGGACCGCAATGCCGGCACCTCTGCGGGGGCGCGTCTCGAGATGTGGCGGGGGGCTCTGCTGATGATCGCCGAGCAGCCGTGGCTGGGCAGGGGCGAGACGGGGTATGCCGAGGCGCGTGATGCGATGATCGAGCGGGGAGAGCTTAGTCGCCACGTTCAACCTTACGAGCATCCCCACAACGAGTTTCTCGATGCCTGGGTCAAGCGCGGGATACTGGGCTTGCTGGCGTTGCTGGCACTCTATCTGGTGCCGCTGCGACTCTTCTACCGTCGCCTGGACAGCGATGATCTGACATTGCGCTCACTGGCTGTCGCCGGCGTGCTACTGCCGCTGACCTTCCTCGACTTCGGGATGACCTGGGTGATGTTCTCCCAGGCCAGTGGCGTGATGGTCTACGCCTTCTGGCTGGCGATCGTGTGGGGCACGCTGCGCGCCCACGAGCGACGCCTCGAGACACAGCAGGCACCCTGAAAGTATTTTGACCTGCGAAGGTGACGGGTCTACAGTACGCGCAAAATTTGAGCAGTCGCTCACGACTATTTACGTGGGGTGGAGGAGGTTGCTTCACCGCTCAGGAGAACTGACATGCAAGACAAGCTCAAGATCGACATCGTCTCCGACGTGATGTGCCCGTGGTGCGTGATCGGCTACAAGCGCCTCGAGAGCGCCATTCAGTCACTCGGCCTGGAAGATAGCGTCGAGATCGAATGGCAGCCCTTCGAGCTGAATCCGGACATGCCGGCACATGGCGAGAATCTGCGCGCCCATATCGAGCGCAAGTACGACACCACGCCCAAGGCCAGTGCCGAGGTACGTCGCAACCTGACCGCTCTGGCAGCCGAGGAAGGCCTGGTCTTCAATTTCTTCGACGACATGCGCATGGTGAATACCCTCGAGCTCCACGTTCTGCTCGAGTACGCCGCCGAACAGGGCATGCAGCATGACCTGATGATGCAGTTCTATGCTGACTACTTCACCTTGCAGAAGGACATGTCAGACCGCGCCGTGATGGCGGACGCTCTGGCCGCGGTCGGGCTGGATGCCACTGAAGGGCTGGCAAAACTGGACGACCCGGAAGCCCTCCAGCAGGTAAGGGCGCACGAAGCCCAGTGGCAGCAGATGGGCATCTCCAGCGTGCCGACCTTCGTCTTCAATCGTCGCAGCGCTCTGAACGGGGCCCAGCCTAAAGAGGTGTTCGAGCAGGTGTTGAGCGAGCTTTCGGGAGATCAGGGTAAGCGTTCGGGCATCACCGCTTGCGAGTGATCACGCAGTATGCTGCCAATGATGGGGCAGAAGTTCGTGCACTTGGCTAGCCTTTTGGGTCGGCAGCCTTTCCAGCACATTCTTCAGGTAGGTATAGGGCTCATGGCCGTTCAGCTTGGCACACTGAATGAGGCTCATGATGGTGGCAGCACGCTGGCCACTGCGCAGAGATCCGGCGAACAGCCAGTTTGAACGCCCCAGCGCCCAGGGGCGAATCAGATTCTCCACCCGGTTGTTATCGATCGGCAACGCGCCGTCATCCAGGTAGCGCGTCAACGCCGCCCAGCGCTTCAGGCTGTAATCCAACGCTTTCGCCGTCGCCGAACCATTCGGGACCTTCTCGCGATGCGCCAGCATCCAGCGATGTAGCGCATCGGCGATGGGCTTTGCTTTCGTCTCCCGCAGCCGTTGACGCTCTTCCGCACTGAGTGACTGTACCTCACGCTCCACCTGGTATAGCTGACCGATCAGTTCGATAGCCTGCCCGGCGATCTGGCTCTTGCCAGCGACGTGCAGATCGACAAATTTACGGCGGGCATGTTGTCCGCCACGTCCCTCGCTGAAGTCGTAGATTACGGCCTTCAACCCGGCATACGGGGTGGTGGCGTAGGCCCAGAGATAGGCGCGGTGCGTCTTCTTCTTGCCAGGGGCCAGCATCGGTACCGGCGTTTCGTCGGCATGCAGCACCGGCTCGTTGAGCAACACTTCACGCAGTGCATCGATCAGCGGCTGAAGTCGCACCCCGCAGGTGCCGACCCACTCGGCCAGGGTGGAGCGCGGAATCGCTACGCCGGCGCGGGCGAAGATCTGCTCCTGGCGATAGAGTGGCAGGTGATCAGCATATTTGGCGATCAGCACCTGGGCCAGCAAGCCGGCGGTGGGGATGCCCTTGTCAATGACCTGCGTCGGCATCGGTGCCTGGGTCAGTGTCTCGCATTGGTCGCAGACCCACTTGCCACGGATATGCCGCTCGACGTGGAACACGCCCGGCGTGTAATCCAACTTCTCACTGATTTCCTCGCCGATCCGCCTCAGCTGACAACCACACCGGCAGTGATCATTCTCCGGATCATGATGAATCTCGGTGCGCGGTAGCTCGGGAGGTAAGGGCGTGCGCTTGGGCGTCTTCCTTGCCACTGGCGTGGCAGCAGTGAGGTGGAGCTCTTCCAGCTCGGTCTCGATGGCAGCAATGTCGGCGTCCCCCCCTTCCTCCAGCAGGCTGATCTGCAGGACATTGAGCTGCTCGCTGCGCTTGCCGAAGGCGTGGCGCTTGAGCAATGCCATTTCATAGGTCAGCTTTTGATTGACCTGCTCGCTGTGGCGTAGCGCTTTCTCCTTTTCCTCCACCTGCGTCATCAGCGTTGCCGCCAAGTGGCGGAGCTGATCGGGAGAGAGTTGAGTCAGGTCGGGGGGCGTCGTCATTCCGCCAGTATGCCAGCCCGCCGAAGGCAGTGGGATTGGCGCATCAGCGAATAGCGGGCCGGGAGGTTCTGTGCCGTACCTGGCCTGGCGTGTCAGACGACAGAGATGACGCCGTCGGTGCCGAGACGCTGCCAGGGTAGGCCCTGCACCAGTGCCATGGCCTGCTCGGGGCAGAGCTCGACGCAATCGCCATGCCGGTTGCCAGCCCAGTGGAACTTGCCCTGGTTCAGGCGCCTGGCGCACAGCCAGATGCCCAGACCATCGTGGACCAGCACCTTCATGCGGTTGCCACGCCGGTTGGCGAACAGATAAGCACAATGCGGGCGAGCCGCGCCGAAGACCTTCACCACTCGGGCCAACGCAGTGTCCGGACCGGCCCGCATATCCAGGGGGGCGGTAGCCAGCCAGATTTCGTCGATGCGGATCATGCGAGCAGCTCCCGAATCAGAGATCGACAGGTGTCGGCCTCCGAGGCAGGCCACTCGATGACCATCGGGCCGTTGGGGTGCGGGATGGTGAGGCGAATAGGGTCCGCCACCTGATGCTGGGGAGTGGCCGGTGACAACTCGCGAGTCATGGGCACCGGTACAAATGCCGGTATTTCTGGCACAGCCGTTTGCTGACGGGT
The DNA here is from genome assembly GCF_029991385.1 of Cobetia sp. BMC6. Lineage (NCBI taxonomy): Bacteria > Pseudomonadati > Pseudomonadota > Gammaproteobacteria > Oceanospirillales > Halomonadaceae > Cobetia > Cobetia sp. BMC6. Next base: position 10,239 of record NZ_JAKUMF010000007.1, read on the forward strand.
GGTACGGATCCAATTGTGGACCAGGTTAGCATTCAGGCTGTGCTCCAACGCCACTCCGGCAACGGAGGCACCGGGTTGCTGACACGCTTCGACGATCCTGGCCTTGAAGGCGGCAGTGAAGCGGCGACGCTTGCGAGGAACTTCCAACACGCTTGATTCCGTCATGATAAGTGTCCACTTATTGATAGATGGACATCTAACGTGACGGAATTCAGGACTCTGCGGTAGATGGGATCACCGGTCGCTTACTGATTTTCGGTAGTGACGATCCCGTGACAAAAACGCGGCCCCGCTTTTGAGCAGGGCCGCGTTTTTCGTTCCGGGGTGTGAAATGGCAGAACTGGCCGATCCGTCCCGTGTGGGCTGACGACCCTCAGAGCCCTGCCTTAATGTCGCTCAGCTGCTGGATGAGGGTCTCGAGGACGGCGTCCACCTGGGCTTCGGTGTGCTCGCAGGAGAGGAAGAAGCGCAGACGAGCGCTCTTCTCCGGCACGGCGGGGTGCAGGATGGGCTGGACGTTGAAGCCGGCCTCGAACAACTGGTTGGAGAGGCGTGCCGCCACCAGGGAGCTGCCGAGGATGACAGGCACCACCGCGACGCCCAGGCTGTCGCCGACATCCAGCCCCAGCGCACGGGCGCGCGTGAGGAAGTAGCCGGAGACGGCATGCAGGCGCGCGATGCGCTGTCTGGCATCATCACCCTGGAGCAGTTCGAGGATCTTCAGCGACGGGGCGGCGACCTGGGCCGGCATGCCCACCGAGTAGAGGAAGCCCGGCGCGAAGTAGCGCAACATGCTGACCAGCTCCTTGCAGCCGGCGATGTAGCCGCCGCAGCCGGACAGCGTCTTGCTCATCGTGCCCATCCAGATATCGACGTCACGCGCAGCGATGTCGAAGTGCTCCCTCAGGCCGAGCCCGCGCTCCCCAAGCACGCCGAAGGAGTGGGCTTCATCGACCATCAGCCAGCAGCGGTACTGTTGCTTGAGGGCGATCAGACGCGGCAGGTCCGGCACGTCGCCGTCCATGCTGTAGAGGCCTTCAGTGACGATCAGCACGCGCTCGAACTTGCCGCGCTGACTGCTGAGTAGGGCTTCCAGCGCGTCGGGGTCGTTGTGCGCGAAGGGCATGCGACGAGCGCCGGAGAGCTGAGCGCCCACCAGCGAGCTGTTGTGGATCCACTCGTCATGCAGGATCAGGTCCTTCGGGCCGAGCAGATAGCCCAGCGTGGAGACATTGGTGGCATGACCGCTGACGAACACCACCGCATCCTCGACCTCGTAGGTGCGCGCCACCGCCGCTTCCAGCTGCCGATGGATCGGACGCTCACCGGAGACGGCGCGTGAGGCCGACACCGAGGTGCCGTAATGGGCCGCCGCCTCGGCCGCCGCCTTGATCACCTCGGGATGACGGGAATAGTCGAGGTAGTTGTAGCTGGCGAAGTTGATCAGCTCGCGCCCATCGATGCGTGTCGTGGCGCCGGCGCAGCCTTCATGCACGCGGAAAAAGGGCTCCGGCACGCCGAAGGCGGCACCGGCCTGCTGCATCATGCTCAGCTGCTGATAACCGGGCTGGCGATCGAAACGCACGAAGTCATCGCTGATCACCAGCGGTGTTGGCTTGCTGGCAAACACATCGTCGCCTGCGTCGTCCGCCACGCGAGCGGTTGTTTGGGTACGACGGGCACGCGCCTTGTCCAGCAGCTGTTGTTTCATGTCGCGGGGAGAGAGGCCGGAGGAGTGACGTGTTGCCAAAGAGGAAGTCCTTGAAGTTGAAGCGATCTTTCCCTTGATGATGATGGGGTGTCGGCAAGAGGGCAAGCCTTTGCGCGCGTGGGAACGAATCTCGATGGGACTTGCTGAGGACCCGCCACATGCGGTTGCGCGCGTGCGGTCGGTGAGTCACCCGCCCGGGCTGCTCAAGCGCCACCCACAATAATGCCCCTTATCGAGACTCGCATGCCTTTTCAATGCGTTGGCCGCTCGGTCTTCTCGCCTACCGTCTGCAACATCATGGGAAGGATCACGCACCAGGTGCCATGAAATCGTCAGGCAGAGGGGTGCGGGGGACATGGTCCCTGGCTTTTAGCCGAATGTGCATATCCAGCTCTTCACACTGTAGCCCCGGATGTTGTCGAATGTGCTCATCAATTAGCTGGATGACAAAGTCTGCATAGCGTACTGAGGCGAGCTCTACCGTCGACACCGTGCGGCCCATATGCTGGGCGATCACGAGATAGGTCGCGCTGTCGGTCTTGGCGAGCAGTAGGGTGAAGCCCTCGGCGCTGGTCATGAGCGACAGGGGAGCATGATCGTTGAGATCATGATGTGCATTGACGGACAGGATGGTCATTTCGTCCATGAATCTAGTCTCACTGACCCAAGTAGCCCAAAGGGTGGATCCACTTCATGCCGGATGAAGTCAAATCTACATGAAATATCGCAGAGCCTGAATCCTCCCTACCAGCCGGAGAATCCGGCTGGTAGGGACAATAGGCAACTTTTACAGCTCAGAACGCGACCGCTATTGCGTTTGAAGCACCATTTTTAGCGCTTCAGGCGCGCAGAGCCGAATTGATCATCGTTCCTTAGTCGTTACCAAACAGGTCACGGGTGTATACCTTTTCAACCACATCAGTGAGCTCTTCCGCCATGCGATTGCTCAGGATGACGTCTGCTTCCTGCTTGAACGACTCGAGATTTCGCGTGACGCGTGACCCGAAGAAGGTGTCCTCTTCCAGTACCGGCTCGTACACCACCACCTCCACACCCTTGGCCTTGATGCGCTTCATCACGCCCTGCATTGCACTGGCGCGGAAGTTGTCAGAGCCGGACTTCATCACCAGGCGGTACACCCCCACCACCTGCGGGTTGCGCTTGAGCACGGATTCCGCGATGAAGTCTTTGCGCGTGATGTTGGCATCGACGATGGCCTGGATCATGTTGTTGGGCACTTCCTGATAATTGGCCAACAGCTGCTTGGTATCCTTCGGCAGACAGTAGCCCCCATACCCGAATGACGGGTTGTGGTAATGCTGCCCGATGCGCGGGTCCAGTCCCACACCTTCGATGATCTGCTTGGCATCCAGGCCATGCGATTCGGCGTAGGTATCCAGCTCATTGAAGTAGGCGACGCGCATTGCCAGGTAGGTATTGGCAAACAGCTTGATGGCCTCCGCCTCGGTGCTGTCAGTGAAGAGCACATCAACACCCTGCTTGATCGCGCCTTCCTTGAGCAGACCAGCGAACACCTCGGCACGCTCGGAGCACTCACCGACGATGATGCGAGACGGATGCAGGTTGTCGTACAGTGCCTTGCCTTCGCGCAGGAACTCCGGCGAGAAGATCAGATTCTCGGTATTGAAACGCTCACGCGCCTCTACCGTATAGCCCACCGGCACAGTGGACTTGATCACCATCACCGCTTCAGGATTGATGTCGCGTACATCCTGAATCACCGCTTCAACACTGGAAGTATTGAAGTAGTTGGTGGTGGTATCGTAATCCGTCGGCGTCGCGATGATCACGAAATCGGCACCACGATAAGCCTCTTCCTTGTCGAGGGTAGCGCGGAAATTCAGGTCCCCACGCGCCAGAAACTCGTCAATCTTGGCGTCTTCAATCGGTGCGACACCACGGTTCAGCCCTTCCACCTTGCCTGGCACGATATCCAGTGCGATCACTTCATGATGCTGTGCGAGCAGCATGGCGTTGGAGAGGCCGACATAGCCTGTGCCTGCGATGGCTATCTTCATCAACAATTACCCCCAATGGTTCTTTTAACCTTCAACTAGGTTTTTGAATAACAATCTTCTGATTCGATCAGGTAGAAATGCTGAATATGGCAAGGCACCAAGAATCCGTGCCTTGCCGTGTCTAGTGGAGATTTAACTACTTGCTGACCATCTCTCCCCGCTCTGTCAGCGTGGCCGTCTCGCCACCATGCTGCTTCACCAGCTGTGCCATGGCCTGGTCTTCGGAGTTGCTTTCGGCTTCCTCGCCGTCGGCGTTGCCCATCTTGTGCATCAGGCGCTCCGCGAGGCGCCACAGGGTGGCGGCTTCGCTGATCATCATCACCGGAATGCTGATGCCCAGGCGTGCCTCGACTGCCGTCATCAGCTCGACCCCCATCAGCGAGTCGAAGCCCATGTCGTAGACGCTCTTGTTGACGTCGATGGCGCTGGCGTCGATCAACAGGATCTTGCTCAGCTCGCCCTTGAGAATCTCAACGATAGCGGTCTGCAGCGCTTCGCCGCTCAACCCCGCCAGTGCCGCGGCGATATCATCCTGCTGCGCTTGGCTGTTGTCATCCTCACCGGCGCGGCGAGCGATTTCCTCGAAGCGTGGCGTGGCGGCGGTCGGCAGGAAGCGTGCAAGCGCGGCCCAGTCCAGTTCCAGCACGCCCAGTGAGCGGCCAGGCAGGCCGAGAGCCTGGGCGTTCTGATCTGCACTGATCATCTCGCCGAGACAGGCCAGCGCGTGGTCTGCCATCAGCGCATCACCGCCGAGGCGATTCTTGAGTGCTTCGCGGGTCTTCTCGTTGCGTGCCAGGAAGCCGGCATCCTCGATGGCGCCCCAGCGTGCGCAGGTGGCGGGCAGGCCACGCGCACGACGGTTGGCGGCGAGGCCCTCCAGCCAGTGGTTGGCCGCCACGTAGACGCTCTGTCCCGGGTTGCCGAACAGGGTGGTGGCCGAGGAGTAGAGCACGAAGAAGTCCAGCGCATGCTCGGCACTCAGGCGATCCAGCAGGCGTGCACCTTCCAGCTTCGGCGTCATCACGCGCTGGATACGCTCGGCATCGAGATGGCGAATCAGTGCATCATCGATTACCGCGGCGGCATGGATGATGCCCTTGAGCGGGGCGATGCCATCGTCTTCAGCGGACTTGCCGAAGCGTGCGAACACCTTGGATAACGCGGCTTCGTCGGCGACATCACAGGCCAGCGCATGCACGTTCACTCCCTGGGCCTCGAGACGCGCAACACCTTGCTGTGCTTCTTCACTGGCCGCGCCGGAGCGTCCGAGCAGGACCAGCTCACGTGCCCCCAGCGCGGCCAGCCACTCAGCGCTGCGCAGGCCAAAGCCGCCCAGACCGCCGGTGACCAGATAGCTGCCCGCCGGGTCGATCGTCAGTGTCTTTTGATCGGCCGCGAGCGTATCGGGCTGATGGGGCACTGCACTAGCTGTCTTCTCAGCGGCGTGTTCGGCAGTATGCTGAGTGACGACGACCTTGCCGATCTGGCGGGCCTGCTGCATGTAGCGGAAGGCCTCGACTACTTGACTGGCATCGAAGGTGGTGTAGGGCAGCGGCGCCAGGGTGCCGTCCTCGAACAGCGCCATCATCTCGCGGAACAGGCGCGTGGTCAGGCCCGGGCATTCCTTCATCAGCTGATCGGAATCGATGCCGAAGTAGCTCAAGTTGTTGCGGAACGGACGCAGCCCCATCGGGGTGTTCTCGTAGAAGTCGCGCTTGCCCAGCTCACAGAAGCGCCCGAACGGCTTGAGCACGCGTAGATTCTGGGCGATGGCTTCACCGGCCAGCGAATTGAGCACCACATCGACACCGCGGGCATCGACAGACGAATCACGCTGCTGATGTGCGGCGAGATCGGCCAGGATATCCTCGGCGAAGCCATGGCTGCGCGAGTCATAAACGTTGTCGATGCCCATCAGCGCCAGGAAGTCACGCTTGGCCGGCGAGCCGACGGTGGCGAACACCTCGGCGCCCAGCCACTCGGCGATCTGCAATGCCGCGATGCCCACGCCGCCGGCGGCGCCGTGAATCAGTACCTTCTCGCCTTCTTCCAACCGCGCCAGATGCTTGAGCGCGTAGTAGACGGTGAAGAAGGTGGTCGGGATGGTCGCCGCAGCTTCCAGGCTGACGCCGTGGGGCACATGGGCCAGCGCCGTATCAGCGATCACCAGACGGTCGGAGAAGCTGGCCGGGCCGAAGCCGACCACACGATCGCCGATCGTGAATTCGGCATTGGCACCGGCCTGAGTGACGATGCCGGAGAACTCGAGCCCCAGGCTCGGGCCGGAGAAGCCGTGTTCGATGGCTTCATCCGACAGCAGGCCGAGGGTGTACATGACATCGCGGAAGTTGAGGCCGGTCGCCTCGACACGCACTTCGACTTCGCCGGCTGCCACGGCGGGCAATATGCGTGGCTGCCATTCCAGATTGCGCAATTGGCCGGGCTGGCTGAAGCCGAGGCTGACGGCGTGGCGCTGGGTCCCAGATGCCTGCAAGCGGGCATTCTCTGCGCCAGCGGCCTGCTGAGGCGCCGCCACCTGACGCAGGCGTGTCGCGAAGCGCGCGCCAGTGGCATCCAGCACCACTTCCTGCTCGTGATCCGGCGCTTCGAGTTCCTGCACCAGTGCGTCCATCAAGGCCGACATGCTGATGGCATCGTGCTCCAGTGTCGGCGTATCCAGCAGGCGAATGGTCAGCGACTGGCTCTCGTTGGCCAGACTGCGCGCAAAGCCCCAGCTGGCCGCATCCGCCGGAGGAGTCGCTGCGGGGGCATCGCTTGTCTGCCACAGCGTCGCCACGTCATGTGTCAGCACCCACAGGGTCGGGGCGAGGCGGCTGTCGTCCTGCTCCTGGGCGCTGTCAAAGGCCTGGGCGACCTGTGTCAGTAGCTGTTGGCGTGCGCACTGGAGGGCGTTGGTGCTGTCCGTATCATTCTTCTCAGCTGTCGCCGCCGCGCTGGGCAGCGCGATCAGATGATCAACGTCGCCAAGCTGCTCGATCAATCCGGAGGCATCCACCGGCAGACTGGCTGGCAGGCGCTGATGGCTGACCTGATGGCCGCGTGCAGCCAGCGAGTCGCTCAAGCTTGTCAGCAGTGTCTGATTCGCCGGTGCCTGCGGGCTATCCAGCAACGCGATGGAGAGCGTGGCGGCCTGGCTTGCCACTGCTTCGCTTTCCAATGATTCACTCTCGACTGATTCACCTGCCGCCATCTGGTCTTCAGCGGTTTTCGCAAGAGCCGCAAGCGGTGCCTGAGCGGCGAGGGTCGCGGACAGCCACCAGGCACCGGCAACAGACGCGTCTGGTGTCTCGATGACGAGGCCCAGCTGGGTCAAGAGACGCTGCCATTGGGCGATGCCCGGATGACTGCGCAACTGCTCACCATCATCGAGAGCCAGAATCGGCCCGGCCCAAGCCGCCGGTTCACAGCCACACAGCAGCAGCTGCGCGCCGGGCGCCAGATGGGCGATCAGCGCTGTCAGCAGCTCGCGCGCCTGTGACGGTGCCTCGAAGTCCAGATGCACGATGGCGAGCTGAGCCTTGCGGGTCGGGGCAGTGTCCTGGAAGGTCTCGCCTGCGATCACGTCGATCAGCGGCAGGTCATCCTGCAGGCGATTGGCTTCACTGAGGGCGCCGGTACTGGCGGCGACGAAGCGGTAATCCAGCGCGGCGTAGCGACCGTTGCGTGCATCCGCCTCGCGCAGTGTCGCGAGACGCTGGCCCAGCCAGGGGCCGCCGGCACCCAGCTCCAGCACATCGAGACGCTGGCCAGCAGGCAGAGTAGCAAGCGCGCTGCTGATGCGTTGATCGAGCTGGGCGCTCAACCACTGCCAGCCGGCATTGCCGACCGCCGTCTTGAGCAGCGTCGGGATCAGCGGCTGGCGCAGATGTTCCAGTGCGGCACTGGCATCCGCCGAGAGCAGCGCCTCGCGGTCCGCCACCGTTTCATCAGCGGTGCCGTCCAGCTGAGTCTCTTCTGACTGAGCGCCTTCTAACTGCCCGCCCAAGGGCATGCCGCGATTGAGCCATTCATCCAGGTGCAGGTGCAGGCGACCGGTGGCATGCGTCAGCGGGAACTGGCCCGGGTAGTCGCGTACCAGCAGCTGCCAGATATCATTGGCGGCGGGCAGGTCCAGCGAGTTGATCTGCCAGTCGCCGCTGTCGAGTGCTTCCGTCAGGCCTTGTGACTCGGCCCAGTCGAGCAGGGTACGACTGAACAGCGGACAACGGCGCTGCCAGCGCGATAGCGCCTCGTGATCGAGATGGGCCACCTCCGGGTCGCCCGGCGCGGCGTGACGCAGCAGGGTCTCGTGGACGCTGGCGAGCATCAGGCTGTCGAGCAGCGGCTCCAGCTCATCGCGGAAGCACTGGCTGTCGGCCAGCAGTGTCTGTGCGCTGGCGGCCGCGTCGCTCTCAGCAACATTATTCTCACCAGTACTCTCACCGACATTCGCCTCATCATCCTCACCGTCATCGGCAGCCTCTGACGCCTGCATGGCGTCATTCACCAGGCCTGCGAGATTCAATATCGGAGCGGTCGGCTGAGTGAGCGGGTGCGGGGCGGCAGTCAGTGCGATATCCAGATAATCCAGATGCGCCGTGCCATCACGTCCCAGGCGTACGGCGCGGAAGCGGGCCTCTTCGGCAACGGCCACGGCGCGGCCTTCGGCGTCGAACAGCTCGAAGTCGGCACACAGCGAGTGTGGGCCACGCGAGCGCAGCACGACGCGCGCGGTGACGATCTGCGAGGCACGTACCTGCTCACGCACCTGCAGGCGACCGACACGTACCGGCACGAAGGCCATGCCATTGCTGGCCGCCATCTGGCCCTTGAGTACACCCAGCAGCGGAATGAACAGCTGGAAGGCGCTGTCGAGCACACCGGGGTGCAGGTAGAAGTCGGCGTCCTGGCTGGCCATTTCCTCGGTCAGCGAGAAGCGGGCCAGCACCTGCGGACGCGCAGTGCCTGGTGTGTGATGGTCGGCGCCCGCGTCGACCCAGATCTGCTCGGCGGCGCGGAAATGCGGGCCGTAATGCAGGCCGAGTTGCGCGGCAGCCGCCACGTGCTCATCGCGGCCGAAATCGGCGGCGCGAGTCGGCATGACCGGGGCGGCTCGCTCCAGCAGGCGTCCACGCGTGGCGGTGAAGGCGCGCGCCACGGCGTGCAGATTCCACTTGTCGGCATCCTCCGCGCGAGTCTCACGACTTTCCAGACGCATGTAGCCATTGGCGCTGTCCAGTGACAGGCGCGTCAGACGCAGCGTGCTGTCATCGAGCAGCAGCGGGGCGCGAATCTCGAAGTCTTCCAGATCCAGCACGTCGGGCAGGCTGTCCGCATCGGCGCTGGCGGCCTGCCATTCGTGGGCGGCGGCCAGGCATTGCTCCAGATAGCCGGCCCCCGGGAAGACGGCACTCTCGCCGACCTGGTGATCGGCCAGCCACGCGACCTTCTGGGTATCGAGCTGGGCTTCCCAGGTCAGACGCTGCTGGGCGAGACGATAGCCGAGCAGCGGATGAACGTAATGACGATCCAGCAGGCGCTGGCTTTCGCTGGTGGTCTGGAGCCAGCACGGGATGCGTTGCCACGGGTAGCTTGGCAGCTCGACGAACTGACCGGCGACCGGGAACAGGCCGGTGATGTCGACGGCGCCGGAAAGCAGCACGCGACAGCGCAGGTGCTCCAGGGCATCTAGCCCGGCATGGCGACGGTCGAGACTGGCGTGCACCTGGCCGGTGGGTGCCTCGTCACTGCGCGCCTTGAGGATGTCGTTCAGGTAGCTGCGCAGGATGGGGTGTGCGCCGATCTCGACCAGCAGGCGATGGCGGCCGAGGGCAGCGTTCTCTTCCGCCTCGGAGTGCCAGTTGACCAGCGACGTGACGGCGGCCTCGAACATGACCGGCTGACGGATGTTCTCCCACCAGTAGCGCGCATCCAGCTGCTCGCCGGCAATGACGCTGCCGGTGACGGTGGAAATGAACGGGGTATGGGTGGCGCGGGGCGCCAGGCCGTCGAGGGATTCGAGCAGGCCGGGCTTGATTGGATCCATCGCCGGACTGTGGAAGGCGTAATCCAGCCCCAGCACCCGTGCGAAGGTGCCCTGGGCGGAGAGCTCCTTGCTCAGCGCTTCCAGCAGCTCACGCTCGCCGGCCAGGGTGGTGCCGCGCGGGCCATTGATGCCGGCCAGTGACAGCGAGGCCCATTGCGGCTGCTCCAGCCATTCGCGCATCTCGCACTCGCCGAGACCGACGGCCATCATCGCGCCGGTGCCACGGGTGCGCCCCTGGTGGTAGCTGCGCTGGAAGATGACGCGGGTGGCCTGTTCAAGCGTAAGGGCGCCACTGGCCCAGGCGGCAGCGACTTCGCCGACACTGTGACCGGTGACGGCAGCAGGACGGATACCACGCTCGATCAGCCACTCGGTGACTGCGACCTGCAGCGCGAACAGCGTCGGCTGGGCGATCTCGGTGGCGTCCAGACGATTCTCGCCTTTCTCGCTCAGGCTGCCGTCCAGCTCCTTGAGCAACTCGAAGCCATTGAAGTCACGGAAGGCGGCATCGAGGCGCTCCAGGCAGGCGCGCACGCTGGGGGATTCTTCCATCAGGGCACGGCCCATGCCGGCCCACTGGCAGCCATTGCCGGAATACACGAACACCGGGCCGCGCTCCTTTACGGGAGTCGGGGCATTCGTCGTGGCACGCGGTGATGCATCATTGTCACTGGCGCTCGGTAATGCCGGCAGACGGTCCGCCAGGGTGATACGCGGATGGTCGCCGAGATCCCCTTCGCTGCCGAGGGTATCGAGGTCCTGAAGCAGGGTGGTGAAGTTATCTGCGCTGAGCAGGGCACCATGCACATGGTGCTCGCGGCGGGCGGCCAGCTGCCAGGCGAGATCGTAGAGGCTTGGCGCCATGTCGTGGGCGGCGAGCTCACGCAGGTGCTCTGCCAGCTCCAGCGCGGATTGCTTGAGCGCCTGCGGCGAACGGGCGCTCAGGCGCAGCGGCGGCGTCTGTTCACCTGCAGTGTGCGGTTGCGCTATTGATTGTTCGGGGGCACTTTCCAGCAGCACGTGGGCATTGGCACCACCGAAGCCGAAGGAGTTGACGCCGACGACCAGGCGACCGTCTGCCTTGAGCTTGCGCGGCTGGGTGACGATATCCAGATTCCACTCGTCGCTACGAATCTTCGGATTCAGGCGCTGGATCTTGATAGTCGCGGGCACTTCACGGTGCGCGATCACGCCGAGTGCCTTGGCCAGGCCTGCCACGCCAGAGGCGGTTTCCAGGTGACCCATGTTGCTCTTGATCGAGCCGATCGGCAGCGGGCTTGAGCGCTTCTGGCCGATTGCGGCGCCGATGGCGCGGGTTTCCAGTGGGTCACCGACCGCGGTGCCGGTACCGTGGGCCTCGAGATAGTCGATCTCGTCCGGCTGGATGCCGGCCTGCTCGCAAGCCTGCTCCATCAGCTGGATCTGCGCCGCCGGATTGGGCACGGTCAGGCCGGACTTGTAGCCATCGGTATTGACCACGGAAGAGGCCACCACGGCGAGAATGCGATCGCCATCGGCAATGGCCTGGTCGAGATCCTTGAGCAGGAAGACACCGCCGCCCTCGGAGCGCGCGTAGCCGTCGCCGGCTTCATCGAATACCTGGCAGCGGCCGGTCTTCGACAGCATCGTGGCCTTGGAGAAGATCAGGAAGCCGTACGGATGCAGGTGCAGGCTGATGCCGCCGGTCAGCGCCATGTCGGTCTCGCCGCTTCGGATCGACTGGCAGGCCTGATGGAAGGCGACCAGCGAGGAGGAGCAGGCGGTATCCAGCGACAGGCTCGGGCCGTGCAGATCGAAGGCATACGACAGGCGGTTGGAGGCCACGCTGGAGGTATTGCCGGTTGCGGTATTCGGGCCGATGGCGCTCAGGTCATCCGCCATGCGGTAGGAGTAATCCAGGCTCGCGATGCCCATGAAGACGCCACAGCGTGAGCCGCGCATTTTCTCGGCCGGGATACCGGCGTGCTCGATGGCTTCCCAGCTCATCTCCAGCAGCATGCGCTGCTGGGGGTCCATGCTGGCGGCTTCGCGCGGGCTGATGCCGAAGAAGGCCGGGTCGAAGCCCGTGATGTCGCCCAATGAACCTGCGGCGAAGCTATAGCTCATGCCCGGGGCTTTCTTGTCCGGGTGCGAGAGAGACTCCTTGCTCCAGCGGTCGTCGGCGACTTCGGTCACCATGTCCTTGCCGGCCAGGAGGTCGTCCCACAGGGTGGCCTGAGTGGTGCCGGGGAAACGGCTGGCTGCGCCGATGATGGCAACGCGTCGGGTCATGACAAGCTCCTGAACTTCTGAATCACGGCACTGTGGCGAGCATGTTTCGCGGTCGCCTGCAGTAGCGCACTTCCTAATGTATCGATATGGGTGACGCGCGGATCGCCCTTGCGGCATTGCTCGTCGGTCTTGAAGGGCCCTTCGCAGTCGAGGGCCCATTCCATCAGTTCCGGGTCCTCGTCGCGCACGGCAGCCATGGTCTGTCGGGCAGTGTCGTCGGACTCCGGCAGGGCGCTGGACCAGATGAAGCAGTCGGTCACGCCATTGGGCTCACCCAGGGTCGTATAGACCTCGGGCATGATTGGCACATGGTCTCCATAGAAACACAGCAGCCCGCCGCGCGGCAGTCGCGAAAGCGCGGTGGTGAGCTGATCGATCATCGCATCGGCATTTACCAGATGGCGCAGATAGATGCCCAGTTCCTGACAGTTCTCCGCTAGGTCTCCTTCATACCACTCCGGTAGACGTGTGCTGTCGAAGGTTTCCAGGTGCAGCGGGCCGTGATTCTCCATGGTGATCACCTGGATGAACAACGGCGTGTCGCCGGCTTCCAGCAGGCAGTCTTCCACCCTGGCCGCCACGGCGGCATCGCTGATGTACTGGCCACTCTTGTCGGCATCGCTGAAGTGGGCGATGTCGAGGAATTCATCGAACCCGAGCTGTTTCAGCACCTGGTTGCGCAGATAGAAGGAGCCGGGATAGGGATGGATGCACAGGGTGCGATAGCCCATCGCCTTGTAGCTGGCGGCGAGATTCGGTACGGCGCGACGCGCCAGCTGATGATAGGGGTTGAACTGGTGCACGCCGAGTTCCTCGGCGGTCAGGCCCGTCAGGAAGGCGGTTTCGGTGCGCACGGTGTTGGCACCCCACGCTGGCACGGCCAGACGACCGCACGGCAGTCCCTGGGCCAGGGCGGTGAAGTGGCAGCGATCCAGGTTCGGCAGCAGGTCATCACGTACTCGGGGGTAGACGCGGCGGGCATCGAAGAAGGATTCGCTCTGCACGCTGACGACATGGGGCAGCGCTTGGGTGGCATTCTCGTCATCCAGCTCGCGCAGGGTATCGGCGAGATCGCGCTCTCCCTCATCCAGGGGATTGTGCTGTGGCGAGAGGGGGCGACGCGCCAGCCGCGCATAGGCCAGCAGGTAGGGCACCATGCCCAGCTCACTAAGATCGAATTCGGGTACCAGAATCACCTTGCTGGCCAGACGATTTCCCAAGGCGTAGACCAGGAGGCTCGCGCCGATCAGTACGCTGATCAACGGCACCAGCCACAAAGCGGCATTGCCTGAATAGGCGGTGGAGAAGCCCAGCGCGGGTTCGAGCCAGAGCCCCAGACCGATCGCCAGCGCCCCTGCCGTGATCGCGGCGATGGTCAGCCCGATGCCGAAGAAGGGGATATACAGGCGCGGATGCTTGATGGCGTCGGTAAAGTACTCGAAGTCCTGGCTGAGGAAGGGTTCACGCAACGACACGTACTTGGTGTGGCTGACCTGCAGCACCACCAGCCACAGCGCATTGACGACGATCAGCGAGAACCATGGCCGCTGGGTGATCAAGGTGCACAGTGACCAGCTGGCGCACCAGTACCCGACATGTGCCAGCCTGGCGCTGACGGGGCGACGCCAGAAAGCGGCTGGCGGTGTCGTCATCTGTTTCAGCAGCAGATGCTCAAGCCCCAGCGTCAACCCGAGGCCGACCAGCAGTGGCCCGGCCATGAAAGACACAAACGCAATGACAAACTCCATGTAATGCCGACCTCGTTAGCCTCTGCCGTCGCAGGGGCTGTGTAGTGTCCGGTCGAGTACTCGACCCTGATCAAGATCAATGGCGACGAGGGGAGCGGTAATCCGGCCCCTCGCCGCAGTATTTTCAGGCGCTCTGGTGTCCAGATCCTGATCGTTCCAGGGTGTTCAACTATCGCTATGGCGTTCCCGTCACTGTCTTTCTCCTCAATTCTGCACGATGTACTCAAGTGGCAGGTATTGGGGTATTACGCTAACTCATTGTCATGACAATGGAAAAACCCTGAGCCATTACCCGCTGTTCATGGCCGGCCGGCTCATGACTCAGATTCACCGCTCAGGTTCATGGCTCATGAAGACGCAAGCCCCAATCAATGAGTGTAATTGAACCATCCGAGCAGGCGCTGGGAGATACCGGCGGGCAGGACACTCAACCACCAGCATCCGAAGTTGAGCGGGAAGGGGAAGCTGATACGGGCCCGGTTGCGCGCTGCGCCCTTGAGAATGCGGCGTGCGGCCTTCTCGGGTGGCATCTCGAAGGGCTTGGGCCCGGGCATGGCCTCACACATCGGTGAGGTGACATAGCCGGGCATGACGACGGTGACTCCTACGCCATAGGGTTTGAGCCAGCTACGCAGGCCTTCGCCATATGCCTTGACCGCCGCCTTGCTGCCGCTGTAGCTGGGCGTCAATGCCAGGCCATGCCAGGCCGCCAGTGAGCTGAGCAGTACCAGCTGGCCACTGCCGCGCTGCTTCATCGCCATGGCCAGTTGGTGGGCCATGCCCAGCGTGCCGATCACGTTGGTCTGCAGCAGGCGGCGTGAATCCTCCCAACGCTCTCCCTTGCCCTGAGGGCCGATATCGGTATTCATGCCGGCATTGGCGATGGCGATGTCCGGCACGCCGCGCGCGCAGACTTCATCCAACCAGGTGAACAAGGTCTCTTCATCACATAGGTTGAGTACCGTGCATTCCACTTCGGCGCCCAGCTTGCGGCAGTCGCTGGCGATCGCATCGAGCTTGCGCTGCTTGCGGCCGGTGAGGATCAGCGTGGTGCCCGTATCGGCATAGGCGCGTGCCAGAGCACCGCCGATCTCGCCCGTGGCACCGGTGATCAGGACGCGCCGCAGACGGCTGGCATTCTGCGCGGCTTGCGCACTGGCGTCGCTCTCTGAAGGTCGATGCTCTGCTGGTCGATGATCCGCTCGGTGAGTGTCAGCGGTGCGCTCAGTGTCGGTAGGCGCTGGCTGCTGGGGGGGCATGGCCGTCATCTTTGGTCTCCTTGAATCCCGACACCGAAGGTCGGCAGTTCCCTTGCGTTTCTCGTTATGGTCGGGTGAGAGGGGCTGCCATCATTGGCGTATCTCACCAGTGTTGCGTGGTCCAGCAGTGTTTTTGCATTTTCAGCAGCGGCTCAACATGTTCTCCAGCGGCGAGCGTTCGGCACACAGTATCTTGGAGGCGCCCACCACGGCCAGTTGCATGCCCGGCTTGCAGTAGAAGCCGCCATTGAGCTGCACGGTATGAATCACCGTATTGCGGAAATGTCGGAAGAGCGTCGGGTCAGGGCGCTGGCCCTGGGTCCAGAAGTCATGCAGCGAGCCCTGGAAGGTCAGGCCCGGCAAGTTGAAGATCGGGTCGCCCATGCAGTAGGTCGGGCAGCGATATTGCAGCGCCACGTTGCCGGTCGTGCTGTTGACCGTGATCATGCCCTTGGCCTGCTGGAGCAGCTTCTCCAGATTGCCGCTCTCCAGATAGACGATACGCCCGATCAGGTCGTAGCGGCGCTCCAATGAGCGAATCAGCCCCGGGTAATCCACCAGCCCCATGTCGAGAGGGTGGTTCTTGATCACCAGGCGCGCACCGCGTGGCGCATTCAGGGCGAAGCTCTTCATCACCCGCTGGATGACTTCCTGCATGTTGGCGAAGCGCGAGTGGTGGCGTATCTGGGCATCGGTATTCAGCTGCAGCGGCAGCATATAGTAGGGCGCGCCACTGCCCATCAGCTGATCGATACGCTTGGCGTCACGCCGTTTGTACCAGCGCATCAAGGGCAGACGCGTGGCATAGCCGGCGTATTCCTGCACGGCGTGAATGCTGTGCGGCCGGTAGCGCGGGAACAGCAGCGGATTGGCGGCACCTGCCAGATGGTAGGTGATGTCATGCCGGGCACGCTCGCTGAACGGTGCCTTGAAGCGCTGCGGCTTGGGAGCATCCTCGAGATGTTTGCCTGCCTTGCGGAACCAGTCCGGATCACGCGGTAGCAGTGAGTGGCCATTGACGCCTTCGCGCTCCAGCGTCACCCAGTAGGGGCGGAAGTAGCCCTCTTCGAACACGTGGGTGCGAATGCCGAGGTACTCGGCCTTGAGCACGGCGTCGCGATGCACCGGGCGTCTGTCGCCAAACAGTACCTGATCGGTGACGTGATGCTTGCGCCAGAGTTCGGCGATCCAGTCGCCGAGGTCCTCGAGCTTGCCGCGATAGGCATACGCCTTGTCGTGGCGCCAGTAGAAGCTGTCGCCGCTGTTGAAGTTGACCTTGATGACCTCATGGCCATCCTGCTTGAGCTTTTTCGCCAGCTGCAGGAAGAAGGGTGAGCACACCCCCTGCAGCAACATGAAGACGCGCCGGCGGCCGCCGCCCGGTCGGATGTGAGCAGAGGGTGGCTGCCCCGGAGTGTGGAATTCAGCACCACGCGAGACGTCGGGCTGAGCTGGCGGGCGTGTCAGGACGGCATCATCTGACATCTTGAGCTGGCGCAGTTTTTCGATCGCGCTAGCCACGGAGGTTGCCGGTGAGAGGCTCTGTTCCCCAAGGCTCTCTTGAGCGCGAGCATCCGCCGACATGAGGGCGGATGCTGAAGCGGTGAAAGGCAATGCCAGACGTCCATGTGACATGATTCAATGCTTCCCGATGAATAAGGCGCGATAGCCTCGATAAAGACGGGTTTTCCAAGGCAATGCAGGCTTCAAGGTGCCTCTGCGAAGCTTGTCACGTTTTTGTTCCAGGATCGTGACGACTGTCTCGGCATTGCATAAGTGACCGTGCTCAGGGGCCACATACACGGGATACTCGATCAGAGCGCCAGCCACCAGGGCATCCACACTCAAGTGCCGAGTTCGTCTTGGACACTCGATAAGGTCATTAGTCAATTCCCAGCCAGCATAGAAGGGCAGGCCATGGGTCGTGACGGGCACACCTCGTATCAGGGCTTCAAAGCCCGCGAGCGAGCAGAGCGTGTGTACATGATCCACCTGCTCAAATAACCGACTGATATTGCCGGTGGTCAATTCGAGATCGTACGTCTGGCCTTCGGTCGCCACATCTCCACTACGCCCCCCTGTGACAACGTCGGGATGCGGCTTATAGATCACGTAGCTTTCAGGATGCAATTTTCGCGCCGCCTCAAGCAAAGCCCGATTGGTATGTATCCCGGGACAGGCATGACGTATGGAGGCATCTGACTCCACCTGGCCGACGACCAATATCACCTCACGGCCCTTGGCCATCGCGCGAAGGTCCGGTAATTCATCACCCTCCGAATTGTACTTGCTCAGCCCCAACGTGATCAGGCGCTCGCGTAATTGGCGTGCGCGGCCTAACTCGGCATCGGTGAAATCATGATGCGTCAACCACTGCTCCAGTGTGCTTGGGCAATTGGCGTCAAAATGCATGCCGAGCGGGTCGAGGATCAGCGAAAGTGGCCGCGTGAGATCCACACCCAGACCAACTGAGCGCAAGAAACCGTCCTCGATCCGCCACAGAGCGCCCCCTTGTGCAATGACTGAGGCTTCCAGCTCTGCTGTGGTTCGGCTTGCCCAGCTCAGTACGCGGGTAGGGTGTGGGGCCTGTTGTTCGCACTGCGACATCGCTTGCGGATCATGCGCGATGGTGGCACCCGCTTTCTTTTGCAGCTTTTGCAGTGCGATGGCATCGTTTTTGACGAAGTCGCAGTGCGCCAAGGGCCCCAGGAAGCCGGGCAGGAAATTACGCTTCCAGCGCGAGTACCCCGGCGCTAACCAGTGACCTGCCAGTCTGGTAGCCATTCGCTTCTGGTCTGCAAGCAGTTGAATGACCTCTTCGAGCGTCGCGGCCTGGTGGGTATAGGGGTTGGCATAGCGGCTGTATTCGAGATAGGCCGCGGCAAACACCTGCTCAAGCGTGCGTGATTGACCTCGGCGCGGGCATTGCTGGCGATCATCCGTCAGACCCCAGCCGGCATAGAACGGCATGCCGTGGCAGGTCACCGGCAGGCCTGCCATCAGGGCCTCGAACCCAAGCTGGCTGGTCACGACATGGACGCCATCGACCTGTTCGAACAGGCACCAGGGGTTGATGTCGTCACTCAGTAGCGTGCAGCCAAGCTTGCGCGCCTCCTCCAGTAGATAGCCGCGCTTCTTGCCGGCGATCACATCCGGATGCACCTTGACCCACACCTCGGCTCCCTCGATGGCACAGGCCTCCCTCAGCATGGCAAGGAAAGTCTCCGGGCTGGCCATGCCGCCCACGACAGAAGCATCCTCGGCGGTCTGATCCACGATGAGAAGCCGCTGCTTGCCAGGCTTTCGGGCAGGCAGCTTGCGCTCTGGTGCATGGTTGTACTTGCTCAAGCGATGCATGCGCAGGCTTTCGAGAGCCGCGCGCGCACGGGCCAGCAACGCCTCTGCTTGGCGCGTCGGTGCTTCCTTGATCAGTTGTTCGAGATCGCTCGGTTGGAGCGCATCGTAATAGATGCCCTGATGATCGACCACCATCGCCATGCTAGGGTAACCGGCGCTTGCCAGGGTCAGAGAACGCAGGAAACCATCCTCCAATGCGACGTAGGGCAATCCATGTTCAAGCGCATATTGGCGCGCACGTTTCGCCGTGGGTTTATGTCCCCAACCGACGACACGCATGATGTTTGTCGAAGATTTGTGGCCCGCGAATTCTGGCGCGACATTTATCTTTTTCGATGCACCGAGCTCTGACAAAACATCAGCCTCGCATGCTGCAGGATGTCGTTCTTTTCCTACATTTTTTTCGCTCAGTGTGCCCTTCGGGGCACGTCGCCTAGCAGTGAAAGATAAATTCTTGAAGGCAGGTGAGTTGTCATTGTTCTGACACGAAAGGGGTGTACGCCCTCTTTTCAGTGGCAGCAACTCGGGAATGAAGCAGTCAAGAAGTGGCTGGCGATAAATACCTGAAGAAAAACAGAGCGATGCCCCGGAGGTCGCGTCATTCGTGACATCTGCTGATCCGTGCCGAGCGTGAGAGGCGCAGGGCAGAGCACGCATGAGAAGCTCCCATCCTTGGTTCATTGCCGCCTTCAGCATGCAGGGTGTCCGTTCCAGATAAGAAAAGTGACTGCTTACTCGTGATGCTCAGCACGCCTGGTGAGACTGTCGTGTGAGACCGTTGACTCAGAGTCCGCAAATAGGGAAAGTACGCAAAGTGACGGACGAATTCAATCAAGTCTTTGCTCGCGATATTGGTAGCAGGCAAATCATTAACCTGTGATTTATTTTGTTTGTCAGCTTTTTCACTGCATGCTTCAGCAGTAGTAGTTTTGTTGCTAAAGTGCCACGCTCTGCGATGCATTTTCATTAATGCTTGAGCTTCATATGAACGTGAAGCGCAGGGCTTGACCAGAAAAAGCGGCAGGACGCCAAGGGAACGCTAGTAGATGGAAATCGCGCAGCACATGGATGCTTTTGTCACCCTGGTGGTGACGGTAGGAGTGTTGGCAGGGCTTGTCTGGAATCGTTGGCCGGCGGAGTGGCTGATGATGGCCGCTGCCGTGTCGTTGATTCTGCTGGGCGTCATTTCTCCGGCGACCTTCCTGGCAGGATTCGCCAATCCGGGCATCATGACCATCGGCGCGCTTTTCGTGGTCGCCGCCGGCGTTCAGGAAACCGGTGCGCTGCGCTGGATGCTCGAGCGTCTGCTCGGGCGCCCCAGCTCGCCTTCTTCAGCATTGGCACGCCTGATGCCGATCACCTCGCTGCTCAGCGCCTTTCTGAATAACACTCCCGTCGTCGCACTCTTCATTGGCCTGGTTCAGGGTTGGTGCGCGCGCATGAAGATCTCGCCTTCGCGTCTGCTGATGCCCATGAGCTATGCCGCCATTCTCGGCGGCACCTGCACCCTGATCGGCACCAGTACCAATCTGGTCGTCGACGGCCTGCTGCAGTCCCAGGCCAATCTGCCCGGACTCGGCATCTTTGATATCTCTGCACTGGGCGTGCCTGTGCTGATCATCGGTACCCTGTGGATGGTGCTGATCGGCTGGCGTTTCCTGCCCCAGCGCAAAGGGCTGGTCGAGCAGCTCGGCAATGGGCGCGAGTATTCCGTGGCCATGCGAGTCGTCGACAAGGGGCCGCTGCACGACAAGAGCATCGAAGAGGCGGGCCTGCGCAGTCTTCAATTCGGTTATCTGGCTGAGATAGAACGTTCCGGCAAGCTGCTGTCCATGGTCGGCCCCGACACCATTCTTCAGTCCGGTGATCGCCTCATCTTCGTCGGTGTGGCAGACACGGCGCATGAAGTGCGTGTTTTCCGCGGGCTGGAAAGTGATGCGGCAGGCTTGGACCTGGATCATCACCAGCGTCGCATGGTCGAGGCCGTCATCGCCCCAAGCTCCCCCGTCGTCGGCATGAACGTGCGTGAAGCGCGCTTTCGTACTCGCTATCAATCCGTGATCCTCGCCGTGTCACGTGATGGTGAGCGCATCAACAGCAAGGTCGGTGACATCGTGCTGCGCCCCGGTGACACCCTGTTGCTGGAAGCCGCTGCCGATTTCACGCGCCTGCATCGCTATAACCGCGAATTCCTGCTGGTCAGTACGCTGGATGGCAATGGCATGCCCAATCTGACCAAGGCGCCCATCGCACTCGCCATCATGAGTCTGATGATCATCACGCACCTGGCGGGCATGGCCGAGCTGGTCGAGGCGGCGGTGGCGGCCGCCATTCTGATGGTCTTCACCGGTTGCCTCCCGGCCTCGCAGGCGCGAGCCAGCATCGATGGCAGCGTGCTGGTCGTCATTGCCGCTGCGTTGGGGCTGGGGCAGGCGATGACCGACAGTGGTGCAGCCCAGATGGTGGCAGACCAGCTCATGCAGCTGGGTGGCGGCTCGCCGCTTCTGATGCTGGCACTCGTCTATCTCGCCACGACGCTATTTACCGAGATCATCACCAACAACGCCGCCGCCGTGTTGATGTTTCCGATTGCCATGGCGGTCAGCGAGCAGCTGGGGGTTTCATTGATGCCCTATGCGATTGCCATCATGTTCGCGGCCTCGGCCAGTTTTCTCACCCCGCTGGGCTATCAGACCAACCTGATGGTGATGGGCCCGGGGGGCTACAAGGTGTCCGATTACATGAAGGTCGGTTTGCCGATGAGTCTCATCGTCGGTGTTACCTCGGTCGCTCTGATTCCGCTGATCTGGCCATTCACGGGCTGATCTGGCCATTCGCGGGCTGATCCAGGCTCTGCTTCGTCTGGTAGTCGCTGGCGAGCGTTACCCTTTACATCGCCAGCCTGGCTGGCGAATTCACACTGACAGGAAGACACATGACGGATACGACAGTGAGCACGACCGACAGCACGACACGCGCCATGTTGAATGCGTTGGAGGCCATTGCTCGCAAGGCGGGCGCTGCCATCATGGAGATCTACGAGAGCGGTGACTTCACGGTCGACATGAAGTCGGATGATTCCCCGCTGACCACGGCAGATCGCGCGGCGCACGCCGTCATCGTCGACGGGCTGAAGGCCATGGACGCCGAATTTGGCGCCACACCGATCCTGTCCGAGGAAGACGCGGACATCAGCTGGGACGTGCGCAGTGACTGGACGCGTTACTGGCTGGTCGATCCGCTGGATGGCACCAAGGAATTCATCAAGCGCAATGGCGAATTCACCGTCAACATCGCGCTGATCGAGCAGGGCGTGCCGACCATGGGCGTCGTCTATGCGCCGGCCATCGAGACGCTCTACGTCGGTGCCCAGCAGGGCGAAGGCCAGGCTGCCATCGCCGAGAAGCAGGTTGGCGAGGGTGAGCGTCAGGCCATCGCCGTCAGTGACGTGCCGAGCAGCACCGATAGCTGGTGCATCGTCGGTAGCCGCTCTCACCAGAGCGAAGAATTCAAGGCGTTCGTCGCCGACTTCGCTGCCTGCGATATCGTCGCCATGGGCAGCTCACTGAAGCTGTGCTTGGTAGCGGAAGGGGCGGCAGATCTCTACCCGCGCCTCGGTCCGACCTGTGAATGGGATACCGGTGCCGCGCATGCGGTGGTCGAAGCCGCGGGGGGCCAGGTGCTGAATGCTGAGACCCGTCAGGCGCTGCGCTACAACCAGCATGACAGTGTGCTCAACCCCTATTTCATCGTCTGTGCCAAGCCGGCCGCTCCCTGGGCGTGAGTCAAGCTGCTCCAGAGATGAGTTGAACGATAAGGTAGCGTCACGGGGCTGACTCCGGCATATGTCATTCTCGTGTCAACGACAAGATGTCCTCTTCGCATGGAATGTCATGTATCAGCATCTGCGGAGGCGATAGGGACAACCAGCAGAGTGATCTCAAGGAACCTGTAATGACTGCATCATCCACGGCCGACAAGCTCGGCATCACACCGGAACGTCAGACCCACCTCAAGCAGCTTGAGGCCGAATCCATTCACATCATCCGTGAAGTGGCCGCGGAATTTGCCAATCCGGTCATGCTGTACTCCATCGGCAAGGATTCCGCCGTCATGCTGCACCTGGCGCGCAAGGCCTTTGCGCCGGGCGTCCCGCCGTTCCCGCTGATGCACGTCAACACCACCTGGAAATTCCACGAAATGATCAAGTTCCGCGACGAGATGGCTGCGGAAGTCGGCATGGAGTTGATCGAGCACATCAACCAGGAAGGCGTCGAGGCGGGCATCAATCCGTTCGATCACGGCAGTGCCAAGTACACCGACATCATGAAGACTGCCGGTCTCAAGCAGGCACTCGACAAGCACGGCTTCGATGCCGCCTTCGGTGGCGCACGTCGTGACGAGGAAGCCTCGCGGGCCAAGGAGCGCGTCTACTCCTTCCGTGATCAGTACCACCGCTGGGACCCCAAGAATCAGCGTCCGGAGCTGTGGAACATCTACAACTCCAAGATCAACAAGGGCGAGTCCATCCGCGTCTTCCCGCTCTCCAACTGGACCGAGCTGGACATCTGGCAGTACATCTATCTCGAGTCCATCAAGATCGTGCCGCTGTACTACTCCGCCGTGCGTCCGGTGGTGAAGCGTGACGGCCTCGACATCATGGTCGATGACGATCGTCTGCCGCTCATGGAAGGCGAAGTGCCGGAAATGAAGTCCGTGCGTTTCCGTACCCTGGGCTGCTACCCGCTGACCGGCGCCGTGGAATCCACCGCCGCGACCCTGCCGGAAATCATCCAGGAAATGCTGCTGACGCGTACCAGTGAGCGCTCCGGGCGTGCCATCGATCACGACCAGGCAGGCTCGATGGAGAAGAAGAAGCGCGAAGGTTATTTCTAGGATTCATCCCCGGAAATTGCTTCAACTGGCCAGTAAGGGCCATGTCGCCCCTCAAGGCATGCAGGACTCTACAAATTGACAGGACGAGGGATGTCCTCAGCGCTGGAAGCGTCGCGCCTCATACGCCACAAGACGCTCGCGCCGGGCAGACCTCGTTCGGGGAGAATGACAGTGTCACACCAGTCGACGATGATCGCGGAAAATATCGAAGCCTACCTCAAGGAACACGAGCAGAAAGACCTGCTGCGTTTCATCACCTGCGGCAGCGTGGATGACGGCAAGTCGACCCTGATCGGTCGTCTGCTCCACGACTCCAAGATGATCTATGAGGATCAGCTGGCCGCCATCACCCGCGATTCCAAGAAGAGCGGTACCACCGGCAAGGTCGATCTGGCCCTGCTGGTCGATGGCCTGCAGTCCGAGCGTGAGCAGGGCATCACCATCGATGTCGCCTACCGCTACTTCTCCACCGACAAGCGCAAGTTCATCATCGCCGATACCCCGGGACACGAGCAGTACACCCGCAACATGGCCACCGGGGCGTCCACCGCGAGCCTGGCGATCATCCTGATCGACGCCCGCTACGGTGTGCAGACCCAGACCCGCCGCCACAGCTACATCTGCTCGCTGCTGGGTATCCAGCACCTGGTGGTCGCGGTCAACAAGATGGATATCGTCGACTACTCCCAGGAATGCTTCGACGAGATCGTCGCGGACTATAAAGAGTTCGCCAAGGACCTCGAGGTCCCGGACATCCGCTTCGTGCCGTTGTCCGCACTGGAAGGCGACAACGTCGTCTCCATCAGCGAGCACACCCCGTGGTACGACGATGCCGCCTACGAGGCACGTCCGCTGATGGACATTCTCGAGAGCGTCGATGTCACCGAGGACAGCAACCTGACCGACCTGCGCTTCCCGGTGCAGTACGTCAACCGCCCGAACCTCAACTTCCGTGGCTACTGCGGCACCCTGGCCGCCGGTACCGTCTCACCGGGTCAGCAGATCAAGGTGCTGCCGTCCGGCAGCACCTCCACCGTCGAGCGCATCGTCACCTTCGACGGTGATCTCGACATCGCCTGGCCGGGGCAGGCCATCACGCTGACGCTGACCGACGAGATCGACATCTCGCGCGGCGACATGATCGTGGCAGAAGATTCTGATCTGGAGCCGTGCACCGCCTTCACCGCTGACGTGGTGTGGATGCACGAGGACCCGCTGGTCGTCGGCAAGGAATACGAGCTCAAGCTCGGCACGTCCAGTGTCATCGGTCGCGTCGGTCGCATCATCCACCAGACCGACGTCAACACCATGGCGCGCAACGAGGCGGAGAACATCCCGCTCAATGGCATCGCCCGCGTGCAGGTTGAACTGACCCAGCCGCTGGCCATGGACAGCTACCAGCGCTCGCCGCACACCGGCAGCTTCGTGTTCATTGACCGTCTGTCCAACATCACTATCGGTGCGGGCATGGTCAAGGAGACCCTGAGTGCCAGCAACATCGTGTGGCACGACATGGCGGTCACCAAGCAGCGCCGCGCCGATCGCAACAAGCAGAAGCCGTGCATCATCTGGTTCACCGGCCTGTCCGGTGCCGGCAAGTCCACCGCCGCCAATGCGCTGGAGCGTCAGCTGTTCGCCATGGGCTACAACACCTACCTGCTGGACGGCGACAACGTGCGTCACGGCCTGTGTGGGGATCTCGGCTTCAGCGAAGACGACCGCGCCGAGAACATCCGTCGTGTCGGCGAAGTCGCCAAGCTGATGGTCGATGCCGGCATGATCACCCTGGTCAGCTTCATCTCGCCGTTCCAGGCCGATCGCCAGACCGTGCGCGACATGGTCGGCACCGACGAGTTCATCGAAGTCTTCGTCAACACGCCGATCAGCGTCTGCGAAGAGCGTGATCCCAAGGGTCTGTACCGCAAGGCGCGCGCCGGGGAGATCAGCGACTTCACCGGCATCAGCTCGCCGTATGAAGCGCCGGTGAACCCGGAAATCGAGATCAACACGGGTGAACTGAGCCTCGAGCAGACCGCACTCAAGCTGGTCAATCAGCTCAAGCACTACAACGTCATCGGCTGATGCATTCACACCGATCAGCCCTCGCCGCAAGGCGGGGGCGTTTGCCGTTTCAGGACTTCCATATGACTTTCTCCCGATTCAAACAGCGCATGCCGCATGTCGTGCGTCTCGCGGCAGTGGCAGGCCTGGCACTGGCCATCACCGGTTGCGCGACCTCCTATCCGGAATCCACCGGTGCCGGCAGCACCAACCTGGCCAACCTGACCGGCGCTGCGTCACTGCCGGCGGATGTCTCGTCATTTCTCGACAGCGCCGCCCCCGGCAGCGTGATTGCCGTGCCGACCAGCCCCTGGGGCAGCAACGTCGAAGTGGTCGCCCATGAGCGCTACTTCGCGGCCAGCGGACGTATCTGTCGTGAGCTGACGGTCTCCAATCAGCGTGATCTGCCCAGCAAGGAACTGGCGTGCCGAACCAGCAATGACGGCAAGGCCGGTGAAGGCACCTGGGTGACCCAGCGGCTGGTGACCGGCCTGCTGGAAGAGGCCCGCTGATGCGCTTGCGGCACCTTCTCGCTGACAGGCCCGCCTCGGGCTCAGCGTGGACCGACGACAACAGGGACAGGCTGGCGTGACCGGTACTGACATTCCTGATCAACACTGCACCATTTCTGCACTACGAGGGGCCTAGCCCGATGACAATTTCCAGATTCTTGCTCCGGGCCGGGTGCCTGGTGGCGGTAGCGTGCCTGAACGCCAGCCCTGCCATGGCGGTCGGGCTGGACAGCGGCTCCATCCTGTCCAGTGGCGACCAGGCTTCCAGCATTCCGCAGAAGACGGACAGCGTGGAAGACAAGGCGCGTGCCGACTGGCGCAGTGGCACCTATGGCCCGCTGACGTCTCAACAGCAGACCGACCCGGACTCTCTGCCGCCGTTCGGCGAAAACCTCTTCAGTGGTGGTTTCCGCGGCATGATGGCCGATGGCCTCAACAGCAGCTACACCATCAAGCCGGGTGATCAGATCACCCTGCGGGTGTGGGGTGGGGTCGAGATGGAGTCCGTGCTGCCCGTTGATGCGCAGGGCAACATCTTCCTGCCGGGTATCGGTCCGGTGAAGGTGCAGGGCACCACCAATGCCCAGCTGGATGGCAAGGTGCGCAGCGCCATTCAAGAGGTGTACCCCGAGAACGTCAGCGTCTACACCAATCTGCAGGGCGTGCAGCCGGTGGGCGTCTTCGTCACCGGGTATGTTAAGAATCCGGGCCGCTACGCCGGCACCCCGAATGATTCCATGCTGTATTTCCTCGATCAGGCCGGCGGTATCGACCAGGCGCTGGGCAGCTACCGCAACATCAAGATCAAGCGCAATGGCCGCGTCATCAATACGGTCGATCTGTATGACTTTCTGATCAATGGCGAGATCGCTCGTCCGCAGTTCCGTGATGGCGATACTGTCGTTGTCGAAGAGCGTGGCCCGGCGATCAGCGTGGTCGGGGATGTCGAGCGTGATTATCGCTATGAGCTCACCGACTCGCGTCTGAGTGGCGAAGATGTCCTGAACCTGGCGCGTCTCAAGTCGGGTGTCTCTCACGTGCTGCTACGGGGCTCTCGTCCGGACGGCCCCATCTCGCGCTATCTGCCGGTGGCGGAATTCCGCGGCGCTGACGTGCGCGCAGGGGATGAAGTGCTGTTCAGTGCCGATCAGCGTGACGAGACCATCGTCGTGCAGCTGGAAGGCAGCTTCTATGGCCCGTCGCGTTATGCGCTGCCGCGCGATGCCCACCTGGGCGAACTGCTCAATGCTGTCGGGGTGCCCAGGGGGCTGACGGACTATCAGAGCATCTCCATCCGTCGTGAAAGCGTCAAGGAACAGCAGGCCCAGGCTCTGCAGGATAGCCTCAAGCGTCTTCAGGCCACCTATCTCGGCGCATCTTCCTCGACCACCGAAGAATCCGAGCTTCGAGTCCAGGAAGCCGAGATGATCGAGAAGTTCGTCGAGCAGGCCAAGCAGGAAGAGCCGACCGGACGCCTGGTCGTGGCACGTGACGATGGCAACATCGCCGATGTGCGCCTGCAGGATGGCGATGTCATCACCATTCCGGAAATCAGCGATTCCCTGCTGATCAGCGGCGAAGTCGTGGTGCCTCAGGCCATGGTCTACACCCAGGGCATGACGGTGATGGACTACATCAACAGCGCCGGTGGCTTCACGCAGCACGCGGATGAAGACCAGATTCTGGTGGTGCGTCAGAACGGCGCCGTACGTCGCGCCGAGGAAATCGAGCTGCGCTCGGGTGATCAGATTCTGGTACTGCCGGAACCGCCGACCAAGAACCTGCAGCTGGCCACCAGCATCACGCAGATTCTCTACCAGGTCGCCGTTGCCACCAAAGTCGCAATAGACCTCTGATCATGGCCAGCGATATGAACGGGGACATTAGTCCATCATCAGATCACTCTTCAGGTGACAACAAGAGCGGGCCCAAGGCCCGTTCCGCCTGGGCCGTGACGCGCAGTGTCTGGTTTGCCATGTTCATGCGCGAAGCCATCGGTCGCACCATGACTGACCGCATGGGCTGGTTCTGGATGATTGCGGAGCCGGCAATGCTGCTGCTTGTGATGATCGGTATTCGCAGCTTCATCCGGGGTGACAACCTTATTGTGAATGCGCCATTCATTCCCTGGATGCTGGTCGGCATGATGGGCTTCTTCCTGATCCGTGAGGGGATGATGCAGGGCCTGGGCGCCATCAATGCCAACAAGGCACTGTTTGCTTACCGGCAAGTACATCCTGTCGATGGAGTCTTCGTTCGCAATGCACTCGACGGCTTGATTAGGACCCTCATCTTCCTGCTGTTTATGCTGGGTGGACTGATGCTGGGTACAGACTTCCGTCCTGACAACGGTTTTCAGGCCATCGGCGGCTGGTTGTCACTTTGGTTGTTCGGGCTGGGACTCGGGCTAGTGACGTCCGTACTGGGCACACTGGTCCCGGAGGTGAGCAAGATCATCCGCATGCTCAACATGCCGCTGCTGATTCTGTCCGGTGTCATCATGCCGCTCAACCAACTGCCGCACTACCTGTTGGAATACCTGATGCTCAATCCCATCGTCCACGGTCTCGAATATATCCGTCACGGCTTCTTTGACGGTTATCAGGTGGTACACGGCACCAGCCTGACCTACTTCTGGGCATGGACATTGTCTTCCCTCGCGCTGGGGCTGTTGATGCATGTGCGATTCAAGGAGCGTCTGAAAAGCCAATGATTGAAATTCAGAACCTCTCAAAGCGCTATTACCACTCGCACTACAGTCAGAGTGATGATCACTGGGTGCTGAAGGATATCAATCTCACCATTCCGACAGGCGTCAGTGTCGGGTTGGTGGGGGCCAACGGCGCAGGGAAATCTACCCTGTTGCGCTTGATTGCCGGCATGGATACCCCCCAGAAGGGCCGGGTGATACGCCACTCCAAGGTGTCATGGCCGATAGGTCTCGCCGCAGGCCTGCAGAGCAGCATGACAGGGCGCCAGAACGTCAAGTTCGTCGCGCGCATGCATGGCACGGAATACGACATCAAAAGCATCATCGAACGCGTGCAGGACTTTGCCGAGATCGGCCCGGCGTTCGACGAGCCGATTCGCACCTACTCCTCTGGCATGCGCTCGCGCCTCAACTTCGGGCTGTCTCTGGCCTTCGATTTCGATGTCTATCTCTCCGATGAGGCGACGGCTGTGGGGGATCGCTCCTTCAAGGCCAAGGCCTCCAAGGCCTTCAAGGATAAGGTCGGCCAGGCCAGTCTCATCATGGTCTCGCATGGGGAAGGCATCCTGAAGGAGCTATGTCAGGCCGGCATCTATCTGAAAGAAGGGCGGGCCCACTGGTATGACAGTGTTCATGACGCCATCAAGGCCTATTACGCGGACAGCGATGGCCCTCAGCTCGACAAGATGACGCTGCAGGCACTGCAGAAGCTGCGCAAGGAGCGTCGCGCAGTGATGGAAGATGCCAAACTGGCTCGGGAAGCTGTGGAAACACTGCCGCCGCGCGAGAAGAAACCTTACGGTGATGCCCTGCGCGCCGCGCGAGAAGCACTGCGTGAAGTGCGTGAGGAAATCGAATCTCGCCAGGTCAGGGCTTCGCGCCCCACCGAAGACGCTCAAGGCGAGTGACTCTCGCCTTGGGCAAGGGATACTCAGTAACGTTCAACACCCGCCGCGCTCAAGCGCACGCATCACACGACTCCCATCGATTTCACATCATTGCCGCCGGTGCATTCGGTGAGCGCCTTCAACGGGAATACGCATGACCTCATTTATCAAACGCTATCCGCAATGGGCCGTCGTTCTGCTGTCCATTGTGCTCGTCGGCTTCTATTGGCTGGTATGGGCGGACGACCGCTATGTCTCCAAGGCGACAGTGGTGCTGGAAAGCCCACAGGTCAGTGCGTCCAGTGAAGTCAGCTTCGGGTCGCTATTGTCTGGTAGCCAGACTGACAGTGACCTCTTGCTGCTCCGCGAGTACCTGATGAGCGTGGACATGCTCAAGAAGGTACAGGAAAAGCTCGATTTTCGGTCTCACTACAGCCAGCAAGGTGATGTCTTTGCTCGCCTGGGTGATGCCGATACGCCAATCGAGGAACTTCATGACTATTACCTGAAGCGCATCTCGGTGGAAATGGATGAGTACTCCGGTGTATTGAATGTCGAGGTACAGGCCTGGACTCCGGAATTTGCGCAGAAATTCGCCCAGCTGCTGCTTGATGAAGGCGAGCGCCACATGAATGAGATGGGACAGCGTCTTGCGGAAGACCAGGTGGAATTCCTCGACAAGCAGGTTTCGCTGCTGGAAGACAACTTCGAACAATCCCGTCAGGACCTGCTGGATTACCAGAATAAGAACGGACTGGTCTCCCCGACCCAGACAGTGGAAAGCCTGAACACTGTCGTCTCCTCACTGGAAGCCCAGCTGGCCACCTACAAGGCACGCAAGAGCGCCTTGGCAAGCTATCAGAGCCAGCGTTCCAGCGAGATGGTGCGTGTGGAAAGCGAGATCAACGCCATCAAGAAGCAGATTGATCTGGAGAAGGAACGCCTGGCACGTCAGTCCGGCAATGCGCTCAACAGTGTCTCCAGCCAGTACGAGACACTGCAGCTTCGCGCCGACTTTGCCAAACAGACCTATTCCAATGCACTGGCGGCACTGGAAAACACGCGGATTGAAGCGGCGCGCAAGCTCAAGCAGGTGAGCATTCTGCAGAGCCCGATCTTGCCGGAATATCCGGAACAACCGGAGCGTCTCTACAACGTGACCATCTTCGGGTTGGTCATGATCTTCCTTGGTTTCATTTTCAGCATGTTGGTTATGATCGTGAAAGATCATAGAGATTGACATGTAAGTATCAATAATCAGATTAAATAAGGGGGTATGAATGTCTGTCGAAAGCTGGACTAAGCCAACTGGGTACTTTGATGGTTTTAGTAATGGAATGATCTCAGGGTGGTGCTATGCAGGGAAAGATAATCATATAGCTGAATTGAAAATATTTATTGATGATAGTTATGTAGACACAATTTCTGCTGATCAATATAGAGCAGATTTGGAAGCCGCGGGCTTTAATGCAGGAGTATGTGCCTTTATATGGACTGTCCCTACTAAATTTGCTGATGGTAAGCTGCATTACTTGAAAGTTTATATGCCAAATGATGAGTTGCTTCATCATAACGAAATTAAAATACAAGGATTTATACCAACTATAGATTCTCCTGAGATAAGTCATACCCCCAACAACATAGTAATCAACCCTAGTTTTTCTGAACTAAGCTTGACTAAAAGATTGTTGACTAAAGAGGATGCTTCAATATGTCCATCTTGGCATATTGAAGCAGATAAAGGAAGCTATGGTAATATTAGAGTATGGCCACATCTCTCTGAAAAACTTAACGGTGACCTGTTTACATCGTTATGTTTAGAAACTACGCATAGCTCTAAATTAGTTAGATTATTCGGAGATATCCAGAAGCCAAGTATTTACACTCTCAGCGATTACTTTGTTAGGGTTTCATTGGATAATGTGAGCAATGTATCTAAAAATATTAAAGTTAAATTAGTCGGTGTTGGATTAGATGGCAGAAAAATAAACTACTGGAGCAGTTTGATACATATCCCAGGTATGGCGACATTCGATGATACTATTAGAGTTGCACATGTTAGTATCAATAGGATTGTATCAGAAAAACCAGATAAGCTTTTTTTAATGTTTGAGTTTAAAGATGAATTCAATCTAAGATTCAATTCTGTTGAAATAGAACATTTATTCAGTAACAATAATTCACACTCTAAAGGTAACAATGAGCGTTTTGAAGATACAGTTATTGAATCGCAATATCAAAACTTAAAGAATTTTATCAAGCCGACTAAAACTCTTGTTCCAGAGGAGTTTGATTTGCATGCGTCAGGTGTGATTCCTGATATAATTGTACCTATCTACAATGCGTTGCCATATGTAAAAAATTGTCTTAACTCAATACTAAGTAAAACCAAAATATTTTATAAGCTTATATTGATAAATGATGGCAGTGAAAGTGAAGTTGCTACTTACCTAGAGAGTTTCGCATCCGATAAACCCTGGGTAAAACTAATTCACAATATTGAAAACCAAGGTTATACTCGTTCAATTAACAGGGCGTTGAAAGCATCAAAGTCTGATTATAAAGTCTTATTGAATTCTGATACTGAAGTTACAGAAGGTTGGCTGAATAAACTTTTACATGCTTCTTCTTCAAACGATAGTATCGGTATTGTTGGTCCTTTATCTAACGCTGCATCTTGGCAATCAGTACCGCATACAAAGAATGAAAGCGGTGGCTGGGCTATCAATGAAATACCTAAGGGATACTCGTTAGATTTGTTTTCTGAAATTGTTGAAGATTCAGCTCATACAGATCTCGTTGATACACCTATTCTTAATGGGTTTTGTATGATGATTAAGAAGAAAGTAATAGACCAGATTGGTTATTTTGATGAACAGGCTTTCCCCGCTGGTTATGGGGAGGAGAATGATTTTTGCTTCCGCGCTATTGATTCGGGATTCAATTTAAAAATTTTGGTGAATACCTATATCCATCACGCAAAAACCAAGAGTTTCGGAGTCTCAAAGCGTTCGGAGCTAGTTAAAACATCGAATAACATTCTTAGAGAGCGCTATGGTATTGAAAGGTTTCAGGATCTAGAAGTTACATTATCAAAAAATGAAGATCTGATTGCTGTGCGCTCAAATATACAAGAAAGAGTCAAGGGATAATATAATGAAGTCAATCATATTCGTTTTGCCTGTAGCAGGTTATTCTGGTGGTGCTAATTCAGTTGTACAAGAAGTCAAAGGGCTAGTGAAATTAGGTATAGATGCAAGGATTGCAGTCAACGATAAAAATATTTCTACTTTTAAACAATGTTATGCAACAATATCAGAAGTCGTTACACGTCTGATTGAGTTTAACGGATACAGTGACCTTTCTCGAAAAATAGAGAATGATACAATAGTCGTTGCGACTGTTGGAACACAAGCAGTCGATGTTTTTACTATGGTTGATCAGTTGGTTTTGGGAGGGCTTCAAGTCACTAAGGCTTATTATATACAGGACTATGAGCCGCTGTTCTTCCAAGAAAAATCATTGGAATGGGAAAAAGTACGACAGTCCTACGGCTCTTTAGATGATGTAATTGCTTTTGCCAAAACACAATGGATCATTGATGTTATTAAAGGTAATCATAATGCATTGGTAAATCTAGTTTCTCCAAGTATTGACCATGATTGCTACTTTCCTATAGCACGAACCTATTCTAATGCTACTCATGTTACTGCTATGATACGGCCAGGCACTCCACGTAGAGCGCCGAACAGAACAGCAAGAGTTCTTAATAAAATTATCGCGCAGTACGATAATGTCTCAGTTTCAGTATTCGGATGTGAAAACTCAGAGCTATATACAGCGGGTATTATTCTTGACCCGCGAGTTGTAAATAAAGGACGCTTAACTCGTGAGCAGGTCGCTCAGGAGTTAAGACTTTCAAATTTATTTATAGACGCTTCGGATTTTCAAGCTTTTGGTCGAACAGGGATAGAAGCAATGGCATGCGGAGCAATTTCTATAATGCCTATGATTGGAGGTGCTCCTGAGTTCATCAACCACAATGTGGATGGCTATATTATCGATACTCGGTCAGATGAAGAGTTTTTAAAGTGCCTTAGTTTATATATAGAGAAGAGCACTATTCAAAAGGCCGCTATGCATCAACTAGCATTAAGTAAAGCAAGTGAATTTAGTGTTAACCGGGCTTCTGCATCAATAGCCAAGCTATTTATTTAAAAGGATATACTAAAATGAAATATATATTTATTGCAGGTTGTCCCAGATCTGGCACCTCAGCACTGACAGAGCTCCTTTCTTCATCCGATGAAATTGCAATTGGAATGGAGCGCTTCAAGTATGCATATAAAGATAAAAATATAAATGAATCATTTTTTAGTAAAGATAGTTTTTTTAAATTTTCAGATAGTCAAACAAATATTAACATGTCTCAAGGTAAGTATGTTAAGTATTATGATAAATTGAAATTAAAATATGATTCAACCACGATCAGAGGGGATAAATACCCCATGATCTATAAATTTTATAATAGTTTGACAAATAGCTTTACTCAGAAACCTACGTTTATATTCATCTATAGAGATCTTTATGATGTAGCTGACTCTTTTAATGTGCGTGCAGAAAATCCTAAGGATAGCTGGCCAAAGGAAAATAATTACAAAAAAGCGGTATTTCATTGGAATGACTCAATAGTTAAAACATTGCAGGCATTAAACTCTGGTGTAGATATACTAGTAATTAAATATGAAGCTTTATTTGATGCTACTGCTGATTTGGCTAGCTATAATATTGAAAGGATAATTTCACACCTAGATATTAAAAAAACTGATGATTTAAAAAATACACATAGCAAAATGATGGAAGAGTATGCTGAAAAGGTCAAACCTAAGCTGAGAAATCTTAGCGAAGAAGGAAAGCTATATTTGGATGAAAATATGGATAGGACTACTTTATATGAAATAGAGAAATTTAGTAAAATCTAACTTACGTGTAGGGTGCCGGATGATCAGATTTCACAACGAAGCTATCCTTTGTTAGCCTCTCGTGAGCTCATCAAGCAATTGATTCAGGAAAAGCTTCATGGACATCAAGCTTCATAAGCAAGCGACGACGACACCGAAAATCCGTGCCGACATCCAAGCAGCTCCCTCCAGCATGACGAACAAAGATCTCGCTCGTCAGTTCGGGGTCAGCGTCTCAACTATACATCGCTGGCGCTATCGTGATGATGTCCTGGATCATTCCCACACACGTCATAATCTACTCGCGACTCTGACCTCAAAACAGGAAGAGATCGTCATTGCCGCTCGTGAACTGCTTCGCTTGGGGCTCGATGATCTACTTGTCGTTGCTCGGGAATTCCTGAACCCCAATCTGTCGCGTTCCGCACTTCAGCGCATGCTCAAACGACGTGATGTACCAACTCTCGCCAAGCTGGCGCGTCAAGATGCGAAGGAGGATGAGAAGCCCAAGCATAGGCCTTTCAAGGATTATGAGCCCGGGTATGTGCACATTGATATCAAGCACCTGCCCCAAATGCCTAACGAAGATCATAAGCGTTATCTCTACGTCGCGATTGATCGTGCCACTCGGTGGGTGTATCTGGAGGTCAGATCAAGTCAAACTGCAAAGGACGCCCAGGCGTTCATGAAGCGTGTGGAAGAGGAGGCTCCCTTCACGATTCGAACCGTGCTGACGGACAACGGTAAATCCTTTACCGATCGCTTTACCGTGGGTGGCGAACCTAAGCCCAGTGGACATCACCTTTTCGATCAGGAATGTCAGAGCCATGGCATCGAGCATCGATTGATCAGGCCAGGCAGACCCCAACCGAACGGGATGGTGGAGCGCTTCAATGGGCGTATCAGCGATGTACTGGCGACTCGGCGTTATGACTCAAGTGAAGATTTAGAACAGACACTCGAGCGTTATTGCTGGCTCTATAACCACCACATTCCTCAGAGAGCACTACACCACAAAGCGCCTATAGCAGCAATGAAGGAGTGGCAGGTCGAACGACCTGAGCTGTTTACGCAAGCTATAGTCAATCAGACGGCACCCGACACTTACGTATAGCTTTTACAGTGAGGCATTCAGAATGCATCCATATAAAAAATTACCTCAAGATAAGTTCTGGAAACTTTTTGTAGCTCAAAAAAATTTCTTAGAAATAAATGATTTATGGGATCCGAAATTTAATATTGAATTAAATGATAAGATTGTAAGCTATGGATCTTGCTTTGCTCAACATATAGGCCAAGCTTTAAAGTCGAGAGGGTATAAGTGGATGATATTCGAACGTCCACCGCATAGCTTAGCTAAGGAGAGTTGCAAAGTATATAATTATAATATTTTCTCTGCGCGTACCGGCAATATTTATACAACATCATTATTAAAACAATGGATAGAGTGGTCTATTGATCCGGATAATATTCCCGATGAAACTTGGTTATCAAACAGTAGATATTTTGACCCTTTTCGTCCAGCCATTGAGCCCTTGGGATTTGAAAATAAAAATGAACTAGTTCTTTCACGACTTGAGTGCCTAAATAAGTTTCATACTTCTATATTAAAATCAGATGTTTTTATTTTTACTATGGGGTTAACTGAGTGCTGGATAAATTCTGACAAAGGTTACGAGTACCCTTTATGTCCAGGCACGATAGCTGGTGAATTTAATGATGAATTACATTCATATAAAAATAGCTCATTTAGTGATGTTTATAATAACTTGGTGTCTTCTCTTGATTTGATTCGTAAGATAAACCCAAAGATAAAAGTAATACTAACTGTATCCCCTGTGCCATTAACTGCTACTAAATCTGCTAATAATGTACTTGTAGCTACTATGCATTCAAAATCTATTTTAAGAGCGGTCGCAGGTGAGGTTTCAAGTCAATATGATTTTGTTGATTATTTCCCTTCGTACGAAATAATTAATAGTCCTGTATATCAGGGAGCCTTTTTCAATACTAATAAGAGAGGTGTTAGTAGGCCTGGAGTGAATTTTGTTATGAACTCCTTCTTTATATCTCTTCATGGTAAATACGGCTCACCTTTTAACGTAGTTGAAGAGAGGGAGGTCGCTGATATTAAATGTGAAGAAGAGCTACTCGAGGCTTTCGGAAATGATTAATGTTTGTGTTTTAGGGAACAGTCATGTTGCTTCATTATATCAAGCATGGACTAATATAATTCATGAAAGATACTCTGACGTAAATTTTGATTTTTACGCTGAAAGAGGTACTAAGCTCTATGGTTTATTTTATGATAACGGAGTCATCACTACGAATGATGAAGTGTTGGAAAATGCTTTAAATTTCACATCTAACAATAAAATGCCTATAGATATTAGCTTCTATGATGTATTTATTATTTACGGATCAGGGATTAAACCCTACTTCGCCAGTAATGGATTCTATTCGGAAGCGGTTTTAAATCAGTCAATAAAAGATAATACTAACAATGTGTTGGGTATATACTTACTTAATATGCTGCGCGAAGCCACAAATAAAAAAATTTACTTTGGTCACAATCCTCTAGTGAGTCGAGGGATATCTGAAAGTAAAAAGAATAATGAAGATTATCGCAAAGGTATTTCTTTCATCAATAAGCGTTATTACAATAATAAAAATTCTATGCTAATATCTCAACCAGATATAACAATAGTAAATGGCAGAAATACAAAGCCTATTTATACATCTGGATCTAGAAAATTGTCAATCGGTAAAAAGACTGATGAGGAGTTACATCCGGAGTTAGATAATGTGCATATGAATTCTGATTTTGGCGTGTTATGGTTAGAAGAAACCTTGAATTATATCGAAAAAGATATTCTCTCTAAATAAATGCTGGGGATAGTTAAATGCCAATTTCTGACAAACATAAGCTGCTTTTTTTTACGGTAGCTAATAAGAAGTACTATAAGTTTGTACCTTTATATATCTTTTTTGCTTTATCTTATAATCCCGATTCTGATATAGAGATTGTAGTGGAGGATGTTGAAGACTTTTTTAGTATTCATGGTCCTGCTCTCGATTACATTGATAATAATTTCTCCAGCAAAATAAAAATAAGGGGCTCTGATCTTTTCGGGAAAATAAAGCCTCACACTATAAGATTTCTTGAAGAGCCTGAGTCAACAGAGTATACACATGTTTACATTGGTGATGTAGATATTCTCATCCTGGAGCATGATATCCTAGGGTTGCACTTAAGCCATATGGATAAGAATAATTTATCATTTAGCAATATAGTAAGGCCGAAGACAGTTGCCGATAAATATCCTAGGCTTACTGGTTGCCATTTTGCTCCTAAGGAAATTCAATACCCTATACCAAGCTTGTCTGATTTAGATATTAAAAACTTTAATGACGAACGGATCCTTCATGAGATCTTAAAGAGAAAAGGGGTGTTTATTTCAGTTGAAAATAAATACCGGCCTATACATGGTTTACACATCAGCCCGAATAGGAAAGTGGTTGACTCAACTCGTCCTAGTTGGAATGTCAATAATAACAAATACATGACCGAGCTTTTGTCAGTTAGCTCAAGCGCTCAGTTCAAAGAATACTACCATAGATTGGATGTTTCGTCTAAGTCGTATTTGCTGATTTTAGAGTATTTGGCACTCAATCGTGATGATGAGTTGAATCAGTTTATTGTCGATCATTTTTCGATTTGATTTCATATCGAACTTTTAGCTTTATTTGAATTGAGAAGTTGATTTTGGAGCTAAGCTAAATATGCACAATAAGTTGTTTTTGATTACCGGTGGGGCTGGCTTCATCGGCTCAGCAGTTATCCGTG
The DNA here is from genome assembly GCF_029991385.1 of Cobetia sp. BMC6. Classification (NCBI taxonomy): domain Bacteria; kingdom Pseudomonadati; phylum Pseudomonadota; class Gammaproteobacteria; order Oceanospirillales; family Halomonadaceae; genus Cobetia; species Cobetia sp. BMC6. The sequence continues at coordinate 48,544 of NZ_JAKUMF010000007.1, forward strand.
AGCTGATTCGCTCCACTCAACATACTGTCATCAACCTCGATGCGCTGACCTACGCTGGTAACCTCGAATCTCTGGCGGATGTCGCGGACTCCGAGCGCTATCACTTCGTGCAGGCTGATATCTGCGATGGAGAGAAGATGAAAGCTGTCTTTGCGGAATTCCAGCCGGATATCGTGATGCACCTGGCGGCCGAGAGCCACGTGGATCGCTCCATCGATGGCCCGGCGGATTTCATCGAGACGAACATCGTTGGTACCTATCAGCTGTTGGAAGCTGCACGTCAGTACTGGAAGGGCCTGAAGGAGTCTGATGCCGAGAAGGCCGCTGGCTTCCGCTTCCATCACATCTCCACTGATGAAGTGTATGGCGATCTGGAAGGGCCGGAAGATCTCTTCACTGAGACGACCCCCTATGCGCCGAGTTCACCGTACTCTGCCAGCAAGGCGAGTTCGGATCACCTCGTGCGTGCCTGGCAGCGTACCTATGGTCTGCCGACCTTGGTCACCAATTGCTCCAACAACTACGGCCCGTACCACTTCCCCGAGAAGCTCATCCCGCTGATGATTCTTAATGCGCTGGCAGGCAAGGCGTTGCCGGTGTATGGCGATGGCAAGCAGGTACGTGACTGGCTGTACGTGGAAGACCATGCCCGTGCGCTGATCAAGGTTGCCACCGAAGGGAAGATCGCCGAAACCTATAACATCGGCGGTCATAACGAGAAGCAAAATATCGAAGTCGTCAAGACGCTGTGCGCCCTGCTGGAAGAGCTGGTGCCCGAGAAACCGGCGGGAATCTCCAGGTACGAAGACTTGATTACCTATGTGACGGATCGTCCCGGTCATGATGTGCGCTATGCCATCGATGCCGCCAAGATCGAGCGTGAACTGGGCTGGGTACCGCAGGAAACCTTCGAGACCGGCCTGCGCAAGACGGTTGAGTGGTATCTGGCCAATGAGAGCTGGTGGCAGCGCGTGCAGGATGGCAGCTACCGTGGTGAGCGCCTGGGCACCGGGAGCTGATGATGACGACTTCCCATCGCATGGGCCGTATCCTCATTCTGGGGGGTAACGGTCAGGTCGGCTTTGAGTTGCAACGCAGCTTTGCGCCCTTCGGTGAGGTGAGTGCACCGCGCCGCAGTGAACTGGATGCCAGTGATCTAGCCGCGGTATCAGCCTGGGTGGAGGCGTATCAACCACAGCTGATTTTCAACGCCGCCGCCTGGACGGCCGTCGACAAGGCAGAAGAGGAGCGCGAGGGCGCTATGCGCCTCAATGCGGAGCTGCCTGCCCTGTTGGCCGAGAAAGCCACTGAACTCGACGCCACCCTGGTGCATTATTCGTCGGACTACGTCTACCCGGGAGATGGAGAGCAGCCGTGGCGTGAAGACAGCCCGACAGCGCCGCTCTCCGTCTATGGCGAGAGCAAGCTGGCCGGCGATGAAGCGGTATTGGCCAGTGGCTGTCGTCACCTGGTGTTCCGCACTAGTTGGGTCTATGCCGCTCGCGGCAACAACTTCATGAAGACGATGCTCAAGCTGGGGCGTGATCGCGATGCGCTGAATATCGTCAATGACCAGATCGGAGCTCCGACGCCGGCGCGTCTGATCGCCCAGCTTACTTGTGAGGCACTGCGCCAACGGATCGACTCTGGGCTTTATCACATGGCGCCGCAGGGTACCACCAGCTGGCACGGGTTCGCCCAGAGCATCTTCCGTCTGGCCATCGCGCAGGGCGAAACGCTGGCGATCGACCCCCAGACGCTGGGTGGCATCCCGACGGCAGATTACCCGACGCCTGCGACACGCCCTCTGAATTCGCGGCTTGCACTCGAAAAGCTGGAGTCCGCGCTCGGCCTTACGCTGCCGGACTGGCAATCTCAGCTGGCCTTGACGCTCCAGGAGCATCTGGACCGCTGAGACCGGGACGTCTGCAATACTGCAGGATCATGTTCAGTGCGTGGCAATCCGCGGCACCTGATCTTCTCTGAATAGAACGCTACACGTCGATACGACAAGGACTTTTGATATGGCGCGCAAGGGCATCATTCTCGCCGGTGGTTCCGGTACACGTCTGCATCCGATCACTCGGGGTGTTTCCAAGCAACTGTTGCCTATCTATGACAAGCCGATGATCTTCTATCCGGTCTCTGTCCTGATGCTGGCCGGTATTCGCGAGATCCTGATCATCTCCACCCCAGAAGACCTGCCGCAATATGAAAAGCTGCTGGGCAATGGTGAGCAGTACGGCGTGCGCTTCGAATATGCCGTGCAGCCGAGCCCGGATGGCCTGGCGCAGGCCTTCATCATCGGTGAGGAATTCATCGGTGATGATTCGGTCTGTCTGGTGCTGGGTGACAACATCTTCCACGGTCAGCACTTCTCAGATCAGTTGAAGCGTGCGGCGGACCAGCCGAGCGGCGCGACGGTCTTCGGCTACCTGGTGCAGGACCCGGAGCGCTTCGGTGTCGTGGAGTTCGATGAGTCCGGCAAGGCGATGTCCATCGAGGAGAAGCCGCTGAAGCCCAAGTCACCGTATGCCGTGACTGGCCTCTACTTCTACGACAATGATGTGGTCGAGATCGCCAAGTCTGTTGAGCCGTCCGAGCGTGGCGAGCTGGAAATCACCAGCATCAACAATGCCTATCTGGAACGTGGTGACCTGCGTGTCGAGCGCCTGGGTCGTGGCTTCGCCTGGCTGGATACCGGTACCCATGACAGCCTGCTGGAGGCTGGCCAGTACGTGCAGACCATCGAGCATCGCCAGGGCTTGAAGGTGGCGTGTCTCGAAGAGATCTCCTGGGCCAATGGCTGGATCACCGACGAGCAGCTTGAGGAGCAGGGTACGGCACTCAAGAAGACCGGTTACGGTCAGTACCTGCTCAAGCGTCTGGATGACAAGCGCCGCGGCAATCAGTGACGCAGCGATCGATGACATAGCCTGCAGTGACACGCCCTGCAATGACATGTCCTGCAGTGAAATTTCATGATGAGCTGTGTCATGCCTTCGCTACGAATTGGCTAAAGGCAATGCTAATGTAGTCAGGCTCCCGCAGTCGTCCCGACCATGACGACGACTGCGGGAATTTTTATGGCAGGCGGTTATAGCTTCTCTGGCGAGCGGTGATATGACGGTGAGGTATGTAATCTTTGTGGTGTATCGTGTCAGTCGACGCCGTCAGTGCCGCAGGACCGCTTGACGAAATATGGCTTGGCAAAGAGCTAGCTGGATGAGAAAGGCAATGAGCCACCTCGCTGCCAACGCTATTTCTGTCCCCGACAAGGAGCAATTCCCGCATGAATTTCGAAAAACTCGCCATCCCGGATGTCGTGCTGCTGACCCCGCAAAAATTCGGAGACGAGCGCGGCTTCTTCATGGAGACCTTTCGCCAGAGCGAATTCGTCGAGCACTGCGGTGATTACACCTTCGTGCAGGACAACCATAGCAAATCCCGACAGGGCATTCTGCGTGGACTGCACTACCAGCTGAATCAGCCGCAGGGCAAGTTGGTACGTGTCACCCAAGGGGAAGTCTTCGATGTGGCCGTCGACATGCGCAAGAGCAGTCCGACCTTCGGGCAGTGGGTAGGTGCACACCTGAGTGAAGACAATCAGCAGATGCTGTGGGTGCCACCGGGATTTGCTCATGGCTTCTATGTCATCAGCGAATCAGCCGAATTCCAGTACAAGTGCACTGACTATTACGCACCGGGTGATGAGTATTCGCTGAAATGGAATGACCCCAGCGTGGGTGTCGAGTGGCCGCTGGTGAATGGTGAAGCGCCGCAGCTGTCGGGCAAGGATGAAGACGGTGAATCTTTCGAGACGGCTGCTGTCTTTGCATGACGTGAACGGCATCATGCCAGTCAGGGAAATTTTCAGCTCGAACGCTATGGATGGGTGAGAAGATGAAGAATACTCGTCAGGCTCTCAGGGAGTTCGGCGCCAGTTTCATGGGGCCGGCCTTCCTGGTGTATGCAAAGGCAGTAGAAGCGCAAGGTGCGGGACGTGTACCGGTGTGTCTGGCCCGTGAGGGCTGGTGCTTCGAGCGTCTTCTGACGCAGCTGCAGGTACGCAACCTGGTGACATTCGAGCACTCACCACGGTATCTCAAGGTTTCTCGTACGCTACTGTTCCGGGCCAATCTCGGGGAAGACTTCCTCTGGCCTCTGGCGCTTGGCAATGATTTTGAAGGCGGCATGCTGGATCTGATGCGTAAGCGTTTCGGTTTGCAGATGCATGAGGCCTTCAGCGTACTGCCAGCCGAATTGCTGCAGACACACGTCAAGCTCCCCGAACAGCAGGATGATGTCGTCACATGGCTTACACCGCATCTTGAGCGTTTGAAGGCGCTGGTCGCACCGACACGACAGGGCGTGATGGCCTACCTGAAGGCGCTGGGTCTGACAGATGGGGCTGCGCCGGTGATGCTGGACCTTGGCTATTCCGGCACGATCCAGAAGCTGCTGACGCGCATGCTCCAGCGCGAGACCTTCGGTCTCTACTATGTGGCGACCAAGCCAGGCAAGTCCTTGCAGGGCGGGGCGACAGCCAATCTTGCCGGTGTCTTCCGTGAGGGCGTCAGCTGGGGCGACGGTTATCAGATGCTGGATCGCTCGTTGCTGTTCGAATCGCTGATGACGGCGCCGCATGGACAGGTGGTGGATGTGCGTCAGGACAGCGATGGTGGCTTCGAATTCTGCTATGGCCGCCAGGCGGCGACGCAGCGTCACTTCCAGGACATGCAGGAAGTCTTCGATGGCGCCATCGAGCAGGTGGCGGAGTGGTTGGCGGCGGGGGTCAGCTTCACGCCGGAGGAGGTCGAGCAGATGTATGAAAACTTCGCGACACGTCAGGGGGCCATTCCGCAATGCGCGTGGCATCTGTTCTTCGTCGACGATGACTTTTCGGGCAATGGCATCTTGAACCCGTTGGCCCTTTTCAACATCTGATCGAGAGCTTTCATGAACCCGCTCAATATCTTCTCCAATCGTAATTCTGCATCACTCACCAAGACACAGCGCCGGGAATTCGAGCAAGCCGAAGCCTTAGGCCTGTTCGATGCCAGCTGGTATCAGCAGCGCTATGGTCAGAAATTCTCCTCACCGGCACATGCCTTCAAGGATTATCTCCACAAGTCACGCTTCGCGCCGATTCACCCTTCACCGGCATTCGATGGTGAAAGCTACCATCGCATGTATATGGACGTGTTCTACGACCAGCAGAGCCCGCTGTTCCATTATCTGAAGAATGGCAAGCGCGAAGGGCGTCAGCATGTGCCCTTGACGCCACGCTGGATACCACAGACACGCATGCCTCTGGACACCATGCTCACCGAGGCAGCCAGCCAATTGAAGATGGCGGTCTGTCTGCATATCTTCTACGAGGATTTTCTGGAGCGTTTCGCCCATGCGCTGGATGACATGCCAATCCAGGTGGATGTTCTGCTGACGCTTGCCAAGGGTGTGAATGAATCCCTGGCACGCAAGACGTTCGAGAAGCATGCCTGCGTCAGACATGTCGAGATTCGTCACGTGCCAAATCGTGGGCGCAACTTCGGTCCGCTGCTGGTCGAGTATGGCGATGTGCTTGCGCAGTATGACCTCTTCTGCCACCTGCACTCCAAGAAGTCCCTGTACTCGGGACGGGAACAGACCCAATGGGCCGATTACCTCACTGAATTTCTGCTGAGTGACAAGTCAGTCGTCAAGCGCTCGCTCAATGCCTTCGCTGCTGACGAGACTCTCGGTGTCTATTACCCGACGACATTCTGGATGATGCCCAGTTGGGTGAATCATCAGACCATGAACAAGGGCTTCATGCGCGAGTGGCAGCAGGCGCTGGAGATCGATCATGTCAGCGACTTCCTGAGCTATCCCGCAGGCGGCATGTTCTGGGCACGCCCACATGCGCTCAAGGGTATTGTCGGCAAGGACTGGAAGTACGAAGACTTCCCCGAAGAGCCGTTGCCCAATGATGGCTCCAAGCTGCATGCGCTTGAACGTATTCTCGGCGCTCAGGCGGAAAACCTGGGCTACCGTCAGTTCTTCTATTATCCGTCCGGTGGCGATTTTACGGTTGACCAGAGTTACATCACCGCGAGTTATCACGGCTCCATCGAGCAGCACATGCCGGCCATCCAGGCGCACCAGATCATCAGCTTCGATGTCTTCGATACGCTGGTTCGTCGCGAATTCACCGTACCGGATTATGCCAAGCTGAAGTTGGGCAAGTGGCTGGTGGAGCAGGGCATCGCCTCCTCAGCTCATGATTTCGTGAAGACGCGCAATGAGGCGGAGTTTACACTCCGCAAGCGTGCCAACTTCCAGGGGGATATCCGGATCGACGCCATCTATGACGAATTGGCGGATGTGTTCAAGGTCAGCAAGGATGTCGCACAGGGCTGGATGCAGCGGGAATTCGAGCTGGATCTCGCGATGATCAAGCCCAAGGACGAGATGGTGGAGCTGTTCAATCATCTCGGCTCTGCAGGACATGTGCTGTGGGTCATCTCCGACACCTACTACACGCGTGACCAAGTCGGTCTGATGCTGCGCAAGGCCGGTATCTCGGCGGCTTACCGTCTGATGGTGTCCAGCGAGAAAGGCAAGCGCAAGGACAGTGGCACCATGTGGGCGATGGTCAAGGAGGACCTGGCTCGTGAAGAGGGGCAACGTCATCTTCATATCGGTGACAATGTCGTGGCCGATGCACAGCGCCCAGGCGACATGGGCCTGGCGACCTTCCATATTCTTCATCCGATGGACAAGTGGCGCGCCCTCGGAATGCCGGACGTCCTGAGGGGCGATGAGGCACTTGATGAAGCCCAGATTCTGAAATGGGGCGCTCTGGTAAGCCAGATCGGCCGCAACCCGTTTATTGGTGAATGATGAAAAAAGACACACTGTACCTTCATGTTGGTTGGTCCAAGACGGGGACATCTGCTGTTCAGTCGCAGATACAGGCACAACATGAGGATTTCCTTGCCAAGGGAATCCTCTATCCGCAATCTCTGCAATGGCCTGATCACTCTCATCATCCCTTCGCGTTGTCCTTCAAAGGTAGTGGCGCCTATCAGAGCGACATGTCACCAGCGGATGCCCTGGAGAAGTTACGTGTAGAGATGCAGGCAAGCTCAGCTGCAAGCGTATTGCTGTCTTCCGAGCTGTCGCCGATGTATTTCAACAACCCGCGGTTCAAGGTATTCGTCGCGGAGCATTTCGAGACGGTCAAGGTCATCTTCACAGTGCGCCCGCAGTCGGAGCTGTTGTTGTCGCTGTTCAATCAGTTGGTGAAAGACCCCAACATCCGCTACGGGGCGTCACTGTTCACCCTCGCCATGCGCAATGTGAGCTGGTTGAACTATCTGAATCACGTTCGTCAGTGGGAAAAGCACGTCGGTGGAGAGAACCTCTCCGTGATTCCCTATAGCCGACAGGTGGTACAGGATTTCCTGGCATCTTTCGGTATCGAGTATCGTGCCGGTGCCAATCAGGCCGATGAGACTGCAATCATCAACCCCTCGCTCCCGACACGTTGTCTGCCGCTGGTGCAGCGATTCGGCCGTGGCCAGATGGGCAATGCAGAATTCGCGCGCCGCCGAGACAAGATCATCTCCCTGTCGAAGGCACTGGATGCCGAGCAGGACAAGCATGTGCTGTTCACGGTCGCGGAGCAGCAGGCCTTTGATGCCCACTTCAAGCAAGGTAACCAGAAGCTGATCGAGTGGTTCGGTCTACCGGCCGAGAGCCTCAACAAGTCTGGCTATCAGCCGATCAAGGTGTTGCCAGTAGACCAACTCTCGATGGAGGACTTGGGATAATTTTATATTACAAAAACTCTTTTAGTCGCACTAGGAAAGATTAAATATAGATTATATTGCTACAAAGAATTAACTGTAAAATATGATTTAGGTAAGCGTAATTAAGCGCACAAGCTTTTATAATTGTTCAGTGATCTTGTGCCTAACTTTGATTAAAGCTATATTACTCATTAAATAACTAATTTTAAAATTATATAGGTGCTGTTTATGATTTTTCAAATAGGTTTCAACAAAGCTGGTACAGGGTCTTTATACTGGTTCTTCAAAGAGAATGGCTTTAATGCAGCGCACTGGGAACATGGTGAAGTATCGAAGAGAATCTTTGACAATCATAATCTTGGTCAACCATTGTTAAGTGGGTTGGAACATTACGATGTATTCACAGATATGGAGCATTACGAAGGTAATGGTGTATTTCGGTATGTAGCTATGGAGTTGATAGAACAACTGATAGAGCAATATCCCAAAGCATTGTTTATATTTAATACTCGAAATAAAAACGCATGGCTTAAAAGTAGAATTAATCATGACGAAGGCTCATACTTAAAACGGGTCTCAGATGAAGGCGGTCATGATATAGATGCTGTTATAAGCAGGTGGGGCATGGATTATGAAAAACATACTTCTAATGTCTTAAAGCTGTTTATTGGTAATCCTCGATTCCTGTATTTTAATATTGATACGATGAATAATGACACCTTAATTAGCTTTCTAAATAATAACGGCATCGAAGCTGATGCAAGTAAATGGAAGCATAGACATAAAACTAAAAATAAAAAAGTTATAAAAAACCCGGAAAAAAATGCAGATATTTTACGGGACTTGGCAATTTACTTTGAAGATAAAAGGCCTGCGGTCGCATTGGAGCTTATTATAGAAGCAAAAAAGATACGGCCTGGAGGTAAAACTATCAACGATAAATATTCGGAAATCAAACGTAAAGTCGAGAAATAGAATTCTTGGAGTATAGCTATGAAAGATAACGACTTTACTAACAGTGCAGTTGTTCGTGTTTGTGCTATTGCTAAAGATGAAGGGCCCTATCTTGTAGACTGGATTTATCATCATTTATACTTTGGATTTGATCAAATACATATCTATGTGAATCGTACTACAGATAACTCCTTATCTATCCTACAGGAAGTAAGCGAAAAATACCCACAGGTTACTTATGAAACTATAGATTGGTTAGATTACTGTGATGTACAAGTCTCCAGTAAATTACAAAACATCGCATATGCAAAAGACCTTAGCTTTGCATTGGAGAAACATGTTGACTGGTGGTTGTGCATAGATGTGGATGAATATTGGATTCCCAGTGATTTTAAAACATCTATAAAAGATTTTTTAAAGAAGACTAGTTCTGATAGTTGCCAACCAATCTGTTTCCAATGGCACTGTGAGGTTGGTAAGAATGTACCCTTCACATTCTTGGACAATCAACATGGCTATTTTATTCCTCCCTTAGTGAAAACTATTACACCTATTAAGTACATTAGTATTAAAAATGTAAGGGTTCATGTGCCCGTGTATAATGGTGATGTATCTCCAGTTGATGCAAACGGTAAGCGCATAGAATTCGACAAAACTATAGATCAACATACTACTAATGTTATGCGCAGACCAAAAAAGGCCTATATCGTTCATCGTATGTTTAGATCAGAAGTTGAATATACCGCTTTGTTATTAAGGGGCAGGCCATCTCAGCCCTTGTCGATTAAAACCAATCGTCCAGGGTATAAACCTCATGATTGGGATAAAATAAATAGATATTTTGACTGGCCGAAACAAAATTATCTTGGTTATATGAATTCCCGCTCCAGCGCTATTGCTGAGCTAGATATTGATTTATACGTTAAGTCTGATATGGCGTCTATTAAGTTGAAGTCGGAGAAATCAATCGGACTGCTAAAAAAACTGATAGCTAAGGGTGATCCTGAAGCAATAAAAGTGGCTAATGGCCTTACCATACTATAGTAATTTCTATCTAATTGTCGGGGCTCGCCTGATTGATTACCCGCCTGTGGAAAAGCTCGGGCCGCCTTTTTGCCAATCTTTCATGTCTGATATCGGCGCCTGATGATGTAATGCTTTCTGCTGGATGCAGTGATTGTAGAGCCAACAGTAACGCTTGAGTGTCTGCTCCAGATCCTCCCTCGATTCTTAGCTTCGAGTCGTCAGCACATCGCTGATACGGCCATTGAAGCGCTCGACCATCCCGTTGGTTTGGGGGTGACCCGGACGGATGAGCCGGTGTTCGACATGATGCTTGGCACAGGCCTTGTCGAAAAGATGGCTTCCTGTCGGCTTCCGTTCACCGCCCGACGTGAAAAGAGCGGTGAAGCACTTTCCATTGTCTGTCAGCACCTTCTGAACCTTGAACGGTGCCTTGTCGATAACGCGATGGAAGAACCCATCTGCGTCTTTCGCTGACTGGCTGGAGCGCACCTCAAGATAGACCCAGCGCGTGGCGCGGTCGATGGCCACGAACAGGTACCGCCGCTGGGTCTCATCGGGCAACTGCGGCGGGTATTTGATGTCGATATGCAGGTAGCCTGGCTCGTAGTTCCGAAATGCCTTGGGAGCCTGCTTGTTGTCCTCTTGGTCCTGGCGTGCCAGCTCGGCAAGCGTCGGCACCTGCCGTCTTTTCAGCATCCGGTGCAAGGCTGCGCGGGAAAGGGTCGGATGAAGAAGCTCACGAGCCACCACGAGGAGATCATCCAGCCCCAGACGAAGGAACGTTCTGGCGGCGATGAGCACTTCTTTCTGCTCCCTGTTGAGGGTGGCCAGGAGGTTATGGCGCGTGTGAGGACGATCATAGACGTCGTCTCGATGCCGCCACCGACGGATGGTCATATCGCTCACACCAAAGCGCTTCGCCAATATCGTGTCCGGGATGTGGGCAGGAGCGGCCTGGATCTCAGCGCGGACCTTGGGTGTGGTAGTCGCTTGCTTATGAAGCTTGATGTCCATCTCGATGCTCCTGAACGAACTGACGAATAAGCCCTCTGGCAGCAAGCGAAGCATAGCTTATTCTAGTCAATTGAACATCCGAGACCCTACACCAAGCAATGTCGAGATTTTGATACTACATGAAGATTATACGTAAGATATTCACTTCATCTTCGGGTTTATCTACAGATTATACACCTCCTTTGGATTTGGTTATTCATATAGGATCACCTAAAGCAGGTTCTTCAGCAATACAACGCTTTATGCTAAGTTCTCGAGAATCTGTTGAAAGAATTGGTTACTATTACCCTGAGCATAATATAGATAAGAATGGTGTGTCGGGTGGACATGGCAGATTATCTATGGCGTTAAGCGAAGGTGATGTAGACGAGGCAGAGGCGCAGCTTGAGAAATGGCTGAATTATTCTCGAAAGAAAGGTCTAATACTTGTACTATCATCAGAGGCTTTTTTTTATCAATCAGAGTCGATGGCGAGATTACTTCATGAAAAATTGCGGTTATCTCCTGACGCTATTCGCGTAATTGCTTTTGTTCGTGCACCTGTAGACTATCTTCTGGGAAACTATAACCAAGGGATCAAGCGTCATGGACACTCACGAAGTTTCTACAGTCAACTTGTCCCGGTTCTTCAGAATAATAATCCCAGTAATCTATCGGGTGGTCCATTGCTTCAGTGGGCTGATGCTTTTGGAGACGATAACTGCCATTTTCTTACCTACCAGAAGCCTGCAGATAGTACGCGACAGATTGAAGCAATTTTTCTGGAAGAGCTAGGAGTTCCAATTTCAGAGATAATTGCACTGCTTCCTGAAAGAAAGATTACTAATCGCAGCTATGTACGGTCTGCGCTAGAGCTTAAGCGTATCTTTAATACAGTCCTAACCAGGCTTCCTTCTGTAGTTGGTCAACAGATTGACTGGGCTTTGCAAGAGTATTCAGATCTCCATCCTGATGAAGGCTCTATTGGGAGTCAGGATATTCCGGCTGTACTTTACAAGGACATTAATGCGAAATTTCTTTCGGCGATGGAGCCGGCTTTGAAGAGATTCCCGTCTCTTGATCGCAAAATATTGTTCCCGCCTCAACCTGCGAAAGATAGTTTTACGGCGGATGTTACTAACCCCTATCGGCCACTGGCCTATCTTGAGGATCAATATTCTAAGGAGCTTGATGCCATCAGAAAAGCAGCTTGGACACAATATAAAGAGGGCAACCAAGGCTATACTTTTCTGAAATTGCTTGACTTACTTGGTATCTCCTTTGAGGAGCCAGTACCACTTCAAGGATTGAGTGCTCGCACCCGCGGTATCATTGCGAGTGGCAAGAGGAAGGAAGCTGATCGCCTTCGAGAACTGGGTGTCTATTTTGAGCAACAGGGGCTCTTGGATGATGCCTTGTTACTGCTTGAAAAGGCCTTGGAAGCTCGCCCAGGGGGGGAAGGAATTAAGAAAATTAAACGACGTATCGTACACAAGAAATCGGTCTTGGAGAAGATGAATGATCCTGATATTTCTGTACACTAATGCTCTCCCAGACGATGCAGTTACTAGCTTTATCTAAAGTAGCGGGCGATTTTTAATCATATAGTCGTTCGACATGAATTGTTTCTGTCATCTGTTACCTCTAATGGAAGAAAGTTTTGCCGACAATACCATTTCTGGAAGGATCACAGCTTCAGTCCTCCGCTGCCAAAGCCCCTACCTTTCTTTCACTGCCTCTGCATATCCGCGTACCGCGTTACCTGCGAATCGATAGTGACCTTGCGCCTCTTGACGATGGGGAGTGGCGTTCGCTTTCCAGCACACCCGCTTTTCTCTGGGAAGGGCCTCGGCCGTTGCCAGGCTGGAACATGGTCGAAATAGACATGGAGCGCTCAGTCACCGGGGCTGCGGCGGTCATCACTTTTGAAACGGTCGATCGAGTTCATACGGTGGAGTTGCCGCTGAGAGCAGGCAAGATCACGCGTCGCATGCTGAGAGTGCCACGTGGAGTAAGACGTATCACACTATGTCCCATCAACAGCCGTGGCACTTTCCGTCTCAAACATTTCAGGCTGGTATGGCTGACACCACGCTTTGCAAAAGATCGATTAATACAGCGCTTGGCCACTAATCATCGCGTCTGTAGAGGGTTGAGCAGGAAAGAAATATTATCGCTACTTGATCATGAAGCTCATACGCATCGTCTAACATGGAAGGAGATAGCGCTAGATTACTATGATTCGACGTTTTTGCATTTCAATCCCTGTATTATGTCAGATTACTCTAAGTGGGTTGGAATGGTCGAATCACCGGGACTAAGCCTGACGAATGTTACCGCTACTGCTCGCTCAGCGGCTGAAAGCGATGTTGATATAGTGTTCAGCCTGGGAATGCTGATTGATGAAAATGTCAGCGAGGAAGCCTTTGGCAATAGTCTAGCGAGTCTGGTAGCTCAGACGCATATACAGTGGGAGTTAGTGGTCTCAGCGACGAACAAGGCCGTTCAGCAGCATGACTGGTTAGTTGTCGCCTGCGAGAGTGATGTGCGCGTCAGGCTGCTGACAGAGGAGGAGAGCTCATCCGATGGCGTAGCGGGCCAGATTGAAGCAATCAGCAGCGAGATGCTGGGGGACTGGGTCGGGTTGATGACGGTGGGTGCTGCACTCGCTTCTGAAGCGCTGTCACGCTTCGTAGAGTTGTTGGGGGAGATGCCGCAGGCCGGTTTTCTGTATTGCGATGAAGATCGTCTTGATTCGGCTGGACATCGCCATTCACCGAACTTCAAGCCTGGCTGGAATCCGGATCTATTGCTTTCCAAACCGTATCTGGGGCATCTGGGGCTTTGGTCTCGTGAGCAGTGGCAGGTCTGCCGCCATTCTCTGGGGACGGGACATGCCGCGACAGTGGACACTGCCGATCTTATCCATCAGCTGGCACTGGAGATGATTGAACCGGCTCACGAGAGCCATCAGTCGCTGGCGTGGCGGGTTCCCCAGGTACTGGTGCATGTTCCCGACAATTATCTTCCCTTAGCAGTGTCCGACCAAGGAAGCTGGGGGACACGGCATCTGGCACGTGTGAGCGACTACCTTGCACGCCATGATGTGGCGGCTGTCGCTGAACCGGGCAAGGTATTGGTAGAGGCCAAGGATGATGTCGGAGAGAACGTCCGCGTGAGATGGCAATTGCCGGAATCACAACCCTTGGTATCGTTGTTGGTCCCCACCCGGGACGGGGTAGAGATTCTCAAGCCCTGTGTCGATGCCATTCTTGCGCATACCGAGTATCGGCATTTCGAGTTGTTGATTCTCGACAATCAAAGCTGTTGCCCGAAGACTCTTGAGTACATGCGTGACGTGGTCAGACGCGATGAGCGTGTGCGTGTGCTGCATTGGGACGCGCCGTTCAACTATTCGGCGATCAACAATTTCGGCGCCCGCGAGGCGCGCGGCGATATCATTGGCCTGGTCAACAATGACATCGAGCCGATAAATGGTGAGTGGCTGACGGAAATGGTATCGCAGGTATGCCGTCCGGACATCGGCTGTGTCGGTGCCAAGCTCTATTATCCCAATGACACGATCCAGCATGCCGGGGTGATTCTGGGACTTGGCAGCATTGCCGGACATGCCCACCGCTTCTTCAACCGTGATGAAGATGGTTTTCAGGGGCGACTGAAGGCGACCCAGAACCTGTCTGCGGTTACTGCTGCCTGCCTGCTGTTGCGTCGTTCGGTCTTCGAAGAGGTCAATGGCCTCAACGAGCAGCATCTGGCGGTTGCCTACAATGACGTGGATCTATGTCTCAAGGTACGGGAGGCTGGCTATCGCAACCTCTGGACGCCTTACTCCGAGCTGTATCATCACGAATCCATCTCGAGGGGGGCTGATGATACGCCGAAGAAGCGAGCACGCTGGCTCTCTGAATGTGAGTACATGCGCACTACCTGGGCAGAGCAGCTGGATAATGATCCGGCCTACAACCCCAACCTGACTCTCGTCCACGAAGACTTTTCGTTACGCTGAGCAGGGTGCCGGCCCGTAATGCCCGTAGCAGCCTACTGAACACCGTTTCGCAAGGATCGCCATGTCCCGTTCACGATTTCTACTTAAAGCTCCCCTGTGGGGCCTTGCGCTTTTCACCGGTGCCAAGTCCTTCATCGCTAATCCGCTGATCGGCAGCGATCTTCTCAATCGCCGCGGATTGCATGTCTGGCGGGTGAAGGCAGCGTCTCGGGTCATGCGCTGGCGAATGACGATGCTAAGCCGTGGTGTATCCAAGGATGAGCGTGAGGCTTACCTGCGTGAGGGATATCTGTGCAAACAGGGTTTCCTGTCGTCGGAGCTGTTCGCGCGGCTCAAGGCAGAGCTTGAAACCGTGCATGATCACGGTCCCGGTGAGGTACGTGAGTGTTGTCAGGGGGATACCCGCACGCATCGCGTATTGCTTGACCCGGAAACCCTGAGCGAGCTGCCGGTGGCGCGGCAAGTGCTGGCTGACCCACAGCTCAAGCGTCTGCTGCGTTTCTGCGCCGGCCATCGGCGCCTGCCCATCGTGCATCTCGAGAAGGTGTTCAATGGCGCCCGCGAGAGTATTGAGGCTGACCCGCAGAAGTCCCTGCACGTGGATACCTTCCAGCCGACCATGAAGTTCTGGCTTTACCTGGAGGAGGTGAGCGAGCGCAACGGACCTTTCATGTTCGTGCCCCAGTCCACGCAGTTGAACAAGGGCCGTCTGGATTGGGAGTATCACATGAGCTTGACGGCGCGTGAGCATGCCAATCGCTATACCCAGCGAGGGTCCTTCCGGGTCGAGGAGGGCGCACTGGCTCGCTTCGGTCTCAATGCGCCCACGCTGTTCAAGGTGCCTGCCAACACGCTGCTGATCGCTGACACCTTCGGCATGCACGGCCGTGGTCCTGCCGAGGCGGGCAGTTCGCGTCTGGCGCTTTGGGGAATGAGTCGCACGACACCCTTCCTGCCGTTGCCGGGGCTGGGCGGCGAATGGCTAAATCGCCTGCAGTATCGTGTGCTCAAGGCGGAGCGGGCGCGGGATGACAAGCGTGCCGCAGCACGTGGTGTCGAGTCTTCCTGGCATGTCGTGACACGTGACTCCTCGCGTGCGCAGGACCCGTACTGATGTCGGCTGAAGCTTCACCCTTGGCAGGTGTGCGGTGGGTCGTTCTCAGCGATGGTGCTCGACCCACTGAAGATATCTACTTTCTTGAGTCAGCCGCACCTGCTCTTCGCCAGCAGGGGGCCATCGTCGAGCGTTTCGACACCCGCCGCTACCACCTGCCGACGCGATGGGCATTGCGGCGCCTGGCGGGCGCCAATCTGCTGATCGTGCGCTCGTTGGGCGAGCGCTGGGTGCGTCTGCTCGAACGTCATCGTGAGCGCTTAGGCCGTATTGTCTATCTGATCGACGATGATCTTGGCGCCGTGACCCGTACCGCTGGATTGCCTGTCGCCTATGTCGCGCGTTTGAGCGGCTTGGCGATGCGTCAGCCCGCACTGCTTGCGCTCGCGGATGAGGTAGTGGCCTGTTGTGAGGCGCTGGTGTCCCAGCTTGGGCGAGAGCATGCCAATGTCTCGTTGCTGACACCGCCAATGCTGGCGCCAGCAACGGAGCTGGCCGATTTCACTCAGTCTGACTGGACCATCGGCTACCACGGTACTCGTGCGCATCGTGATGACATCGCGCACCTGGCGCCGGCACTCACGCCAGTGATGGCAGCACATCCCCAGGTACGCCTCGAGATCATGATGGGGCGGCACGTGCCGGAATCATTATCCGGTATTGCACGGCTGGAGACCCCGGAGGCGCTGCCCTGGAAGGCTTTTCAACAGTACCAAGCGACACGCCGCATCCAGATCGGCCTCGCGCCACTTCTGGAGACGCCGTTCAATCGCGGCAAGTCGTGGATCAAGTTTCTCGATATCGTCGCGATGGGCGGCGTCGGTATCTATAGTCGTCGGGCGCCGTATGACGGGATCGTCGAGCATGGCGTCGATGGGCTCTTGGTCGGGGACGACCCCAGCGAGTGGCGGGCAGCGCTGGAGCAATTGCTGGCTGACCCAACTGCTACGCAGGCCATGGCAGAGCGGGCATTGCAGAAAGCCCGAGATATTGGCGCTATACAGACGTGCATCAACTTCTGGAGTTCGCGCTGACCTGAGCGACCACAACCCACAAGGCCCGCGGCTAACCCTGCGGGCTTTGTCGATTCTGGGCCTGAGGCCGCTCGATCAGGTGCTGTCAGCGCCGATTTGATGGCCAACGCAGGTAACACGTTGATTACATCCGCTACACACCAGCAAAATTTGAGTGGTGTGATGCCCAGAAATCATTAAGCTCAAAGTAAGCGTCCCAGAGTCAGTGTGTGCTCTTGCTCGCGCTTGTTTGGCGGTAACGCTGAACGTGCCGGGACCATGAATGCCTTGAGTAAAGGAGACTGACATGACCGCCTTCCCGACCACTCCTCGTTGGATCGTACTCAGTGATGAAGCCCAGGCGCTGGAAGATATCTACTTCTTCCTGCCTGCCATGGCCGCGTTGCGCAAGGAAGGCACACGTGTCGAGCGTTTTGAAACCCGCCGCTGGAAGTTCTCCCCCAGGCTTGCCCAGGCGCGCCTTACCGGCGCTTGCCTGCTGATCGCGCGTAGCCTGGGGCGGGAATGGATCGAGATGCTGGAAACACACCGTGAGCAGCACGGTCGTATCTGCTATCTCGTCGATCATCTGTATTCGCCTGAGCTGCTGTCAGCGGAGGAGGGCAACTCTACCCCTGAAGCAGGCTCTGAGGCTGCCCAATTGCAGCAGCGACTGTTCACGCTGGCGGATGAAATCGTCGTGGTCAGCGAGCAGCTGGAGGCCGCTCTGGCGAGTCTGCATGCCAAGGTCAGCCTGTTGACGCCGCCACTGACCGGCAAGCTGCCGGATTTTCACCATCTCGAGCAGAGCGATTGGTGCATCGGCTTTCACGGCACTCTGGCGCATCGTGACGATATCGTGGCGCTGGCCCCCGTGTTGCGCGATATCCAGACGCGGCATTCGGACAGTGAGGTGGAGCTGATGATGGGGCGCCATCTGCCGCTGGCACTCAGCGACATTCCCCGCCTCAAGACGATGGAGGCCGTCAGCTGGGAGGGCTTCCAGGATTATTGCTCGCGGCGTCGGATCGCCATCGGCCTGGCCCCCTTGATGGAAAACTCCGACAATCGCGATGCCTCCTGGCTGCGGTTTCTCGATATCACCCGCATGGGCGGGGTGGGCATCTACAGTCGACGGGCGCCCTATGTCGATCTGATCGAGGACGGCGTTGATGGCCTGTTGGTGGGGGATGACCCGGCAGAGTGGACAGCCGCCCTCGAGCGCCTGCTGGGCGATCGTGATGCGACGCGTGCCATGGCGCACAACGCGCAACACAAGGCCCATGAGGTGGGTGACCCACTGAGGGTGCTGGATTTCTGGCGCGCGCGTTCGACGGTGGCGCGTGCCCGCTAGAGTCGTTCATGCGGCCTGCTTCAGATAGCCCGAACAAGATAGCCTGGCCGACATCGCTCGACCCAATCACGGTTTGCTCAAGCGCCGTGCCCTCAGGGGGGCGGCGCTTTGTTATGATCTCGCCATCTTTGCGTTCTGAGTCATTTGCCCTGTTGAAAGGAGTGCTGCATGGCCACCCCCGAGTTACCCGATGACTTGCCAAGCGTAGCGTCGCAAGCAGCGCAGAAGGATGTCGAGGTGGCGCACAGTCAGCGTCTCGCCAGTCCGGCGGTTGCCCGCAATCGTGACGTGATTCTCGATGTCCTGCGGGAGGTGCTGGCACAGCGGCGTCAGGTGCTGGAACTGGCCAGTGGCAGCGGCGAGCACGCGGTGCATTTCGCCCGCGGCTTGCCTCATCTGGCGTGGCAACCCAGCGATGCCAGCCCGCGAGCACTGGAGTCCATCGCGGACTGGCGCGCCGAGGCCGCCTTGCCCAACCTCAAGGCGCCGATCACGCTGGATGTACTGTCCGAGTGGTCTGAGGTGGCCTGCGATGCGCTGGTGGCGATCAATCTGCTCCATATCTCGCCGTGGCGGGTCACGTCCGAGCTGATGTTGCAGGCCGGTCGCTGTCTCCCGAAGGACGGCGTGCTGTATCTCTACGGCCCCTACAAGCGGGGAGGGCAACACACGGCGCCGAGCAACGAAGCCTTTGACGTGCAGCTCAGAAGCCGCAACCCGCTGTGGGGCGTGCGTGATCTGGAAGCGGTCATCGACTACGCGGAGCGCAACGGCTTGCAGCTCGACAAGGTGATCGAGATGCCGGCGAACAATCTGAGCGTGGTGTTTCGGCGTTAGCGCTGGCGGCCAGTGGGCCGTCAGAGAGGGGGTGGGTTTACCTCCTGTGATCCCTTCACTACGACAATGCCCCGACCTGTCGCCAGGGCGGGGCATTGTCGTGTACTGGCGAGAGAAGTGCGGCTCCACGGGAGTGCGCAAGCGCTTGATTTGCCGACTCACCTTCAATAATGGCCGCTATTGTCTCTTGAGTCATGCCATGCGATTGAAGCCCGCCTGGAAGGGGATGAGGTGCTCTTCAATGGCCTCTTCGTCCAGTGCCTCCGGCGAGAAGTCTTCCCCCAGCATCTGAAGTAGCTCGTGACCATGAGGATTCTGCTCGCCGGCGCTGGCGGCTTTCAGGGCAGCATACCCCTGCACACCGCCGATATCCTCCGGGGGGCATGCCATGGCGCCATCCAGCCATCTTGGGCAGGGGGAGATAGTTTCCATCCCTGTTGCTTCGATGATGATGCGATGTTTCCAGTCATCGCCAAAATCATAGAGATAGTGGAAGGCATTTCCCTTGGCCCGTTTCACCAGGGTCTTCAGCTTGGCATTTCGCGACATGGTAATGGGACGTTCGCTGAGGTCGTCGGGTTCAGCGTAGTAGCGACCGTCACACTCAAACTCGTAGAGGTGTCGCTCCTCCCACCCCATCACGTCCTGGATGAGCTCGTGGAGTCGGTGCAGATTGATCGTTTCTGGCACGACGACCCGACGCCAGACCAGGGGATCCGTGTCCATCAATTCAATACGTAGTTGAATGTCCGCCATTCGGCCTCCTCAAGTGACGTCGCTGCGCATGAGCGTACTGTGGGAATATCCTGGCAATTGACGGGATTGTCCGTTTACGCCGCAAGCCGGCTCCCTATCGCGATGATCCAGTGATGGTGACTCACGTATCAACCGACGCGTTGTCCTCACTCTCCTTCAGCAATCCCTCTATCACCAGAATAGAGCGTTCATGCGGTGCTTGTGGAGTAGAACGATTGCCTTGTTCCACTTCAAAAGGGAGTAGTGCAGAGACCAGTACCGCGGCGATCAACGAGAATAATGCATCAAAGTATTTCATCGATATCCCCCTCTAGACAACGAGTGTGTCTACAGAGACTATGTCACGCGCTTAAGGATTGCCTTTCGGTTATATCGATATGGATTAGCGGAATATTTGATGTCCGTGGCTGGCGCGTCGTCAGCGAGCGTCGGGGGCTCGTTCGGTGTCGTTCCAGTCGATCACATGGCTGATGATTTTCCAGCCGGCCTTGCGCGCCGCTTTCTCTGCCTGAATTTTGGCTTGAACCTTGGAGATGCTGTCGGTCTGCACCGTGAAGGGTTCTTCCAATGCCAGTCGCTTGTTCTTGACGCCCAGCGTCACCCTGAGCCCCTTGAGAGGCGTGGTGCTTTGCGTGGCACGTGGCTTGGCAACTGGCTTGGCAGGTGCCGTGGTACTGCGCACGAACTTGTCGAGTTCACGTTTCATGTTTTCTTCGAATTGTTCGACTGACATGTCACTCATCTGGGTAACCCCGTTTGATCAAAGGAATTCACAATGGAAGCAGTAGGGCATCAGCACACATAGGTGGTGATGACTTGCGAGATTTCGGTAAGGCGTGTCTTGCCGGTGAATTCAAACCTCACCGTACCGAGTGCCGAGAAATAGATTGTGAGCTCTGAATCAAGATCAAAGGTGCCGGAAGTTTCGATGGAGTAGGTTTCAATCTTCTTGTACGGCAGAGAGGTGAAATCTTTCTTGCTGCCGGTCAAGCCTTGAACATTGACGGCGATGATTCGCTTGTTGGTAAAGACGACGCCGTCACGCATCGATTTGTAGGCCGAGATGATCTCTTCGCCATCAATCAGCAGGTCATTGACGCGCTCGGCATATTCATCATTCTGTTTGAGTTTGAAAAAGCCTTTATTGTTGAAATCTATCATTTCTTACCTTGTGATTCGACAGGACTGTCATCCGATGAGGCCTCGACACCGAACGTGAGGAGGCATCACGCGCTCGTGACGGGGCACACGATTTCACTCGAAACACGAATAGAATAATCCATCCTGCACCAATCGAGTAGCCCCGCATGAACGGGCAGCCCGATGCCGTCGGCATGTCGCAGAGTGAGGGTAAGGCAAGAAAGATAAGGCACAGCAGGACTGGGCTTGCCGCGTGAAATATCAGGCCTCACTCACTTGTCCTGAAAGCGTCATTTACTTGGATGGCCAGACTTCTTCGAGACTTTGCAGGGCGGCTTCGACACAGGGTTCGTGCTGCTTGTCGTGGCGCCATACCACACTCAAGGCGCAGGGCAGGCGGGTATCCGGCACGATATTGAGGCCACGTTCCTGGCGCTCGGCCAGCGCCAGGACATCGCGGGCCAGTGTCAGCCCGACGCCCGCGCGCACCAGGTCCAGCATGCAGACTTCCTGATCCACCTGCGCGACACGGTGAGGGGTGCACTGACTGTCACGCATGGCATGCGCCAGCAGGCGTGAGTGGACGGAGTTCTCCGGCGTCACGATCCACGGCAGGGCGGCCAGCGAGGGCCAGTCAGTCTCCGTCAGGCGTGCTGACCAGCCGGTGGGGGCGAGAATGAAATAGTCGAAGAATGCCAGCTCGCGATAACAGAGGGAGTCATCGCGTGGTCCCTCTCCGGGTGGTGCCAGGTAGAAGCCGATTTCCAGCGCATTCTGGCACAGAGCCTTGAGGACGCAGCCGCTCATGCCGTGGTGAAGCTCCGTTTCCAGATTGGGCGCACGCTCAAGCAGGTGGCGCAGCAAGCTGCCCAAGCGAATGAATTCCGGGTCGACGATGGTGCCGATGCGTAGCTTACCGCGCACGGTACTGTGTAGTGCCGCGGCGGCCTGCTCGAAGCCACGCGCGCTAGCCAGGGCCTTCTCTGCACTGGGCAGCAAGGCCTGGCCATCGGCCGTCAATAACAGACCATGGGGGTGACGCTCGAACAGACTTAACCCCAGGCCTTCCTGCAGTTGCTTGAGCTTGAGGCTGATCGCGGGCTGGGTGAGGTGCAATGCCTCGGCAGCTCGCGACACGCTGCCGGTGCGCGCTACGGTGACAAAGGCATTGAGTCGGGACAGGTCCTGCATCAGTGACATCCATGTGTTTGGCATTTTTCTGGCCGGCGAGACGCGTGCTGCTGGTCCAGCATCTCGCATTGTGGCCTGAATCCGTTCTCTGCCACCTATTGGCCATTGGTCGCGGTAAGCCGTGTTCACCCGGGACAGCCCTCGTGATCGAATCGCCCGCCGCTGTCGGCACTCCTCCCGTTGTTTTCGCTATAACTAATTGATTTTCGGCGCTTAATTGTTGCTCTGGTTCTCGAGGAGAGCCAAGGCGTTTATGAGCATAATCGGATATCAGCAATCGTTATATCTCACCCAAGAATTACTCAATTGCACCCTGCGCGTGGCGGCGTAATTTCATGAACACCTGCTGATGACATGTCCTCGTTCGTCATTGACCAGGCGAACGTCATTGTTCAAGCGAACGTCATTGATGAAGCGAACGACCTTCAGCGCCAGACATGTGCATGACACAGGCTCATTCCGATAAAACACCGCCAGCGGAGATCAGCACCATGACGACAGCAGCCAACCCCATCCAGCATTTCATCAACGGTCAGGTGACCCGAGGCGATTCCAGCGCCACTCAGGATGTCTTCAATCCGGCCACCGGCAAGGTGACCGGTCAGGTCGCGCTGGCCCGCAACAGTGATGTCGATGCCGCCGTGGCCGCTGCCGACGCCGCTTTCCCGGCTTGGGCCGACACGCCGCCGATCCGCCGTGCCCGTGTGATGTTCAAGTTCCTCGCGCTGCTCAACGAGCACAAGGACGAGCTGGCGGAGGCGATCACCCGCGAGCACGGCAAGGTATTCACCGACGCCCAGGGCGAAGTGGCACGCGGCATCGATATCGTCGAATTCGCCTGTGGTATCCCGCAGCTGCTCAAGGGTGACTTCACCGACCAGGTCAGCACCGGCATCGACAACTGGACGATGCGCCAGCCGCTGGGCGTCGTCGCCGGCATCACGCCGTTCAACTTCCCGGTGATGGTGCCGATGTGGATGTTCCCGGTGGCCATTGCGGCAGGCAACAGCTTCGTGCTCAAGCCGAGCCCGCTGGACCCCAGCGCCTCGCTGATGATAGCGGACCTGCTCAAGCAGGCGGGCCTGCCGGATGGCGTCTTCAACGTGGTGCAGGGCGACAAGGATTCCGTCGAGGCGCTGATCGATCACCCCAAGGTGCGCGCCCTGTCCTTCGTGGGCTCGACCCCCATCGCCAACCTGATCTACGAGCGCGGCGCACGTCACGGCAAGCGTATCCAGGCACTGGGTGGCGCCAAGAACCATATGGTGGTGATGCCGGACGCCAATCTCGACAAGGCGGTGGATGCTCTGATCGGCGCGGCCTACGGCTCTGCCGGCGAGCGCTGCATGGCCATCAGCGTCGCGGTGATGGTGGGCGATGTGGCAGACACCCTGGTGCCGCGTCTGGCCGAGCGTGCCCGCGAGCTCAAGATCAAGGACGGCATGAATCTGGATGCCGAGATGGGGCCGATCGTCACCCGTCAGGCGCATGAGCGTATCTGCGGTTACATCGAAAAGGGTGTCGCGGAAGGCGCCGAGATGGTCGTCGACGGGCGTGAGTTCACCGGCAACGACATCGGTGGCGACAGCACTGAAGGCTTCTGGATGGGCGGTACGCTGTTCGATCACGTCACGCCGGACATGACCATCTACAAGGAAGAGATCTTCGGCCCGGTCCTGGCCTGTGTCCGCGTGCCGGACGTCGCGACCGCCATCCAGCTGATCAATGACCACGAATTCGGCAACGGCGTGAGCTGCTTCACCGAGAGCGGCAGTGTCGCGCGGGAATTCGGGCGTCGCATCCAGGTGGGCATGGTCGGCATCAACGTGCCGATTCCGGTTCCGATGGCCTGGCACGGTTTCGGTGGCTGGAAGAGCTCCCTGTTCGGGGATACCCACGCCTACGGAGAAGAGGGTGTGCGTTTCTATACCAAGCAGAAGTCCATCATGCAGCGCTGGTCGGATTCCATCGATGCCGGTGCCGAATTCGCCATGCCGACGGCCAAGTAAGTCGCTCGCGACTGGGCCATCTGCATCGTAGTCATCTGCATTCTGGTTACCTACCAGCCTACGTCATCTGTCTGGAGAGGGACGCGCCATGTCAGACAACAAGAACAATCCGCATCGATCCCCGGAGGGCGAGCAGGACGCTCGCCCCGCCAAACCGGGCGACGATCTCTCTGAATTCGATTATATCATCGTGGGCGCCGGTTCCGCCGGCTGCCTGATGGCCAATCGCCTCAGCGCCAACCCTGAGAACCGCGTGTTGCTGGTCGAGGCGGGCGGACGTGACAACTACCACTGGATCCATATTCCGGTGGGCTATCTGTACTGCATCAACAATCCGCGCACCGACTGGATGTTCCGCACCGAGCCGGACAAGGGACTCAACGGCCGTTCGCTGATCTATCCGCGCGGCAAGACGCTGGGCGGCTGTTCCAGCATCAACGGCATGATCTACATGCGCGGTCAGGCGCGGGACTATGACCACTGGGCCGAAGTGACCGGCGACAGCGAGTGGCGTTGGGAGCAGTGTCTGGCTGACTTCATGCGTCACGAGGATCACGCGCTGCTGGATGACGGCGCCAGCAGTGATCCTGAGCAGCGTGATTTCCATGGTCACGGTGGGGAGTGGCGCGTCGAGCGTCAGCGCCTCAACTGGGAAGTGCTGGATGACTTCGCCAGTGCGGCCGAGCAGGCCGGCATTCCGCGCACCAAGGACTTCAATCGCGGCAGCAATGAAGGGGTGGCCTATTTCGAGGTCAATCAGCGTTCGGGCTGGCGCTGGAACACGGCCAAGGCCTTCCTGCGCCCGGCGCTCAAGCGCAGCAACCTGACGCTGTGGCATTCCACCCAGGTCAATCGTCTGCTGTTCTCGGGCGGCGAGCAGGGCATGGGGGCTGAAACAGGGGCGGTGAAAGAAGCAACCGATCTGCGCTGCACGGGGCTGCAGGTCGTGCGTGACGGCAAGGTCATCAATCTCTCGGCGAAGCGTGAGGTCGTGCTGTGTGCCGGCGCCATCGGCTCGCCACATCTGCTGCAGGTGTCGGGCGTCGGGCCCAGGGCATTGCTGGAGGAACATGGCGTCGAGGTGGTGAAGGACCTGCCCGGTGTCGGCGAGAATCTGCAGGATCACCTGCAGATCCGCTCGGTCTACAAGGTCACCAATGCCAAGACCCTGAACGCCATGGCCAGCACCTTGCTGGGCAAGATGGGCATCGGCATGCAGTACCTGTTCAAGCGTTCCGGGCCGATGAGCATGGCGCCGTCACAACTGGGCGCCTTCACGCGCAGCAGCGAGACTTACGCCCATCCCAACATCCAGTACCACGTCCAGCCACTGAGCCTCGAGGCCTTCGGGCAGCCGTTGCATCCCTTCCCGGCGATCACCGCGAGTGTCTGCAATCTCAACCCCACCAGCCGTGGCACGGTGCGTCTGCAGAGCGCCGACCCGCGTCAGGCTCCGGCCATCGCGCCCAACTACCTGAGCACGGAAGAAGATCGCAAGGTCGCGGCCGATTCCTTGCGGGTCACGCGGCGCATCGCCTCCCAGCCTGCCTTTGCGCGCTACAAGCCCGAAGAGATCAAGCCGGGGGTCGAGTACCAGACTGATGAAGAGCTCGCCAGACTCGCCGGCGATATCGGCACCACCATCTTCCATCCGGTGGGCACCACGCGCATGGGGCGCGCGGATGACCCGATGGCGGTGGTTGACAGCCGTCTGCGTGTGCGCGGTATCCAGGGATTGCGGGTGGCAGATGCCGGCATCATGCCGACCATCGTCAGCGGCAATACCAACTCGCCGACCCTGATGATCGCGGAAAAAGCCGCGGGATGGATCCTGAACGCACAGTAATACGCCACGACTTTGGGAGTTGACCGATGGCCATCTCGACGCAACCGGAACTCAAGAAGGGGCCGCTGGACGGGATCACCGTGCTGGATTTCTCACGGGTACTCGCCGGGCCTTATTGCACCATGGTGCTGGCTGACCTGGGCGCACGTGTCATCAAGGTAGAGAAGATCGGGACCGGAGACGATACCCGCGAATTCGGTCCCTTCGTGGAGGGAGAAAGCGCCTATTTCAGCTGCTTCAACCGCAACAAGGAAAGCATCGTGCTGGATATCAAGTCGCCTCGTGATCGCGAGCTGCTTGAGCGTCTGCTGGATGAGGCGGATGTACTGGTGGAGAACTTCCGCCCTGGGGTGATGGATCGCCTGGGCTATGGCCCTGAGCGCCTGGCCAGAACGCATCCTCACCTGATCTATTCCTCGATCTCGGGCTTCGGGCACACCGGCCCCTTCAGTGAATTGCCCGGCTACGACATGGTCGTGCAGGCCATGGGGGGCATCATGAGCTTGACGGGCTGGCCTGATGGAGAGCCCGCCCGCGTGGGGACCAGCTTTGGCGACCTGAGTGCGGCGCTGTTTGCGGCGGTGGGCATTCTCGCTTCGCTCTATAGCCGCACCCGGGATGCCCAAGGCACGCGGGTGGATATCGGCATGCTCGACTGCCAGGCGGCGCTGATGGAAACGGCGCTGGCGCGCTTCGATATCGAGGGCAAGGTGCCGCACCGCACCGGCGATTGTCATCCTTCGTTGGCGCCGTTTGAAAGCTTCAATGCGCAAGATGGCAAGCTCGTCATCGCGGCCGGCAACGACACCTTGTTCCTGTTGATGGCCGATGCCATCGGTGCGGCGCGGTTGGCCTTCGATCCGCGTTTTCTCAGCAACGACATGCGCTGCAGGAATCGTCCGGAACTGGTGATCGAGATGGAAAAGGTCCTGGTGCAGCAGCCGGTTCAGCATTGGGTGGACCTGCTCAATGAGGAGGGCGTGCCGTGCTCGCCGATCAATACCATCGACAAGCTGTTCGATCATCCGCAGCTGAAGGCCCGCAACATGATCGTTCAGGTCCAGGGCAAGGCCGGCAAGCCATTCAGGACGGCGGGCAATCCGATCAAGCTCACGGGACGTCGGGACATCGACAGTCAGGTGCCATGCAGTGCGCCGGGCCTTGGCCAGCATCGCGAGGCGATTCTGGACGAGCTGATGGCACGCCATGGTGCCTATCATCTGCCCGAATCTGACCGCCAGAAGAACACCGGACCGTCCGTCGAGAATGGCATTGCATACAAGGCCCGTCCGGTTCGCAAGCCATCAGGTACCGCCAAGAAAAAGCGCAGCGCAGCGCCAGACACCTCGTCATTCAGCGACGCGTCATCGTCCAGCGGCACAACGATCTGCGATGCGCAGTGAGTACGCCGAATTTACGCCAAAGTGACGCCACTCCACACCGGGAGACAAGAATGAACAAGATAGTGAAATCGCAACCCCAAGCCAAGCAGTCGGCCTCTGACGCGCCGGAGTCGGAGAGTCTCGAGATGATCGTCGTCGAGCGTCGTGAGCGCGTCGGGTTGATCATCCTCAATCGTCCAAAAAGCCTGAATGCGCTCAACCGCCAATTGGCCGAGGAGACGCTGGCGGTCCTCCGCGAGCTGGACGCCGACCCGGGCATCGGCGCCATCGTCATCACCGGCAATCCCCGCGCCTTTGCCGCCGGTGCGGACATCGAGGAAATGGCCGAGAAATCTTTCACTGATTTCTACATGGATGACTTTCTCTCGCCCTGGGACGAGGTGCGCAGGATTTCCAAGCCGATCATCGCCGCCGTCAGTGGTTTTGCTCTCGGTGGCGGCTGTGAATTGGCCCTGCTGTGCGACTTCATCATCGCCTCGGAAGACGCCCAGTTTGGCCAGCCGGAAATCAAGCTGGGCATCCTGCCGGGCATCGGCGGATCACAGCGCCTGGCCCGCTCGGTCGGCAAGGCGATGACGATGGATATGGTCTTGACCGGCCGCAACATCGGCGCTCAGGAGGCCAAGGAGATTGGCCTGGTGGCGCGGGTCGTGCCCAAGGATGAGTTGATGCAGAACGCGCTCGAGGCCGCGCATACCATCGCGGGCTACAACACGCCGGCGGTCAAGATGGCCAAGTCAGCCGTCAACACGGCATTCGAGACCCCGCTCAATGAGGGGCTTCGTCAAGAGCGTCTGCTCTTTCAGGCCGCCTTCGCGACCGAGGGCCAGAAGGAGGGCATGAGCGCCTTCGTTGCCAAGCGAGCGCCGGTCTTCCGTCATCGCTAGGCCCCGGGGTCTGGCAAGTTCGATGTTCATTCACCGCACCCCTTGTCCGGGTGCCAGCGGAGGCCATGATGCCCTTTGTCACGATCAATGTTCTGAAAGGCAAGTCTGATGCTTATCGCAAGGCGATTGCCGATGAGGTCAATGCCGCCGTCATCGAGACCCTGGATTTCCCGGCAGATGATCGCTACCAGGTGATCCATGAATGTACCGATCAGGACCTCGAATTCCAGTCACGTGATCAGGACCGCGTGATGATGCATCTGGTGATGCGCAGCGGAAAGCCGGACCAGGCCAAGAAGGCGTTCTACACCAGAGTGGTCGAGGCGCTGGGCAGAAACCCGGGGATTGCCCCCGGCAACGTCCTGATCACGATCTCGGAGAATCACGATATCGATTGGTCATTCGAGGATGGCATTGCGCAATTCTGTCCGGATTGAGCGGGGCTGATGAGCCTCGGCATCGTTTGTGCCGTGTCTGAGAAGTGACAGCAATCGATGTGACGCGTCAGAGATTCCGACTTTAGCCAGCCAGACCCTTTAGCCCCTTTCAACACCATGCGTTGAGTGGTCCACCAGCGATACGCCAATCGCGGTGGACCTCGCCTAAACACCGAACCGCACAACCACAATAACGGTGATCAACATGAGCAGTTCTGCGCCCAAGACGTCTTCCGGCAGCGGGAGCCCGACACGCGAGCCCCGCGCCTCCCACAAGGCCCGCGACGAGATCGACTGGCGGGTTTTCCTGCCCTCGGTGCTCGTCATCGCCGGCCTCATCATTCCCATCATCCTGTTTCCCGAATCCGGTGAGGCTGCCGTCAATGCGGCCTTCGCCTTCGCGACCGGCAATTTCGGCTGGCTTTACCTGCTGGCGGGCTTCTCCGTCGTCGTGTTCCTGATCGGTCTGGCGTTCAGCCGCTACGGAAACGTCCGTCTGGGAGGCCCGCAGGACACCCCGGAATTCTCGTATTTCAGCTGGGTCGCGATGATCTTCGCCGGCGGCATCGGTATCGCCATCGTCAACTGGGCATGGGTCGAGCCGATTTACTATTTCACCGGCCCGCCATTTGACGTCAAGGCCGGCAGTGATGCGGCCGCCGAGTGGGCGTTGGCCTATGGCCAGTTTCACTGGGGGCTGACGCCCTGGGCGTTCTATTGCCTGCCGGCGATTCCCATCGCCTATTCCATGTATGTGCGCAACCGCCCGGGTGTGCGTCTTTCCGTGGCCTCAAGCGGCGTGCTCGGCAAGCGTGCCGATGGCTGGTGGGGCGTGTTGCTGGATGCCGTGGTGGTGTTCGGCATCGTCGGCGGTGTCGGCACCTCGCTGGGGCTGGCAGTGCCGCTGGTATCACGACTGCTCGGCGATCTGTTGGGGATCGAGCCGTCCTTTGCGCTCAATCTGGGAGTGCTGCTGGTCTGGACGGCGATCTTCTCCGCCAGTGTCTGGTTCGGGCTGGCCAAGGGCATCAAGATTCTCTCCGACATCAACGTGATTCTGGCCATCGCCTTGCTGGCCTTCACCTTCATTGCCGGGCCGTCGCTGTTCATGGTGGAAGGCTGGGTCAACAGTCTCGGTACCATGCTGTCGAGCTTCGTGACCATGAGCCTGTGGACCGACCCGGTGGGCGATTCGACCTTCTGGAAGGACTGGACCGTCTTCTACTGGGCCTGGTGGATCGCCTACGCGCCGATGATGGGGCTGTTCGTCGCCCGTATCTCGCGGGGGCGCACCATTCGTGAGCTGATCATCGCCGAGCTGGTGTTCGGCTCGCTGGGCTGCTGGGTGTTCTTCGCGGTCTGGGGCGGCTATGCGCTGGACCTGCAGGTAAGTGGCACCCTGGATGTCGCGGCTGCACTGAGCGACGGCGGTATCCCCGGCGCCGTGTCCGCGATTCTCGCCACGCTGCCGTTCTCCGAGCTGATCACCGCAAGCTTCATCCTGCTGTGCTTCATCTTCCTGGCCACCACCCTGGATAGCTCCGCCTATATGCTGGCGTCGGTGACCACTCGTGAGCTCTCTGGCTATCAGGAGCCCAAGCGCAGCGTGCGTCTGATCTGGGCCTTCCTGATCGCCGGTGTCGGGGTGGCATTGATCCAGCTGGGCGGCCTCAAGGCGGTGCAGACCTCGACCATCGTGGTCGCGCTGCCGATGATTCCGGTGCTGTTTATCCTGACCTGGTCGCTGGTGCGCTGGTTGCGCCAGGACTTCGCGCGCAAGGTGCTGGAACCGCATCTGGTGTTGGAGACTCCCAGCTCGCGCGATGACGCCAAGCCTCGCTGAGTGCACTTTTTCCTGTCTCTCTCAACATATGACGCTCACCGGGGCTGACGCGACCCGCATGCCCCCCGGACAGAAGGACCGCACCGATGACAATCCACTCCGAAACCCGCCTGCCGCTGACTGACGTCAAGGTCATCGATTTCGGTCAATACATGGCGGGCCCGGCCGTCGCCATGATCCTCGCCGACCTGGGCGCCACCGTGGTTCACGTCGACCCGCCCGGCGGGCCGATGTGGCAGTCGCCGGCCAACGCCACGCTCAATCGCAACAAGCTGATCGTCTCGCTGGACCTCAAGTCCGAGGAGGGCGTCGAGCAGGCGCTGGCGCTGATCGAGGAGGCCGACATCGTGATCGAGAGCTTCCGCCCCGGGGTCATGAAGCGGCTGGGCATCGACTTCCAGACCCTGCGTGAAGAGCGCAATGAGCTGATCACGCTGTCGATTCCCGGCTTTGCCTCCAATGACACCCTGCGCCGCGACTGGCGCGCCTTCGAGAGCGTGATCGCCGCCAATTCCGGCGTCTTCACCGACATGGGCCTCAACCGAGTGCTGATGGGCATCAACCCCTCCTTCTCGCCGCTGCCGCTGGGCTCGGCCTACGGCACCATGCTGGCGGCTTCCTCGGTGGTACTGGCGCTGCAGGCCCGCGAGCGGACCGGCATGGGCGACGAGATCGAGGTGCCGCTGGTCTGCGCGCTGATGGAAGGGCTCTGCTACAACTCGATCAAGATCGAGGGCCTGCCAGAGCGATACAAGACCCAGCGCGAGAAGGAGATCGAGCGTCGGCGTATCGAAGGCCAGCCGATGAATCTCGACTACGACGAGCTGCAGGAGCTGCTCGATCCCTTCTATCGCAGCTACAAGTGCAAGGATGGCCGCATGTTCTATGTGGTCTGTCCGAGCCACCGCGAGCACGCCAAGCGCTGCCTGAAGGTGTTGGGCCTCTACGATGAGCTGGTCGCCGAAGGCATGAGCGAGGAGCCGGATACCTATCGCCCGAGCAGCGAATGGCAATCCGACATGTCGCTGGGCGTCTATCCGTTGCCCAAATCCTGGGCGGACCATATCGCGGCGCGCATGAAGGAAGTCTTCCTCACGCGCACCTCCAAGGAATGGGAGAAGATCTTCGGCAAGGGCAAGTTCCCCGGCGCGCCGCAGCGCTGGCTGCAGGAGTGGATCCACGATGACCACGCCGAGACGGCGGGCCTGATGGTCGAGGTCGAGGACCCGGAATTCGGGCTGATGATCCAGCCTGGCCCGATGGTGTGGATGGCCGACAGCGGCCAGGAGATGCTGACGCCCAGGCCGCGGCGCTGGGTGAGCGTCACGCATGCGCTGTCGGTGCTGACCCGCATCGAGACCAAGCTGCCACGGGTGCGGGCACGCAATGCCCGCGATGGCTGGCTGGAAGGCGTCAAGATTCTGGACCTGTGCAACGTGATCGCCGGGCCGCACTCGGTAGCCTATCTGGCACGCTTCGGTGCCGAGGTCATCAAGGTTGACCCGGCCAAGCCGTTCTATGACTGCTGGAATACCGTCATCTTCGGCCTGTCGCACATGCGCTCGAAGCGCTCGCTGCTGACCGACGTCAGACAGCCTCGCGGGCGCGCCATCCTGGATGAGCTGATTCGTCAGAGTGATGTGGTGGTCTGGAATGCCACCGACCGACAGGTGGCCTCCATGGGACTGAGCGAGGAGGCCATGCGCGAGCTGAATCCGGACGCCGTCTTCTGTCAGCTGGACTGCTTCAGTGGCGTGCTGCCCGGGCCGCGCACCAACTACCTTGGCTATGACGATCTGGTGCAGGCCACCACCGGCATCATGCTGCGCTTCGGCGGCAGCATGGACACTCCGGAAGAGCACGCCCACGTCGGCACCATCGATGTCATGTGCGGCTTTGGCGCGTCGCTGGGGATAGCCACCGCGCTGTATCGCAAGCTCAAGACCGGCCGCACCTCGCGCATCAAGACCTCGCTGTCGGCACTGAGCGGTCTGGCCCAGTTGCCGTTCTGCTATGACTATGAGCGCCGTGGCCTGTTCGACGAGCCGTCCGGTCGTGAGGCAACCGGCTACGATGATCTGGCGCGTTTCTATTCGGCCTCCGATGGCATCCTGCTGGTCAGTGTCTATGAGTCGGAGCTGGAAAAATTCCGCAAGGTCGAGGGGCTGGAAGAGCTGCCGGAAATGCCGCGTGAGGAGCGGGCCGCCTACCTGGCACCGCGTTTCATCAGCGCGCGAGCCAGTGACTGGGTCGAGCGGCTGCAGGCGGCGGATATCGCAGCGGCCGTGTGCGAGAACCTGGAGACATTGCGCTCCTACAACGTCCATCCGGCTGGCGAGCGGACCGGGATCGATGCCGGCAGCTATTCGTTCTCGGTCTACTCGGATCACCCCAGTGGTCACGAGATCACCCAGCTTGATCCCTACGCCATCCGTCCGCGGCGTGGACGTATCTACCCGCTGTCGCCGGCCGAAAAATACGGCGCCTCGACTCGCTCGGTACTCAAAGGGCTTGATCACAGCGATGAAGAGATCGATCAGTTGATTGAGGAGGGCGTGGTGTCCGAAAGCTGGAGTGAGGAGTACCTGCCAAGCTGATCCCGCCATGCGGTGATTGTTCACCGAGGGCCGCCGATTGAAGGCAGTCGATAGCGTCTGAGACGTTCCAACGCCCCATCTCGTGATTCACGAGGTGGGGCGTTTTCGTGACTCATCACGTCAGCCAGTGCTGATCGCTCAAGGCCGGCTCGTCTGACCCTGAGCTTGCAGAGGGCAGCTTACCGCGCATGAGAAGTGCTCAAGCGCTGAGCCTCTTGTGACATGAGGTTAACGTTGATGATGCTGCTCTTGATAGTGATGCATCAGCTGGCGTGACCCTCGCGAAGCAAGGGGCGGAAAGACTGCCGCGTCAGGTGCTGGCTTCTGCGTGACAGTCGCCGCTCATGAGCGCTTGAGACCCACAGGCCGCCGACATCGACGTGTCGGCGGCCTGTTCGCGTCTGGTGGAACCTTGGGTCGAGGAGGGCGCGAAGAAGGCATGAGGAGGGCGCGAGGATGTGAAGTGCGCAGTGCAAGATTGATGAATGAAATTCATGTTTTCATGAGAAAATACCGTGTCGCGATTCATGCTCCCCGCGGTTGCCGGGAAAGTATAATGCGCGTGGAATAAAAAAATGTATAATGCCGCGCTCTTTCCATTACGAAAAATTATCGAATATAGCGAATAGCCCGAGCAAGAGCGGCGTCTCGCCGTTCCTGCTCGGGCTTTCTCACCAAGGTGGTAGCCGTGCAAGAAGCCGTTCCCCCCGCCAGTGATGGCGATCATCTGGACCCGCGTGTCTTCATCCCTGCCGTGTTGGTCATCGTGGCCTTCATCGCTCCGGTCATCCTCTTCCCGGAGGCCAGCACCGCGCTGATCAATGCCGCTTTCTCCTTCGCCACCGGCAAATTCGGCTGGCTGTACCTGGTGGCCGGCCTGAGTGTCGTCGGGTTCCTCATCTGGCTGGCGTTCAGCCGCTACGGCAACGTCCGCCTGGGCGGGGCTGAGGATACACCTGACTTTTCCTATTTCAGCTGGGTGGCGATGATATTCACCTGCGGGATGGGGATCGCGATCGTCAACTGGGCATGGGTCGAGCCGATCTACTACTACACCTCGCCGGCCTACCACGTGGCGGCCAAGAGTCGTGAGGCCGCGGAGTGGGCGCTGGCCTTCGGTCAGTTCCACTGGGGGCTGACGCCGTGGGCCTTCTACTGCCTGCCGGGCCTGCCGATCGCCTACTCCATGTACGTCAAGAAGCGTGATGGCGTGCGTCTGTCCGTCGCCTCACGCGGTGTACTGGGTCGTCATGCGGATGGTGCCTGGGGCGTGTTGCTGGATTCCATCGTCGTGTTCGGGATTGTCGGCGGCGTCGGCACCTCGCTGGGGCTGGCGGTCCCGCTGGTCTCGCAGCTGGTCAGTGGCATCCTTGGCATGGAAGCCAACTTCGGGCTGGAAGTCGCGGTGCTGTGCATCTGGACGGCGATGTTCTCCGCCAGTGTCTGGTTCGGCCTGGCCAAGGGCATCAAGATTCTCTCCGACGTCAACGTGATCCTGGCGATCTTCCTGCTGGCCTTCACCTTCCTCGTCGGTGACTCGCAATTCATGGTCGAAGGCTTCGTCAACAGCCTCGGCAAGACCCTGGGCAACTTCATCCCAATGAGCCTGTGGACCGACCCGGCGGGGGATTCCACCTTCTGGAAGGACTGGACCGTCTTCTACTGGGCCTGGTGGATCGCCTACGCGCCGATGGTTGGCCTGTTCGTGGCGCGCATCTCGCGCGGCCGTACCATCCGTGAGCTGATCATCGCCGAGCTGGTATTCGGCTCGCTGGGCACCTGGGTGTTCTTCGCGGTGTGGGGTGGTTACGCGCTGGACCTGCAGATCAGTGGCGCACTTGACATCAAGGCGCTGCTGGACAGCGGCGGTATCCCGCTGGCGGTGGAAGGTATCCTGCAGACCCTGCCGTTTGCCAAGCTGGTCACGGTGGCCTTCATTCTGCTGTGCTTCATCTTCCTGGCAACCACCCTGGACAGCTCGGCCTACGTGCTGGCTTCGGTCACGTCGCGCAAGCTCTCCGGGTATCAGGAGCCCAAGCGCTCGTTCCGCCTGATCTGGGCCTTCCTGATCGCCGCTGTCGGGGTGGCTCTGATCCAGCTGGGGGGATTGAAGACCGTCCAGACCTCCACCATCGTGGTGGCGCTGCCGATGATTCCGGTGATGCTGATTCTGGGGCTGTCCATGCTGCGCTGGCTCAAGAATGACTTCCCCAAGGAAGAGCTGAACCCAGTACTGGTCATCGATGACATGCCGGCCTTCCAGCGCAAGCCGAAGAAGACGAATCGTCAGGCGTAACCGCGGGATGCGCTGACAGATACGTCGCAAGACTTCACGACAACGGCTCCTCACTCACGGCTCCTCAACATGAGGGGCCGTTGTCGTTTCTGGCGTATGGACATGCCTGACAAGGCGTTGGCAGCGGCGGACAAGGCAGAGAGTGGGGGAGTGGGGTCGCGGTGGGCCTGCGTCCGTGCGGATTGATGGTGGTTGAGGGGCAGCATCGAGTGTGTCGAGCCGCGCGGATTGGATGACAGGACGCAACAATCCTGGCCTGAACGTCTGGCCCTCAGGTCTTGAGTTGGCGATCTCTCGCTGGGCGATTGATGAGGGAGGAGTTTTCATCTGACCTGAAAACCGCATCAGCGCGACACCAGTATCTTGACCTGATCACTCCTTGATGCATCTCACCGAGAACATGCCATTCTTGCCAAGTGCCGCGCGGCGGATCTCGCCCTTGTGCGGATTCCACCAGGAGTAGGCCAATGTTCTGGCAAACGCTTTCGCCGGTGTGGCCTCCGTGCGGGTCCAGAATTCGGTGTATGCCCCCTAGGTGATATACCAACCCTTCCACTTCACGCCCGCCGGTCTGGCAGAAAAGCCGCTGAGATTGATGCGTGCCTGATCGAAGGACGTCAACAGGGAGTCGGGTTGAGCCGCCTTGAGCGTGATGGCGATATCATCATCGCCACGCCAGCCCGTCGAGTCGATTTCCTTTTCTGCAATTCCAATGGTGCGTTCCAGTGTCTTCCAGTCCTCATCCGAGGCGACTCTCCAGCCCGCTGGGCAGAGATTGCGAGCATCATTGACATCGTGCCAGTCGTAAAGACGGCCATACGGCAGAAGGTTGTCGTGATCATCATCAGGAATGAATGCCGTTTTGATGGGCGAGCCATCCTGATAGCGAGTCGTTCTGAGGTTGTCGGCAAGCCAGGTCTGATCGGCGATCTTCACGCTGCGATAGAGATTGCCTTCACTGTCCTGAATCGAGGTCTCCGGCTGGATCAGCTCGTCATAAAGGCTGTTGGCGAACGACAGGTTCGGAATCATCATCAGGAGTCCTGAAAGTACCATTGATGCGTTCATGTAACTCACCTCCCTGAAAGTGGGTGGGAAGGGCGATGGTCGGTTCAAGATCAGATTGACCAGCTGAACCGCGTTGCCTGCTCCGAGACTTGCCACAGTCGGGTCATGACGTTTTTCTCGAGAACGAATGCTCCCAACTCACACTCGCCTACCGGCCCGCCGAAATTCATCAGCCCTGTCGGGCCGTAGTAGGCATGCTGTCTGAGGTTCTCCTCGGTGGCGCACATGACTTCCGGGTAAGCGCCTTTCTCTGCCGTCTGCGCCATCCCTGTCTTCACCATCAGTGCCCAGCTGAGTCGAGTCGCCAGGTTGGCGTCGTCACGAATCAGTGAGGTGTTGGACGCGCCCGGATGGCAGACAAGAACTCTTGCCTGGCGGCCTGCGGCCTCAATCCTGTTCTGCAGTTCATAGGCGAACATCATCTGTGCCAGCTTGCTGTGGCTATAGACCTTGTTTGGGTGATAGTTGTGCTCCCAGTTCATGTCATCGAACTGGATGGTCTTGAGGCCCATCTTGTGGCCTTCACTGGAAACCACGACGATCCGCCCGTGGGAGGCATCGATGCGCTCGAACAGCAGCCCGCACAGCAGGAAATGCCCGTAATGATTCACGCCGAGCTGACTTTCGAAACCATCGACGGTGAGTTGCTGTCGGGAAACCTGAGCGATGGCGCCATTGCAGATGAGGGCATCGATCTGCGGGACCTTCTCCAGTACTTCCGCGGCCGCGCTGCGTACGCAGGCCAGCTCCGCCAGATCCATGCGGATATGGCGGACATTCGCCGCGGGGCCAAACTCCTCTTGCAGCGCCGCGATGGCGATCTCTGATCTGGTCGGGTTGCGATTCAACATCACGACGCTCGCCCCCTTGCTCAGCAATATGCGCGTCGCCTGAAAACCCGCGCCGCTATTGGCGCCGGTGATGACATAGGTCTTGCCGACGAGCGAGCCGATTCTGTCTGGGGTCCAGCCCTTGGGGCCAAAGGGGATATTGCGAGTCATGGTCATGATCCTGATATCAGGTGTGCGGCGGTTGCGCTCTGATCACGTCAAGGGCGCGCAAGACAGCTGCATCTGGCTGTCCGTGCGCGAGCCTTGCGTGTCTTGCGCGGGTTTGCTGTAGAGGCACTATAGGTATCGGGAAAGGTGATATATAGGCGCTTTAGTCGCTAAAACTTGCCTATTTATATCAAAGGGTGAGGGGCGGCATGCGGTATTTTTGAACGGGAGTACTGGTTGGCGCGACACGCAAAGCGAGTCACACCACGAGCAGCCGTATTGTACGCCGGGCATGAAAAACCCCGCCTCGAGGGGCAGGATTTCTCGATGAAGAAGTTCTCGGTGCAGAATTTCAGCGAGCGGGAATTGAGAGAGAAGAATCGACGACGTCTAGTACTGCGCAGCGAGTCTCTGGGAAATCTGCGCCACCAGCCTCGGCAGCTCGCGCGCATGGTGCATGCGCAATGCACCATGCGGCGTTTCATGGCCGTCGTCGTGGTGGGCGAAGTGGATGACCTGCATGCCAGCATCCAATCCTGCCTGTACACCGACGATGGCATCATCGATCACCACGCAATGTGAAGGCGCAAAGCCCATATGCTCAGCGGCGAGCCGATAGATTCGAGGGTCCGGTTTCCACACGCCCAGGGTATAGGCACTGAAGATATGCCCGTCGAAGAAACGCGCCAGCCGCGTAGTGTCCAACGCCAGACGTACCTTGCGTTCGGGCCCATTGGACACCACGCCACAGGGATAGCCCTCAAGTTCCATCAAGGCGGCTGACATGCCGGGCATCGCTGTCAGGCGCGCCTTCATCAACTCTTCCAGCAGCGCTCGCATCTCGCCTTCCATGCGCCGTATGGGCTCTTCTTCCAGAACGCCATGTGCTGCCTCCAGCGTGCGCACGATGCTCATGAAACGCATGCCGCGAAACTCGTTCATATAGCGGTCGCTGGTAAATGGCAGACCATAGCGGGGCAGGGTGCTGGACATGGCTTCGGCGAGGAGGATTTCGCTATCGACCAGGGTGCCATCGGAATCAAACAGCAGGCAGAGTTCAGCCATCGATGCCTCTCGTGGGCGTCAGGAATGTGGGGCCTTCGACCTTAGCAGGTTCTTGCTCGCTGTCACCATCTCACGCGGCAAGTGTTGTCTGATAGGCGTCTGGTAGTGGAAGGAACAGTGATAGGCATATGAGATTTTTGGTATTAATATGAGAATGCTTCTCGATCCTGTTTTTGTTGACAGTGTCAACCATCTGCCAATATAGTTGACTTGTACCAACCATATGGTGAGCGACACATGAGTCAGGCATCACTCAATGATGTGCTGCATCAGCTGATGCATGTCTATCGCAGGCAGCTGCGTCTGGGTATCCAGCGTTACCAGCTTGATCTGCCAGTCACGCATATTCGGGTGCTGAAGGGCATTAACCGTACCTCCGAGTGCACCGCGCACAAGATCGTGCAGCATCTGGGGCAGGACAAGGCGCGCGTGACGCGGGTGCTCAATGAATTGATGACGGCGGGATTGATCGTCAAGTCGAAAAACCCGCAAGACCGTCGCAGCCTGCTTCTCGCCCCCACGGAGGCGGGGCAGAGCATGCTCAAGGAAATTGAAGCTCTGGAAGCTGAGACAGCTCAGCGTATGGCGGGCGACCTCAGCGATGAGGAGGTCGCCGCATTCGTGAAGACGGCATCTGCCATGATTCACAATGCAGGCGAGTATGAAACTCGCGCTGCCGAACAACTTGAAGGCGTTTGCCAGAGGAGTGCGCAAGATGGGTAAGCCCGCGATGCGAGAGCTTGAAGTGATTCGTTCTGCCCAGGTGACGGAGCATATGCTGCGCGTCACCCTGGGCGGGGAGAATATCGACTCCATCCCCGAGGGGCAGGAGAGCGCCTATATCAAACTGGTGTTTCCGCGTGGGGAAGGCGAGCGCCCGATGATGCGCACCTATACCATTCGTCATCAGCGTGCGACCGAGATCGATGTCGATTTCGCACTTCACGATCATGCCGGTCCGGCATCTTCCTGGGCCGCC
The DNA here is from genome assembly GCF_029991385.1 of Cobetia sp. BMC6. Lineage (NCBI taxonomy): Bacteria > Pseudomonadati > Pseudomonadota > Gammaproteobacteria > Oceanospirillales > Halomonadaceae > Cobetia > Cobetia sp. BMC6. The sequence goes on from NZ_JAKUMF010000007.1 coordinate 88,173, forward strand.
AATGCGCAGCCGGGGGATCGAATCACTATCGGCGGCCCCGGCCCGACGAAGCTGATCAATATGGAGGCCGACGGGTTCCTGCTGGCGGGTGACATGACGGCCTTGCCGGCGATCAGCGTCAATCTAGCCGAGCTACCGGCTGATGCGTGCGGTCACGCCGTCATCGAGGTGATCAGCGAGGCCGATATCCAGACGCTGGAGCACCCGCCGGGGATCGAGTTGCATTGGCTGGTCAATCCGCAGCCTGACCCGGAAGGGCGGCCGCTGCTGGAGAAAGTTGCCGCACTGCCCCGACAGGAAGGTCAGATCTCTGTCTGGGCGGCCTGTGAATTCGGCAGCATGCGAGCGCTACGTGCTCACCTCAAGCAGGCCTACGAGATTCCCAAGTCCCACTTCTATGTCTCCAGCTACTGGAAGATCGGGCAGTCAGAAGATGGCCACAAGCTGGCCAAACAGCAGGATGCCGAGGCGGAAGAGGCGAACTGAAGTCTGTTCCCTCAAATGCGATATTACCGAGTCCCAGATAGGAAAATGCCCCACAGGCCTGGCCTGTGGGGCATTTTTCCGTCAGCTGATCGCGAGCTGTTCGTGAAGCCAGGGACTGGGTCAGAAGCTGTAGCTGGCACCCAGGCGGATGTCGCGGCCCGGCTCCAGCATGCTGTCACCGCTGCTGAGCAGGAAGCTGCTGTGATCGCTGTAGCGCTTGTCGAATACGTTGTTGACCGCCAGTGTCAGCGTCAGGTCCTGATAGGAGGCGGGTGTCCACTGGGCGCGGATGTCGTGCGTCACGTAGCCCGGCTTCTCCTCGTCGCCTTCAGCCACACGCTCCAGACGTTCTACCGCGTTCAGGGTATAGCCCAGGGTGACGTTGTGGTTCGGCAGGCGATACTGGTGATCCCAGGTCCACTTGTCGCCGGTGGAAGCACCGATGTTCATCTCGTCGCCCAGCGGGTTGCCTTCATTGTTCTTCATCACGACCTTGGCGTAGCCCAGGCGAGTGTCGTAGCCGCCCACGCCCCAGTTCAGGCTGGCTTCATAGCCACGGCTCTCGACTTCGCCATCCAGGTTGTAGAGCAGCGCCGGATCACTGCGGCGATCATAGGCCTGATAGTTCTCGATATCGGTATGGAAGCCGGTCAGCGCGAAGCCGAGACGATCTCCCTCCATCAAGGCATCTTTCTGATGCCAATCCAGACCGATTTCGCGCTGACGTGCCTTCTCCGGCTCAAGCCCCTGTGCGATGGCGACTTCATCGCCGATCAGGATCACTTCCCGCGCCTTGGCGCCACGAATGGCCTCGCCGTAGCCCGCATGCAGGGTGAGGTTGTCAGTCGCATCGACACTCAGAATCGCGTTGGGAGATACCTCGCTGCCACTGACGCTGCCGGCCTCGCCGTAATCACTGTCGTAATCATCCAAGCGTGCACCGACGGACAGGGCCCACGGACCCAGTGTCATACGATTCTGGGCGTAGACCCCCAGGTTGCGTGACGTGTCTTCGTTGTTGGGGCCGGAGCTGCCGGCATCATCGGAACGACGGGTGTCCTGATCGTAGAAGTCCACACCAGTGGTCAGAGCATGTGCCACATCACCCGTCTTGAGACGGAAGGTGTTACGCACATCCGCGCCGAATTCGCTGGAGCGGCTGGTGCTGCCCGCCTCGACACGATCCAGTTCCTGAGTGGTGTGGTAGAGGGTGGTCTTGGTGTCGATCAGATCATTGCCCGGGTGCCAAGCATGATTGATGGTGAAGGTCTCACGCTCCATTTCCTGGTAGGTCGGCTGTTGACTGCTGAAGCTCGGCATGTGCGGACGCGTGAAATAGGTGCCTTGATCGGTGGTGCGCTCGGCACTGATGCGCAGGTCCTGATCATTGACGTCCAGCAATGACATCTTGAGCAGGTAGCCACGCTGCTGGCCTGCGGTCTGTTCCTGCTCACCGCCACCGCCAACTTCATAGTCATCGCTGTTGCGGCCGCTGACGTATCCCATCAGGCCGAGATTCTCCCCCAGACGACCATAGAACGCCGTGGTGCCGGAGGTGGCATCCGCCGCACTTTCGGTGCCGACGGAGACGCGTGCGCCAAGGTCCTGGCCGGGCTTGAGCAGGTCCTGCGCGTCCTTGGTCTCGAAGCGGAGGCTGCCGCCAAGCGCGCCGGGGCCGTCATCGGCGGTCGCGGGGCCTTTATCGACTTCCGCCTGCTTGAGCAGCGCCGGATCAATGGTCAATCGGCCGGTATGGTGGAAGAGGTAGCCGCCCTGACGCGCGCCATCGATGGTGACGTTCAGGTTGGTGTCTTCCAGACCGCGTACATAGACCTTCTGACCAATGGCGATGCCGCCGCCGACACTGACGCCCGGTTCGGCGCGGAACAGGTCTTCCAGATCGCCTGCCTGGCGCTGATCGATCTCTTCAGCGCTGATCACGACATTCTGTTCAAGACGGTCTTCGCTGATGACGAGGGTGGACATGTCGTCGGCCGAGGCGTGGCCCGAGAGGCTCAGGGTCAATGTGCTGGCGGAGAGGACGGCTGCGGTAAGCGGATGGAGACGAAGATGCACGTGGATTCCCTTGCATGAATAGTTATATATTGCGGCTGGCAATGCTAATCGTTCTCAATATTGAATTGCAAGATTCTTGCACAGTCTTTGCCTGAAAGGTTTGCTGGAGCCGTCTCGGGGGGAAGAGTCGCGATTGAGTTGCTCGCGCAAAGCACTGCCACGTGCAGGCCGAATAGGGTGGTTGGTCAAGGGAAGCTGGATAAGGGGGAAGGATAAGGGTGGCTGGACTCGGTGCACTCTTGGTCGTGCTCGGTTATCTTGGCCAGCATCTTCCTCCCTTTAGGACCACCGTCACGTGAGGCATCAGAGTGGATCAAGCAGAAGCGCTGTACGAAGCCGTCAATCAGCTCATTCGTGTCCATCAGTTTCGTGACAGGGAAAGCATCTGTCACCACAACGTCTCCGTCGCTCAATGCTATGCGCTGGAGACGCTGGTCAAGCGTGGTTCGCTGAGGCTGCAGGCGCTGGCGGACGAGATGTACCTCGACAAGAGCACGACCAGCCGGGTCGCCGACTCGCTGATCCGCAAGCATTATGTGCGTAAGATCGAAGACCCCAGCGACCGGCGTGCTGTTGAGCTCTCGCTGACCCCAGAGGGCAGGGCGCTGTACCAGCAGATTCACGCCGAGCTGGTCGCGGAAGAGGCCTCCATGATCGAAGGCCTGTCGCCGGAGGTCGTGGAGGGGGCAGTGGCGTTGCTCAATAAGCTGACCCTTGCCGCGCGGCAGCATCCCGAGACGCTGGATGATGCCGGGCGCGAGACGTTGATCCGCACCATCATCGCGGGGTTGCCGGGGGCGGAAGAAGGCTACACGCTGGCCCAGTTCCGAGCGGCGCTTGCGGCCTATGACGGTATCGATGCCGCGCGCCTGCGCCAGCATCTGGCCACCTTCTTCAAGGCCATCGTGCCGGTGGCGGAAGAGGTCGGCATTCGTCTGGCCATTAACCCTGATGATCCGCCGCGGCCGATGTTCGGGTTGCCGCGCGTGGTCTCGAGCATGGTCGATGCTGACTGGCTGCTGGGCGTCGTGCCTAGTCCCGCCAATGGCCTGACGTTCTGCACCGGCTCCTACGGGGCCAATCTGGAGATCGACCTGAGCATCATGGCGCGGCGCTTCGCCCCTCACATCCACTTTGCCCATCTGCGGGCCACCGGGCGTGACAGTGAAGACAAGCGCTCCTTCCATGAGGCTGAGCATCTCGAGGGCGACCTGGACATGGTAGACATCATCAGCGTGCTGGTCGCGGAGGAGCGCCGTCGCCTGGTATCGGGCGGAGCTCCCCTGCCGATGCGCCCGGACCATGGCCACCACATCTTGGACGATGCACGCCGCGAGACCCGTCCCGGCTATCCTCTCTATGGCCGCATGAAGGGGCTGGCGGAAATCCGTGGCCTCGAAATGGCGGTCCAAAGACTGGCCTGACCGCGTCGCCTGATGGCGGGTACGCATACCAACGCAACACAAACACGAACGGCCACCCGCGGTCTTGAGATCGGGGTGGCCGTTCGTGTTTGCTGCAGGTCGGGATGTCTGCTGCTTCTGGTCTCAGAGCTCAGAGCCAAGAGTTCAGACGACCTCAGGTTTCAGTCCTCGACGATGTCGAAATCACCATTGGTGCGCACGTAGAGCAGGGCCTCGCCGTCAGCGCCGGTAGTGATGACATGGGTGATCTCGCCCTGAGAGCCGAAGTGGCTGCCGGTCGCCAGACTCTGGCTATCGTCCTTGCCTTCGGTCTCGTGGGTAAGGTCGCCCTTGATGACCACGGCGCGGAATTCGTCGGCGTGGCTTTCGATCTCGCCGGAGAAGTCGGCCGGCAGTTTCACCAGGCGGCCGCTTAGCTGGCCGACCTCCGGGTTGCCCCACAGGAAGGCGGTCTTCGGGCCTTGCTCGGCGTCGTCGCTGCCCGGCAGGTTGATCCAGCGGATGTCATTGGCATCAAGCCACACCATGTTGTTCTCTGCGACATTCAGCGGCTCTTCATCGTTGTGGAAGGCCTCGGATTCCGGCTTTACCAGGTAGGGCCCTTCATTGATCTCGATGTAGGCCATGTTGACCTTGTCTCTGGCCGCGGTGATGTGCGATTCCCCTGCCGGCTGGATCCAGAACGAGCCTGCGGGCAGCCACTGCTCATCGGCGTTCTTGTCATCGTTGTGGACCTCGCCCTGGATGACCACGCCACGGTAGGTGATGTTGTGGATGTGGGGCGGTGAGGAGAAGCCTTCGTTGAACTTCACCAGGAAGCCCGAAGCGCCATCCTTGGTGCGATCACCCCACAGGTCGCCGGCGGCGGGACTTTTGTCACCGCGCAGCGGGTTCAGGTAGCCCCAGTCGACGTCAGACTGCTGGACGACTTCACTGGTTGGTGTGAGCGTGGCGTGGTCATCGGCGTGGGCGGTCATGCTGGCGAAGGCGACCGAGAGGCCGAGAAGAGCAAGGGAAAAGGGGCGTTTCATGAGAATTGCCTGCCTGTCTGAACATGGAAAAGAAAAATGAATCGCCAGTGTGCTGACGATTGACGCCGTAAATCCTGTAGTGGGCAGGTGCCCGAATATAGCGGCATATGGATGAAAGACTTTCAATAAAAACACGATAATCGTGAGTTCATCTTTGGCATGTTACCGGCGACATTTCCCGAGGGACGTCACGATACGCGTAGCAGTTCTTGCCGTGAAGCGAGAAATTTTCTTGACGAACCACGACGTTGGCGTACTTTCAGGGCGGTTTCATGCAGGCACTACGTTGAGGCCGGCGGGGTGAAGTGGGCAGGGATGAGCCGCGAGGAGAAGACAGGCGTTGCGTCTGGGCAAGAAAAGGAGAACTCCGGACATTCCTCAAACAGTTTTCAGAATGTCCGGATAATGCAGTGGATCAGACGAAATCGGGGGCGATCAGGCGCGGAATGGTCAACACGAACTCCGGGAACAGGATCATCATCAGAATCACGGCCAACATCACGCCCAGGTACAGCAGGGTGGTCGCCATGGCCTTGAGCAGGGGGATGCCGCCGATCTTGGCGGAGATCATCATGCATAGGCCGTAGGGCGGTGTGATCAGGCCCAGGCCCATCGCCATGACGCCGATGACACCGAACTGCACGGGGTGCACGCCTGCCGACATCGCCAACGGATAGAAGATGGGCGCCATGATCGCCATCGCGGGCAGGGCATCCATGAAGGTACCGATCACCAGCAGCACGATGGTCATCACGATCAACAGCACCGTCGGGTCTGTGATGCTGACGCCTGCCATCAGCTTGGGCGGAATCTGATAGAAGCTGATCAGATACCCGAAGATGGCCGCGCCCACCAGGCTGAACAGCGACAGCGAGCACAGCCTGACGGTGTCGGTGGAGGCATTGAGCAGCTTGGTGAGATCCAGCTCGCGATAAATCACGAAGCCCAGAACCAGCGCGTAGACCACCGCGATCACCGCGGCCTCGGTGGGGCTCCGGCAGCTTCGTCATCAATCGACCCGACAGCGCCGTGCTCGAATTCGCACGTATCTCCAGCATCGCCGACATCCAGCGTTGCTTCGAGTTTCGCACCAATGTCGAGGCCAGTGCGGCGGGGCTTGCCGCACAGCGACGCACCCCGGAACAGCTGGAGCAGATCCGCCAGCGTTTCGAGGCCATCAACCAGGCCAATCTCAATCATGACCGGGCCTCGGATGAAGACTTCGAGTTCCATCTGGCGATCACCGAGGCGGCCAGCAATCATTACTACGCCACCGTGCTGCGTTCGCTGAATCAGAGCATCAAGGAAGGCATGAATCTGACGCGCGGCCTGTCACTGCGCGCCTCCGAGGAGCGCCTGCGCATCGTCCAGGACGAGCATCAGGCAATCATCGATGCGATTGCCGACAAGGACGCCACGGCGGCCGAAAACGCGATGCGGGCGCATCTCGAAGGCGCGCGCCGACGCATGTTCGAAGGCGTTCATGCGCCCTGATGAATACCCGTCAGGTGTTACACCCTCAACGACAAGGCCCCTGATCGTCACCGATCAGGGGCCTTGTCGTTGAGGGTGACTGACATGACAACTTGCAGACTGAACCTGCAACGTCACATCTTGCTGTTTCCTTTCAATTACCTCAGGCGATCTCGATCTGATATCGGAACTCGCTGGCGATACCGTAGGAGCGCCTCAGCTCCAACGGAGTGCCATCAAAGCCACTGGCGATGCGGTCGATCACCACGACTGGTGTCTCGAGAGTTACACCTAGCAACTCAGAGGTAGACGCGTCTGCCACGCCGATGGAGAGTGTTTCCCGCGCATGGGCGACCAGCTGCCCACATAGTGTTTCGTAGGTCGGGTAGAGCAGGTCACCCAGTGCATCCTTCGGGGTCTCGAGCAGTGCGGCAAAGCGCTTCTGAGGGAGCCAGATTCGCTCATGGAACAGCGGTTTTCCCTCCAGGCGGCGTAGACGCTCCAAGTGGATGACTCCTGCTCTGGCTCCAAGGTTCAGTGCCTGCCTGACATGCTGGCTGGCAGGCTCGCTCTCCAATGACAGGATATCGCTCTCCGGAATCCGGGTAATGCCCTGTGAGTCGACCTGACGGAAGAAGCGCGACAACGAATGCGTGAATTCCGGGCGGCGAACGAAGGTACCGCGTCCTTGCTGGCGCTCCAGGATACCGTCCTGCACCAGTGTCTCGATGGCCTTGCGAACCGTGCCGATCGCGACTTCATACTCTCGCGTCATCTCGGCTTCGGTCGGGATGGGGGTGCCCGGCACCCAATGCCCCTCGGCGATCTGCAGAAGGAATTCATCGCGAAGGCGCTGGTAAAGCGGTAGTCGGCTGTCCGTTCCAGTGATCCTCCGAACTGACCGTGCTTGCGGCATGCATTACTCCTTTGGTCATGGGTCTCTGCTATCAGCGTAAGTTTTACGCTAACCTGTCACTCGAAATACATATATATGTTTGCATGAATTTCGGGCGGTATGGCCTGATATTCGGGCTTCCTGACATACACACCGATAGTGAGTGACCCTGATGACTGTAGATTTCCTGACTTCCTGTCGTGGCGTTGATTGCCACGCCCACGTCTTTCTTCATGACCTCCCCATGGTGGAAGGTCGTCGCTATTGCCCTGAGTATGATGCCACGGTCGACGCATATCTGGCGCAGCTGGATTCGCAGGGGCTGTCACATGGCTTGCTAGTCCAGCCAAGCTTTCTGGGCACCGACAATCGTTTCCTGCTGCAGGCGCTTGCCGCATCTCCTGAGCGCCTCAAGGGCGTAGTAGTGGTCGACAGTGCCATCTCCATGGCGGAGCTGGATCGCATGGAAGCGGAGGGCGTGGTCGGCATTCGCCTCAATCTGATCGGTGCGACACCGGCGGACTATCTAGGGGAGGAATGGCTGTCGCTCTATCGTGAGCTGGCGCGCCGCCGATGGCATGTAGAAATCCAGCGCAGCGTGGCCGATCTCGCCGACTTTCTGCCGAGCTTGATCGAGACCGGCGTGACACTGGTGATCGACCACTTCGGCCTGCCGAAGGAGGGCGAGCTGGTCCCGACACTTCCTGAGCATCAGCGTTTTCTGACACTGCTGAGCTCTCCGCAGCTGTGGGTCAAGGTCTCCGCACCGTATCGCTCGGACGCAACGCTTGAGCAGTCACGACGTTCGCTCGCCGTGTTGCGCCAGGCCATGGGCAATGACCAGCGGCTGATCTGGGGCAGCGACTGGCCGCACACCCGTTTCGAACACGTGGCCGATCATGCAGCCCAGACCCGGCGCATACGCGAGCTGTTGCTGAGCCCGGAGCTGATCGAACAGGTAATGATCCACAACCCGCGTCGTTTGCTGCAGCTGTAACTTCATTGTCCTGCCACATCTGCCCTGTCCCCACATAACAAGAGTGTTCGCCATGTCGAGTCTTGTCGTCATACTGGCCATCGTGGTCTCGATCGTCCTGGGCTATCGCTTGCGCCTGAATATCGGTCTGTTCGCCATTGCCTTCTCCTATCTGATTGGCTGCTTCTGGCTTGGAATGTCGCCCAACGAGGTGATCGGCCTATGGCCGCTGAAGATCTTCTTCATCATCTTCTCGGTCTGTCTGTTCTATAACTTCGCCATCGTCAACGGCACGCTTGAGAAGCTGGCGGAACATCTGCTGTACCGCTGTCGCAATGTGCCAGCCTTGTTGCCGTTTGCCATCTTCTTTTCGTCGGTGATCATCTCGGCGTTGGGTGCAGGCTACTACACGGTACTGGCCTTCATGGCGCCCATCACACTGCTGTTGTGTGACAAGACTCGCCTGTCGCTGATCGTCGGTGCCATGGCGGTCAACTACGGCGCGTTGGCGGGGGCCAACTTCGTTTCCAGTCAGAGTGGCATCATCTTTCAAGGTTTGATGACCGGTGCCGGTATCTCGTCCGGTGATGCCTTCCATTACAGTTTCGGCATCTTCCTGGCGACCATGGTCGTGCCCATCGTGGTGCTGGGACTGCTGGTGCTGTTCTCGCTGCGAGGGAGTCAGGGCGGTGTACAGATTTCCGATGCCGCCCAGCCCTCACCGATGAATCGTGAGCAGCGACTGACATTGCGTCTGACGTTGCTGTTGATGGTCACTGTATTGGCACCGCCGATCGCCGCGATGATCCTGCCGGATAATGCGTTGGTGGCCTACGTGAATGACCGTATCAACATCGGCCTGATCGCCAGCGTGTTCTCGGTGATCGCGCTGCTGATGAAGCTGGGAGATGAGCGCAAGGCGATCGCCTCGCTGCCGTGGGGCACCATCATCATGATCTGTGGCGTCGGCATGCTGATCTCGATTGCCATCAAGGTCGGCACGATCGATCTTCTGGCTTCCTGGGTGAGCGGCAATATCCCGGTCTACGCGGTGCCGATCGTATTTGGAGTGATCTCAGCGATCATGTCGCTTTTCGCCAGCACTTTGGGAGTGGTGACGCCTGCGCTGTTCCCTGTCGTGCCGGCGTTGGCCACCCAGCTGGGAATTGACCCGATGATCCTGTTTGTCGCCATTGTCATCGGTGCTCAGTCCACCGCTATCTCGCCATTCTCTTCCGGCGGTAGCCTGATTCTGGGTTCATGCCCCAGTGAAGAGCGTCGCAATGACCTGTTGCCCAAGCTGCTGTTCAAGGCAGCGCCGTTGGGCTTCGGGGCTGCGCTGATCTTCAATTTCCTGTTCGCTTTCGTGTATTGAGGAAGGGAAATTTTCTCTTCACCTTCTGTAAGCAGAAGCTCTGACGCAAGAAGCCCCTGACAGGTTCGCCTGTCAGGGGCTTTCGTCTTCAGGGGCTTTCGTCTTCAGGGGCAAGGGTGTCGTCCTGCTTGCTCAGGGCAGCGGGATCATTGGCAGAACCTGGCGGGCGACAGGCTGCGCGCGTATTCCGGCAGGGGCTCGTGCGCCACTGTGCGTGCCACCAGATCGCCCGTCTCGTCCGAGAGTGTCAGGCCCAGGTGGCCGTGCCCGTAGGCGAGTAGCAGGCCGGGGCAGCCGGGCATTTCGCCCACTACCGGCAGGCCATCAGGGGTGGAGTGGCGCACGCCCATCCAGTGGCTGGCGACGTCCAGCGGCTGACCGAAGAGTGTCTCGCCCCATTGCTTCAGGGCTTGCCAGCGTTGTGACGATGCGGGACGCGAGGGCGCGCAGAATTCGGTGGTGCCCGCCAGGCGTATCCCTTCGGCCATGGGCGAGGCGTAGAAGTGATGCGCCAGCCAACCCACCGGGCGTGAGAGTGGCAGTGAGGTGGCGAGTTCGATGTGATAGCCGCGCTCGCTGACCACCGGCAGTCGCTTGCCGAGCCCCGTCAGCAGCGTATTGCTCGCGATGCCGGCGCAGATCACCACATGCGAGGCCTCCTGCGAGGTGGCGGCGGTGTTGATGCGCCAACCACCACTGGAAAGCGGCGTGAGGGTGTCAACCTGCTGCGCCGTCCACTCCAGGCCGCCTTCTTTCAGCTGTGCGTAGAGTTGGCGACTGAGTGACAGTGGGCTGGTGAGGTGGCGGGTGTCAGGATAGTAGAGGCCGCCTGCCAGTCCCTTCGAGTTGAGCGACGGTTCCAGATCTCGCAGCTGGTTTGCGCTCAGTGCCTGACATTCGACCCCGTCATGTCGCTTCGCTCGGGCCATCGTCTCCAGCGCTGCCGGGGTGATGGCGGTGTCGCGTTGGATCTGTAGGCAGCCGTGCTGCTGGAAAAGTGGTGCGGATGTGTGGGCCTGAAGATCATCGATCAGGGCATGCTGTCGCTCGACGGCATTGGCCAGCAGGGCGATCAGATCTGACTTGTGGCGCTGGAAATTGGTGGGCGTTGCCGCCTTGAGGAAGCGCCAGCCGAAGTCCGCTAGGGCAGGGGTGTGGCGCAGGGCGATGCCAAGGGAGGGCTGCCTGCTCAGCAGCTGGCCCGGCAGTTGGCGCAGGGTATCGCCGTTGGCCATCGGCGAGGTGGCGTAGTTGGCGATCAGACCCGCGTTGCCGAAGGAAGTGCCTTCGCCGACGGGCTTCGGGTCATACAAATGAACGTGATAGCCACGTGCCTGCAAGGCGCGGCAGGTCGCGAGGCCAATGATGCCGGCGCCAATGACGGCAATGCTGGCGTGACTCGCCGCTTCGGCGGCAGGGGATTGCGGGGTCATCGCGTGGACTCTCTTGACCGAGCGTGCCGGGCGGGTTACCCGGCATGCTCGGCGTGATGAAGACGGTGGCAGGGCCATGACAAGGGCACGACGGGGCCTTGGGTGACCTTGGGCCGAGCGTTGCAGACCCTGCCGGTGGCTCAGTTGTCGCGGTAGAACTTCCAGGAGGCGATGGCGATGCCCACGGCAGTGAGGATGCTCAGCAGGCAGATCACATACAGGGTCAATCCGAACATGGTCAGGTCCTCAGGAGTGGGTGGGCTGGGTCGGGGCATTCTTGCCGTTGTGATCCGGCGCCGCGTTCAAGAACTGATAGACAAGGGTGAAGACCACGATATTGGCGATGACGCCGGCGATCAGCGGCGTGATGCCGCTTAATGCCTCGAGCTCCAGGCTGCTCCACTTCCAGATGCTGGTGGCCAGTGCCCCGGCGAGCATCGCGGCGATGCCGGCACGCTTGCAGCGGATCTTGAACAGCACCGCGAAGATGAACGGCAGCAGGATGGTCGGTGCCCACAGCGCGTAGCTCAGCAGCAGTGCATCGATGATCGAGGTGGCGTAGAGCGCGAAGACGATGGCGCCGATGCCGATGGCGAGGTTGACGCCGCGCTCGATCCACAGCTGCTGCTTGCCGGACATGGCGGGGTTGAGGAAGGGCTTGTAGATGTCGGTCACGAAGATGACCGCTGCCGAGTTCAGGTAGGAATCCGCCGTCGACATCACCACGGCCAGCAGTGAGGCGAGCACCAGGCCGGTCAGGCCCAGCGGCAGGGCGTCGCGAATCAGTTCCGGCATGGCTTGATCCGGCGAGATCTGCGGATAGAGCACCAGCGCGATCAGGCCGATGGTGGAGCTGACGGCATAGAACAGCAGACCGAAGCCACCGGCCAGCGAGTAGCCGATCTTGGCATGACGGGAATCCGGTGCCGACAGGGCGCGCTGGGTGTAGGGCGGGACGAGGGTCTCGCCGAGCAGGAAGGCGATGAAGATACTGATGAACATCAGCGGCGTGTAATCGCCCATGAGGCTGAAGTGCTCGCTGGGTAGCGCGGCGATCAAGGCATCGGGGCCACCGATCTTGTCGAGCCCGACGATCATGGTGATGGGCAGGAAGACGGCGAGCATCACGAACTGCACCACATCCGTCTGGATCACGGCCCACATGCCACCGGCCGTGGAGTACACCAGCACCACTGCCATGCCGATCAGGATGCCGGTGCTGATGTCGATGCCCAAGATGGCATTGAAGACGGTGCCGATGGCCAGCGCCTGAGCCCCGAGGATGCCGACGCAGAAGATCAGCGAGAAGACGCCGGTCAGCAGGCGAGCACTGCGGCCATAGTGGTGCGCCATGATGTCCCCAACCGTCTGGGCACCCGCATAGCGCTTGAGGCGCGGTGCGATGTAGAGACCTGCAATGATGGTGGCGATGGGGAAGGCAGAGGCCGCGAACATGAAGGCGTAGCCTTCATCGAAGGCCTTGCCGGCGCGACCCATCGAGGCCCCCCCGCCGAGGAAGGAGGCAGCGAGCGTGGCGAACAGCACCGGCCAGATGATCTTGTTGCCAGCGACGGCGAAGTCGGCACTGCTGGAGGTCTTCTTGGCGCTGCGGTAGCCGATGTAGAGCAGTATCGCGAAATACAGCAATAGCCCCATGAGGTCGATCATATGCATTGTGTGGCCCTTTGTTGTTGGTTATGAGGGTCTGGTCAGCTTCCTCCCACAGAGGGTATAAGCACAACTAAAGGCGATCTATTAAGTCATAAGAACAATTTAGAGTCTGCCCGAGAAAGGCTAGTCTCGAGAATCCGGGCATGAGGCCTCGCCGCGAGAGCTCTGCCACAAGAGCCCTGCCATCAGATGAGAGCCCAGCCGTCATGAAACTCAGGCACAACCTGCGTCAATTGCAGATCTTTCAGGAGGTGGTACGTACGGGCAGTCTTTCCCAGGCAGCGCGTCGCCTGGCCATCACCCAGCCCGCGGTGAGCACGGCGATCACCAATCTGGAAAGTGAAGTCGGCTTTCTGCTCTTTCGCCGCAACCACTACGGTACCCAGTTGACGCCGGAGGCCGTCCATCTGGCCGAAGGGGTCGATAAGGTGCTGGCCTCGGTGGGCCACCTTGATGAGTTGACCGATGGACTGCGTGACGGCCATGCCGGAAAGCTCACCGTGGCGTCGATGCCGGGGCTGTCTCCCACGGTGATGCCTCGAGTGATGGCGCGCTATCTTGTCGATTTTCCCGACAGTCGTTTGTCGTTGCAGACCTTCAGTTCGCGCAAGATCGCCGAGTGGGTCGCTGAGGGCCAGTTCGATCTCGGCGTGATCGAGTCGGACGCCGCCATCGATGAGCTGATACTCGAGGAGTACCGGCTGTGCATGGCGCTTGCAGTTCCAGAAGACAACCCTCTCGCCGAGAAGACGTCACTGGGCCCTGCGGACCTGGCCGGGGAAACCATCATCACGCTGGACCAGCATCATCAGAGCACGCTGAAACTCGCGCGGGCCTTCCAGCAGGTCGGCATGACACTGCAGGCGAGCATCGAGACCCATCTGTTTCCCTCGGTCGCGATGCTCGTCAATGAAGGGCTGGGGATCGCGCTGATCGATCCGGTGACGGCGGAGGCGATGCTGGCGCGCCACGATTGCCATATACGCATCGTGCCTTTCACACCGAGCATCACCCTTGACATCGCGCTGGTCACCTCGCGCTTTCATCCCGTCTCGCGTCAGGGGCAGCGCTTCATGCCCTATCTGGCGGCGGAGCTGGCGTCCTGGCAGCAACGCTCGCAGGACAGGTATGCGCCAGGCGCTTGAGCGGGCGTCTCAGACCGATGATCTCGGCACTGTACGCTGCCAGCCACGTCGGTGGACCTCCTCGTCGTCTTGCCAGGCGATCTGCTCGGCTTCGAGATAGAAGTTCTCGGCGTCGCAGCGCATGCGGTAGTGGCTCTCGACACGGACGTCGAACTGGCCCGGGGTGGTCTCGCCAAGCGCACTGTCACGCCCGTGCTGACCACGTCCGGCATGGTAGTGCCAGACGATCTCGGCACGCGTGCGATCCGCATCTTGCGGCAGCCAGATTCTGGCGGCCAGCCGGGTGCCGTCCGAGAGCGGAATCAGCGTGTGCTCGATCTCGCGGACGCGATGGGGGAAGTCGGTCTTGACGCGCATTCACGTATCCTTGAGTCGTCGGGGCGATGGACGAATGCCTTGTCTCGGGAGTACTGCTTGTCACGAGAGTACTGCTTGCCACGGGAGTACTGCTTGCCACTGGCCGCGATGCCGGGACTCAGAACTCGGAAGTCGGAAATCAGAAGTCGATGCTGGCGCAAGCCGTCAAACGCCGCAAGGCACCGTGGTGGGAAATCCACGGCGCCTTGCGGTGTCATGCGGGGAGGGAGCAAGGATGCAGGACTTTTCAAGGCCATGCATCCCGTCAACCACTGCGTGTCTTGAGTGCTGCCCAGCTGACAGGCAACACGACGCTATCTTGCTACTCTAGACTCGCCCCATAGCCGAAGCTGGCGGCGGGCTCGGCAGCCGTCTCGACCCACACGCTCTTCACTTCGCTGTATTCACGCAGCGCATCCAGCCCTGAGGAGCGGCCATAGCCACTCTCGCCGTAGCCGCCGAAGGGCGAGCTGACGTGAATGGTCTTGTAGCCATTGACCCAGAAGGTGCCGGCACGTACCTGGCGTGCCACGCGGTGGGCGCGGCCGACGTCGCGCGTCCAGACGGCGCCGGCCAGTCCGAAGCGACTGTCGTTGGCGATGCGGATGGCGTCGGCTTCCTCCTCGAACGGTATGGCCACCACGACCGGGCCGAAGATCTCTTCCTGTGCGCAGGCCATGGCGTTGTCGCCCAGCAGTACCGTCGGCGCGACATGATAGCCGCCGGTGTCCGGGATGGGGTCTGCTGAGCCATCGGCGAGACGCGCGCCGTCCTCGATGGCGCCGGCAAGCATCGACGTCACATGTTGGTATTGCTTGGCGTTGTTGATCGGGCCGATCTGGGTCGCCGGGTCCTGAGGATCACCGAGGGTGAATTGCGTGGCGGCCTCGGCCAGTGCAGTGGTGAACTTCTCGAAGATCGAGGCCTGTACCAGCAGGCGCGAACCCGACACGCAGCTTTGACCAGCGCCGGAGAAGATGGCCGCCTGGGCACCACGTAGTGCCACCTCGAGATCGGCATCCTCGAAGACGATGTTGGCCGACTTGCCGCCCAGCTCCAGCACGCTGGGAATGCAGCGCTGCGCCGCGGCGGTGGCGATGTGGCGGCCAGTCGCGGGCGAGCCGACGAACACCACCTTGCGGATGTCGCCCTCGGCGATGAAGGCCTGGCCAATGGTATGGCCGTAGCCTGCGATGATGTTGACCAGTCCGCGTGGCACGCCGGCGCGCTCGATCAACACACCGAGGGCCAGCGAGGACAGCGCCGTCAGCTCCGAGGGCTTGAGGATCACCGCATTGCCGGCGGTGATGGCCGGGGCTACCTGCCAGCCGGCGGTGAAGATGGGGGCATTCCATGGCGTGATCTGCAGCACGGTGCCCAGCGGCTCGTAGGTGACGTAGTTGAGGTGCGAGGTCGGGACCGGAATCACCTCGCCGTGCAGCTTATCTGCCCAGCCCGCGTAGTACTCGAACATCTCGGCGACCTTGGCCACCTCGACACGCGCATCGCGAATCGGCTTGTTGGCGCTCAGCGCCTCGAGTTCGGCCAGCGCCTCGGCCTGTTCGCGAATCAAGGTCCCTACCTGATAGATGACGCGCCCACGTGCCTGGGCGGTCATGGCGGCCCACTGCGGTTGTGCCTGGCGCGTGGCGGCGTTGGCGAGCGCGACCTGAGACGCATCGGCATCCGGGAAGGACAGCATCAGGCTGTCATCCTGGGCGTTGCGCACCTCGATGGGCTCACCCGTGCCGGTGATGAACTCACCACCGATCAGGCTGCTGATGACAAAGTTGTCGTCATGAGGCTGGCTGCCGTTCTGAAAATTCTGCATCAGCTCGGCGATGCGCTTAGCGATCGGGGAGGTCGGGGTCATGTTCTGGGTCAGCATGGCTTATTCTCCGTGGCCAAAGAGGGTCGGGTCAGTGCGTTGCACAATGGCGCAGAAGTCTTCGCTGTCATCCAGCGTCGCGCGGCTCTCATCCCAGAGCTGCGCGACGGTACTGGAGAGCGGAAGCGCCAGCCCCAGTTCTGCCGTCAGATCACTGGCCAGCCCGACATCCTTGCGCATCAGGCCCATGGTGAAGCCGGAATCATAGGCCTGGTTGATCACCCAGCTGGGGAACATGACCTGACTCGCGCCGCTGCGTCCCGAGCCCGCATTCACGCCTTCCAGCAATTTCTCCGGCGATACGCCTGCCTTGGCGGCCATGCTGACGGCCTCCGCCGTGCTGATCAGATGACAGGCCGCGAGCATGTTGTTGGCGATCTTGGCGACGTTGCCCGCACCACAGCTGCCAACGTGTACGCGGCTGCCGCTCATGGCTTCCAGTACCGGCATGGCGCGGGCCAGCACTTCCTCCTCGGCGCCGATCACCATCGACATGCTGCCACTCGCCGCGCCCTTGGGGCCGCCGGACACCGGGGCATCGATGAAGTCGATACCACGAGTCGCCAGCGCCGCCGCCACCCTGCGACTGGTCTCGGGAGTCGAGGTAGTGGTGTCGATCACGATCAGGCCGGGCTTGCCCAGCGTAAGGAGACGAGTGGCGTCTTGATCCTCTTCCTGTGCGCCTTCCTTGCCCAGACATAGCTGCTCTACCTGCTCTGCCTTGGGCAGCGAGAGGATTACGACGTCGATCCTGTCCAGCAGCTCTGCCAGTGAACTGACCGGTGTGACGCCTGCCGCAGCGGCCTTGTCACGCGCAGCCTGTGAGAGATCGAACCCGAAGACGGGGAAGTCATGGCGAGCAAGTGTGGCGGCCATGCCGCCACCCATGTTGCCCAGGCCGATGACACCGACGGTTGTTGTCATTGTGGTGTGCCTGTCGTGGTGAAAGGGGGAGTACTACCCGGTGACTCGAGTATGGACAGCGCTTCTGTGTTCCAGCAATAATCCCGAATTCACTATAATGTTGCCTTCAAGGCAATGCTGGAGGCGTGATGAGTCTGGTGCAGGAGCGGCGTATCCGTCACTTTCATGAGGCTGCAAGGCTTGGCAGTGTGCGTGCGGCGGCGGATTTCCTGAATGTGGCGCCGTCGGCGGTCAGTCGTCAGATTTCCCAGCTGGAGCATGAGCTGGGCATGCCGCTGCTGGAGCGTCATCGCCGCGGGGTCAAGCCCACCGAGGCCGGCGAGCGAGTGCTGGAGTATTACCGTGAGCGTCTGGCCCAGCAGGAGGTGTTGCTGGAGTCATTGCAGTCATTGAAGGGACTGCAGAGCGGCTCGCTGGTGCTGGCGATCGGTGAGGGGTTCATCGAGGGGCTGGCAGGGCCCTTGAGCCGTTTCTCCGCCCGCCATCCGGGCATCGAGCTCAAGGTGAATCTGTGCGGGACCAATGAAGTGATCCGTCAGGTCGTCGAGGACGAGGCGCATCTCGGACTTGTGTTCCATCCGACACGCGATCCCAAGATCCGCACGCATGCCTCGCGGCCGCAGCCGGTGTGTGCGGTGGTCAATCCCGAGCACCCTCTGGCACGTCAGACCCAGGATCCACGCAAGCCACTGACGCTGGCGGCGCTCGAGGGCCATGCCCTGGCGCTGCCGGAGGTGTCGTTCGGCATCCGTCAGATTGTCGCCCAGGCGGAGTATCAGGCCGGGGTGATGCTGAGCCCGACGCTCACCTGCAACGCGCTGGCGATGCTCAAGCAGTTCGCGCTGCAGGGCGGCGTGACCCTGCTGCCGGATTTCGTGGTGGCTGAGGAGGTCGATGCTGGACGGCTGTGCCGCATTCCGTTGCAGGAAGCTCAGTTCGTCACACCCCATGTGCAACTGATCAGCCGACTGGGTCGGCAACTGAGCGTCGGTGCCAATCGGCTGCTTGGTTTGCTGCGTGAGGACATGGCGGCCTTCAACCCGCCATAGGCAGGCTCAGTCGGTCAATCGCGCTGACGGTGAGGGATTCAGTACGGGATTGGCGCGCAGGCGCTCGGCGGCGAAATCCAGAAAGGTACGTACCTTGGCCACTGCGCCGCGTCCCTCGCTATGCAGCAGATGAATCGGCAGGGCAGGCGGTTCGAGTTCCTCCAGTACCGCCTGCAGACGACCGGCGACGAGATCCTCGCCGACCTGATACGAGAGCACGCGGGTAATGCCCCAGCCACTGCGGGCCGCCTCGATGCAGGCGGCGATACTGCTCATCGTCAGCCTCGGGCTGATGCGTATCGCATACTCGCCCTCACGACCGAAGCGCCATTCCTTGCCAGCGCCCAGATTGCTGGAGGCAATGATGCGCTGGGCGGCCAGGGCCTCCAGCGAATTCGGTATGCCTTCGCGGGCGAAATGCGCCGGTGAGCCACATACCACGCGTCGCACGCTGCCGACGCGCAATGCCGAGAGTCCCGAGGAGGGCAGTGAGCCGATCCGCACGGCGATATCGAAACCCTCCTCGATCATGTTGACCACGCGGTCCACCATCACCACCTCGGCTCGCATCTCGGGATAGCGCTCGAGATACTCCATCAGCAACGGCATCACGTGCAGGCGACCGAATTCGGTGGGACAGGTGATACGCAATACGCCAGTCGGGCGAGTCGCGGCGCCGCTGACACTGTCCTCGGCCGCCTGGAGTTCCGCCAGGATTCTGCGTGCATCCTCCAGATAGCGCTGCCCGATCTCGGTCAGACGCACGCGTCGCGTGCTACGCGTGAACAGTCGCGTCCCCAGGCGAGCTTCCAGGGCATTGATGCCGCGGGTCACCGAGGGGGCACTCATCCCCAGTGCGCGGCTGCCGGCCGCGAAGCCTCCCGCATCGGCCACGGCCACGAAGACCTCCAGTGTCTGCAGTCTATCCATTCTTCGCGCCTCGTTGGCATCGATTACTATCATTTCATGGAATGATGAATTGTATTGTTCGAGGATTCTAGCCTTGTGGTGATTGGATTACCGTGGGGAGGTCTGATAGGTCGTGGTGTTTCGACTGCATGAGACGATTCAGACCGTGTCTTTCCACTGCCCACGAAGGTGACCCATGAACTCGCTATTTCCTGCTGAAGCATCTCCCATTCGCCTGTTCCGCAATCCCAAGTCCGGCCACTGCCACCGCGTCGAGCTGCTGCTGGCACTGCTGGAGATTCCCTATGAGACGGTGGATCTCGACATGGCCAACGGCGCGCACAAGGCCCCCGAGTTTCTCAAGATCAGCCCGTTCGGGCAGGTGCCGGCCATCGAGGACAATGGGGTCTTCCTCAGCGATTCGAATGCCATCCTCGTCTATCTGACCCGGCGCTATGACGGCGAGCAGCGCTTCATGCCCACTGAGGCACTGGCCGTGGCTGAAGTGCAACGCTGGCTCTCGGTGGCGGCGGGTGAGATCGCTGCCGGGCCTTGCACCGCACGTCTGGTGACCGTGTTCGGTGCTCCCTTCGACCACGAACAGGCCATCGCTCGTGCACATGCCCTGTTCGCCGTGATGGAGTCCCATCTGGATCAGCGTCATTACCTGGTGGGAGAGCGCCTCAGCCTGGCCGATATCGCGGGTTACAGCTATATCGCCCATGCCCCTGAGGGAGGTGTCGGCCTGGGAGGTTATCCCAATATCCGTGGCTGGCTTGCGCGTATCGAAGGCGAGCCGGGTTTCGTCGGCATGGCCACGAGTCCTGTACTGGCCTGAGTCTCCACATCTTCGCGAGGGATTGACCATGAGTGAGCATCGGCAGGTCTTTCATGCAGGTGAGCAGCGTGTGCAGGCACGTGCAGGGGTACCAGAGCGCTATCTCGAGCAGGTCGCGCCCTACGTCCGCGAGCGGATGCCCGAGCAGCACGTCGCCTTCTTCGAAAGCCTGCCGGTGCTGTTCATGGGGGTGCCTGACGGCGATGGCTGGCCATGGGCCGTGGTGAGCTACGCGCCGCCCGGGCAGCTGTGTGACGCCACGTCCGCTGAGCTGCAGGTAAAGGTGCGTCCCGCATTGGAGAACTTGCTGGGACTGGACTTCACTCCCGGCACTAGAATCGGCGTGCTGGGGCTGGATCTTGCCAGTCGTCGACGCAATCGAATGAATGGCACCCTGCTTGCCCCGCAAGCGGTGGCGGGCAGGGTGCCGGATGGGCTGCGGATCGGGGTCGACCAGAGTTTTGGCAACTGTCCGCAATATATCCAGCAACGTGAGATCGACTGGGCGGGTGGACAGACGAAATCGCTGGTCAGTCGCGAGGTGTCACTCAATGATGAGACGACATGCCACGATGCAGCGGCGCGGGCCTTGCTGGCCCGGGCGGACACCTTCTTCATCGCCACTCGCGCAGGTGAGCTTGACGATTCTGCGCCCAACGGAGTGGATGTCTCGCATCGTGGCGGCAGACCCGGCTTTGTGCATTTGAATGCCGATGGCAGCCTGTCGTTTCCGGACTTTGCTGGCAATCGCTTCTTCAACACCCTGGGCAATATCGAGCTGGATGCGCGGGTCAGCCTGTTGATTCCTGACTTCATCACGGGCGAGGTGTTGTTGCTCAAGGGACATGCCCGGGTCGACTGGAATCCCCAGCGAGCAGCACTGGTCGAAGGGGCCGAGCGCATCGTGGATGTGGTGCCGGAGCAGATATTGCACGTCGAGCATGTCTTGCCCGCCCAGGGACGTCTGATCGAACTCTCACCGTCGCTTGAGCAGACCGGTGACTGGCCGGCCGCTGACGAGGCGCCCGCCCGCCTGCGCCGACTGCGCGTCATCGACAAGGTGCGCGAAAGCGAGTCGATCACCTCCTTCTATCTGGCACCGTTGTCGCAGGCGGAGCAGGAGTCCGCCGCGACACCGACACCTGCCTATCAGGCCGGCCAGTTTCTGACGCTGCGTCTGGCCTCCACGCCACGCAAGCCCTTGTCCATCGGCGAGATAGCGGTGATGCGCAGTTACAGTCTCTCCCGGGCCTGGCAGGAGGGGCAGAGTGCCTACCGCATCTCGGTACGCCGCGATCCCAAGGGGCTCGCCTCACGACTGCTGCATGATGAAATCGCGGTGGGAGATGAACTGGAAGCACTACCCCCGACAGGGGATTTCATCCTGCAGGACGCGACCGCACCTATCGTGCTGTTGTCATCCGGAGTCGGCATCACGCCGATGATCGCCATGCTGGAAGAGCTGATACACAAGGCAGAGGCGGGCGACCCTCCGCTCGGCGAGGTGCTCTTCCTGCATGCCGCGCGGGATGGGCAAGAGCTGGCATTTCTCGACACGCTCAAGCGCTGGTCGCGTGTGCATGCGTGGTTGCGGTTACATATCGCCCTGTCACGCCCGACCGAGGCGGACCTCGCAGCCGGACACCATCAATCGGTCGGCAGGCTGGAGCTGGCGAGTCTGGCGGCAAGCCTGCCAGAGCTTGCCGTGAGCCATGTCTACCTGTGTGGCTCGGAAGGCTTCATGCGCGCGCAATACGCCGCCCTGATGACACTGGGATTGCCGCGAGAGCAATTGCATCACGAATTCTTCGGCCTCGGCTCACTGGAGGAGGGCGAGGCAACTGCGGTTGCACTATCGGCAGACTTCCAGGCGAGCTTGCCGGAACATGCCCAAGTCACCTTCACGCCGCGCGGGGCACCCGGCCAGCCGCCGGATAGCGATGCGGACATCACACGTCAGTGGACGCCCGAACAGGGCAGCCTGCTGGAGCTAGCCGAGCAGTCAGGCGTGAATGCCATGTCCAGTTGTCGTTCCGGGCGCTGTGGTAGCTGTGCACTGCGACTCGTCGAGGGGCAGGTGCAGTATCCCGAGCCGCCACAGGCTGGCGTGGCTTCGGGGCAGGTGCTGATGTGCTGTGCCTACCCGGCGGGAGAGGCGCCTCTGGTCATCCAGACGCTGTGAGCTGTGTCGTCAGGCGCGAATGGCCCGCTGTGAATGACTGAGCTTGAATGACTGAGCTCGATGACTCGCGCGGCTGACAAGATTGAGGAGAATCAGTGAGATAGCGCCAGCGAGGTTCATGGTCCTGACAAGTGGGCAGCGGTATAGTGGACGATGTATGTCATTTGTTCCGCGCCCCTGGCGGCTCACGGCTGGCCCGGCGCCATAGACTAGGATCTCCTCGATGGCTTCATTTCGCATTCTGACGCATCCCCAGCACGGCACGCTCGCCGTCAAGATCGGCTGGTCCTGGCCGGCGTTCTTCTTCGGCATGTTCTGGGCGCTCTACAAGCGCATGTGGTTGCTGGCGGGCAGCCTGTTCGGCTTCATCGTGCTCAGCTCGGTCTTCATTCCGGCGACCATGGAAGGGCAGCTCATCTCCAATGTGCTGTTTCTGGGCCTGAATCTGACCATCAGCCTCAAGGGCAACCAGTGGTACGCGAGCCTGCTGGAAACCCAGGGCTATCGAGAGCAGGCTCAGGTCGAGGCGCGCAATTCCGATGATGCGCTGGCGGTGTATGCCAATGCGCAGGCGTCTCCCGCTGGCGATATCCGTGATCATGAACAAGGCGGCGCTCGCTCTCAGGATCAGGGAGTTTCCCAGGGGCAGCGCGACGTCGAGCGAGAGCATAAGGATGGCCGACATGATGGAGATGATGACGACCACGGTGAAGGTGGCGCCGGCGGCAAGGGGGGCGGCAATACCTCCGGTACCTTCATCGGCTAAGGGGCCAGACCAGGAAGAGAAGAGACGATGAACCTTCAAGGACGATTGACGCGTTGGAACGATGCCAAGGGCTTCGGCTTCATTACCCCGGCGTCGGGTGGCAAGGATGTCTTTGCCCACATCAGTGCATATAAGGGGCGTGGGCGACCCAAGGCCAGCGCGCAGGTGCATTATCAGTTGGGCATGGATGACAACAATCGTCCACGTGCCATTTGCTTTCGCACCCATGGGGCCGGAGCTTCCAGCACTTCAACCGGGGTGGGGCTTGCATGGTTGGTGGCGTTGGCCGTTGCGGTGGTGCTCGGTGCAGGATGGTGGCAGGAGCGTCTGCCATGGATATTGCCTGTAGCGTATCTGGGCATGAGCCTGGTGGCGTACATGGCGTATCGGGTAGATAAATTGGCCGCTGCTGAGAGTGAACAGAGAGTCCGCGAGGATACCCTGCACTTCATGGAGCTTGCGTGTGGCTGGCCGGGCGCGTTGATCGCCCAGCAGAGTCTGCGCCACAAGACGCGCAAGACAAGCTACCAGTTCGTGTTCTGGTGTGTGGTACTGCTCAATATCGCCGCCGTGAGCTGGCTGACGCTCTCGCCGGATGCCGCGTTCCTTCGTGATCTGCTCGGCTTTCCCGTCATGCCAGGCGAGGCCATGATCCGATGGTCATGAGCGGGTGATCGAGCGGCGTTTCGATCACATGACAACGACAAAGGGGGCCTATCAAAGGCCCCCTTTGTCGTTTTTGTTCGATAGCGATATCCATCAGAACGGAGCGTAATCATCCTGTTCAGCGCTCGAGGCGACCCAGCGATCCTCGGCAGGTATCGCCCGACGCTGGGCGCTCTGCGGCGGTATCTGGCCTCGTTCACCATACAGCCACAGCACGAGGTTGGAGCGCTGTCCGCTGGTGATCGGCTGCGGGGCATGCGGCACGTTACCGCGATGCAGCATGGCCGAGCCGGGCGTGAACGAGAAGCGCACCGCATCACCGCTGGCGGCATCGAGAACGTCCAGTTCAGAGCCCTCGAAGGGCTCGTCCGGCAGGTTCATGTTGATGTTGAGCGTCACGGATGAGGCATCGGTATGCGGTCGAATCGAGGCGTCCGTGGTGGGCTGATAGTGGATCGAGAAGCCGAAGGTCTGGCCATCGTAGCCCATGATCTCCGGGAACAGCATGCGGGAGATCGGGCGCATGTAGGTGTCGAGCAGCTGCTGGTAGAACGCCTGGAAATTCGGTGCCGCCAAGTAGCCCTGTGAGCGTTGGTCGAGCATCGCGCCGCGTCGATTGAGCACGATGCCATACGGCGGGCGTAGTGGAATGCCGGCGTCCCATGCCTGCTCCAGCAGGTTGCGCAGGTCAGCGATGCGTTCGGGATCGAAGAGCTGGAACTGATAGACGTCAGTGGCGACTTCGGTCATCAGCGCCTTGACGTCCGTCTCGCGCTCGGGATTCTCCCACGCCTGCTTGACGGCAGTGCGCAGCGCCTCGTCGATCAAGGTACTGTCGAGGATGGCGAGGTCGTCTTGCTCGACGGCTTCCCATTCACGCCAGGCGTCACTCAGCAGCTGACGGTGATCGTCCCAGAATTGCTGGACGGAGGGCGCGCGCCGCAGCATGGCCTCGCGGGAAGGCAATTCGAGCTCGCGGGCCTGTTGTAATCGGGTAGGGTGCAATACAGAGTGGGTCATGGGGTGTCTGCTCCAGAAACTTGCGGTATGAGGGTTGGCGTTTCGGTGATGTTGGGCAATTTATTACGCCGCACCCTGTTGATAAACAGCCCTCTGGAGTAAACACATTCAATATCTCGTTGATGATCTCCACACGACAGCAGGCCTGCACACAATGCGGGCCTGCTGTCGTCTGCCAGAGTAATACGCGGTGTGCTGTCAGCCCATCAAGCCGTCGATCACCCCCAGGCCGTGGAAGGCAATCATGCCGATGAGGCCAGCGAAGATCACGTAGTAGAGCGTCGGCAGGATCGTCTTGCGCAGCGTGACGCCTTCGCGACCCAGGAGGCCGACGGTTGCCGAGGCGGCGACCACGTTGTGGATGGCGATCATGTTGCCGGCAGCCGCGCCGACCGCCTGGAGGGCGACCATCATGGCGCTGGAGATGCCCAGGGCCTGGGCGACGTTGAACTGGAAATCGGCCAGCATCAGATTGGAGACGGTGTTGGAGCCTGCGATGAAGGCCCCGAGGGCACCGACACTCGGCGCGAACAGCGGGTAGATATCGCCCACGCCATCGGCGATGAACTGCGCCATCGCCACCGGCATCGACACCAGATCCGCCTCGTTGACGCCGGAATTGATCAGGATGCGCACCATCGGAATCGTGAACAGCAGCACGAAGCCTGCGCCGAGGATGGTGCGGCTGGATTCGCTGACGGCAGCACTGACATCGCGCATGCGCATGCGGTGCAGCACGATGGTCAGCAGTACCACCACCACTAGAATACCGCCGGGCAGGTACAGGGGCTGCAGACTGCCGGAGATGTCACCCTCCCCGAGAATGCCGCTCCAGCCGAAGCTCCAAGAGGTCAGTGCTTCCTTTATCGGTGCGATGACGCGCGACATCACCAGCAGCACCGCGAGCAGCACGTACGGCAGCCACCCCATGCCGACCGAGAGCGGCTTGCGGCCCTCGACGGGCACAAGTGTCATGTCCAGCTTGCCGATCCACTCCGCGGGCCAGCTGTCAGCGTTCGGGAAGTCCCAGGTCCGGCTGGGCAGCAGGAAGCCCTTGCGCGCCGCCGGTACCACGATGGCGAGCCCCACCATGGCGCCGATCATCGACGGGAACTCCGGCCCCAGCAATATGCCGGCCAGTACGTAAGGCACCACGAAGCAGACGCCGGCAAACAGCGCGAAGGGGGCGACTTCCAATCCTTCACGCCAGGAGCGATTGGCACCGAAGAACCGCACCATCACCGCAACCATGATCAACGGCATGCAGATGCCGATGATGCCGTGAGTGATGGCGACTTCAGACGTCACCAGCTGGAAGTAGGCATCCCAACTCGAGCCATTCGCGGCCAGTGTCTCGCTGATACCGGCCTTGTCGAGGCCACCGGAAACCCCGACCACAATGGGCGTGCCGACGGCGCCGAAGGAGACCGGTGTCGATTGCACCATCATGCCCACCACGACCGCCGCCAGGGCCGGGAAGCCCAGCGCCACCATCAAGGGAGCGGCGACGGCGGCGGGAGTGCCGAAGCCGGAGGCCCCCTCGATGAAGCAGCCGAACAGCCAGGCCACGATGATGGCCTGTACGCGGCGGTCCGGGCTGATGCCGGAGAAGCCGTTGCGTATTGCGGCAATGCCGCCGGAATGTTTGAGGGTGTTGAGCAGCAGCAGGGCGCCGAAGATGATCCACAGGATCGCGACCGTCAGTATCAGCCCCTGCAGGGACGAGGCCAGTACACGAGTGAAGGTCATGTCCCAGGCCAGCAGTGCGATCAATGCAGTGACCACGAAGACGATGGGCATGGCGAGGCGGGCGGCCATGCGAAAGCCGATCAACAGCACCCCGGCGAGCAGCAATGGCACAAAGGCCAATAGTGCCAATAGCGACTGATTCATGTGCAGCACTCTCCCTATGTTGCGTGGCGAACATCGTTTGGAAGTCTTTGTTGCTGGATGGGTGCGTTGTCATGTCGCACCTGACGCTAGCTCAAGGTAAGAGAGTCCATTTGTTTCTGCTACTTGAGGTCATCTGGTATTACCAGTGGCTCAACAAAATTTCCTGGTCATCAAGTCATTGAATCTGTTGATGAGTTTTTTAGTTTTGTCAGTGAAGACCTATGCAGAAAAGCTATCGAAGTTAGACTAATAGTCACTTACGACAACGCCTCGTCAGCATGGCTGGCGAGGCGTTGTCGTGATGTGACATATAGGAAGTCGAGTGTTGCCAGTGCGTGCTTGATCTGGCTCGCTGTCAGCTATCGCTGAGCACGACGGCAAGTTCTGGGCTCGGGCGGCTGGCGTTGACGAAGAAGTCATTCATCGTCAACAGCAGGTACTTCTTCATCATGTTCTGGGCCGGCAGGAAGATGCGATCGCCGAAGTCGAAGTTGCCTGCCTGGTGAGGCACGGAGTCCTGAACGGCGTAATCCTTGCTGTAAAGCAACTGCTCGTTCTTGTCGTAGAGACGATACTGGACATCGAAATCGGCAATGATATCGAAATCCTCGTTGGCGACGCCGAAGGTCAGCAGATTCTTGGTCAGGTTCTGGGCGATCAGGTAATCAAGATAGACAGGGCCACGATTCTCATGGGCCTGGATTTCCACCCGCAGGCGGTAGTCGCTGGCACGCGCATCATGGGTGATGCGCGAAGACGCGGGCAATTGCTCACGCAGCAATTGATCGAAGTGGGTCATCGCCGGTGAACAGATGCGCGACAGCTTGATGTTGCCCAGTGGTTGCATGGCCTGCTGGGCTGCGCCAGAAAACAGGTTGGCCTGTGGTTGGCTGTAATAGACGTCGGAATAGAACACCTTGTGCTGGTAGGCCTGCGCTTCCACTGGCGCGACCTTCGGGACATCGATCTGCGCGCGCGATGCGCAGCCGGCCAGCATCATGAGGGCGGTGCCCGCGACAGCGAGTTTCATCAATGGCTTGGGCATTCGAGTGACGGGCATATGACGAATTCTCGGGCGTGGCGAAGTTGTCGCTAACCGTAACATGCGCATGTCATGAGGCTAAACACGGGCCAGACAACGCCTTTCAACCTTTGTCAACTTTTGTTGAATAATGTTGCATTTGTCTATGTGAAGGCTCGCAAGAGGCGTCAGCTCAGTCGAACCAGCGCTTGAGCACCTTGTCCGCGCGTGCGCGATGTTCCGGCTTGATATGGGCCGCCACGATGGCTACCGCGCCCGCCATCAAGGTGATGTCATCGGTGTAACCCAGCAGGGGGGTGAAGTCCGGCAGGGCATCGATGGGGGAAATGAAGTAGCCCAGCGCGCCGTAGATGGTGGTTCTGGCCCAGACAGGGGTATCGGAATCCTGCGCCGCGAAATACATGCGCAGGGCGGGATTGAGTGCTGTCTGGCCGGCCTTGCGGGCGACCGACGAGACCTTGTGCCAGAAACCTTCCTCGCTGTACTCGGAGGCGTGGGCCGTGAGGGGCTGTGCATCCGGTGCCGGCAATCCGGGTGTCTCGGGTGGAGTGGACGTAATGGTCGTGTCCTTGCTCATTGGGTTTCCTCCGTCAGCTCACGAGGATGGCGATGACGGCCAGCCTCGCGCTTGATCGTATCATGACTCCCTATGACAGATGTCGCCCAGCCACGTTCCCTGCCAGGTGTTCTCCCATGCGGACATGCCATAACGACGCCTCCCCGCCGACAGTCATATGGGCGGGGAGGCGTCGTGGGTCTAGAGGACAATCATGGCCCGATGCCATCAAAGGCCGGCTCAAGCGGGCAGGTCGAACAGCAGCGCATGCAGACCTCGCGCCTCATCGAGAGTGGCCTCGGGTTCATGATCCAGCGTGACGGCATCCCCCGCGGACAGTGGCAGGCTCTGCTGACCCTTGCCCTTCAGTGTCGCCGACCCGTCGATGACGTGCAGATAGTAGCGGCGCTCGCTATCCAGCGGCAGTTCCAGTGCTGCGCGCTGCTCGTCATTCCCTTGCAGGCCGATGCGATACACCCGGGCATCCTGATTGATGGTCAGCATCCCAGGCGCGGCTTGCGCCGGTGGTGCGATCAGCAGGGTGAGACCGTCGCGGGCGACGAAGGGCTGCTGTTGATAGCGCGGCGGCAGCCCCTTGGCCTGTGGCGTGATCCAGATCTGCAGAAAGCGCAGCGGCTCGAGGGACGAGGCGTTGTACTCACTGTGTTCAATGCCCGTCCCGGCACTCATCAGCTGGACTTCGCCCGCCCCCAAGGTGTGCCGTGAGCCCATGCTGTCGCGATGCTCGATGTTGCCTGACAGCACATAGCTGATGATTTCCATGTCGCTGTGCGAGTGCGGATCGAAGCCCGCGCCCGGCGCCACGTGGTCATCGTTGATTACGCGCAATACGGAGACGCCCATGTGAGCCGGGTCGTAGTAGCTGGCGAAGGAGAAGCTGTGGCGGCTTTCCAGCCAGCCAAATCGAGCATGACCGCGTTCTGCCGCTGCTCGTAACGTGAACATGGCAACCTCCTCAGAGTGTCGTGGTGTCTGCCGGTAAGTGAAGCAGGCTTCAGTCTTCGCGCACAGCGTTGCTGCCCGGTTGCAGTATCCGGTCAAGGGACAGCTTGCCGCCGCCGGTGATCGCCAGGCTCGCCGCGATGGTCAGCAGTGCCAGTCCGTATTCGTAGCCGTTGTTGCTCATGAACAGGCCATTGCCGATATGCACGGTCAGGATGGCGACCAGCATGGTGAAGGCCAGCACGGCAGCCGCCGGACGTGTCAGCAGGCCGATCAGGATCGCCAGTCCGCCGAAGAACTCGCCGCTGCCGGACAGCAGCGCCATCAGATAGCCGGGTTCGATACCGATGGAGGCCATCCACTGACCGGTGCCTTCCAGACCGTAGCCGCCGAAGGCGCCGAACAGTTTCTGTGAACCGTGGGCCATGAAGATGATGCCGGTCGGGACACGCAGCACCAGGCTTGCGAGGCTGGAATCGGTGGTCATCAGGCGAGAGAGGGCAGACTTGAACATGTGTGGCTCCATTGATCAGGGGATATGAGGTTTTTCAGATCAGTGTGTTTGATCGATGGAGCTACTATAGAATGCGGCTTATCAAAAAAATAACGGAGGATTCTGGTCTAAATAATCAGAATTTTTGAACCATGGTCTCACCCATCACACTCGACGCCCTGCGCGTGCTGGATGCCATCGAGCGACGCGGCAGTTTCGCCGCGGCCGCCGAGACACTGCATCGCGTGCCCTCGGCGATTTCCTATTCGGTCCAGAAGCTGGAGGAAGAGCTGGGCGTGCCGCTGTTCGATCGCTCGCGTCGCAAGGCTGAGCTGACTGATGCGGGCCACCTGGTGCTGGCGCATGGGCGGCGCATTCTGCTGGCCACCGAGGAGATGACGGCGCTGGCGCGTCAGGCGGGAGCTGGCTGGGAGGTCGAGCTGCGTATCTGCGTCGATACCATTCTTGATCCGGAGGCGCTCTATCCGCTGTTGGAGGAATTCCAGGCCATCCAGCCGCGCACGCGGGTGGTGTTGAGCGAGGAGGTGATGGCGGGTGCCTGGGATGCGCTGCATGACAATCGCTGTGATCTGGTGATCGGCGTGCCCGGCGAGCCACCGGTGTCGGGGCTAGCGTGCCGGCGGTTCGGCGCAATAGAGCCTGTCTTCGTCGTGGCGTCAGATCATCCGCTGACCCGGCTGACGCAGCCGATTGCCATCGAGGCGCTGCAGGAGTATCCCACCGTGATCGTGGCGGACAGTTCGCGCAGCCTGCCCGGCCATTCTTCCGGTTTGCTGGATGGCCGCAGTCAGATCATTGTCAAGACCACGGCGCAGAAGATCGAGGTTCAGCGCAAGGGGCTGGGGGTCGGCTATCTGCCGCGGCATCGAATCCATCGCCAGTTGGAGGAGGGCAGTCTGGTCGTGCTTTCGCTGGAGACGCAGCGCGCGCCGCTCGATCTCTCGCTCGCGTGGCGCAGTGGTCGTCAGGGCAAGGCGCTCAAATGGTTCCTTGAGCGCCTTGCCGCCCCCGGCATGGGCGAGACCTTCGGACTGTTGCCGCGCGAGGCGACGACTGACTTGCGTGGAGACTGACACGAACAGACGCCCTCAGTCCCAGTCGAGCACTACCTTGCCCGACTGACCGGAGCCCATGATCTCGAAGCCCTGCTGGAAGTCTGCGACGCTCAGGCGATGGGTGATGATGGGCGAAAGATCCAGACCTGACTGGATCAGGCTGGCCATCTTGTACCAGGTCTCGAACATCTCGCGGCCATAGATGCCCTTGATGGTCAGCCCCTTGAAGATGACCTTGGTCCAGTCGATGGCCATCTCGCCGGGCGGAATGCCCAGCATGGCGATCTTGCCGCCATGATTGATGACATCGAGCATCTGCTCGACGGCGGAAGGCACGCCGGACATTTCCAGCACCACATCGAAGCCCTCATGCATGTCGAGCTCTGCCATCACCTCCTTCAGGGATTCGCGGCTGACATTGACGGTGCGGGTCGCGCCCATCCGCTCGGCGAGTGCCAGTCGATAGTCATTCACATCGGTGATCACCACGTGGCGAGCCCCGATATGGCGGATGACCGCCGCCGCCATGATGCCGATGGGCCCGGCACCGGTGATCAAGACGTCCTCGCCGACCACATCAAAGGCCAGTGCCGTATGCACGGCATTGCCGAAGGGATCGAAGATGGCTGCCAGGTCATCGCTGATTTCATCCGGCAACTTGAAGAGGTTGTAGGCGGGCAGGGCGAGGTATTCGGCGAAGGCGCCGGGACGGTTGACGCCCACGCCCTCGGTATTGCGGCACAGATGACGACGCCCCGCGCGGCAGTTGCGGCAATGGCCGCAGGTGATGTGTCCTTCGCCCGAGACACGGTCGCCGATCTCATAGCCGCGCACCTCGCTGCCCAGTGCGACGATCTCCCCTGCATACTCATGACCGGTGACCATCGGCACCGGCACGGTCGCCTGCGACCACTCATCCCATTGATAGATGTGCATGTCCGTGCCGCAGATCGCGGTCTTGCGGATCTTGATCAGCACATCGTTGTGGCCGATTTCCGGCACGGCCGTCTCGGTCATCCAGATGCCGGGTTCGGCCTTGAGCTTGGCCAGCGCCTTCATGCATCACCTCCCGTCGTGGAGTCGATCACGCCCATCTCGCGGCCGATGCGCGTGAAGGCGGCAATGGCCGTCTCGATCTGCTCCGGGGTATGCGCCGCCGAGATCTGGGTGCGAATGCGCGCCTGTCCCTTGGGCACCACCGGATAGGAAAAGCCGATCACGTAGATACCGGCCTCCAGCAGGCGATTGGCGAAGTCGCCCGCCAGCCGTGCATCGCCGATCATCACCGGAATGATGGCGTGACCGGCACCCGCGAGGGTGAAGCCGGCCTCCTGCATGCCGCGACGGAAGCGTTCGACGTTCTCCCAAAGCTTCTGGCGCGCCTCGGCGCTGTCCTCGACCTTGTCCAGCGCCTTGAGGGTCGCCGCCACGATGGGCGGCGCCAGCGAATTGGAGAATAGATAAGGGCGCGAGCGCTGGCGCAGCCACTCGACGATGGGCCCGCGTGCGGCCGTCACGCCGCCCGAGGCCCCGCCCAGTGCCTTGCCGAAGGTGGTGGTGATGATGTCGATCTGGTCCATCACGTCATGGTATTCGTGGCTGCCACGCCCGTTGGCCCCTACGAAGCCGGTGGCGTGGGAGTCATCCACCATCACCAACGCATCGTAGCGTCTGGCGAGCTCGCAGATGCCCTTGAGATTGGCGATCACGCCATCCATCGAGAAGACACCGTCGGTGGCAATCAGCTTGAAGCGTGCGCCAGCGGCGTCCGCCTCCTTGAGGCGGGCCTCGAGTTCGCGCATGTCATTGTTGGCATAGCGATAGCGGCTGGCCTTGCACAGGCGCACGCCATCGATGATGGAGGCGTGATTGAGCGCATCGGAAATGATGGCGTCTTCAGGGCCGAAGAGTGTCTCGAACAGGCCACCATTGGCGTCGAAACATGAGGAATAGAGGATGGCATCGTCCATGCCGAGAAAGGCCGCGAGGCGCTTTTCCAACACGCGATGTTGATGGTGAGTACCGCAGATGAAACGCACGGAGGCCATGCCGAAGCCATCACGCTCCAGCGCCTGCTGCGCGGCCGCGATCAGCTCGGGGCTATCGGCCAGGCCCAGATAGTTGTTGGCACAGAAGTTGATCACCTCCGACCCTTGCCCCTCGCGTTCATCACCGCTCGCGACTCTGAGGCTGGCACGCTGGGGCGAGGTGATCTCGCGCTCCTGCTTGTAGAGACCTTCTTCTTGCAGTTCATTGATCTGACGGCTGAGGTGGTCGTGGAAACTGGCTGGCATGCGTCACTCCTGTCTGTCGTTGTCCTGTTCGTTTCCGATGGACGCTGAACGCCTGCGGGAAACGTGATGGCACAGGCTTTCAGCGTAGTCGGGGTCTGTCAGCGGCGTGGTGCGGATCGGGCGCTCAGCTGGCCGGGTGCTCCTTGAGTTCGTTGCCATCCTCGTCCTCAAAGGTCAGCCCCCAGCTGGTAATGGCAGCCAGCAGCATGATGGCCACGAGGAACCAGCCCTGGAAGACAAACGGGAAGACGGCGGTCGGCGAGACGGTGGGCAGCCAATCGTAGGTGCCCTGCATGGACTGGATTGTCGACCAGCCCAACAGCACCGGTGCCCCCCAAGGGAAGATGTAGCCCAGTGCGGAGGTCACGGCGTCCAGCATGTTGGCGCGGCGATAGCGATGGATGCGGTACCGGGTGCCCAGCGCACGCACGAAGGGCGCGGCCGCGATTTCGGCGGCGGTATTGATGGTGATGGCGCTGTTGAGCAGCGCCACGATCCCCCAGATGGCCAGCTCGGCGCGGCGCATGGATTGCTTGATCCAGCGCATCAGCAGGCGCGTGACATGCTCCATGGTGCCGCCGAGGGTCATCAGGTGGGCCGCACCGACGATCAGCAGGATCAGGATGCCCATGTTGACGTAACCTTCGACGCCGCGAACCAATGCGCCAGTCATGACGCCATCGGCCTCGGAATCGAAGGCGATGATCTGTGGCAGGCTGCCGGTGCCGGCGATCAGCATGACAGGAATGGCGAGCAGGATGCCCCAGGTCAGAGAGGTCAGCAGGTGCTGTCCACGCAGTGCCAGTATCAGTACCAGTGCAAAGGGCGCCAGCATGATCAGTCCCGCTGGATCGGCGGCCTCCTGCATCGATTGAACCGCCGCGGGGTCGGTGACTCCGCCTTGCTCGCTGTCGCCGAAGATCACGAACAACGCCAGCGCCGGCAAGGCTGCTGCAATCGAGTACTTGAAACGGCTTTTCACCACGCCGGGGACATCCGCGCCTTGGGTCGTGGCGGAGACGATGGTGGTGTCTGACACCGGGGCCAGGTTATCGCCGAAGATGGCACCGGACAGAATTGCGGCAAACAGCAGGGTGGGATCACCGCCCACCGCGATACCGGCCGGATACATCAGCGTGCAGAAGGCGACCGTGGTGCCGTAACCAGTACCGACAGCGGTCGAGAACACGGCTGCGAGCAGGAAGGTGAGCCCGACGAACCAGCCCCCGGTCATGTCCGAGATGCCGCCCAGCCAGACGAGCCCTTCGACCAGTCCCCCGACCTGCAGAACCTGAGCGAACATCCCGGCATAGAACCAGGCGACGATGGCGACCACCCCGATGGGCTGCGTCAGCCCATCGAACAGCCCGTTGGCATAGTCCTCCCAGCGACTGGTGCAGAAGAACAGACCGAGGGTCAGCCCGAACAGTGCCCCCATGACCAGGCCGATTTCAGAGGACAGCCCCAGCACGCTGGTCGTGATTGCCCAGACGACAAAGAAGATCAACGGGATGGCGGCGCCCCAGGCACCGAAGCGGAATGTCAGCGAAGGGGAGCCAGGCGCTACGTGTGATGCGTCATTGGGCGGGTGAGCAGCGTTCTGCTGCCCAGGACTCTGCTGTGAAGTCGGGGACATGTCATTACCTGTCTACGTCATTGTGATTGTTGGGTGACGACTTGAGGCAGTCGCTGGGCAAGACGATCTTCCGAATGGCAAGGCACTTGCTTCACCTTGCATCGGATTGCACTCGGCACATGCCAGAGCGCAATGGCGATGTCCGCATGGCCTTGTCAGCAATACAAACGCCAGCAAGGCTTGTGGATGTTTGATGTCTTTCCAGCATGAAGCGCTGAAAATCCAGCGTTCTGCCAGTCATTTCAGCCTATCAGTGTGTGCTGATGGACTGTCAATGCGGCGAAGGCGCAAGACGTGTCGTTCGTGGCGGGTAGCGAAAAAAGGTGTCCATCAGACGTGACACGGCCCTGCACCTCATTCGAGGGCAGGGCCGTTGTGTTGGGCAGACGGCATCGCACTAGTGTGCGCTGCGGATCACCTCACGCCATGGCGGTTCAGCGCTGAGCGAGTGTCGCCGGTGCCGGGATTGCCTGGGAGGCCCGATCACGTCGTACGCGGATCACGAAGGCGATCACCAGGGCGAAGATGCCGAAGGCGACGGGGATGGCGGCGACCGAGATCAGGCTCAGGAGGGTCTTGTAGACATCGCCGCCCAGCCAGCTGACCACGACGGCCAGGGCGGCCATGGCGATGATCCAGAAGGCGCGTGAGCGTTTGACGGTCAGCATCTCGCACACCAAGCCCGCGGAGTCGGCGCTGGTGATGAAGAACAGCAGGATGTTGAGCGTCAGTATCAGTGAGAGGATACCGGTGGTGTCGATGGTATCGATCAGCTTGAACACGTCATCGACGCCCAGGCTCAGACTGCCGAGACCGAACACCACGAACCACAGGCATGAGAACAGGGTCGGCACCAGCATCACGCCCAGTACCATGCCACGCAGGGTGCGGCCCTTGGAAATGCGGGCGATGAAGACGCCGGTGAAGATGAACCAGCCATACCAGGCCGCCTCGAAGGCATACAGCCAGTCAGCCAGCCATGTCTTGCGCTCCGGATCGCCCAGGCCGATATCGGTGGCCATTGCGGGGTACTTGAGCAGGTATTCCGGCACCAGACGCACGAAGGTGGAGAGGATGTCGCCGGGGACGGTCAGCACCAGTGCGCCGATCATCAGAATGATGGCGAATAGAGTGTTGTAGTTGCTCAGCCACTTGATGCCGCGCTTGAGGCCCGAGGCGGAGGAGACGATAGCGCACATGGCCAGTACACAGATGATCAGGGTCGGGCTGAACTCGATGCCGACCAGCTTGACCAGCCCCTGCTGGATCGGGGTGGTCGCGTAGGTGAAGGACAGCGACAGGCCGATGACGGTGGAAACGACGAGGCTGACAAGGTTGAGCTTGCTCCACAGGCCGTTGCCCAGCAGTTCTTCGGCGGGCTTGGCCATCTGCATGTTGTACATGGCGTGGGCGAATAGCGCGCCGATGGCCAAGTAGCCCGCCCAGGCGAGCAGGCCCCAGTGATTGAAGGCGTTGAGCAGCGCCATGTCGGTGCTCTGTCCGGCATCGGTATGATACTTGGGCTCCAGCACGCCCCATGTGAGCAGGCCGATACCCATGCCAGTGGCGAACAGCATGCCCATCCAGCTCAGGGTATGGAATTCCGGTTCGCCTTCGCCGAAGCGCAGTTTGCCCAGTGGGGTAAAGCAGACCGCGACCAGCAGCAGCGACACGGCAAAGGCCGGCCAGGTGAAGATGAAGCCGAAGTTGCCGATCACCGAGGTCTTGACGGCGTCCAGGGCCGCGAGAAATCCCGTCGGGAAGAGGGCGGCGGCGCCGATCAGCAGCGTGATGACCGCGACGGTGGCGATCGAGGTCAGGTACTTGCCCTTGGCGGAGTCTGTGTCCCCCAGGCCGCAGACGGAATCCGTGGTGGCCTCGGGCTGGCGGGAGGAGGAAGTGTCGGTCGTCATGAGAGCGCGATTCCTGAAGTTGTTGTTGTCGAACTGGCAAGCTGGCGGCAGCAATAAGTCGTCAAGCGAGGGCAGATAACGATGGCTGACTCCTGTGGGTGGCAAGGACCTCATAAGCCTATCCTGCCCTCTGGTGAATTTTTGTTTATTGACGACCAGTATTTTCCATAACACGACATTATGTGTTTCGTGCAACGCCTGACGTGAAAGACATGGCTCAAGACCCGCCGTTGCCTGCTGGCACGACGGACTCGGGTCGAGTGAGGGGCTTTGAGTGGGCTCAAGGGCCTGTGTGATGCTGTGCAGGTTTCCTGAACCTTTTCAGTGCGTTGCCGGATTCCTGATAGAGCGCCACCACAAGGCCCAGCGTCATTGCCACGATCACGAAGCTCATCGGCAGGGCGGCAGCCATCAGGATGGTCTGCAGCGCCTTGAGTCCGCCTGCCATCAGCAGCGTACCGGCCACCAGCCCGATGCAGATGCCCCAGAAGATACGGTGGTGCGCCAGCGGTTCTTCATCGCCCAACGACAGGATGGTCGTGACCACCAGAGTGCTGGAATCCGAGCTGGTCACGAACCAGCTGATCAGCAGGAAGATCAGCAGTGCCGAGAGAATGATGCCCAGCACGTCGTTGCCTGTCAGGGCATCGGCGGTGGCGAACAGCGCTTCGGGCAGGTTCCAGTTGCGTACCAGCGTCATCAGCTCACCGCTGCCGGCGCCCATGCTGGCCGTCAGCTCCTGATACAGGCCGGTACCGCCGAACAGCGCCTGCCAGATGAAGATGATCAGCGGCGGGGCGATCAGCACGCCCAGGATGAATTCCCGCAGGGTACGGCCCTTGGAGATGCGGGCGATGAACAGTCCGATGAAAGGCGCCCACGCCAGCCACCAGGCCCAGTAGAAGATGGTCCAGCCTTCCTGCCAGCTGCTCTCGCCCGGGGTCTCGGCGACCCACAGCCCCATCGGCACCACATCGCGCAGATAGGCCAGCAACGTCTCGCCGAACAGCGAGATCAGCCAAAGCGTCGGGCCACCGACCAGGAAGCTGCCGACCACGATGATCGACACGCCGATATTGAGCTCCGAGATGTAACGGATGCCGCGCTTGACCCCGGAGACCGCCGAGGCGATGGAGATCGCGCTGATCACGACGATCAATGCCAGCTGGGTGCCGATGCCGGCATCCAGGCCGGTGAGGCGATTGAGGCCCACCGCGATCTGGCTGACGCCCAGGCCCAGCGAGGTGGCGATACCGAACACGCAGCCCAGCACGCCCATGATATCGACGGCATGGCCGATCGGGCCGTAGATGCGATCACCGATCAGCGGATAGAGCGCTGAACGTAGCGCCAGCGGCAGTTTCTTGCGATAGGCGAAGTAGGCCAGTGTCATGCCGACCATGCCGTAGATCGCCCAGCCATGCAGCCCCCAGTGGAAGAAGGCCACCTTGAGCGCCTCGACGGCGCGGGCGTGGTCCATGGCGGTGGCACCGGCCAGATCCGCATGTGGGTTGTTGGGGTAGCCGAAGCCACCGGAGTTGTCGAAATAGAACATCGGCTCCGCGACACCGAAGAACAGCACGCCGATGCCGACTCCTGCCGACAGCAATATCGAGATCCAGGTGAAGCGCGAGAATTCCGGGGCACTATCCTTGGGGCCGAGGCGCAGGTTGCCCCAGGGCGAGCATACCAGTGCCAACGACAGGGCGATCATCGCGACCACCAGCACCAGGTAGTAGGTACCGAAGGTATGTTCGATCCAGCTGCGTGCGGCACCGAAGATGGCGGCCGCCCCATCGGGAGAGAGGCCGGCCCCGACGACGAATGCCAGCAACAGGCCGGCCGAGGTCAGGGTCATGCCCTTGTGCATGCCTTTGAGCGGGCCGCTGGTTTCCACATGGAGATGTGCCGTGAGGGCATTGTTCTGCGAAGGGGGTGGTGCGTGATCACCGAGCGGATCATGGTCTGTCGCTGCCATGAGAAGACTCCTGAATTGTTGTAGTTGTTGTGTGAGCTGTCGTTCTAATTGCTGTTTGAGCTGTCGCTCCTGCTGCGGCCTGAATGCCTTGAAGCCTTGAGAGCGAAAGCGGTACGGGCAAGGCCAGTGGCGAAAGTAGGGGGTGGTGTTCTCGATCAGGCCAATGCCGGGGATGGCCAATCACGAGAGTGCCAAGAGTGTCATGCGTGCCTAGCTGGGCACCTTTGCTGTCAGTGTCCTGTCAGCAACGCAACCGGCTGTCAGGCCGAGGGTTGCGCCTTCCAGACTAGTCAGGTGCGGTGTGTGGGCGTTGAAGAAAGGCGACGGCTATTTGCCGCAACACGACGTCAAGGGCATGCAAAAGATGCCAGAAATGACAATGCCCGCTCAGGTGTTGGCCTGAGCGGGCATTGGTGACTTGATGATGACAAATCACTACCAAAGAGTGTGACTCTTCTGCAGTCCTTAGCCCGCGTTGGTCTGGCTGACCGCTCGCGGCGTGGCTTGCGGGCCGCTCTTGGGCCGACGACGCGACTTGATTGCACTGCGTGATTCATCGACCAGCGCGACCAGCAGGCCAAGCGTCATGGCGAGGATCACGAAGCTGACCGGCAAGGCAGCAGCCATCAGGACCGTCTGCAGCGCCTTGAGCCCGCCTGCCATCAGCAGCACCGCCGCGACGGAGCCGATGCAGACACCCCAGAAGATGCGGTGACGCGGCAGCGGGTCTTCATCGCCCATCGACAGGATGGTGGTGATGACCAGGGTGCTGGAGTCGGAGCTGGTCACGAACCAGCTGATCAGCAGGAAGATCAGCAGTGACGTCAGCACGGTGCTGAGAATGCCATTGCTCACCAGCGCATCTGCGGTGGCGAACAGCGCCTCTGGCAGATTCCAGTCGCGAATCATGCCCATCAGCTGGCCGGTGCCCGGACCCATGGCTGCGTTCAGTTCCTGATGCAGGGCGGTGCCGCCGAACAGGGTCTGCCAGATGAAGATGATCAGCGGCGGGGCAATCAGCACGCCGAGGATGAATTCACGCAGGGTGCGGCCCTTGGAGATACGCGCGATGAACAGACCGATGAACGGAGCCCATGCCAGCCACCAGGCCCAGTAGAAGATGGTC
Organism: Cobetia sp. BMC6; assembly: GCF_029991385.1. Classification (NCBI taxonomy): domain Bacteria; kingdom Pseudomonadati; phylum Pseudomonadota; class Gammaproteobacteria; order Oceanospirillales; family Halomonadaceae; genus Cobetia; species Cobetia sp. BMC6. The sequence goes on from NZ_JAKUMF010000007.1 coordinate 127,727, forward strand.
CAGGCATCCTGCCAGTCGCGCTCGACCGGTGTGCTCGCGACCCACAGGCCCATGGGGATGACGTCACGCACGTAGGAAACGACCGTCTCGCCGAACATGCTGATCAGCCACAGGGTCGGGCCACCGATCAGAAAGCTGCCGACCACGATGACGGACACGCCGACATTCAGCTCGGAAATGATGCGGATACCCCGCTTGACGCCGGAGACCGCCGAGACGATGGAGATGACGCTGATGATCGCGATCAATACGACCTGGGTGCCGATACCCGAGTCGATACCGGTCAGGCGGTTGAGGCCGACGGCGATCTGACTGACGCCCAGCCCCAGCGAGGTGGCGATACCGAACACGCAGCCCAGCACGCCCATGATGTCGACGGCATGGCCGATGGGGCCGTAGATGCGCTCACCGATCAGCGGATAGAGCGCGGAGCGCAGTGCCAGCGGCAGATTGCGGCGATAGGCAAAGTAGGCCAGCGTCATGCCGACGATGACATAGACCGCCCAGCCGTGCAGCCCCCAGTGGAAGAAGGCTTGCTTGAGCGCGTCGACGGCGCGGGCGTGATCCATCGCCATATGGCCGGCGAGGTCAGCGTGCGGGTTGTTGGGATAGCCGAAGCCGCCGGAATTGTCGAAGTAGAGCATCGGCTCGGCGACGCCGAAGAACAGGATGCCGATCCCGACGCCTGCCGAGAGCAGCATCGAGACCCAGGTGAAGCGCGAGAATTCGGGGCGGCTATCCGGCGCGCCCAGGCGCAGCTTGCCCCAGGGGGAGAAGACGAGGGCAATGCACAGGCCGATCAGACCGACGATGGTCACCAGGTAATAGGTGCCGAAGGTGGATTCGATCCAGGCGCGCGCGGCGCCGAACAGGCTGGAGGACAGTTCGGGAGCCAGGCCGGTGGCGAGAACGAAAAGCAGCAGCAGGCCGGCGGAGGTCAGGGTCATGCCCTTGTGCATGCCCTTGAGCGGGCCGGAGGTCTCGACGCGCAGGCTCAGGTCCGGTGAATGGTAGCGCTGAGAACCGACGATTGCCGAGGCGCTGCCGCCAGAGGTGGTGTTGTTGGAGGTGGCGTTTTTGTTACTGGCGTTTTTGGTACTGGCAATGTCAGGTGAGGCGGGATCAGGCTGAGGTGGGGTCACGCAATATCTCCTGTTCGAGCTGGTCGTAGGGCCAGCGTTCCCTGTCGCGGTCACGGCGGAATGACCGTTCATCTGTTGCGAAAAATTGTTGTCGATAAGGCAACGAGATGAAGACGTGAATGATTGTCGAGAGGCGGCGAAAGACGCTAACTCCTTCAAAGCATTACAATATATTATGTATGGAAATGATTTTGATGGCTACAGCTTCTGGAAAATTGGCTGTGTCGCGAGAGCGCGTTCGCCAGCGAGCCCATTTGGTCACGCCGACGCATTGGCAGGGTCTATCGCGCAGGAGCGTTGCAGCTGTCTGAGAGACAGAAATTATGCAATGATATTCTTGATGTGATACGACTCTTTATTGCCCGAAAGCGACAATGTTGGCCGTCTGATGGGCGCTTTCGGGATATCATTCCGGCGGTGCAGGGGCGTGAGCCGAGCCTGCACCTCAGGGGCTTGCCCTCAGGATGTCATTGACGCTGCTTGCGCTCAGTCGCCGGGCAGGGCGGATTCACCTTCTCACTCTCTGGAGCCACTGCACGATGCGACTCGATTACATCGGCCCACTACCGGAAACCATCGGGTTTCTCTTGCTGCCACGCTTCTCGATGATGGCGTTCTTCGCGGCCGTGGAGCCTCTTCGCATCGCCAATCGCATCAGTGGCAAGCCGCTGTTTCGCTGGCTGCTCATCAGTGAGGATGGCCAGCCGGTCACGTCTTCCAGTGGCATGACGCTGGTCGCCGACCACAGCATTCTCGACATTCGCTCTCTGCCTTCGCTGGCGGTGTGCAGCGGTTTCGAGCCCGAGGCGCACCTCAATCGTGCCCTGACGGGCTGGCTGCATCGTCTCGATGGTGGAGGCTGTGTGCTGGGCGGCCTGGATACCGGGTGTTTTCTGCTGGCGGCGGCAGGACTGCTCGATGGCGAGCGCGTCACGCTGCACTGGGAAAGCCTGCCGGCGTTTCGTGAGCGCTTCCCGACCATCAGTACCTCGGATGAGCTGTTCGAGCTGGGCGCGCGGCGCTTTTCCTGTGCCGGTGGGGCAGCCGCGATGGACATGGCGCTGGATGTGATTGCCCGCCGGCACGGCACGGCGCTGGCGGTGGATGTCTCTGAGCAGCTGGTACACGACCGCATGCGCACGCGGACGGACCAGCAGCGCATGACGTTGGCGCGCCGCCTGGGCACCCACAAGCGCCAGTTGGTCGATGCGGTCGCCCTGATGGAGCAGAACCTGGACACCCCCTTGTCGTTGGAGGAGCTGGCCAAGCGCTGTCGCGTCTCGCTGCGCCAGTTGCAGCGCCTGTTCGAGCAGGAGCTGTCGACCTCGCCGCGAGCCTGGTACCTGCGGCTGCGCCTGGAGCGGGCGCGGCATCTGCTCAAGGAAACCGACCTCGATATTCTCTCGGTCGGACTGTCGAGCGGCTTTACCTCCAGCTCCAGCTTCTCGCGAGCCTACCGCAACCACTTCGGGCACTCTCCTCGCCAGACGCGCTGAGGCCTGGCTGGTCGCCATCGGCGTGATGACGCTGACGTTAATCGTGATGCAGTGGTGAGGCGGGCCTCTTGCATTATCAGGCTGCTCGCCTCCATTACATGAAGATGCTCTCAGCAAGCCCCAAGGAATGGAGCGCGCATGCAGTTCGTGAAATATGCCCGGCAGTTGGCGCGAAACCCGCTGGGGATCATCGCGTTGTTCATCTCGTTGATCTATGGCTTCGCGAGTCTGTTGCTGAATTCGGCGGCCGAGATGCTGACGGTGGCGGAGCGTTGGCCGCTGATCGGTTTCATCGTGGTGTTTCCGCTGCTGGTGCTGGCGGTGTTCTATCGACTCGTGACGCATCATCACGGCAAGTTGTATGCGCCGGGGGATTACGACAAGGACCGCTCCTTCATGCGCACGCTATCGCCAGCTGAGCAGGAGCAGCGTCTGACTCGCGAGGTGCAGGCGTCGCTGGGGGAGAGTGATTGGCAGCAGGGCGGAGTAGACGCCGAGGCTCAGGTATCAGCCGCAGATGAGGATAGCGGTCAGGCCGTCGACGATGCCGATGTTGCGCAGCTGTTGAGCCCTCAGGGCGGCACCGACGAGAAGGCGCCGTTATCGCGTGCCGAGCATCTGGATCATCATCGCCAGCAGGTGACCCGGCTGAAGGATGCGGTGCTGCGTCAGATGCAGGAGTCCTCCACGGCGGGTGGTGGCGGTAGTACGAGCGGCGCGATGACGCGGCATGTGCGTGTCGGCGAGACCGATGCCTGCTTTGATGCACTGCTCGAGGGGGATGGTGCTCCCTTCACGTTCATTGAAGTGAAGGTGCTCAAGCACTACGCCAGAGCGCAGACGGTGCTGCAAAGTCTGCTCTACGAAGCGCTGTTGGTGGACCGCATCCTGGAGGCCAATTTCAGATTGATCGTCGTGGTCGTGCTGACGGATGATTCGTCTCAGGGCATGACGCGGGAGCGGCTGGAGCAAGAGTGGCATCAGCGCATCCGTCAGTGCCCGGTCGCCATCGAGCTGCGCTTCATGTCAGCGGCCAGTCTGAGAACGGAAGCGACGACTTGAGGCTCGAACGTTGCCGCCTGTCACGCAAACGCCCAGTCACGGTGCTCTCGGCTGGGCGTTTGCGTAGCTGGGTATCCATATGTGCGCGGGAAGTCTGCGTCAGTCCAGGTCGCACAGGCGTCGATCGAGGGCTTCACAGAAGGCCCGCCAGGCGTGCTGCATCTCGGGGAGCGCGTGATGCGCATGTAGTGCGGCATGCACCATGCCGCGTGCGCAGCGATAACCGACATCGGCACCGCGCCAGCGCCAGACATCCAACGCTGCTTCCAGCGGTTGGGTCAGCGGATCATGCTCGGCGGCCAGCACTTCGATCTGGCGTGCCGGCGGCTGCTGGGAATGGGCCGGCGAGGGCGAGTAGCTGGCAGAGCGGTCGCCTTCGGCGACGGTCAGCCACATGCTGACCACTTCCTCACGGCCAAGCAGCGGGGCGTCCGAGCCAAGCGCGAACTCATTTTCTTTAGCCAGCACGAAGACCGGGTCCATCGGCGGGTAGATCAGCCCCAGCACATAGCGTGTGGGCTTCTCGGGGGGCGGATTCTCCTGATGGTGGGCCTTCTCCATTTCCGCGCCGTGGGTGCCGAGGCTTTGCATGCGCGTGCCCTGCAGGCCGATGTTGGGCATCTCGGTATCGAGTCGGCGCGCCACATCCATCGCCAGTCGAGCGCCGGCGCTGTCACCGACGATGGCCACCGGTTCGACAGTGGCGGAGAGGTGCTCGATGGTCGCCAGACAATCCGCCAGTGCGTCACGATAGCTGGCTTCTGGCAGCAGGCGATAATCGACACTGACCACTTCACGCCCCAGCTGGGCGGCCAGACTGGAGGCGATGCCCTGATGGCTCTCCGGCGAGCCTATCTGCCAGGCCCCGCCGTGCAGAAACACTACCGGTGCCGGCAGGTTGCCATCCGCCTTGCGTGCCACCTCCGGGATGAAGTGGCGCAGGCGCAGCGGCGTCGCGCGGCCGGCGACCTCGACATGATTTTCATGAGACGTGATGCCCTCCGCGAGTGGCGCACCAAGTTGCTGGCACAGTTGTTCATAGCGCTTGCGGGCGTCTGCCAGCGGCATCTCTACCATTTCATCCATGCCACGTGCGAAGTCATTGATGAAGGTACGACAGGTGATGGGGGAAGGCGTCATGGTCATGAATCGGCTCTCGGCGGGTGTCCCAAGACAATAACACCCCGCCAGAAGACTGGCAGGGTGCGGGTTTCGACGCTGAATCAGCGACTTGTTATCCGAATCGGACACCGATTGTCACATGTCTCAGGCCGTCTTGCGGCGGATGGCGATACGACGACCGGCCGCCTTGGGCCAGTCATCGCTGTCTGCCGACTGGGGCAGGGCGGCAATGCGCTCCGCGACCGCTTCTGGGCAGGGGGTGGGACGACCGCCACTGATGCTCATCGCCATCAACATCTGCTCGCTGGTGGCGATCTCGCCGCCATCGGCATCGGTCAGGGTGAACAGCACGTGCTGGCGCTTGGCGTCATGGTCCAGCAGCAGCACCTTGACCTTGAGCATCTGGCCCTCGTGCGCTTCCGCCAGATAGCACAGGTGCGTCTCCAGGGTGTAGATGGTCAGATCGTGCTCCTTGCGACCTTCCTCCCCCAGGCCCACGTGCTCCATCAGCGCCTCGACCGCCATCGAGAAGGCGCGCGCGTACTCGGCATCGTTCATGTGGCCGTTATAGTCGACCCACTCATGCGGCACCGTGATCTCGAGCAGGTCCATCAGATACGCCCCTCGAGGCCTTCGGCTTCCGGCCAGTACTTGCGGGTCAGGCTCAAGAGCTCGACCAGGAAGTCATCGCGGCGGCGGTCCAGCTCGGCGACCGGGCGGCCTGCTGCCTGGTATTCGCAGCCTTCCACGACCTTGTCGATCAGCTCGTCGGTCAGTTCCGGTGCTTCGAGTTTGGTCCACGGCAGTTTCAGGGCCGGGCCGAACTGTTCGAGCATGTGACGCATGCCCTGCTCGCCACCCGCGAGGTGGAAGGTCAGGAAGGTGCCCATCAGCGACCAGCGCAGACCACAGCCATAGACGACAGCCGCGTCGATCTCTTCGGTGGTGGCGACGCCGTCGTTGACCAGGTGCAGGGCCTCCCGCCACAGCGCTTCCATCAGGCGGTCAGCGATGTGACCTTCGATCTCGCGACGCACGATCAGCGGACGCATCGCCAGCTGCTGGTAGTCATCGCGAGCGCCTTCCAGCAGTGACGGTGAGGTGTGCTCGCCACCGACCAGCTCGACCAGCGGCAGCAGATAGACCGGGTTGAAGGGGTGAGCGACGATGACGCGGCCCGGTGCCTTCTTGCAGTCCTGCTGCAGATCGGTCGGCTTGAAGCCGGAGGTGGAAGAGCCGATCACGACGTGCTCTTCGGCAGCGGCATCAATGGCGCTGAGGATTTCCTGCTTGAGCGGCAGGCGCTCCGGCACGTTCTCCTGGATCAGATCGGCGCCGATCACGGCTTCCTCGAGGGTCGCGGCGAAGCGCAGACGCTCGACGGAGGCACCCTCTGCCAGGCCATCCTTTTCCAGTGCATGCCAGGCATTCGCGACGAAGGCGCGAGTACGGGCTTCGGCGTCCGGCGCCGGGTCAAAGGCGACCACATCCCAGCCATTGGCCAGCGCACGAGAGATCCAGCCATTGCCGATGACACCGGTTCCTACGACAGACAACTGGCTCATGCGACACCTCCAGCGGTTTCGAGTGCGGCGATATCGCCAGCGGTCTTGCCGGTGGACGGATCACGCAGCTTGAGGAATTCACGCGTCTCGGCCGGGGTCATCACGCTGGAACCCAGGTTCTCGATGATGCCGGAGGACTTCTCGACCAGCTGCGCGTTGGTCGCCATCACACCCTTGGACAGATAGAGGTTGTCTTCGAGACCGACGCGAGCGTGACCGCCCAGCAGCACGGCCTGTGCGACCATCGGCATCTGCATGCGGCCGATGCCGAAGGCAGCCCAGTTGGAGTTGGTCGGCAGCTTGTTCTTCATGGTCAGCATGGTTTCGGTGTCGGCTTCCGCGCCCCACGGGATGCCAAGGCACAGCTGGAAGAGCAGGTCGTCGTCGAGCAGACCTTCCTGCTGCAGCTGACGGGCGAACCAGACGTGGCCCAGATCGAAGCACTCGAGCTCCGGCTTGACGCCAGCGGCCTGCACCAGACGAGCGTGCTCGCGCAGCCAGTCAGCGGTGTTGATGTAGACCATGTCGCCGAAGTTCAGGCTGCCGCAGTCCAGGGTGCACAGTTCCGGCAGCAGTTCCTGGATCGGCGCGTGACGCTCGGCCGGGGTCTGGATGTCGGTGCCCGGGCCACCGCGAGTCGGGTCGTTGACGTCCGGAATCCAGTCGCCGCCGCCACCTGCAGTGATGTTCATGACGATGTCGGTGTCGGCGGAACGCACACGGTCCATGACTTCACGGAAGTGCTCGGTGGAGTGGCTGATGCCGCCGGTCTCCGGATCACGCACGTGAATGTGAGCCACGCTGGCACCGGCCTTGGCGGCCGCGATGCAGTCATCGGCGATCTGCTTCGGCGTCACCGGAACATTCGGGTTCTTGCTGGCGGTATCACCCGCGCCAGTGATGGCGCATGTCAGGATAGTCTTGCGATTCATCGTCGGGCCTCACGTGTCAGAACACTTGTCTGCGGTAAGTCGCAGCGGCCATGTCACCAGACGTCAACCTGCACGTCCCGGTCGCATCGCCTCTGCGCCTTTGTTGAACACAGTGTCGTGAAGTTGAGGGCAGTGAGATGATCGGAAGACGCCGGATACTTTGCGTTTTACGTCAACTTTGCTCAGGCCGGGCGCCAACCCGCCCTGATGGACGCGAATGCATCGGTTAGACGCCTAGCGCCTGAGCCTATCGGGCTGCGTCTTGAGGGAGGTACAGCTAGAGGGCGCATCTAAGCCGACGACACTCGCCTGGGCCATTTCCATCATTATCCTGTTGCTGCTCAACGCCATCATCGGTTGAGCCAGTTAGCGCAGTCAGCTGTATCTAGAACACCGGGCCTCATCGAGGCCCGGTGTTTTCGTTGGATTTTCGTCCATCAGCGGGGTATCAACACGGACCTGAGGCGTTTGTCATTTCCGTCAGCGTGCTTTCAACATCGGCGCATGTGATAAAGAAAGCAGGACGATTGAAGGGAAATCAGACATGCCTTCACGAATGGCAATATTGGAGCAGCACCTGAGTGCCACGACCCCTGCGAAGCTGAGCTTTGCCCCTGAACTCGAGAGAGACTTTGAGCAGTTCGAGCATCGTCGGCGGGTAAGCCGTGCCGTAATGGGTTGCTGGAGCCTGATCATCTTTCAGCTGATGTTCGTGCTCTATGACACCGTCTATGCGCCGATCGTGATGCCGGTGACAGAGAATCTCGCCGTGATGCTGCGCCTGTATGTCTGCATCGCACTCGCGATACTCGTGCTGGTCCTCAAGAGCGAGGTCTGTCGTTCCGCCGGGCGCGAGGCGCTGCTGGTCGCGACCCTGTGGGGCGTGATCGGCCTGGCGGCGTGGCTGGCGGTGCGCGAGAATCACCTGCGCTGCTTCCTCGAACTCTATGCGCTGGGCGTGGTGCCACTGATCGGTATCGTCCTGATGCAGATTCGTTTCGTCTCGGCTCTGGTGCTGTCGGCAGGGGGAATGGCCATCGTGATGAGCGTAGCGCTGAGTGTCGCGATGCCCTATGCCCACATGGACTTCGCGATCGCCTTCGTTTTCATGGCGTTCTGCCTGTTTTCGCTGGTTGCCAGCTTTCGCATAGAGTTCTCGGCCCGCCATGCCTACCTGATGACCTCCATCGATCAACTGCGTCTGCAGGATGTCGAGTCGCGCAATGCCGAGCTGCAGGAAATGGCCAGCTTCGACCCCTTGACCCAGCTCTACAATCGCCGTCATCTGATCGAGGTGCTCAAGCAGCACCATGGCGATGCTCAGCAGGCAAAGAACGGCGTGTCAGCGTCCCATCCGGTGCCACCCTTACCATGTCTGGCGCTGATGATGATGGATGTCGATCACTTCAAGGCCTTCAATGATCACTACGGACATGTTGCGGGCGACAACTGCCTGTATCAGATCGCCCAGGCCTTGCACGAAACACTGGACAGAGAAAAAGGCGCTGGCAACGCCGGTGCTCTCGAGGGGAAAGAGGCTGCGTTGGCCAGCGTCGTCCGCTTCGGTGGCGAGGAATTTACCGCCCTGGTGGCCGTGCGGGATCTCGAGCATGCGCGCAGCCTGGCCGAGGCGATGCGCTATGCCATCAAGTCGCTCAAGCTGCCTCACCGCGAGTCGGAACTCGGCGTCGTCACCCTGAGTGTGGGGCTTTGCGTCATCCCCTTGTCGTACCTGCTCGAGGGCGAGGGGATGGAGGATGAGATGACGCGTGACATGGCGGTCGAGACGCTGCTCAGCCGCTGGGTCGATCAGGCCGACAAGGGGCTCTATCGTGCCAAGCGCCATGGCCGCAACCGTACCTGCGTGCAACGTGGCAACGGCCATGACAAGGCGCGCGCCCAGGTCAGTGATGACCTGCGTGATGGCCTTCATGACGAGCGCCAGGCTGCGCCGCAGGGTAAGCGGCAGAATGCGCAGCACGATGAACAGAAGGCTGAGCTGCCTGATCACAGGCCGCCGATGGGCGGAGCGGGCCTGTCATGAGAAGTCAAAAGCGACTCCCCGGCGGCCGTGAGGCGATGATGCCCGCGGCGGTGGCCGCCGAGCGCGGGGTCGTCGAGGGGCTGATCGACGGTCATGGCGCGTCACGCTGGCGGCTCATGTTTCCTGATGCCCTCGAGACCCGGTATGTGGAAGAGACACGCGTCTCGCGCACGCGTGGCTTGCTGTATTCCGGCATCTTCGCCTTCGTGATGTATGCCACCTTCCTGATCAGTGACACCATTCATCGCAGTGAGGACCTGGCACTGGCCGCCATGCTGCGGCTGGGCTGTGTCTGCGTGGTGGCCATGCTGGTGCTGCCGCTGGTGCAGCGCGCGTCTTCCATGCGGCTCAAGGAATGGCTGATGACTGCGCTGGTGATCAACACCATGCTGGTCAGCGCCATCCTGTTGCAGCTCTCGCGCACCGAGCTTTCGCATGTCGATACGCTGTTGTTCGGCTTCTTTCCGATGGTCGGCAACATTCTCTTTCGGCTGCGCTTCCCCCAGGCACTGACGGCGTCGCTGACCTGCACGCTCATCATGGCCGGGGTGATCGTGTTGGAACCTGCCGGTCAGGAGGGGCTGGAGCTGCTGGCGATGGTGATATTCGTCAGCACCACGGGACTTTCGCTATTGGCCAATTACCAGCTCGAGCACAATCAGCGGCAGGTGTGGTTGCTGCGCCAGCGTGAGCGACTGTTGCTGGAGGAGAAGCGTGCTGCCGGTCAGCGCCTTACCCGAGAAGCCAACTGCGATGCACTGACGGGCGTCTACAACCGGCGTCACCTGGAACGGGATCTGGCCCAGCGCTGGGCGGACCTGACCCGTGAGAATGGGCTGGCGATCCTGATGGTGGATGTCGATTACTTCAAGACTTACAACGACCATCATGGCCATGTGGAAGGGGATCACTGCCTGCGGCAGGTCGCCGAGGCCCTCCAGGCCGCCATCGGCCCGCAGCCGGGCATGGTGGTGCGCTATGGCGGCGAGGAATTCCTGGTTCTGCTGGAGTCAGTGACCGAGCGGCAATTGCGGGCCTGCGCCGAACGCATCCGTCGCAAGGTGCGTGCGCTCAAGCTCATCCACCCCGAAAGCTCCGTGGCGAAAGTACTGACCGTCAGTGTCGGGGCGGTGTGCTACAAGGCTGAGCAGCACACCAACTTCACCGACCTTGTACGTGCCGCCGATGCAGCATTATATGATGCCAAGCATCAGGGCCGTGATCGGTGTGTCGTGGGGTGAGTGACTGCGCCAGAGTGGTGGAACAGAACAAGAAGAAGAGGGCAAAGTAAGAGGTTTGGCAAAAAAGCAATCGAGGCATGGAAGCAAATAACATGTATTCTCGAAAGGGTATGTCTTTACATAAGTCTATATTAATGTAAGTGCTCGAATCAGTGGGGGCGTCCAATGGCAGTCAAGCTGCTCCGGCACTGATTTTGATTATCATTGGCCGTGTCTGAAGCTCGGTGTTTGGGTATCTTGATATGCGTCAATAAATACGGTTATGCAGCGAAAGAAAGGTGGTAAGTGGAAGTGATCTGAGTGAAAAATACGGAGATGCTGCCATGCAATATGGCGGGCCCTGTCACGCAGCATTTGATGATGATGGGTACGGCCAGGCCTGCGGCAATACGTCATCGTGCATGTTAGAACGTTGTTTTCTATGCTCCGTATGTCAGTAAAAAGCATTGAGCCTGTCTATCGTGTGATCACGGCCTGACCGTGATATCGCTGCCACAGAGTGCTCTGTCTCTGGATGAGGCGCGCGCTGTGCAATCCTGAAGCTTGAAGTCGTGAGGAGTCGCCCATGGAACTGGATCCCGTGATGCTGTCGCGAATACAGTTCGGTTTTGTCGTGTCATTCCACGCCGTCTTCCCGGTGTTTACTATCGGTCTGGCGTCCTATGTTGCCTTGTTGCACGGGCTTTATTACAAGACGGGCAATGCTGCCTGGGATCGACTTGCCGCCTTCTGGGTGAAGGTATTTGCCGTGGTATTCGCCATGGGGGTGGTTTCGGGAATCGTGATGGCCTTCCAGTTCGGTACCAACTGGAGCAACTTCAGTTATGCCAGCTCCAACTTCATCGGCCCGATGCTCAGCTATGAGGTGGTGACGGCCTTCTTCCTGGAGGCGGGCTTCCTCGGCGTGCTGTTGTTTGGGCGAGGCAAGGTGCCGGAAGGGGTTCATCTGTTCTCAGCTCTGATGGTGGCACTGGGGACCTTCATCTCTTCGTTCTGGATTCTCTCCACCAATAGCTGGATGCAGACCCCGGCAGGCGTGGAGCTGGTAGATGGCCACTTCTTCGTCAAGGACTGGGCCGCTGCAATCTTCAATGCCTCCCTGCCGTATCGCTTCGCCCATATGGCGATCGCCTCCTTCCTGACCGGTGGCTTTGTCGTGGCGGGGGTAAGTGCCTGGTATCTGCTGATCAAACGCGACGTGGAAGCCAACAAGCGGGCCTTGTCCATGTGCATGTGGTTGCTGCTGGTGCTGGCTCCGGCCCAGGCGGTGGTGGGTGACATGCACGGTATCAATACCCTGGAACATCAGCCGACCAAGGTCGCCGCGATGGAAGGCAACTGGGAGACTCAGTCGGGCGCGCCGCTGCTGCTGTTCGCCTGGCCGGACAAGGAAGCCCAGACCAACCACTTCGAGATCGCGATTCCCAAGCTTGCCAGTCTGATTCTGACTCATGACCCCGACGGTGTGGTGCCGGGGCTCAAGGAGGTCGCGCCTGACAAGCAGCCGCCGGTGTGGTTCGTGTTCTGGTCGTTCCGCGTGATGGTGGCGATGGGGCTCTTGATGATCGCCGTGGCTTTCATCGGTTTCTATCTGCGCCGCGGGGGCAGGCTCTATCACTCACGTCCTTTCCTGCAGACGCTGCGCCTGATGTCCATTGCGCCATTCTTCGCCGTGCTGGCGGGCTGGTTCGTGACCGAGGCCGGGCGGTCGCCATGGTTGGTTTACGGGATGATGACTCAGCAGGAGGCCGTTACGCCGTCACTCACCGGATGGATGGTGCTGACCACTCTGATCGGCTACTTCCTGGTCTATCTGGTGGTCTTCGTGACCGGCAGCTACTACCTGACCCGCGTCATCCGCGGTGGCATGCAACCGGAACTGCCGCATGACGAAGTCGAGACCGCGATGCGTCCGCTGTCTGCCGCCCATGAGAGCCTGGATGACGATGCCAGCCGTACGGTGAGGAGTTGAGCTGATGGAAATGATCAATCTGACAATGATCTGGGCGCTGATCATCGGTTTCGGCGTCATGATGTACATCCTGATGGATGGCTTCGATCTCGGGGTGGGCATCCTGTATCCCTTCGCTCCTGACGAGCACGCCCGCGACGTGATGATGAACTCGGTCGCGCCCATCTGGGATGGCAACGAGACCTGGCTGGTGCTGGGTGGGGCCGGGTTGCTGGCCGCCTTCCCAGCGGTCTACACCATCCTGCTGCCGGCGCTATATCTGGGGGTGTTCCTGATGTTGGCGGGGCTGATCTTCCGGGGCATCGCTTTCGAGTTCCGCTTCAAGTCCTCGCGCAATCGTCACTGGTGGAACATCGCCTTCAGCGGCGGCTCCTTCCTGGCGACCTTCTGTCAAGGCGTGGTGGTCGGTGCCTATATTCAGGGCTTCGCCACTGAAGGGCACGTCTATGTCGGCGGCGCCTTTGACTGGCTGTCCCCGTTCACCGTGATCACCGGGCTTGCGCTGGTGGCAGGTTATGCCCTGCTGGGGGCCACCTGGACCATCATGAAGAGCGAGGGCGAGGTGCAGGAGTGGGCCTATCGCATCACGCCGAAACTGCTGATTGCCGTGCTGGTCGGCTTCGGGGTCATCAGTCTCTACACCCCGTTCGTGGATGACTATGTGCGGGAGCGCTGGTTCGATCATCTGGGCGTGTTCTGGGTCTTCCCGGTACTGGCGCTGTGCTGCGCGGCATTGATCTGGCGGGCCACCAGCAAGCGCCTGGAAGGACAGCCCTTCGTGGCGACGCTGGGTCTGTTCCTGTTCACTTATCTCGGGCTGATCTTCAGCAAGTGGCCGTATCTGGTGCCACCGGATATCACCTTGTGGGACGCTGCCTCCGCGCCGGAATCGCAGTTGTTCCTGCTGTTGGGCGTCCTGTTCGTCATTCCGATGGTGCTGGGCTATACCGCCTGGAGCTACTGGGTGTTCCGCGGCAAGGTCAAGGAAGGTGGCTATCACTGAATCAGTCAAGTCCCCGGTCGGTAACGCTGATCGGGGCACCCGAAAATGCAGCCAGGCCGGTCGATGGCTGAGACAGCAGGCGACGCGAGAGCGTCGCCTGCTTGGGTTTGCGGCGTGCTTCGGCATCCTGGCCGGCGGCCTGACGGTCGCCCAGCTGGTGCTTGCCGCCTGGGTGATCAGCGAAGCCATCGCGTCTCCCGCCGCGCTGGGAGAGCTCATATGGCCCTTCGTCGGTCTGCTGGCGCTCCTGGGCGCGCGGGTGCTGGCGACGGGGGCACAGGAGCTGCTGGCCCAGCGTGCCAGCCAGCGACTGCGCCAAGCCATTCGTGGCGAGGTGCTGACAGCGCTCGAGACATTGGGGCCGGTCCGCGCTGCCCGTTATCACAGTGCCGAGCTCGCCCAGCGCTGGGTGGAACAGGTCGAGGCGCTGGAAGGCTACTTCGCGCGCTTTCATGTGCAGATGCGCCTGGTGGTGATCACGCCGCTGGTGATTCTTGTCATCGTGCTCAGTCAGGACTGGCTGGCGGCCATCCTGCTGGCGCTGACCGCGCCGCTGATACCGCTGTTCATGGCATTGGTCGGCATGGGGGCCGAGTCGCTCAATCGTGACCAGTTTCAGGCGGTCTCTCGGCTGTCGCGTCACTTCGTCGATCGGGTGCGTGCCATCACCACCCTGCGGCTGTTCGGGCTAGGGGATCTGGCGACTCGTGAGGTGACGCTGGTGGCCGATGATTACCGCAAACGCAGCCTGCGCACCTTGCGGCTCGCCTTCCTGTCATCGGCGGTGTTGGAGTTCTTTGCCTCGGTGTCGATCGCCGTGGTCGCCATCTACATCGGCTTCGGCCTGCTCGGCGACATCCCCATCGGGCCCGCCGATGAGCTGACGCTGTTCAGTGCACTGGTGATCCTGCTGCTGGCGCCCGAGTTCTTCCAGCCGTTACGCACCCTGTCGCAGTTCTATCATGATCGCGCTGCGGCGCTGGCCGCCTCCGAGACGCTGATGGAGATTCTCGCCGCTGCCGATGGCGCGCCGACGCGCCATGCCGACCCTGTGGCGAAGCCTGCGCCTGGTGACGCTGCCGCCTCAGCGACAGATGAGCTGTTGCGCCTGACGGAGGTCTGTCTGAGCCACCCCGAGCGCGGTCAGGTACTCGGGCCGCTGGATCTGGCACTGATGGAGGGCGAGGTGCTGGTCTTCAGCGGGGCGTCCGGGGCAGGCAAGTCGACCCTGCTTCAGGTGATCGCCGGGTTCGTGGCCCCGGACAGCGGTCAGCGTCAGATAGCCCCCTCCACGCGGCTTGCCTGGATGGATCAACGCCCGCTGCTGATGCAGGGCAGTCTGGCCGACAATTTGCGGATCACTGCTCCCCTGGCCAGTGACGCCGAGATCACCCGCGCGCTTGAGCGCGCCGGGCTTGAGGCCGTGCTTGCCGCCTTGCCCCACGGCATCGACACGCCGCTTGGCGAGGGCGGACGTGGGCTGTCCGGTGGTCAGGCACAGCGCCTGGCGTTGGCGCGGGTATTTCTGAGCGATGCCGCGCTGGTGCTGCTCGATGAGCCCACCGCTAGTCTTGATGCCGAGACGGAACGTCATCTGATCGCGGGCTTCGAGGGATTGAGCGCGCAAGGGCGAACTCTGGTGATCGCGACCCACCATCCGGCGCTGATCGCCATGGCGACGTGCCACCTGGTGCTGGAGGAGGGGCGAATCCTGCCAGTGACAGCCGGAGCGACGAGCCAACAGGAGGACGAGCGTGACACATCCCGAGACTGACAGTGTGACCTTGCGCGAGGCGCTTACGCGCTTGGCTCCCTGGTGGCGTCTGCATGATCGCTATCGCCGTCGCCTGATACTCGGCGTGGTGCTGATGCTGCTCACGGCCTGCTCGGCGCTCGGCCTGTTGGCGGTGTCTGGCTGGTTCATCACCGCGTCCGCCCTGACGGGGGCGGCGTTGGCCGCTGGCGCGGCCATGACACTCGATGTCTACACCCCGGGCAGCGGCATTCGACTGTTCGCCGTCGTGCGCACCGTGTCGCGCTATCTGGAGCGGCTCTACAACCACGACACCATCCTGCGTCTGTTGGCCAGTCTACGCGGCACGGCGTTTGCCGCACTGGTGACGATGGACCCCGCGCGGGTGGCGGCGCGGCGTTCCAGTGACTGGCTCAATCGCCTCACCGCGGATATCGACACCCTGGATGCGCTTTACCTGCGTCTGGCAGCGCCGCCACTGATGGCGCTGGGGCTGATCGCGGTCTTGGTGGGGCTGGTCGCTGTCTGGCTGCCGGTAACGGCGGCGTGGCTGGCGGGACTCCTCGTGCTGGGCTGGGCCTGGTTGACGCTGGGCCAGGCGCGCTGGGGGCTGGCTGCCAGTCGACGACGCGTCACGACCCTGGAGGCGTTGCGCTCGGCACTGATGGAAACGCTACGCGGTCAGGCGGAGCTTGAAGCCTATGCGGCGCTGGGCAGTGCCCGCCAGCGGCTGGACGAGATCGAATCGCGGCTGTTGAAGGATCAGTGGCGTTTGGCGGTGATCGCGGCCATCGGCAACGGGCTGGCCAGTCTGGTGATCGGCCTTGCGTGGCTGCTGTTGCTGGCGGCCGCCATGCAGGGGATGGCGGATGAGCGACTGACACCGGCGGTGATGGTCATGCTGCCGCTCGCGGCCATGGCCTTGAGTGAGGGCCTGGCGGGTTTGCCTGCTGCCTTCACCCAGGCCGGCGCCAGCCTGGGGGCTGCCGAACGTCTCAATGAGCTGTCCTTCGCCACTCGCGCGCTGAAGGGGCAGCAGGCTCTGGCCAGCGGAGCCGTCCGGGTACAGATACAGCAGGTGTCGTGGCGTTATCCCGGTGCCTGGTTCGAGGCGCTGCATGAGGTAACGCTTGATATCGTCCCAGGTACCCAACTGGCCATCTGTGGAGCATCCGGTTCCGGCAAGTCGACGCTGGCGGCCTTGCTGACTGGTCAGACGCGCCTGCAGAGCGGCAGCATCCTGCTCAATGATCAGCCCATCGAGGCCTGTTCGCCCGAGGCGCTTTCCCATGCGGTGGGCTGTCTGACCCAGCAGGTGGAGCTGCTGGATGCTAGCCTTGCCGACAACCTGCGACTGGGCGCGCGTCAGGCCAGCGATGCGCAGGTCTGGCAGGCTCTGGAAGCGGTGGACCTTGCCGGGTGGGCACGCCAGTTGCCGCAGGGGCTCGCCACCCGAGTGGGTGAGGGCGGCCGGCAGGTCTCGGGGGGGCAGGCGCGGCGCCTGGGGTTGGCGCGTCTCGTGCTGACGGACCCGGGATTGCTGATTCTGGACGAACCCTTTTCCGGCCTGGATGCGCGCACCACACAGCGTATGGCACAGCGTCTGGAGGGTTGGTTCAAGGCGCGAACGGTGATCTATCTGCTGCATGAGCATGACTTGGCTTCACCGCGCCCCGGTACGCAGAGCATCACTCGGGTTCACTCACTTCCGGTAACGAGTAGCGTTCTGGCGCAAAAGAAACTCTGATCCCGGAATCCTCTCTGTGGCCATCGACCTGGCTTGCAGAATGACATGCACGGTTACCTCTCAGGCCGTGCATTTCCTAGTGACGATCTTTTTTCCTGTCTTAAGCCTTCGCTAAGCTGGCGACCCTAGTCTGGGGACATCTTCCTCGATGAGGTGCCCCATGGAATTTTCAAGCTCTCAGCTTACGACAGCGACGGTTGCGGTCAGCAATGATGTTTCGCCTGTTATCCGTTCCAGTAGTTCTTCTCTTGTAGCAACAGACACTTCGTTTTCAGAGACGCCAGCGCCATCCGATGTCACGGTGCGCAACGAGTTGTATTGGTGCGATATAGCTGGCCGGCCTCAGGCAGAGGCCTTCGTGAAAGCTTGTTTCCAGCGTCACCATAGTGCGCGCATTCACGTCCACTATTCTCGTCTACTGGTGATGCAGGGTGAGCCAGAGGATGGCCATTCGCTTGATATCGGAGATGTCGACATTCATGCAGTGACTGGGCTGATGCGCGCCGATGAAGGTCCCTTGAGGGTGGAAGCCTATCTTGGAGTTCGCATCGAGACGCTGCTGGCCGACACTGAGCAACGTCAGATCGAACGGCATCAGATCATGGAAATCGGTGCACTATGCAGCGCCACTGCGGGTGCAGGACGGATGCTGATGTTGGCTCTGGTTGAGGTGCTGGCGAGTCTCGAGGTCGAGTGGCTGGTGGTGACGGCTTCGCGCGAGGTGAGAAATGGTCTGTCACGTCTGGGTATCGCCATGCGTGATATGGGCAAGGCCGATCCCACATGCCTTGACAGTCAGGATGATTGGGGAAGCTATTATGCACATGATCCTCGCGTCGTCGTGATTCGTCCCTTGGATGAGGCTCAGCGTATGGGCAGCTCTCCCTTGGGACGCCGATTGCTGGCTGGAGCACCACGCTTTCTGCAGACAAGTCTTTCACCATTCCCGGCATTTCCTACCACTAACGGAGGGTGCTGAGATGAACTCACGACTGCTGGAGACGCTAGAGCTCCTGTCCGAGGTCGACCCTGCGCGAGTCTTGCTGATAGGGCGCGATGCCATCCATGAGGATCGAGATTACACGGCAAAGCAACTATGGGAGGCGATCGAGGTACTTGGAGGCGCCTTCAATGCCGTTGGTATTCGCCATCTGGGGTTGGCGGGGGACAACAGTCCGCAGTGGCTTGTCATCCAACTTGCCGCCTGGCGGGCGGGTATTGTCGTTACCCCTATTGCGAATTTCTTCAGTTCCGAACAGTGCCAACATCTGTTGGCTACTACGGCACTTGATGCCATCGCGAGCGCTGAACCGGGGGCGTTGACTCGTCTGGTCAATTTAGAAGTTTCCAATGAGAGTCTGGCCGATGAGTCATGGCATGCTCAGCTGGATCATGAGATTGGCGAGGGCGAATGGAGGTCCCGCTGTCTGTCGCTGGAAAAGGGTGAGGCGGTCTATCTGATACAGCGCTCATCCGTCCCTGCTGCCGTCCCTGCCGGCACTGCATTGATCACGTTCACTTCTGGGACGACAGGGGCGCCCAAGGGAGTCTGTCTGTCGCTTGAGCATCTTGAAAAGGTTCTTGAGGGTCTATCGGTACGATTGGAGCCCGTGACGCTCAAGCGGCATGGCGTTCTCCTGCCGCTGGCAGTGCTACTGGAGAACCTCGCTGGTGGTCTGCTGGCACTGTGGCAAGGCCGCTGCGCCATCGTGGATACCGCTAGTTGCACTGGATTGATTGGTAGTGGAGGGCTCAATGCCCTGACGCTTGAATCCTGGCTTGATGAACGTCGGCCCCAGAGCCTGATTCTGGTCCCTAATCTGCTGCAGGTATTGGTTGCATTGTGTGAGAGCTCACCGATTGAGTCACCTTGGCGCAACTCACTGACGCTGGTCGCGGTCGGTGGAGCCAAGGTCCCCGCTTCGCTGCTGGCGCGTGCCATAAGGCTTGGCCTGCCGGTCGCCCAGGGATATGGCTTGTCGGAATTGGGGTCCGTGGTGTGTCTGTCGTTACCTGGGGAGGAAAAAGGCGAAATTGACAGTGTCGGGCAGCCGCTTGAGGGCCTGAATCTCTCACTCGATGATACGGGACAGCTGATGATCCACGGCCGTCGCATGCTGGGCTATCTGGGGGAACTTAATCCCTTGTCAGCCGATCAGCCATGGCCCAGTGGTGACCTTGCTCGCTGTCTCGAAACCGGGGGCTGGTGTCTGGAAGGGCGACAAAGAGACGTGCTGATCCTTTCCTCGGGCCGAAATGTCTCGCCAGGATGGATCGAGGCAGAGCTGGCACTCATTCCCGGTATCCGACAGGCCTTCGTGGAGGGTGATGGTCTATGCGGATTGATTGCCTTGCTGGCACCGGTGCTCAACGGAGACTCCACGTGTACGGAGGATGCCATTGCTCGAGCGATTACCCTGCTCAATTCTCGTTTGCCTGATTACGCCCGACTTGTTGCCTGGCAGGTACTGGAAGCATCACCGGATACCACGCAGCCATTATCGATTGCCAGTGGTGAAATGACGGATAACGGGCGCCTCAGGCGCGCGCGTATTCGTGAACGGCGTGGTGATGATCTCAAGCGATTGGCTCAACGCATCTCGACGCCATCGACCGTTTATCCCTGCCCCTCTTCTTCCCAAGAGTCTGACGTATTGTCACGTCATCACAGTGCTTCCTGAGGAAATGATCATGTCCTTAAACAACAACGTCTCATCATACCAATCTGTCAATCGGCAGGCGGATACTGGCGAAGTCGCTACTCAGACTCCTGCTGCCTCTGGAGCTGGCATCCCCTCCGACAATGGCCGGCCTGATGGGTTCTACCGCCAGTTGGTCGCTGCCACGGCCACGGAACGCGAGAAGTTGCTATCCGGTCCTCTGGTGGCCCGTGCACTGAATGGTCAGATCACCCTGGCGGAATATCGCGCCTTCCTGGCTCAAGCCTATCACCATGTGCGCCATACCGTATCGCTCATGATGGCCTGTGGGGCGCAGTTGTCAGAACCCGCTCATGTCTCGCGAGACGCGCTGCGTATGGCCGTCGCGGAATACATTGATGAAGAGAAGGGGCACGAGCATTGGGTACTGGATGATCTCGCTGCGACGGGAGTCCCTCGTGAGAGGGCGGTGCAACGAGCGCCACTGTTGGCAACCGAGCTGATGGTGGCTTATGCCTACGACAGCATACGTCGGCGTCATCCACTCAGCATGTTCGGGATGGTGCTGGTGCTGGAGGGGACCAGTACTGCTGTGGCCAGCGGGGCCGGACGAGCCGTGCGTGACAGTCTGGGGCTTGGAGATGATGCCTTCCACTATCTTTTTTCTCATGGCGAGCTTGATATCTCTCACATGGAGTTCTTCGCCAACCTCATGGACAGTATCACCGATGAAGGAGAGCAGCAGGCAATTATCCATGCCGCCAAGGCCTTCTATCATCTCTATTCCAGTGTCCATCAGGCTGCGCTCGAGGATGCATTCCACTGGACTGATGCGGCGCTTGCAGCGGATTGCGCCATGGAGAAGGAGGCGTTGGCATGAGCCACTCGCTTCACGCATCCAGAGTATTGATCACAGGGGCCAGTGGCGGGATAGGACGGGCACTGGCCCATGAGCTGGCGAGGCTCGGCTGTGAACTATGGTTGGTAGGGCGTCGTCGTGACACGTTGGAGGCATTGCGTGATGAGTTGCCCAAGCGCGTGGTAACCAGCTTGCTGGCACTTGATCTGACCCACGTCAGTGCCCGTGAGGCATTGAGTGATGCACTATTGACCTGTCCTCAGTCTCAGCGACCTTTTCTGGTGGTACATCTGGCGGGTGTGAATGAGGTTGGCTGGTTTGCCCAACAGTCGAGCGAGAAGGTGGAACGATTGCTCGACATCAACTTGACCAGCACGATCTTGCTGACCCAGCAGCTCTTGCCGATCCTGGCGTTGGCAGAAAAAGCACAGTTGATGCTGGTGGGGTCGATGCTTGGTCATATCGGCCACCCTGGCAATGTTGCCTATTGTGCCTCGAAGGCAGGACTCAGGGGGTTCAGTGAGGCATTGGCGCGAGAGCTCGCGGGCAGTTCCGTGAAGATACAGTACATTGCACCTCGGGCAACTCGTACTCCCATCAATCCACAACATGTTGAGCAGATGAACGCGGCATTGGGCAATGCCATTGATGAGCCAGAAAGCGTTGCGAGACTTGTGGTGAAGCAGTTGGCTAGTGGACAAGTGCGTCAAACGATAGGGTGGGCAGAGCGATCCTTCGCTGTGCTCAATAGTTTGTGGCCGAGACTATTGGACCGTGGATTGATAGGCAAGCGTCAAGTGATGGAACGTCATCTCGGTCCGCTCTCACAGACGAATGAAAAGATAGGGGCTACCTCCCATAAGGCGTGAGGATGCGAATAACACGTCAAATTCGTGCGAGCGGGATCGGGGTCTGTCTGCCAGTATCCTTGGACAGCAACGCAAAAGGCCTCCCGAGGGAGGCCTTTTCATTTCTTTGACGTGGCATCAGGCACAGGCCTGAGGGTCATCAGTCCCAGTCGGGTGCGAAGTCCGGGTTGGCGATACGTTCGCCGCGATCCAGCTCGGCAATCTTGGCCATGTCCTCGCCGGTCAGTGTCAGCGAGAAGGCCTCGAAGTTGCTCTTGATGTTCTTCGCCTTGGTGGAGGACGGGAAGGTGACGATGTCCTGCATATTGAGCCATGCCAGCGCGATCTGCGCGGGGCTTACATCGTGGCGTTCGGCGATGGCCTTGAGGGTGTCGTCATCCATCACCTTGCCGACAGCCAGTGGCATGAAGGCGGTGACCTGAATACCCAGCTCGTGGCACTTGTCGAGTACCTTGCGGTTCTGCAGGAAGGGATGCACCTCGACCTGATTGGTCATCAGCTCGTCACGCCCCAGAATGCCCACTGCGCGTTCCAACTGGGCACAGGTGAAGTTGGAGACGCCGATGTGACGGGCCTTGCCCTGAGCCTTGAGCTTGGCGAGTGCCGGCAGGTAATCCTCCATGGCCACCTCGTCATTCGGCGACGGCCAGTGAATCAGCAGCAGGTCGACGTAGTCCATCTTGAGCTTTTCAAGGCTCTCTTCGACGCTCTTCTCCAGGTCGCCCGGCTGCAGGCGGTCGTGCCAGATCTTGGTGGTGACGAACAGCTCGCTGCGCGGAATGCCGCTGTCGGCGAGCACCTGTCCCACTTCGGCTTCGTTGCCGTAGAACTGAGCGGTATCGAAGTGACGATAACCGGCGTCCAGCGCTGCCTGCATGCTGTCACGCAGGACATCGCCTTCCAGACGGAAAGTGCCAAAGCCGGGATTCGGTAGGGTAGTCGACATGCGGTAACTCCTGTTGACGTTTCCGTCGTGAATGACGGGAGCGTTTCCATGTGTGGTGTCGTGTTTACTGGGGCTGTAAAAGTGGCGCGACAATGGCGTACCTACGCATCAGTCAAGTGCCGTTTTCGCAACAATGCTGCATTTCTCGACCTGAGCCTCCCGCAATGCACCTCATTCGTTGGCCGTGATAACGAATTTCAGGGCGCGACGCTCACCGCCCTTCAGCTCGGCGAGACAGGTCGGCAGTGCCGTGAACGACTCGACGCAGGGCGCCGGCTGATTCATGGAGCCATCGGCAATCGCTTCGAGCAGACCTTCCCCCGCCTCGACCAGGCGTGCCCAGTCCTCGTCATCACCCGCCCAGTGCAGGGCACCCAGCGCGACTTCATGCTGCGAGATGGCGCGATCGAAGGCTGGCGTGGCCGCCTGCTCCAGACGGTCCTGAATGCAGACGATGTGGCCATTGGCCCCCAGATGGCGGGTCATCTTGTGGGCGTGATCACCATTGACGGTGTCGATCACGGCGAAGACCGGCGCGTCCAGTTGCTCGGCGTCCGCAAGCGTCTCGTCGGCGCCCAGCGCCTTGAGGTCCGCGTGGCGCTTCTCGGAGGCAACGCCAATGACGTGGAAGTTGCGCTGTCTGGCCAGCTGGATCAACCAGCGGCCCACGCTGCCGGAGGCGCCGGTGATCAGCAGGCGTCGCCCGGTCTTGACGGGCAGCTTGTCGATGGCAAGCCAGGCGGTCAGTGCCGGGCACGGGAAGGCGGCGGCGTCATTGAAGCCCAGGGTGACGGGCAGGCGCATCACGGCGCGCGCCGGGACACGCAGGCGTTTGCTGAAGGTGCCCGGCCCCGCCAGAGTGGTGTGGACCGCGATGCGATCGCCCGGCGATACGTGGCGGACATTGGCACCGCAGGCAATCACCTCGCCGGAGGCATCGACGCCGGGTATCTGGCCGGCTTGCCACAGCTCGCTGTCCATCGCCATGAACTTCCAGTCGACGGGATTGAGGCCGATGGCACGTGTGGCGACCAGTACCTCGTCGTCACCCGGGGCACCGATGTCCACCTCTGACTGCTCGAGCGCCTCAGGCTCTCCCGGGCCTTGCCATATCCAGGCGGGTACCCGAGTGGCGCTGTGACTGATGTCTTGCGGGGTAGTGGTCTCTGTGGAATCTGACATGGGATCTCCTTGCAAGCGTGAACGGTAATCCTTTGCGCCATGGCGGGGGCAGATCAGTGTGAACCATCAGCCTCATGAAAAGTGCGGCAGCACCTCACGACCCAGTTCCTCGAGGGTTTCCGTGAGCGGGCGGCGATTGCGACGCAGGTGGAAGCCGATGTGATTTACCCCGGCATTCTGCATGGCAGACAGTTCTTCCATGAGGGCAAGGCGGCCACTCGACAACCCGAAGCGATGACGACGCACCGGGGCGTGCGGGTCTTCTTCCAGATTGAGGTGGATGAAACTGACGTAGGGCTTGTCGCCGGCGACCTGACGCCAGAGCGCCGCGCGGCGGATGTGATCGTCCGGTGTGCCTGGGTAGGCCAGCCAGCCGTCCATCTCGCGGCCGATCCACTCCGGCGTCTGCTGCGAGAGCCCGGCACTCAACAGCGGCGGGCGCGTTGCGGCAGGCAGGATGGCCTGACCTTCACGCAGGGCATCATCCGCCTGGCCCTTGATGACATCCACCGCGTGACGGAAGGCGGCGCCACGGGTCGCGAACTCCTCGCCGAACAGTGGATATTCCGCCGGTCGGTCGCCACTGGCGACGCCCAGCAGCAGGCGGTCTTCGCTCAGGGCCTGCACGCTGGCGGCGGCCTTTCTCACCAGCCACGGCTGGCGCAGCGGCAGCACCGCGGCGGCGGTACCCAGCAGCAGGTTGTCGGTGTGACTGGCCAGATAGCCCAGGTAGGTGAACAGCTCGAAGACCTGACCGGCATCGCCGAAGGCGGGGTCGAACAGCGGCACGTCACGCAGCCAGGCGGCGCGGAAGCCGAGCCTGTCGACCTGTTTGATCAGCTCGGCATGGGCGCGCATGTCAGGCACGCCGAAGGGCGTGGAGGGGGCTCTGTCAGTGCGGACCCAGTCATTGTCGAGAGGCAGTTCGACGCCCAGGGTCAGGGGGCCTTGGGTGAGGCGATCCAGCGGGCGGGTCGGGGAGATCATGATGGAATCCTTCAGCAAGTGGGTATGTAGACGACGGTGCCCCCGAGCCAGCAGGCTGAGCTGTCGGAATCGGGGGCACGTCGTGATGGCATTAGGCTGCGGGCGGGCAGGTGACGAGTCAGGCGGTCGCGATGGAAGACGCGTGACGCTTGTCGAGGCGACCGGCCAGCAGGGTCAGCAGCAGGGCAGCGGTGACGATCAGCGCGCCGATCCAGGCGGTGTCGGTCAGTGCCATCGAGGAGACCACCTGGCCACCGACGATGGAGCCCAGCGCGATGCCGATGTTGAAGGCGGCGATGTTGAGGCCGGAGGCCACATCAACGGCCTGCGGCACGAAGCGTTCGGCCTGTTGTACGACGTAGACCTGCAGGCCCGGCACGTTGCCGAAGGCGAAGGCACCCCAGATCAGTATGGTGATCACGGCGGTGATCGGGTTGGCGGCAGTGAAGGTCAGCACGCCGAGGATGACGATCAGGCCACCGAAGATCAGGGTCAGGGCGCGAATCGGGCCCATGCGGTCGGCCAGCTTGCCGCCCTGGATGTTGCCGATGGCGACCGAGACACCGTAGACCAGCATGATCAGACTGATGGCGCCTTCATTGAAGCCACTGACGTTCTGCAGCAGCGGGGCCAGATAGGTGAAGGCCGTGAAGGTGCCGCCGTAGCCGAGAATGGTGATCAGATAGACCAGCAGCAGGCGCGGATGAGTCAGCACCTTGAGCTGTTGGGCGAAGGTGGCCGGTACGTTCTTCTTGAGATTGTTGGGCACCAGAATGGCGCTACCGATCAGTGCCAGCACGCCGAGGACCGAGACCACGAGGAAGGTGGCGCGCCAGCCGAAGTGCTGACCGATCCAGGTGCCCAGCGGCACGCCAGTGACCAGAGCCACGGTCAGGCCGGTGAACATGATGGCGATCGCACTGGCTTCCTTGTCCTTGCTCACCAGGCTTGTCGCGATGGTGGAGCCGATGGAGAAGAAGACCCCGTGGGCCAGGCCAGTCAGGATGCGCGCCGTGATCAGCGAGCTATAGCTGGGTGCCTGCCAAGCCAGCAGGTTGCCGGCGATGAACAGTGCCATCAGCCCCAGCAGTACCAGCTTGCGATTGAAGCGGCCGGTCATGGCGGTCAGCACGGGGGCGCCGATGGCGACACCGACGGCATACAGGCTGACCAGCAGGCCAGCGGAAGGCAGAGAGACGCTCAGATCCTGAGCGATGGTGGGTACCAGTCCGACGATCACGAACTCGGTGGTCCCGATGGCAAAGGCGCTCAATGTCAGCGCCAGCAGGGCAAGGGGCATGGCAGTTCTCCATCAGCAATGGGTGGGTCTTGGATGCTGTGCAGTCTGCCGTGAGTTACCTTTGTGATAAACGCGCCAAATGATGAAAGACTTTTGCAGTTTTCGTAAAGACGACCCTTGAGAGCTTCTTTTCTTCCCATCCTTGCAGCGGCTGTCCCTGTCAGCTTGTGTCGCCTTATCGAGCGCGATTTCGTGTCACGTGGCGCCACTGGCTGATTCAACCGGGCGACTCAACAGCGGGATTCACCAGGGTGACTCCACAGGGCGGGGCGCAGCGGCTACACTGCGCGCCGAGAATTTTCATTCACTCCCTGTTCACATCGGAGATCGTCTTGGCCGCGCCTGACACCTTGTCTTCCTCTCAGCCTGATGCCCGGGCTGCAGAGACCCCCTGTTCCTTGCCACGCCTCGTCGTGCCCTCGACCTGGCGGGGCTGGAGCCTGCTGGTGATCTTCCTGCTACTGGTCGTGATGGGCGTCTGGCCGGTGATCGGCTGGATCAACCAGCAGACCCTGTTGTGGGGCATGCCGTCCTTGATCATCTGGAGTTACCTGATCATCTTCGCCTGCAGTGGTGCGATGCTGCTGGGCAATTGCCTGTTGCGCCGTCGCCACGGTGACGACGCGCTGACGAAAGGCCCGTGGGCCAAAGGCCTGATGACCAAGGACCCGCTGGCGAATGAGACGGAGGCGCCGCGTGATTGATCCGCATGCCTTTTCGCCCGTGCATGACAGCGTGCCCTTGCTGGTCACCCTAGGGTATGTCGTCCTCGCCATGGCCATCGGTCTCGGGGCGCGGGGCGGCCGGCGCATGGACACGCTGGAGCAGTGGGGAGTTGCCGGGCGCTCGATGGGGCCTGTGACGCTCTATCTGTTGATCGCCGCCGGCAGCGTCAGTGCCTATACCTTCATGGGCGCGCCGGGCTGGGCCTACAGCAAGGGCGTGCCGGTGTTCTATGTCGCCATCTATCTGGCCTATCTGGCGCTGGTGGCCTGGTACTTCGGCCCCAAGGTGTGGAAGTTCGGCGAGCAGTTCGGTCATGTCACCCAGGCAAGCGCGATCGCGGACCGCTATCAAAGCCCGCTGCTGGGCGCGCTGTCGGCGCTGGTGATGTCGATTGCCTCCATCGCCTATGCGGTCCTGCAGACCATCGGCTCGGCCTACATCCTGCTGGTGATGAGCGGCGGGCGCATTCCGCTCTGGGCTGGCGTGTTACTGGTGCTCAGCGCGATTGCCGTCTATCTGTTCGTCAGCGGCCAGCGCGCCATCGGGCGTACCAATGCCTTCCAGGGCGTGTTGATGCTGGTCGTTGCCTGGGTGATCGGCCTGTGGGCGGCCTATCTCTCCACCGGCGAATGGGGGTTCAGTGGCGTGTTCACGCGTCTTGAGGCCAGCCACCCGGAGTATCTGCGTCTGCCCGGCGCCGGCGGCGACATGAGCTTCAGCTTCTGGACCACCTCGATCATCGTCTCGATGCTGTCCTTCATGCCGCCGGTATGGACCCAATGGATGAGTGCCGCCTCCGCCGACACCATCCGCCGCAGTGCCAGCTGGCTGCCGACCTACTATGTGGTGATCCTGCCGCTGGTGGTGGTCGGCTTCATCGGTATCTATAGCCTGCCAGAGCTTGCGCGCGCCGACACCGTGGTGCTCGAATACGCGATGGCCAACATGCCGGTCTGGCTGGTGGGTCTGTTGGGCGCGGGCACGCTGGCGGCCTCGATGTCCTCAAGCGAGCCCTTCATCCACTCGGTGGCCCTGAGCTTGAGTCGTGATGTGCTGCAGCCGGGCCTCAAGCTTGATGACCAACGCGCTGGCAGGCTGGCGCGCTGGCTGATCTTCCCGGTGATGTTCCTGATCGTGGCGCCGCTTGCGATCTGGGAGCCGGGCAACCTGGTGATGATCCTCTTGATCGGGCTGGGCTTTGCCTCTCAGGTATTGCCGGCATTTCTAGGCATGTTCTTCTGGCCGCGCGCTTCGGCGTCAGGTGTCATCAGCGGCATCAGTGCCGGCTTCGTGGTCACGGTGCTGTTTACCGTCGTATGGCCGCATCCGCTGGGCCTGCATGCCGGTTTCTGGGGGCTGATGCTCAACCTGCCGGTCTTCGTGCTGGTGTCATTGCTGACCCGGCCGGTGGATGAGGCGGTGACGTTGCGCTTCTTCCGCATCGCCGCCCCTTGGAGTCTCAAGCGCTGATAAGCAGCCTGGTAGGTCATGGCGGAGTGATGTCGGGGGGCATCACTCCGCTGATAACCGAGCGTTTGGCTCAAGAACAGTTGTCTGAAATATGTTGACAGACTCTGCGTATGGCGAGGTTGTGAACGATTGTCACGTTTGTATCTGATTGCTTAACGATCTGAATCGCCACACCTAGAATGAGCTCATTGATTGTCACTCCTCTTGGAGGGGATGTTAATGAATGACCTGATGGTGCAGGTGGAACGACAGATACAGCATAAGGGCGGTCCTGGAGTGCGTTTCCCGGTCGAGATTGAGGCCCGCTTCGAGCAGGATATTCATCAGGCTCGTAGTCATAAGCTCGCCTTGATGGGGTTGGTGGCGATAGGTATCTATGTGTTGTTTCTGTTCAATGACTGGTATTTGCGACCGGACCACATGCGGGAAGCTGTAGTGGTCAAGTGCTTTTGGCCACCGAGCTTTGAGCATTCCAGTAGTTCTTTTCTGCCAAATTCGGCGGTATCCCATCGTTATGCTTGTGCGGTCGGAGGCTGCTGTAGTAACCGATCATATAATCAGTGACAGATCGCTTCGCCGCAGCAACATCGGGATAGCCGATCTCTGGTATCCATTCCGTTTTCAGGCTTCTGAAGAAGCGCTCTGTTGGGGCATTGTCCCAGCAATTGCCACGGCGACTGAGACTCAGTGTCATTCGGTAGCGCCAGAGCATCTGCCGGAATGCCCGGCTGGTGTACTGGCAACCCTGATCCGAATGAAACAGGATATTCCGTGGCTCTCCACGCGATTCGTAGGCCATGGTCAGCGCTTTCTTTACCAGCTCCGTGTTCGGCG
>NZ_JAKUMF010000080.1:0-337 GCF_029991385.1 Cobetia sp. BMC6
GGAAACGGGTTAATATTCCCGTACCGGATGTGGTTGCGATGGGGGGACGAAGAAGGCTAGGTGAGCCAGGCGTTGGTTGTCCTGGTGAAAGCATGTAGGCCGAGGAATCAGGCAAATCCGGTTCCTCTGAGGTCGAGATGCGAGACGAACTGACCACGGTCAGGAAGTCATCGATGCCACGCTTCCAGGAAAAGCCTCTAAGCTTCAGACCACATGCGACCGTACCCCAAACCGACACAGGTGGTCAGGTAGAGAATACCAAGGCGCTTGAGAGAACTCGGGTGAAGGAACTAGGCAAAATGGCACCGTAACTTCGGGAGAAGGTGCACCGGTTCGA
>NZ_JAKUMF010000081.1:0-335 GCF_029991385.1 Cobetia sp. BMC6
GCTTTACGTGGAAGCCGACCGGGGGAGCCTTTATGCCTGCCCGGAATGCGGCAAGGCATGCCCGGCGCATGACTTTGCCGACAAGTCCTGGCGACACCTGAACTTCTTCCAGCATCATTGCTATCTCCATGCCCGCGTTCCTCGCACCCGGTGTCCAGAGCACGGCGTCAGGCGAGTCGAGGTGCCCTGGGCTCGCCCTGATAGTGGCTTCACACTGTTGTTTGAACAGGCTGCCATGTCGTTGGTCAGGGAGATGCCTGTGCTCGCCGTCTCTCGGCAATTGGAAGTCACTGACAAGCGTTTGTGGCGCATCGTGCATCATTACGTAGGCCGCA
>NZ_JAKUMF010000082.1:0-314 GCF_029991385.1 Cobetia sp. BMC6
GCTGCGAACTCATCAGCCCCAGCTGCTTCATCCGCCTGCTGGCCCGATAACGACTCAACTGTATTCCTGCCTGCGTGACCATTTTTGCGATGCTGCGAGCGCCGGCAGAGCCGTTACTGACGGTATGCGCCTCGACAACCTGATCCAGCAGCTTCTGCTCAGTCTCACAAGGTCTTCTATCCCGACCACGCCAAGCCCGGTAGCTACTGCGATGCACCCCAAACACCTGACACAAGTGCTGCACCGCGTAGCTCTCTTCAAGTCGCTCGATTATCGAGAATTGCTCAGGGAGTCCGACATCAAGAGAGCGGTAG
>NZ_JAKUMF010000083.1:0-312 GCF_029991385.1 Cobetia sp. BMC6
CGGAACCGGCCAACAAGCTATCTCCCGAGGAGCGAAAAGCGATCGTGGCGTTGTGCAACGCTCCAGAGTACCGAAGCCGCCCTCCGGCCTTCATCGTGGCCGATCAGGCTGACAAGGGCCGCTATCTAGCCTCTGAGTCGACGATATACCGAGTGCTTCATGAATATGATCAGCAACATCACCGGGGCCGACAGCAGGCCCCTCAGCGTAAGCGCCCACCGACCACTCACCAGGCGACGGCGCCGAACCAGCTTTGGTGCTGGGACATTTCGTGGCTGCCCGGTCCCGCGCGCGGCACTTGGTGGTATCTGT
>NZ_JAKUMF010000084.1:0-312 GCF_029991385.1 Cobetia sp. BMC6
ACAGATACCACCAAGTGCCGCGCGCGGGACCGGGCAGCCACGAAATGTCCCAGCACCAAAGCTGGTTCGGCGCCGTCGCCTGGTGAGTGGTCGGTGGGCGCTTACGCTGAGGGGCCTGCTGTCGGCCGCGGTGATGTTGCTGATCATATTCATGAAGCACTCGGTATATCGTCGACTCAGAGGCCAGATAGCGGCCCTTGTCAGCCTGATCGGCCACGATGAAGGCCGGAGGGCGGCTTCGGTACTCTGGAGCGTTGCACAACGCCACGATCGCTTTTCGCTCCTCGGGAGATAGCTTGTTGGCCGGTTCCG
>NZ_JAKUMF010000085.1:0-301 GCF_029991385.1 Cobetia sp. BMC6
CCACGGTGTGGTTCATGACTGGGGTGAAGTCGTAACAAGGTAGCCCTAGGGGAACCTGGGGCTGGATCACCTCCTTATCGACACTGTCTATCGCTCGCGGCAAGTGCTCACAACGAATTACCTGATCTTATTGCTGGCTTAGCCGGCAGTGGCAAGCGTGCTCAATAGAGCGCGCTTCTCACTGTTCTCTGAACAGCCGCTCTTTAACAATGTGAATCATGCTGACGATGGAATGTGCGCCAAGCACATCTCCATCAACACGATATGTCGGAGAGGTCCGACAGATTCGTAATCCTTGACA
>NZ_JAKUMF010000086.1:0-264 GCF_029991385.1 Cobetia sp. BMC6
TTTTCGGATGTCACCTGACCATCGCTCCGGGTGACGCTGCTTCGCGGCCTCGAAGACCTCTCGGCGCTGCGTCAGAATGCCTTTGGCCTCGCCGTCATGACGCTGGCTCGGCGTGACGTAGCGAAGGGCGCTGTGCTGGTGCTCATGGTTGTACCACTCGGTAAATTGCTGAACCCAGTCCTGAGCCTCGGCCAGGGTGGCGAACCCGTCGACGGGGAAGCCCGGCCGGTACTTCAGCGTCTTGAAGGCCGACTCGGCGAAGGC
>NZ_JAKUMF010000087.1:0-256 GCF_029991385.1 Cobetia sp. BMC6
ATCGTCAGCATGATTCACATTGTTAAAGAGCGGCTGTTCAGAGAACAGTGAGAAGTCACACAACCTTCACGAGGAAGGCGATATGCTTGTCACTGTGGACTGTGCAGCGTTATCAGGTAGTAGAAGCCAAACCGGACTTTCATGGTGGAGCCAAGCGGGATCGAACCGCTGACCTCCTGCGTGCAAGGCAGGCGCTCTCCCAGCTGAGCTATGGCCCCAAAAGTCGGCAAAACCGTGTCGACAAAAGCACGAAGCT
>NZ_JAKUMF010000088.1:0-255 GCF_029991385.1 Cobetia sp. BMC6
GCTGACTTAGCCACCTACGCGCGCTTTACGCCCAGTAATTCCGATTAACGCTTGCACCCTCCGTATTACCGCGGCTGCTGGCACGGAGTTAGCCGGTGCTTCTTCTGCGAGTGATGTCTTTCCTCGGGAGTATTAATCCCGAGGCGTTCTTCCTCGCTGAAAGTGCTTTACAACCCGAAGGCCTTCTTCACACACGCGGCATGGCTGGATCAGGCTTTCGCCCATTGTCCAATATTCCCCACTGCTGCCTCCCGT
>NZ_JAKUMF010000089.1:0-255 GCF_029991385.1 Cobetia sp. BMC6
GGAAACGGGTTAATATTCCCGTACCGGATGTGGTTGCGATGGGGGGACGAAGAAGGCTAGGTGAGCCAGGCGTTGGTTGTCCTGGTGAAAGCATGTAGGCCGAGGAATCAGGCAAATCCGGTTCCTCTGAGGTCGAGATGCGAGACGAACTGACCACGGTCAGGAAGTCATCGATGCCACGCTTCCAGGAAAAGCCTCTAAGCTTCAGACCACATGCGACCGTACCCCAAACCGACACAGGTGGTCAGGTAGAGA
>NZ_JAKUMF010000008.1:0-133837 GCF_029991385.1 Cobetia sp. BMC6
TCCCCCGGTCGGCTTCCACGTAAAGCTCGAGACGATGCGGAGATGACGTGGTATCCAGATGCTGGTCCTTGAGTTTCCAAGGCGCTTGCAAGCCCAAGCCAAGGGTCAGGACCTGAGTACCATCCATGTCAATTCTCCAGTCTGTTCGGGGCCCATATCCTGGACCATTCCAGGGCACTAATTCCACACCTGGCGTCGAAGAGCCAGTTTTTTGTTGTCACCTCGACGTTGATCTGGTTTGCCAGTAGACTTGTCTATTGATGATGGTCTTGGTTTCAAATCCATGATTTGACCCTTTTATTTAAGAAGGTTAATCTTGGCTGTATAATTTTTGTGCAGTATTGATGGCTTTCAAGATGTGTATGAAAATTAATACAAAAATATTCCCAAGGTCTATTGCTGGTAACTCATGATTTGGTGCGTTTTAAAAATGTACTGCGACAAGTTGGAAGTACAAGATGGATAGAATTACCTCGGGACCACGAATGCTTACTGTTGAAGAGAGGCAAGAGCTTCGTCGTGACATGGCAGAATCGTCAGCTTGGGCCAAAGCTGAACTAAAACGTCGACGAGCTGGAAATAATCAAAAAAATTTTGAGCATGGTATAGATGATGGTATCGAGAAAGGTGGCCTTTCTAACTAGCTGTTATTTCGATGTATTTTCTGCTCATTGATGTTCGAGTGGGAATGATCGCCTGACGATCACCCCTCGCTGAGCTGACGCAGCGTTTCGTCCTGACGGTCTCTTGAACTGATCGAGACGAGAACGCAGCAAGCAAAAAGCCCTTCTGGCCATTGGCCGGAAGGGCTTTTTTGTGGGCGCGATTCAGGAAACGCTTACCGCCTTGTTTACTCCAGCTCGGCTCATTCCTGCTTGGCTGGCGCCTGCCTGGCCTTGCTCAGGTCGAGCCGGACACTGTGGGCGGAGTGGAAGAAGCCGAAGTCGGCCATCAGGCGGGTGTCGCCTGCGGGAGTTTGCCATTCGACTTCGGCGCGGTGATTGCGGACTTCGTGCATCACGGCGTCGTATTTCAGCAGCAGTGAGTCCGGTTCGGCTTCCTCGGTCTTCACATCCCATTGTGTGACGACCAGCAGGTAGTCGCCGAGTTGTGGCTGATAGGTAGAGGTGAGATGCGCCTCGGTGAGCGTCAGCGGCAGCGCGTCGCCGTCCTTGGAGAGCGCCAAGTGCCGACTGAGATAGTCACCGAGTTGATCTGTCAGCGTCTGCGCCAAGGGGGCATCGGGCTTGGCGTCACCAAGCGCTGCCAGTTGTGGCGCGGCGATCAGCAGATCTTCACGCGGGAACTGGAGAGTGAGCTTGAGCGTGTGCTTTGGCTGCTGCTCAAAGATGAGCGTGCTGCCGGGCAGGGCATGGGCGTGAGCCGTCTGGACGATGCCCATGCCGCTGACTCCCATGCCGCTGATTCCCCTACCATTGCCGCCAAGCGTAGTCCCGCCGATCATCACCGCGAGCGTGAGCAGCGCCGCGCGCCACGGCGAGCAGCGGGTCATTCGTTCTGGCCGCCGTAGTCGTCGGTGCGGTCACGCCATACCGAGTGCGGATGGTTGCCGACCTTGTCGGTGGACTTGTTGGACTGCAACGAGAACTCGATCCACAGCGACGGGCCGTGTATCCGCACATAATCGTTTTCGGCGCTGACCTGCGGCGTGCCGGAGAAGCCGAGATAGGTCTCGGGAAGCTCGGAGGTGTACTTCTTCATGTAGGCCGCGGCTTCGGGGGCGGAGATGTCGTCCACGTAGGTCTCGATGGCCGTCAGCAGCAGGGCTTGCTGGTCATCATCCAGTTCGGAGACCGGCAGGCCTTCATAGCTTTCGGGGATGGCGTCGTCGGCCTGGGGGCCAGCGAGGATGTCGCGGTAGGTGCCTTCCAGCGTGGCCTCGGCCTTCTGGTCATCGGAGAGCGAGCTCAACAGGGTGGCGAAGGCATCGCGTTCCTGGGTCAGCGGCTCGTTCACGCGACCGTTCATCTCGAAATAGGGGAAGGGTTCCACGCCACGGAAGGAGGGCGTGGCACCGGCCAGCTTGCCGTCGGTGTAGGTGCTGGCGAAGGCCATGTGGTGGCCGCCGTAGTACAGCTCCCAGGTGCCGGTCTCGCCGGGCGTGCCGAGGAAGGCGAACTTGGTGTTGTAGGAGGAGTAACCGGCCTTGTAGTCGGTGCTGACGGTGTTGATGTAGTCATCGGCGTTGAGCGTCTGGAGCATCTCGTCGAAGCCTTCATCGGGCGCGTGGCCGGTGGCTTCCAGCATGATGGCTTTGACGAGGCCGCGCTGCTTGATGTTCAGCTCGCCCAGCAGCACGCCGGGGCGTTTCGGGAAGGCGCCAGCGGGCAGATTGCTCCAGTTCTCGGCCTCAGCGAGCGAGTAGTCATGCTGCAGGTTCTGCAGGATGTCATCGCCGGAGATATCCGCCTTGAGCAGGTCAATCAGGCACAGCATGCGCTCATAACCTGGCGTGTCGCCGCACTCGGCGGCGCTCTCGGGGATGGGCACGCTCTGCATCTGGGTGCTGGTATCGCCCATGCGCGCGCGCAGTGCCTCGCTCAGGGCCTGGTCTTCCGCTGACATCGGCGGCGGGCCATCGTGATCGGGCGGCGGCCCGTCGTGCCCTTGTTGTGCGAGGACGGGGAAGGACAGAAGCGCGGCCAGCGCGGCTCCTCCGGTCACTGCGAGACGTCGGGACATCGTTGGGCCTATTTTCCGGGGACAGGAGGAAAACCTTAGCCCGCCTGACGTCGAGCAGGAAGCCTTCACCCGATGATTTCTTTGTGCACATGCGGTGGGCTGTGCGTCGGCTGGCGACGACAGCCACGGGCCATGTCACGGCTCACGCCAGTGTCAGATCACCGTCGTATTCGAAGCGTCTTTCCTCGCCGGTGACGGGGTCAATGAACTCGAATCCCTTGGAGAGCAGCTGCAGGGGGCGCGCGTAGTCATCCGGCGAGAGCGGTTGCAGTACGGGGTAGTAGCGGTCATTCAGAATCGGCCAGCCCAGAGTCTGCATATGCACGCGTAGCTGGTGGGTTCTGCCGGTGACAGGGTGCAGCTCGAACAATGCTTGGCTCTCTGTCTGCTGCACGCAGCGAATCACCGAGTGGCTGTTGGCCGCGCCGTCGGTGACATGAATGCGGAAGCGTTGCTCGCTCTGCTCGAGACGATTCTTCACCTCCCACTGCTGGCCCACCAGGGATTCATCGCTGTGGGTCTCGGCGATGGCCTGATAGGTCTTGTGGATATTTCGTGACTTGAACAGCTGATGGTAGAGGGGGCGCGTGTCGGGATTGACGGAGCACAGCACCAGCCCCGCCGTGACTCTATCCAGCCGATGCACCGCCTGCAGCGCCTCTATTCCGGTGCGCTTGCGCAGCCGCTGCTGCAGGCACTCGTTCACGTACAGGCCGCCGGGCGTCACCGGCAAAAAGTGCGGCTTGTAGGCCACCAGAATGTGCTCATCCTGATAGAGAATCCGCTCCGCGAAGGGAATGCTCGGCTCGCTTGCCACCTCGCGGTAATAGAACACGCGCAGATGTGGTTGGTAGGGCGACTCTGGCGTAATCCGCGAGCCATCATCGCGATGCACCTTGCCCTCGGCCATGCGCTCGCGCCAGCGTGACTCGGCAATCGCCGGAAACTTGAGCAGCAGATACTCCAGCACCGTCGTCACACCGGGATTGACCTGAGGCAAGCTCAGCTTGGAAGGACGCGCGGAAATGGACATGGAAGGCCTGAGGTCGTGGGGAGCGGCTTGAGGGAGCCATTGTACAGGGTGAGGCGGGGAGCGGCGTTGTCAGTATTTTTGGCGCTGTTATAGGTAGGGAGTGCTGGGATCAAAGGTCTATTCAAGGCGCTGAGATACAACATCAAAAAAGCCCTCCCGGCGTCGCCGGGAGGGCTTTTTCATGCGTCTTGCGGATTACCTTCACCGATCGGGTGATCTGCGGGGTTCTACTGAGATCAGACCGTTACATCGGGTGTTGCTCTTCTTCGTAGAGCTCGGCCTTGGCGTCGCGTAGGACATCTTCGCAGGCGCTGTGGTTGGCCAGTTGCAGCATCAGATTCTGGCTGAGGGCGAAGCCCTTGCCCAGGCAGGTGTCGACCTCTTCGCGGGTGAGCGCCGGGGTGACATTGCAGTCAATCTTCATCGTACGACTACCGCCATCAAAGCGGTCGGCGAGGGCGCGCAAGCGCCAGGCAAGCCGTGTTTTCCAGCGGGCGGTGGGGTCGGGGCCTTCCGTCACGTCGAGCGTGCAACGCCATTCAGGTTTGTAGACCTTCATGTGAACCTCCTCGGCTGGTCGTTTTCAATGATCGATCGTGATGTTCTGCTCCGCGTGCTGTGCTTGATGTCGTGCCTTGTTGCTCGTACCAGAAATGCGTTCCAGTCGTGCATATGACAGTCGTGCTCGAGGCTCGCGCGTCATCTTGATCGACGACAGGCCGAGCCTCTCTCCCACCATACGAGTTTTGGCGCCGAGATACATCAGTCTGAGTGTAAACGTTGCTTATCCTGATGTATCTGCAACAGCTGCTCCAGCGCCAGATGCAGCCAGTCAAAAGTATCAAGTGGCCTCACGACCCGCGCTGGCACGCCACTTTGTTCAGCGGTGGCGGGGCTGTCAGGCGGAGTGTGCTCGCCCAGCAGCTCCGCCAGGCTCTCGATCTGGATGCCTTCGCGTAATGCGAATGTCTCAAGCTCGCCACTGGCCAGCCAGATCTCCTGAATCACCGTCGGCACCGCACTCATGGCACAGGCGTAGTCGAGAATCTCGCCGCGCTCGCGTTCTGCTGCAATGCGCGCGGCATGCGCCAGCAGTTGGGCGCTCAAGGCCGGAAAGCGCGCCTTTGCAATGCGTGCCGGCAGGCGAGAGTCGCCAAGCCCGGGCGCTTGCCAGCGGCGCAGCACAGGAGGGGGCTTGATTGAAGAGCCCGGCATTGAAGCGTCTGACGACGGGCAAGCAGACGGATGGTCAGTCTTGGAGGCCATGTGGATAAACTCCAGCGCGAAGGGCGAGCCGGCAGGCCGGTCGAGGGGCAAGTGGCAAGTGGCGAGGGTTGAGGGTCAGGGCGAGGCAGCAAAGGCCATAGCCGCTGATGAATCAGACAGCGAGAAAGGCAGAGTGTTGGATTGCGGGCGAGTCAGCGTCGCTTGCGCGGCAGTCACTGCTGCTGTTTTGCCCAACAATGGCAGCTCGGGGGCGCTAAGCCGGCAGACGAAGCAGGCGTTTGCGCCAAGTAGTCATGAGGCGGGGTGGGGCTGCCAAGTGATTAATTTTGCGAGAAAAAACATCAATCGATGCAACCAGACGGCCACTTCGTGCGTACACAGCAGCACGTGCCCGCTGCGTTGCAGCGCAGGCCCATTCCCCCTGGAGAGAATTGACATGACGAAGTACGCCGATCGAATCCGCATTTCCCTGTTGCTGCTGCGCCTCGGGGTCTTCCTCGTGATCACGATGTGGACACTGGACAAGTTCTTCAATCCTGGCCACGCCGCCGCCATCTTCGAGAAGTTCTATGCCATCGGTGGCATGGGCGAGGGCATCGTCATCGCGATTGCCGTCATCGAGATGGTGCTGTTGCTGCTGTTCGTCACCGGCGTGAAGAAGACCCTAACCTACGGTCTGGTGCTGTTGCTGCACGCCGGGTCTACCTTCTCTGCCTTCAAGCAGTATCTGGACCCGTTCGATCACCTGCTGTTCTTCGCTGCCTGGCCGATGCTGGCCGCCTGTGTCGCGCTGTTCATGCTGCGCGAGATCGACACCTGCTTCACCCTCGGTGGCAAGCAGGCGCGTCTTGAGGAAGAAGCGGCACGCTAAGTGACCGTGGCCGAGCTGGCTGCAAGGTTCGGCCACTGCCCTTGCTGAGATGACACACAAAAGCGCCGCTCGGGACATGCCCGGGCGGCGCTTTTGTGTGGGGAGGTATCGCCATCGTGCGTCTTCGTGTGGCCTTGCTTGCTTGCGCCGGGGAGAGTGGGGGTTCCAGCGTCGTTATGTGTTTTTTCTTGTTATGTTTACCCAAAAGGCAATCGGCTGGCTTATGTGCAGGTGATTAAGCCCATGATTGTGTCTGCTGTTCTCCATAATCAGCATTACGTAATCATCTGATGGCAAGGCCCACAGGCAGCACTGTGCTTGCTCAGGTCACGTCATGCCTTGCTACGCCATGCGGGATTTCTGCTGCAGGCCCAGTGAGTCACTCAGCACCTTGAGGGCGCTGGAGAAGTCCTCGGCTTCGCTCGCCTGTGCGAGGCTGTCCGCGCTGGACTTCTCGCTGACGACACTGTTTGCGCAGGTCTTGTCGCTGGTCATTCCACTGCCGCTGACGCTGGCCATGCCGCGATCGCTGGCGATCACCTGACCGACGGAGTGAGCAGTGTCGCTGCCGAGTGCGTCGTCACTGGCGTTGCGCGCGATGATGGCGTGGAGGGCCGGCAGGCTGGCGTGGTTGTGGAACTGCCAGACGCCGTAGATGCGGCCATCGAAGGAGGCTTCACTGCCCAGTGTCGGGTCGACGGCGAGACCGGCGCCCAGCCCGAACATGTAGAGGCCCGCAAGACGCTGGCCGTGGATATCGCAGGGGTTGCCGTTGGCATCGGAATCCAGCCCGCCATTCACTTCACGCAGCGTGATGGGCTGATGATGAGCGTCGCTGATGGTGGGTAGAATCGGCTGATAGCCGTTGCACTGCACCACGATGGGCGCGTCGGCGAGCACTTCGCTGGCCAGTTCCAGGCGTTGGGCACTGCCGGGGCCGGTCTGCACCAGCTGGATGTCCATCGCGCACTCTTCGATGCGGCCGGTGGCCAGAATTTCCTGACCGATGGCCAGCGCCCGGTAGCGCAGCCCGCCGGAGCGGTTGATGCGACCGCTGATCGGGCATACATCGCGCTCGGCATCATAGTGATAGCCTGCGGCGCGCGCTTCTTCGGCGTTCTCGAAGAACAGCCGAATCGGCGAGCGATGTAGCAGGGTGATCTCCTTGACGCGGGTATTGCGCAGCGCGTCGGCCAGCACGTCGAGCATCGAGAAGGCGCTGTGCGAGCCCCCCACCACACAGACGCGACCACCACGCCGCAGGCGCGGCAGCAGCAGGCTGCGCAGCTGTCCCGGCGGCATGCGCAACAGCTCATCGCCGCTGTAGATGCGTGCGCGCCGCGACGGTGTCAGTCCCTGACGATTGAGGCTCTGAGTCAGTTGCTCCGGGCACTGCTGGCCGCCCAGATTGAGCACCAGGTTCTCGGTGCGCAGCCGCGACGTGCGCTGGGCCACTTCCGGTTCATGCGAGAGAGTCAGAATGCTGGTGCCGTCGAGGTACTGCAGCGTGTCCAGGCTGGTGCCGCACCACATCTCGACGCCCGGCAGGGCGGTGATGTGCGCCAATACCAGG
Source organism: Cobetia sp. BMC6 (assembly GCF_029991385.1). Lineage (NCBI taxonomy): Bacteria > Pseudomonadati > Pseudomonadota > Gammaproteobacteria > Oceanospirillales > Halomonadaceae > Cobetia > Cobetia sp. BMC6. The sequence goes on from NZ_JAKUMF010000008.1 coordinate 7,408, forward strand.
GCACTGGCGGCTTCCAGCAGCTCGCCGATCTCATCGAGTCGCGGGGAGGAATAGGGATCGGCCCGGATTCGCTCCAGGCAGGCTTCGCCTTCAAGCGGGGCCAGCACGTCGGCGAGTGCCGGGTCGCGCAGGCAGTCGAGGAACACATCGCCGACCGAGTTGGCGGTGATGCGATATTCGCCCAGTCGACCAGCGCCAAGCTTGCCGCTGGCGTGGGTACCGCCGGCATCGAGAATCAACAGTCCGTGGCGGGCCAGTGTCGTGATCTGGCCTGTCTTGAGGGCATTGAACAGAAATCCCATGCCTGCCGGGCCGACACCGGCCACGATACATCCGTAGCCCGTGATTCTTGAGAGGTCCTTCATGTCGTCTTGCTCCCTGGGTCGTAGTGACATCTTGTGGCTGTTTCGGTAGAGAGGTGTGATCCCCTCTGACAGCTGGCGGCTTGAAGACTGCGCCGCTCTATTGCTGCTCCCCTGTTGTCGGGGCAGCGGTGACCGTGGTGTTGCGGGTGGCAAAGATCGCCTGTCCGTGCGATATCATTTGCTCTTTGACGTGCTATTACAGCAACTTGCATGCGCGTTATGCCGTGCATTGCGGCAATGAAGCTGCCGGATTCACGTCAATGGTGTTTCCATGGTGTTTCCATGGTGTTGCCGGTTCTGAGTGCCGGTTCTGAGTGCCGGCGACCTGTGCCTTGCGCCGGGCTTGATGACCGGTTTCATGACCAGCGTGATGACCGGCTTCGCACGAGCTGTCAGTACGCTTGCAACGATCCAATTCGGGAGACCACCCCGAGATCGAAAACGCCTGTGCGACACAGACAGCATTTCGCTATCTGCAAGTCATTGATATTCATGACATCGATTCAGATGGAGCCTCTGGGCGCGCAGCGGCACCGCTGCGGTAGCCGAGCAATAGCCGAGCGGTATCCAGCAGCACATCACTGATGAGAGGTGGCATTCCTCATACCCGGCATGGGGATGGGCCCATCTCGGTATGCGCCAATCCTGGTGTGTCATTGGCACTGATAGTCTGAGGCAGATAACAAGAACGTCTTGATGATTATCCCGACACGAATGTCGGCGCCATTTTCGTGAAGTGCGCTGCAGGAAATGCACGGCGTGAAATATGCAGCGACTCAACCACCGCCTGATATGGGATTTCGTGACATGCCAACTGACCGTTGGCCATTTTGTTTAATTAACGATAATTAATAAATGATATTTGGCGGGAATCGAATCCTGTCGTGACGAAAATCATGCTTTGAGTTGAGTCACATTCGAGCTGGCTCATACGGTGTGCTGAGAGGTGAGTCTGGCGGGCAAGAGAGGGCGTTGCTCAAAAAGGCTATCTCGCCTGGGGAGCCGGTATCAGGTGCTGGCATCCGTGGCAGGCGTTAGTGGCCACGCTCTGCTATGCTCTGCGCCCGCGCGTAAGCCCGTTCGGCTCGTGCCTGTTCATCGATTGAAGGAATGTCCCCGTGACTGACGCCACCGCCACCCCTGCCTTTGCCTCTCTGGCGCTGGCGCCCGAGCTGCTCGACAACCTCGCCACGCTCGAATATCACACCATGACGCCGATTCAGGCGCAGAGCCTGCCGCCGATGCTGCAAGGCCGCGATGTCATCGCCCAGGGCCAGACCGGCTCCGGCAAGACCGCTGCCTTCGGTCTGGGGCTGCTGTCGCGTCTCAAGGTCTCGCGCTTCCGTGTGCAGTCACTGGTGCTGTGTCCGACACGTGAGCTGGCCGATCAGGTTGCCGGCGAGATCCGTCGTCTGGCGCGCGGCCTGCACAACGTCAAGGTGCTGACTCTGTGCGGCGGCGCCCCCTTCGGCCCGCAGCTGGGCTCGCTGGAACACGGCGCGCACATCATCGTCGGCACGCCGGGACGCGTGGATGAGCACCTGCGCAAGGGCAGCCTGAGCCTGGTCGAACTCAATACCTTGGTGCTGGATGAAGCCGACCGCATGCTCGACATGGGCTTCGCCGAGGTGCTGGATGCCATCGTCGCCGAGACCCCGGAGGAGCGTCAGACGCTGCTGTTCAGCGCGACCTTCGCCGATGGCGTGCGCCCGATCGCCGAGCGCATGCTGCGTGATCCGGTCAGCATCGAGGTGGCCTCCACCCACGATGACAGCAGCATCCGTCAGCTGTTCCACCGTGTCGCCGATGACGAGGCGCGCTTCGAGGCGCTGCGTATCCTGCTGCTCAAGTACCGCCCGGAATCCAGCGTGGTGTTCTGCAACACCAAGCGTCAGGCGCAGGAAGTCAGCGACGCGCTCAATGAGCACGGCTTCAGTGCCATGGCGCTGCACGGTGATCTCGAACAGCGCGAGCGTGACCAGACACTGGTGATGTTCGCCAACAAGAGCACCTCGATTCTGGTGGCCACCGATGTCGCGGCGCGCGGGCTGGATATCGAAGCGCTGGATGCGGTGTTCAACTACGAGATCGCGCGTGATCTCGACGCCCACGTGCACCGTGTCGGGCGTACCGGCCGTGCGGGCAGCTCCGGTATCGCCTGCACGCTTTACACCGAGAAGGAAGACTATCGCCTGACCAGGCTGGGCGAATTCCTCGAGCAGACGCTGGAAGTCGAGCCGCTGCCCTCGAAAAGCATGCTGACGCGCGAGCCGTTCCATGCGCGCATGGCGACGCTGCAGATCGACGGTGGCAAGAAGGACAAGCTGCGCCCCGGCGACATCCTCGGCGCGCTGACCGGTGACGGCGGCCTGGAAGGCAGCAAGATCGGCAAGATCAAGGTACTGGCGCGGACCACCTTCCTCGCCGTGGAGCGTGATGTCGCCAAGTCGGCACTCACCCAGCTGATGAATGGCAAGCTCAAGGGGCGCTCCTTCCGCGCGCGTCGTCTCAAGAGCTGAGGCGGGCGGCGTCGGCGCGATGCTCGAGCAGTGTCGGCGACGTGTCTGACCGGTAGCGGCGAGAAGCCTGAGAGGGGCTGAACCAGGCTTTTCATCTGCCATGCGACCTTGATATCACCCCAAGCGATGCCCGCCACCACGGCGGGCATCGTGCTTTTTGAGCAGCAGATTGACGCTCGCAGCCGCTGCGGGCGGTGGCTAAGCTTGAGGTAACGTCCCTGACCATCAGGGCGCTGATCCGGTACCTCGTGATGACTGCCAACGCCGTCGATAATCTTCGCATTCGTGAAGAACGTCTCATTGATCATGAGCGCATCTACCGCATTCATGAATCCGTCTTTGCCGGCCATCGTGAAGCGCGCCTGGGTGACAGATTGCGTCGAGGCAATCTGGCGCAGATTTCGCTGGTGGCCGAGCGTGTCACCGACCCGGAAACCGGCCGCCACCTCAGTGAAGGCGAGGGCGGCCTGCTGGGGCATGTGATGGTGTCGCGCGTGGAGCTTTCCGGCTATCCGGACCGCGTGCTGATGGCGTTGGCGCCGCTGGCGGTGCTGCCCCAGCATCAGCGTCACGGCATCGGCAAGCGGCTGGTGATCTCGGCAGTCAAGCGCTGTCGGCTGCTGGGGGCGGGGGCCGTGGTGGCGGCAGGCCATGCGGATTTCTATACCCATCTGGGCTTTCATCCGGCGTGTCATTACGGGCTCTACTGCCATCATGACGACGTGCCGGGTTCCTTCGTCGCCTTCGAGCTGCTGCCGGACTATCTGGAGGGGCTGGGCGGTGAAGTGCAGTTTCCCGATACCTTCTCTGAGCTGGGTATTTGATCAGCAACAGGCAACTCGGCGTTGCGTGACCCTTGAAACGGCAAGGCTCCCGCTCCATGTCATGGGTAACACCACGTGGCAGCCTGCGTGAGATGGCAGCTGTCGCGTCATTCCGACCGATGATTCAAGGAGAGACATCATGAAGCTCAAGACTCTGGGTAGTTCGCTGATGATTGCCATGCTCGGTCTCGGTGGCCTGTCGCTCGCCGGTTGCGAGGACGAAGGCCCGATGGAGAAGGCCGGTGAGAAGATGGACAACGCCGTCGAGGAAGCCGGTGATAGCGTCGAGAACGCCACCGATAGCTGAGGCTCGGCTGTCAGCGCCGCGATGAATCGCCGCTGACCTGAGCTGTCGACAGACACAAGAAGGCCCCGCCTCCCATGAGGTGGGGCCTTCTTGTGTCTGGCTAGGGGAGAAAGCAATCCGCTTATGCCGAGGCGGGCTGCTGCTCGCTCTGTTGCTTGCGGTCCGCGACGGCGGCGTCGTAGGCGCGGCTTTCCTCGGCTTCGGTGGCGGCGCTGAAACGCACCAGCAGCGCGAACAGCGAGATCACGATCACGCCCATGCCCAGGTACATCAGGCCTTCCTGGTAGGTCAGCTCCTCACTGCGGAACAGGAAGCCCGCGGCGACCGCGCCCGCGTTGCCGCCCGCACCGACGATACCGGCGACCGCGCCGAGTGCCTTGCGATTGACGAAGGGCACGATACCGAAGGTCGCGCCTTCCGCCATCTGCACGAAGAGGCTGAAGACCAGCATGATGCCGATGGCCACCGCGAGGGTTTCCATCTGGGCGAAGCCGACCAGCGCCACGCCTTCACACAGCAGCGCGATGAACAGCCAGCGCACGCGGCCCTTGAGGCCGGACTGGCGGGCGAAGAGATCAGAAAACACGCCGCCCAGGGTGCGGGCGAACAGGTTCATCAGGCCGAACAGCCCTGCGATGAGACCGGCGGTGGCGAGGTCGAGATCGAAGTGATCGAAGAAGTAGATGGCGGCGACGTTGTTGATGGTCAGCTCGACCCCGAAGCAGGCGCCATAGACGAGGAACAGGGCCCAGACGCGGATGTCGCGTGCTGCCGCGCCGAAGGTGGCGCGCATGCTGTATTCCTTCTCGGCCTTGGGCAGCTCACCGCGCTCACGCAGCTCGCTGAAGTTGCCGTCCGGCGCATCCTGGGTGAAGAAGTAGTAGGCGATACCGGTCAGGAACAGCACGATGCCCGGCACGACCATCGCCAGACGCCAGCCCAGGGTCTGCTCGACGCCCAGCATCAGCAGGCCGGCCATCACCAGCGGCATCAGCATCTGGGTGGTGCCGCCGCCCAGGTTGCCCCAGCCCGCGGTGGTGGCGTTGGCGGTGCCGACCACGTTGGGGCCGAACATCACGGAGGTGTGGTACTGGGTGATGACGAAGGAGGCGCCGATGGCACCGATGGCCAGGCGGGCCAGGAAGAAGGATTCGAAGCTGTCGGCGAAGCCGATGCACATCACCGGCAGCGAGCCGAGGCACAGCAGCCAGGTGTAGGCCTTGCGTGGCCCGATGCGATCACACAGCACGCCGATGGCGAGACGCACGATCACCGTGATGGCGACGGAGGCGATGATGGTGTTGCCGATCTGGGTCTTGGTCAGGCCGAGGTCGTCACGCACCACGGCCATCAGCGGCGCGATGCCGAACCAGCCGAAGAAGCAGACGTGGAAGGCGAACCACGACATGTGGAAGGCGCGCATTTGCGGGGTGTTGAAGCTGAACAGCCGGATGCGGCTGGCCTTGTTGCGGATATCCATGAGTGGGCTCCTGATTCAGCGTCGGTGCCGGGCACGAAGTCAGGTGTGCTCGGCGAGTGGTCGAACGGCTGTGAATGAACGACAGCAAGGGCGCCTCGTCATTGAGGGGCCTGGTTCGACGCACTCGTACTCCGAAGAGCCTGGTCCACGTCATGGATAGCGATGGCAGCAGTCGGTGATGCCATGGTTGCCGGCAGCAGAGCGTCTGTGCGGCAAGTGACAGGAACAAAGCAAGTAGCGCGCCAGTTGCGGGGGTGTGGGCGGGACAAGTCCCAGAAGATCAATGGCTTGGCGAGGGCAATAGGTTGGCATGCGCAGGCGGTGCCCCGGGCTGGGTGCGCGCTCGATGCGCGCTGGCGGTGCGTCATCGAGGCGCGAGGTACCAGTCTGGCGCACGCGAATGGCGCTGGGAGGGTCGGGCAGGCGCGTGCCTCATTGCAGTGCAGCGACGCTTTCGGCTCGGCCGCTCTGAAGGCCCTTGGCCGCAGGGTTGCACCAGATTGCGGCACGAATCCTGCTTGGGTGTACGGCAAGTCTCATGCCCGACCCAAGGAAACCTGACATGCCCGTGACCGTGCTGATCGTCGATGTCCGCAGTGAGCGCTCCGCCGCGCTGGAGCAGGCGCTATTGAGCGCCGGCTTCGAGGTGGCGCTGCGCGTTGACGAGCACGAGGACCTGCACGCGCTGGTCGAGCAGCATCAGCCCGATGCGGTGATCATCGACGCCGACCTGCCCAGCCGCGACACCCTGGAGCATCTCGGCCAGCTGGGGCGACGCTATCCCAAGCCGATGATCATGCTGGCCAGTGAAGATGCCCCGGACCTCGTGCGTGAGGCGGCCGGCGCCGGTGTCTCGGCCTATGTGGTGGACCACGTCATGCCAGCGATGGTGCGCAGCATGGTCGAGGTCGCCATCACCAGCTTCGAGGCGCACCGTGCGCTCAAGGGGGAGCTCAACCGTACCCAGACCACATTGGTGCAGCGGCGCAGCGTCGATCGTGCCAAGGCCGTGGTGATGGAGACGCGTGGGCTCAGTGAAGATGCCGCCTACCAATACCTGCGCAAGACCGCCATGAACCGGCGCCTGGCCCTGCATGAGCTGGCCGATGAGCTGCTCAAGGCCGCGCGTCGGCGCTGAGCCGGTCGCCGTACTGTCCTTCTCTCTCGATCGTTCAAGAGGTGTGCGTGATGCCCACAGATGTACCCCTGAATGGCCATCAGCTGACGCTGGGCCTGATGCCACTCAATGATGCCGCGCCCTTCGTGGTCGCTGAGCAGTTGGGGCTTTTCCGCGAGGAGGGGCTGGCGGTGACACTCAAGTGGCAACCCTCGTGGGCGGCGTTGCGTGATGACCTGCAGACCGGTGTGCTGCAGGGTGCGCAGATGCTGGCGCTGATGCCGCTGACCTCGACTCTGGGCCTGGATGGCCGCGCCACGCCGGTGATCAGTGCCATGACGCTCAATCTGGGCGGCAACTCCATCACGCTGTCGCGCGCGCTGATGGCCACCCTCGGCGAGGACGGCCACGACCTATCCAGTCCGTTGCAGGTCGCGAAGGCGCTGGCGGCGCATGTGCGCGAGCGCAAGCAGCGCGGTGAGCCGCTGCTCAAGCTGGCCAGCGTGCACCCGTTCTCCTCGCACCGTTATCTGTTGCGTTACTGGCTGGCGGCGGGCGGCATCAATCCGGACCGCGACGTCGAGATGCGCGCCGTGGCGCCGCCGCTGATGGCGGCGCAGCTGGCCAGCGGTGCGCTGGATGGCTTCTGTGTCGGTGAGCCCTGGAACAGCCTGGCGGCGGCGCAGGGCATGGGGCAGGTGGTGGCGGGCAGTCACGATATCTGGCGCTTCGGGCAGGAAAAGGTGCTGGGCGTGCGCGAGGACTGGGCGGAGCAGCATCCGCTGGCGCATCAGGCGCTGATTCGCGCGCTGCTCAATGCCTGCGCCTGGCTGGACCGCCCCGGCAATCGGGCCAGAGCCGCCGAGTGGCTGCACGACGAGGGCATGCCGGAGGTGCCGATGAGCGTGGTGACGCGCGGGCTGGAAGACGTCGATGTCGAGCAGTCGGTGGACGACTTCCAGCAGCACAATCCCGGCTGGACCATCTTCCATCACTATGCGGCCAACTTCCCGTGGCGTTCCCAGACCCGCTGGTACATCGCCCAGATGCAGCGCTGGGGGCATCTGCAGGGCTTCAATGACGAGGATCTCGAGGCGACGCTGACACGCTGTGTGCGCCCGGACCTCTACCGCACGGCGGCCCGCAAGCTGGGCATGGTGGTGCCGGTGGCGGATGAGCGCAGTGAAGGCACGCATCCGGCACCCTGGTGGCTGAGCGGCGAGGCAGGCCAGGTGCCGATGCCGGCGGATGGCTTCATCGATGGCGCGGTCTTCGAATGATGTCGCAGGCGCGGTTCTTGCCGATCCGCGCTGGCGCGGGATTGCACAGCACTTGCAGAGTCGCCATCTCCTTTGCCGGATGACAGGGCAAACCTGACGGCTCAGACATGTTGGCAGTGCGGTTGTGATATTCTCATCGCACTGCCAGCACCGCGTCAGGGGATCGCATGACCACTCGCAAGTCTCAGATTCGCAAGGATAATGTCGGCCGCATCCTGCTCGCCGCCGAAAAGATCTTCGCTCTCAAGGGCTATGTCGGCGCCAGCATGGTCGATATTGCCGCCGAGGTAGAGCTGCCCAAGTCCAATTTGCATTACTACTTCAGCACCAAGGAAGCGCTGTATCGCGCGGTGCTCGATGGCCTGTTGGCGCTGTGGAAGGAAGATGCGCTGTGCTTCGAGGCCTACGACGACCCGCAGCTGGTGCTCTCCACCTACATTCGCGCCAAGATGATGCACTCGCGCCAGCGCCCCTATGGCTCCAAGGTGTGGGCCAGCGAGATCATGCAGGGTGCGCCGGTGCTGGGCGAAGAGCTGACGGTGTGGCTCGACGAGTGGGCCGAGATGAAGAAGTCACGCCTGCGCCAGTGGATCGGCGAGGGCCGCATCGACAACGTCGATGCCTCCGCCTACCTGTACATGATCTGGGCCAGCACCCAGCACTATGCCGACTTCGATCATCAGATCGCGGTGCTCAATCAGGGCAAGGCGCTGAGTGATCGGGAATTCGAGCAGGCGGTGCAGAACGTGACGCGGGTGCTGCTGAAGGGGGTCGGTTTGTCCGCCTGAGTCAGCAGGTGACTTCATGGTTTTATTGTCCTTAAGCTAATTATGGTCATCATTGGTGGGCCATAAAGCCAATCAAAAAGGGGCTGCCATTGCTGGCAGCCCCTTTTCCATTCTCATCTATTGCTAGCTGTTTCCCGGGATCAGAGGAGCACCTGACGATCAGGCCGCGCGATGCGGATTGCGTGGGTCCTCCATCCAGTTCATGTACGGCTTGCCGGTGTCCTGCACTTCCATGGTGATGCAGTCCTCGACCGGGCAGGTGATCTCGCACAGGTTGCAGCCTACGCAGTCGGCGTCCTTCACCTCATAGCGGGCGGTGCCGTTGTCCTTGGCCAGATGCATGATGGCCTGGTGCGAGGTGTCCTCGCAGGCGATGTAGCAGCGTCCGCAGCCGATGCACTTGTCCTGGTCGATGCGGGCGATCACCTGATAGTTCATGTCCAGCTGCTTCCAGTCGGTGGTGTTGGGCACCGCCGCGCGCGAGAACTCGTCGATACGCTGATAGCCCTTGCTGTCCATCCAGCGCCCCAGGCCGTCCTTCATCTCCTCGACGATGCGGAAGCCGTGCAGCATCGCCGCCGTGCACACCTGCACGCTGCCCGCGCCGAGGGCGATGAATTCCGCGGCATCCTCCCAGTTGGAGATGCCGCCGATGCCGGAAATCGGCAGGTTGGCGGTTTCCGGCGTGCGCGCTATCTCGGCCACCATGTTCAGCGCGATGGGCTTCACGGCGCTGCCGCAATAGCCGCCGTGGGTGCTGCGGTCACCGACGATGGGATGCGCGACCATGCGGTCGAGATCCAGATGGGTGATGGAGTTGATGGTGTTGATCAGCGAGACGGCATCGGCGCCGCCACGCCAGGCGGCCTTGGCCGGTTCACGCACGTCGGTGATGTTGGGGGTCAGTTTGACGATCACCGGCAGCGAGCTGTAGGTCTTGCACCAGCGCGTGACCTGCTCGACATACTCCGGCACCTGGCCCACCGCCGCGCCCATGCCGCGTTCCGGCATGCCGTGGGGGCAGCCGAAGTTGAGTTCGATGCCGTCACAGCCGGTGGCCTCGACCTGCGGCAGGATGGTCTTCCAGGCCTCTTCCTCGCACGGCACCATCAGCGAGACGATCAGCGCGCGGTCCGGCCAGTCCTTCTTGACCTGGGTGATCTCGCGCAGGTTGATCTCCAGCGAGCGGTCGGTGATCAGCTCGATGTTGTTGAAGCCGCTGACCTCGCCATTCGGGCCATAGTGCGCCGAGTAGCGGGAGGAGACGTTCACCGCCGCCGGGTCTTCACCCAGCGTCTTCCAGACCACACCACCCCAGCCGGCCTCGAAGGCGCGCACCACGTTGTAGGCCTTGTCGGTGGGCGGAGCGCTGGCCAGCCAGAAGGGGTTGGGGGCGCGGATGCCGGCGAAGTTGACCGACAGATCGGCCTTGTAGCTGGCGACGTGATCGCCGCTTGATCCAGCACCTGCCGGGTGGGCGTTGTCGTCATTGAGCGGGGTATGAATGGTCATCAGGCGGCCTCCACCTTGAGCATCAGATCGTGATGGATGGCCTCGGCGGCCAGCTTGCCGTGGGCGACGGCTTGAACGGTCAGGTCCTGCCCGCGGGCGATGCAGTCACCGCCGGCATAGACGCCGGGCAGACTGGTGCGCAGCATCTCGTCCACCTCTATCTTGGCCCCCTCGCGGGCCAGCCCTGCGGCATGCGCATCGCTCAGGCTCGCGTCATCGAAGCCCTGACCGATGGCGGTGAAGACCCCATCGCAGGCCAGCGTGAAGGTCTCGCCGGTATCGACGAGGCGGCCATCCTCGACCCGCGTGCGCGCGAACTGCATCGCACTGAGCGCGGCATCACCACCCTCACTGCCGCTTGCCACATCGATGGCCAGCGGGCGCGCCCAGGTGTGGATCATCACGCCATTGGCGCGCGCGATTTCCTGTTCGTGATGGGTGGCGGACATCTGCTCCTCGCCACGCCGGTAGACCAGGTCCACCGTCTGCGCGCCCAAGCGTTTGGCCTGCACGGCGATGTCGATGGCGGTGTTGCCCGCGCCGATCACCACCGCGTGCTTCGGTACTGCCAGGGCGTTCAGTTCGCCGCTCTGACGCAGCACCTTGATGAAGTCGGTGGCCGCCATCAGGCCGCTGGCATCCTCGCCGGTCAGGCCGAGGGCATGGCTGGTGCCAAGGCCGAGGCCCAGGAAGACGCTGTCGAATTCGCGTGTCAGAGAGGCTAGCGCCAGGTTGTCGCCGAGGCGCTGACCGTGGCGGATCTCGATGCCGCCGATCTCGAGCAGGAATTCGACCTCGCGGGCGGCGAAGTCATCGGTCAGCTTGTAGCGGGCGATGCCGTATTCGTTGAGACCGCCGGCCTTTTCCTCGGCCTCGAAGACCACCACGTCGTGGCCGAAACGCGCCAGACGATGGGCGCAGGAAAGCCCGGCAGGCCCGGCGCCGACCACCGCGATACGCCGACCGGTACTGGCGCCACGCGTGAACGGATGGGCTTCGAACTGGGCGTTGTCCAGCGCATGTCGCTGCAGCAGGCCGATCAGCACCGGCTGGCACTCATCGCCCTGATTGCGCACACAGGACTGCTCGCAGAGGATCTCGGTGGGGCAGACGCGGGCGCAGCTGCCACCGAGGATATTGGCATCCAGAATCTCGCTGGCGGCGCCTTCGAGATTGTCATCGTGGATACGGCGAATGAAGGTCGGGATGTCGATGCTGGTCGGGCAGGCCTTGATGCAGGGTGCATCGTAGCAGTACAGACAGCGCGAGCTCTCGATGAAGGCCTGGCGCTTGCTGAGCGCCGGATGCAGGTCTGTGAAACGCGCACTCAGCGCCTCTTCCGCGAGCCCGCTCGGGGCCCAGTGGGAAGGAGTGGAGGATGTGGTCACGGTGTGGCTCCTGCCCGCGCTCAGGCGCGGGGTCGTTGTTGTTGATCTTGCAGGCGAGTCGGGTTGCGCTTCTTGGCTGGCAGCGGCTTGTTTGGAAGTGCTAAGGGACCGGCAGCGCGTCAGGTGCGCCGCCAGGTCGTCGTTCAGTCGTGCCGTACTGGTCTCAGCCGTTTCGTACTGTTCTCGGGTGGGTCGTTCGCCGACCGTCAGCTGCGATCCACGGCACTGACGACGTTGCTCTCGGCGCGGGCCTTGAGCTGGTCGAACACGCTGGGGTAGGCCGGACGCTCGACATACTGGCCGTGGCCGCGCTTGGCATGCAGTTCGCCATCGCGCCATGCCCAGTCGCCGCGGCTGATGGTGTGGCGCGGAATGCCCTTGACGGTTCGGCCTTCGAAGATGTTGAAGTCGATGTTCTGGTGGTGGGTCTTGGCCGAGATGGTGCGCTCGGCGTTGGGGTCCCAGACCACGATGTCGGCGTCGCTGCCGACGCGGATCGCGCCCTTGCGCGGATAGAGATTGAAGATCCTGGCCGCATTGGTGGAGGTCAGGCCGACGAAGTCCTCGGCGGAGAAGCGCCCGGTGTTGACGCCTTCGTGCCACAGCATCGCCATGCGGTCCTCGACCCCGGCGGTGCCGTTGGGAATCTTCGAGAAGTCGTCCTTGCCCATTTCCTTCTGCTCGGCGCAGAAGCAGCAGTGATCGGTGGCGGTGGTCTGCAGATCACCGGACTGGATGCCGCCCCACAGTGCCTGGCGGTGCTCCAGCGAGCGGAACGGCGGGCTCATCACGTGGCCGGCCGCGAATTCCCAGCTCTTGTTCTGATAGACCTCTTCATCGATCAGCAGATGGCCTGCCAGCACCTCGCCGTAGACCGGCTGACCGTGCTCGCGGGCGTAGCGGATCTCCTCCAGCGCATCGGCGGTGGAGACGTGGACCAGATACACCGGCGTGCCCAGGGTTCCGGCGATGCGGATGGCGCGGCTGGCGGCTTCGCCCTCGACCTGCGGCGGGCGCGACAGCGGATGCGCCTCCGGGCCGGTGATGCCGTCGGCCAGCAGCTTCTGCTGCAGGTGGTAGACCAGCTCGCCGTTCTCGGCATGCACGGAGGGAATCGCGCCCAGTTCCAGACAGCGCGCGAAGCTCGAGACGAGGGTGTCGTCCGGCGCCATGATGGCGTTCTTGTAGGCCATGAAGTGCTTGAAGCTGTTGACGCCGTAATCGGCGACCAGCGTCGCCATGTCCTGGCTGACGCTCTCGTCCCACCAGGTGACGGCGACGTGGAAGCTGTAGTCGCAGCACGACTTCTCGGCCCATTCGCGCCAGGTGTGATAGGCCTCCATCAGTGGCTGCTGCGGGGAGGGGATCACGAAATCGATGATCATGGTGGTGCCGCCGGCCAGCGCCGCGGCGGTGCCGGTCTGGAAGTCTTCGCTGGCCACGGTGCCCATGAAGGGCAGCTGCATGTGGGTGTGCGGGTCGATGCCGCCGGGCATCACCAGGCAGCCGCTGGCGTCGATCACCTCGCAGTCGTCCGGTACGTCCAGGTCGGTGCCGATGGCGGTGATGGTCTCGCCGTCACACAGCACATCGGCGGTGTAGCGCTCTTCGTGGGTCTGGATGCTGCCGCCCTTGATCAGGATTGCCATGAGTCTCTCCCGGCCGCATCGCGCGGCCTTGTCCGGCATTGAGTGTCAGGTCGTCTTGTTGTTGTCGTGCGGGTCGTCAGTCCGTCACTCGCCGTCGGTGAGGCGGGTATAGGCATCGGGGCGACGGTCACGGAAGAACTGCCAGTTGTTGCGCACCTCGCGCACCATCGCCATGTCGAGGTCGTGGATCAGCAGCTCATCCTCGGTGGCGCTGGCCTGGGCTTCGATCTGGCCGCGTGGATTCACGAAGTAGGAGGAGCCGTAGAACTCGCCGATATCCCAGGGCTGTTCATGGCCGACGCGGTTGATGGCGGCGATGTAGCAGCCATTGGCGGCGGCGGAGGCGGGCTGCTCCAGCTCCCACAGGTATTGGGAGAGGCCCGCGACGGTGGCGGAGGGATTGAAGATGATCTCGGCGCCGTTGAGCGCCAATGCGCGCCAGCCTTCCGGGAAGTGGCGGTCGTAGCAGATGTAGACGCCGATGCGCCCGTAGGCGGTGTCGAAGACCGGCCAGTCGGACTTGCCCGGCTTGAAGAAGAATTTCTCCCAGAAGCCCGCCACCTGCGGGATGTGGGTCTTGTGATACTTGCCCAGATAGCTGCCGTCGGCATCGATGACGGCGGCGGTGTTGTAGTACACCCCCGGCTGCACTTCCTCGTAGATGGGCACGATGATCACCATCTGATGCTTCTTCGCGTACTGCTGCATCAGGGTGACGGTGGGGCCGTCGGGCACGCGCTCGGCGGCGGCATACCACTTGGCATCCTGGCTCGGGCAGAAATAGGGCTGATTGAAGACTTCCTGGAAGCACAGGATCTTGACGCCTGCCTCACCGGCCTGGTCGATCAGCGGCAGGTGGGCCTCGTTCATGGCATCGCGGATCTGCGCGGGCTCGAGGTCGGTGGAGACGTTGAGTCCCATCTGGATGACGGCGCAGCGCAGCTTGCCGGCATCTTCGGTATAGGAGATGCGGGAATCGTTCGACATGTCTTCCTCATCGGGCGCTTGGCGCCGGTTGTTGTTGTCTTCAATGAGTGCTGGTGGACTGAACGGGTGGGCAGGGATAGCGCGAAATGGCTCCAGGAAAAACACGCCGCCTGCCTGGCAAGTCTGCATGCCGCTGGCAGGCATCGTGGGTCAGGAAAGGTCCGATTTAAATCCTGTCTCACCAGTCAGCTTAATGAACATTAGACAGTGTTCCCGCGTTCGGCAAGATGAAGTGTCAAATAAAGTCTTTTGGATTTATCTTGTTGTTATCAAAGAGTTTTTGTCCAAGAAAAGGCCATGTTTCACCATTGTGGTGCCTGGGGGATCAGCGTGGTTCACGCGATTTTCAAGGCAAAAGGCGATGCACAACAGTGGCTTGTGATCGTTTGCAGGGGCATTGCGCAAGACCGCCTTGCACCAGCTTGGAACCTGACCATACTGACAGTTGTCGCGAACACGGCTTGTCGCCACCTGACAGGCGTCATGCATGAAAATACACGCCATTGCATCTCAAGTTGTCTTGCAAGACAGGTTTGATTTGTCGGCAATAATCCGGCCGGCGGCATGCGATTTGCCACAGGGTTTTACACGTGAACTGCGCAAGGTGTTTCTTCTACACGGCCTGCCATAGATTCGTCTGCCGCAGATTCGTCTGCCGCAGATTCGTCTGCCGCAGAATCTTCTGCATCGGAATTTTCTGCATGCAATGCCGAATGAAGTGAGCCTGATGAAGTGTGCCGAACGGGGAGGAGCGAAGAGGAGTCAGGAAAGCGACGGAGAAGGTGAGGAAGACAGGAAACGACAAGTGACACAAGGCAAGCGCAGTGCATCACCCTCAACAATAACAACAGCTGAACAGGTGAGGACTCATGGCCCCGACACAGACGCGCTCGCACATGGTGCGCAGCAATGAGGAAATGATCGAGCTGGTGGTGGCACAGGATGTCGCCCGCAGCCCGCGTTACAACGAGGATATCGCGCCGACCAAGAGTGCCGAGCGCACCTGGTCGCGCTGGAACATCGCCGCACTGTGGGTCGGCATGTCGATCTGCGTGCCGACCTACACCCTGGGTGGCGTCCTGACCGCCTACTTCGGTCTGAGCGTCGGCGAGGCGCTGTTCACGATTCTGGTCGCCAACCTGGTGGTACTGATTCCGCTGACCCTCAACGCCTTCCCCGGCACGCGCTTCGGGATTCCCTTCCCGGTGGTACTGCGCTCCTCCTTCGGCATCATCGGCTCCAACGTGCCATGCATGATTCGCGCGGTGGTCGCCTGTGGCTGGTTCGGTATCCAGACGATGTTCGGCGGGCTGGCGATCCACCTGCTGCTGTCGAGCCTCTCGGCCGACTGGAAGGCGCTGGGTGGGGTAGGCGAGGTCATCGGCTTCTTCGTGTTCTGGGCGCTAAACCTGTTCGTGGTGATTCGCGGCGCGGAATCCATCAAGTGGCTGGAGACGCTCTCCGCGCCCTTGCTGCTGGCGGTGGGTGTCGGCCTGATGGTGTGGGCGCTGCCGCATACCTCGATCAGCGAGCTGCTGGCCCAGCCGCCGAATCGTCCCGAAGGCGATGGCGTGGCCAGCTACTTCATGGCGGGCCTGACCGCGATGGTCGGCTTCTGGGCGACGCTGTCGCTGAACATTCCTGACTTCAGCCGTTACGCGAAGAGCCAGAAGGACCAGATCGTCGGTCAGATCATCGGCCTGCCGCTGACGATGTTCTTCTTCGCGGCGCTCGGCGTGGTGCTGACCGCGGCGTCCAGCTCGCTGGTGGGCGAGACCATCTCCGACCCGGTCAACCTGATCGGTCGTATCGACAGCCCCGGCTGGGTCGCCATCGCCATGGTGCTGATCATCATCGCGACGCTCTCCACCAATACCGCGGCCAACATCGTCTCGCCGACCAATGACTTCCAGAACATCGCGCCGAAATTGATCAACCAGACGCGCGGCGTGCTGCTGACCGGGCTGGTCGGGGTGCTGCTGATGGGCTTCGAGCTGATCAAGAAGATGGGCTGGATCGTCTCGGACGTGAGTCTCGAGAGCCTCTATTCCAACTGGCTGCTGGGCTATTCGAGCCTGCTGGGGCCGATCGCGGGGATCATGATCGTCGACTACTTCGTGATCCGTCGTCAGTCCTTTGATCTGCCGGCACTCTATCTGGATGGCAGCACCTATCCGGCCTTCAATCCGGCGGGCTTCATCGCCTTCTTCGTGCCGGTGGGACTGACGGTGATCAGCTTCTCGCAGCCCGGACTGTCCTGGTTCTACGACTACGGCTGGTTCACCGGCTCGCTGCTGGGCGCACTGGTCTACTTCGTTTCCAGCAAGCTGCTGGTCAAGGCGCCGCCGGTGCACCTGCCGGAGGCGGTGCCGGGCAGCGGAGCGCAACGCGCCTGACGCCGCTGGTGAACACGGTGAGTACAACGACAGACGGGCTGCCCATCGGCAGCCCGTCTATCGTTTGTCGTCTATCGTCTATCGTCTGTCGGGGGTGTCAGCCCGCGAGTCCGGGAATGCCGTGCTCGAAGCGCTCGACCATGAAGTCGACGAACTGGCGCACCTTGGGCGAGAGGTGACGATGGCGGGGATAGACGATCCACACCCCGGTATCGCGCACCTGGTACTCATCGAGCACCGAGATCAGCTTGCCGCTGGCCAGGTGGGGCGCGACGTAATAGTCGGGAATCTGGGCAAGGCCAAGGCCCTTGAGCGTGGCGTCCAATAGCGCCGGACCGGAGTTGGCCTGCCAGCTGCCGGTGATGCGCACCTCACGACGCTGGCCCTCGACCTCGAACAGCCACTCGCGCTTGGAGCCGGCCAGACAGCGGTGGCTGGAGAGCTCGGCCAGCGTGTGCGGGCGCGGCGCCTGCTGGAAGTAGTCATGCGAGGCGACGACGAATTCGCGGCGGTCCACCAGCCGCCTTGCGATCAGCGAGGAGTCCTTGAGCACGCCCATGCGGATGGCGACGTCGAAGCCCTCGTCGATCAGTTCCACCGGACGGTTGGTGAAGTGCATCTGCACTTCCAGTTGCGGGTGCAGCAGCTGGAAGTCGTTGACCAGCGGCGCGACGTAGCGCTCGCCGAAGGTGGTGGCGCTGGTCAGCTTGAGCACGCCGCTGGGGCGGGCATGAAAGTCACCGATGGCCTGTTCGGCGGCGCGGAAGCCATCGAAGAGGTGATGGCAGTGCTCGAAATACACCTGTCCGGCATCGGTGAGACGCGTCTGACGGGTGGTGCGGTAGAGCAACTGGGTATCGAGCTGGGCTTCCAGCTGGCTGATCAGACGACTGACATGTGAGCTGGACACCCCGAGATGACGGGCGGCACCGGAAAATGAGCCGATTCTGACGACTTCCACGAAGGCTTCGATACGGTCCCAGCGCTGCATGCTGGCTCCTCTTTCATTGTTGTTGAGTGGCAATAATCATCTGAGTGCCGACGGCTTAATCCCACCCGCATGACTGCGTAGACTGTGTTCCATGCCAAGCCCGCAAGGATGAACCGCAAGGACGAGCCCAGTGCCTGTCGCGTGGGGAGTCCCTCGGGCGACTCATCCATGCAACCTGTCAGGTGCTGCTACCTTTCAGGGTGGCCTCCGTGGTGATCGTCACCACACCAGGGGGCATGAGATTGGCAGCCAGTTTACCGCTATTGATGCTCACTAGGAGAGATTCATGAAATCACGTGCTGCGATTGCGCTGGAAGCCGGCAAGCCGCTGGAACTGGTCGAGATCGATGTCGAAGGGCCGAAGGCCGGTGAGGTGCTGGTACGCATCGTCAATACCGCCGTCTGTCACACCGATGCGTTCACCCTGTCCGGCGCAGACCCGGAAGGCCTGTTCCCGTCCGTACTGGGCCACGAAGGCGCCGGTATCGTCGAGGAAGTGGGCGAGGGCGTGACTGGCCTGGTGCCGGGCGACCACGTCATTCCGCTCTATACCGCGGAATGCGGCAAGTGCAAGTTCTGCCTCTCCGGCAAGACCAACCTGTGCAGCGCCGTGCGTGCCACCCAGGGTCGCGGCCTGATGCCGGACGGCACCTCGCGCTTCTCCCTCGATGGCAAGATGCTGCACCACTACATGGGCACCTCTACCTTCTCCGAATACACCGTGGTGCCGGAAGTCTCGCTGGCCAAGGTGTCCAAGGAAGCGCCGCTGGACAAGATCTGCCTGCTGGGCTGTGGCGTCACCACCGGTATCGGCGCGGTGATGAACACCGCCAAGGTCGAGCCGGGCTCTACCGTCGCCATCTTCGGCCTCGGTGCCATCGGTCTGGCCGCCATCCAGGGCGCGGTGATGGCCAAGGCGTCGCGCATCATCGCCATCGACATCAATGAAGACAAGTTCGACCTGGCCCGCAAGTTCGGCGCCACCGACTTCGTCAACCCGAGCAAGCTGTCCGTGCCGGTCCAGGAAGCCATCGTCGACATGACCGACGGCGGCGTCGACTACTCCTTCGAGTGCATCGGCAACGTCAATGTCATGCGTGCGGCGCTCGAATGCGCGCACAAGGGCTGGGGCGAATCCATCATCATCGGCGTCGCCGGTGCCGGTGAAGAGATCTCCACCCGTCCGTTCCAGCTGGTGACCGGGCGCGTCTGGAAAGGCTCCGCCTTCGGTGGCGTCAAGGGCCGTACCGAACTGCCGGGCTACGTCGACCGTTATATGGACGGCGCGATCAATCTGGACGACTTCATCACTCACCAGATGCCGTTCGAGAAGATCAACGAATCCTTCGATCTGCTGCACGAAGGCAAGTCGATCCGTACCGTGCTGAGCTTCTGATCCGGGGCTGAACTGCCGCCGGGCAACACGGAAGCACCTGTTGCCCGGTGAGGTCTGGAACGCGAAACGGCGTCGGCTTGCCGACGCCGTTTTCATGGGCGATATCACAAGGGAGAGCATGATGACCGCGACCGAACAACTCGAGCTGGTCAGCGCCAACAAGGTGCATGGCGGCTGGCTCAAGCGTTACCGTCACCGCAGCGGCAGCCTGGATTGCGACATGGTGTTCGCCATCTATCTGCCGCCCCAGGCCGAACAGGGCCCGGTGCCGATGCTGTGGTGTCTGTCGGGGCTGACCTGCACCGACGAGAACTTCATGCAGAAGGCCGGCGCGCAGAAGAAGGCGGCGGAGCTGGGCATCGCCCTGATCTGCCCGGACACCAGTCCGCGCGGCGTCAATCTGGACGGCGAAGACGACAGCTACGACTTCGGCAGTGGCGCAGGCTTCTACGTCAATGCCACCCGCGAGCCGTGGGCGCGTCATTACCGCATGTATGACTACGTCACCGAGGAGCTGCCGGCGCTCGTCAAGCGTCACTTCCCGGTGGATGGCGAGCGTGAGTCGATCTCCGGTCACTCCATGGGCGGCCACGGCGCGCTGATCTGCGCGCTGAAGAATCCGGGCCGCTATCGTTCGGTCTCGGCCTTCGCGCCGATCGTCAATCCTATGGCCTGCCCGTGGGGCGAGAAAGCCTTCAGCGGCTATCTCGGCGATGACCGCGCCCAGTGGGCGCAGTGGGACACCTGCGAGCTGGTCAAGCAGGCGAGCAAGAGCGGCGCCGCGCGTCAGGAGCTGTTCGTCGAGCAGGGCGAGAGTGATCAGTTCCTCGAGGAGCAGCTCAAGCCGGAGCGCCTGGAGGCGGTCTGCGCCGAGCTGGATCACCCGCTGGTCCTGCGTCGTCAGCCGGGCTACGACCACAGCTACTTCTTCATGGCCAGCTTCATCGATGAGCATCTTGCCTACCACGCGAAACACCTCCTTTGAGGTGTGAGTGTGGTAGCTGGTAGAGATGAATAGACACGCGAAACACCTCCTTTGAGGTGTGAGTGTGGTCGCCGGTAGAAATGAAAAGGCACGCGAAGTACCTGCTTTGAGGTGAGCCTCAGGCGTTGAGGTGTGAGAGTGCCAATCGCAGCTGATCGCTCGCCGAGCAGAGACACTGCGTGAAAGACAGAAACGACAGTCCCGCTACCGATTGATGGATAGCGGGACTGTCGTTTTTTCGTCATGAGAAGCGGCGTTTTTCAGAACTCCAAGGCATGAAAGCCCGTTCTGGTGGCGTTTGCTTATGCTGCGTCAGTGGTAGCCAACTCAGGCGTTATTCTGTGCCGTACGGCAACGATGATTTGCTGCGCAGCGGCGATAAAGTCACTGCGCCAGGCAGGCGCGATGGTTTACTGTCGAGAGGTGGACAACGCACGACGTCCAGGCAGTGAATCACGACATCCCTGACGCTATCGGAATTGCAGAGGTCGCTTATTGACCTCCCCCTGATGGGGCCGATCGCCGATGTCGTCGCTGCTGGAGCTGACCCCTCAGGGTTTGCTCCCTGCTGAGACCCAATAACGATAATACTGCGGACCCCCGCCGGCCTCATCAGGCCACGGGAGAGGGCATCACGAGGCCCCGGTCTGCCACTCAAGCAGATATAGAGAAGGACTCCCCTCATGGCATTGACCAGTGGCCGTTTCGCCCGCCCGTACGAAGCTCACTCATCCGCTGCAGGAATGGCCGGCGAGACGCGCCAGCCGCAGACCATCGGCTTCCTGCTGCTCGACAGCTTCACGCTCATCTCGCTGGCCTCGGCGGTGGAACCGCTGCGCATGGCCAATCAGCTGGCCGGACGCGAGCTGTACCGCTGGTATACCGTGACGCTGGAAGGCGACCCCGTGCGTGCCAGCGATGGCCTGCAGGTCACGCCCGATACCTCCACCGAGGCCTGCCCGCCGCTGGATATCGTCATCGTGTGCGGTGGCGTCGGCATCCAGCGCTCCGTGCATCGCCCGCATGTCAGCTGGCTGCAGGCGCAGGCACGTGCCGGCCGCAAGCTGGGCGCCGTCTGTACCGGCAGCTGGGCGCTGGCCCAGGCGGGGCTGCTCGAAGGCCATGAGACCAGCATCCATTGGGAGTGTCTGGCCGCGATGCAGGAAGCCTTCCCGCGCGTGCCGTTGACCACACGACTGTTCTCCATCGATCAGGACCGCGCCACGGCCTCCGGCGGTACCGCGCCGATGGACATGATGCTGACCATGATCGGTCGCGAGCATGGCCGCGAACTGGCGGCGGGCATCTCCGAGATGTTCATCTGCGATCGCGTGCGTGGCGAGCAGGACCAGCAGCGCGTGCCGCTCAAGCATGTGCTGGGCACCACCCAGCCCAAGCTTCTGGAAATCGTCGCGCTGATGGAGGCCAATCTGGAAGAGCCCATCGGCCTGGACGAGCTGGCGCACTATGTCGATGTCTCGCGCCGTCAGCTGGAGCGGCTGTTCCAGCGGTATCTGCACTGCTCGCCGTCGCGCTACTACCTCAAGCTGCGCCTGACCCGCGCGCGTCAGCTGCTCAAGCAGACGGCGCTGTCGATCATCGAGGTGGCCTCGGCCTGCGGCTTCGTGTCCACGCCGCACTTCTCCAAGTGCTACCGCGAGTACTTCGGCATGCCGCCGCGTGACGAGCGCATCGGTGGCGAGCGCAGTGTCAGCGTGCTGGAGGTGCCGTGTCGCGCCGATGGCGATCACCAGCTGACCGGTGTCGCCAGTCTGGAAGGGCTGCTGCACCAGTCGATCGGCCAGAGCATGGTCGGCAATGCGCCCCTGCAACCGGCCAGCGAGTCCCCCGTCTCCTCGGCGATTCTGGCACTGGCCAATGCGCGCGGTGAGCCGACCTACGCCAGCGTGCGTCTGCAGGGCTGACGCCGCCGACTGACACCAGCCTCCCGCAACGTCCAACGCCTCTGCCGCTCCGGCAGGGGCGTTGTCGTTTTCACAGGAGCCACCGGCACGCTCTGGTACACTCGATGACACCAGGAAGCAGTGGCTGACACGACAATGGCTCGGCGGCGAGCCACGACACGCACGACAGGGGACGGCAAGGGATGGCACGAGGACAGCAACGCAGGCAGGAAGGCACGGAGCGTGTGGCGGGTGCTCGGCGCGGGGCGACACGCCGTCCGACGCCGAGTGCCGGCATGCGCCCGATGGAGCGCCTGCGCTGGCTGGCGGTGTGGGCATTCAAGGTCGTCGCCTGCTGGATGGTGGCCTGCATCGGCCTGGTGGTATTGCTGCGCTTCGTGCCGCTGCCGGTGTCGATGGTGATGCTCGAGAAGTGGGGCTATGGCCTGGTCACCGGCGAGCCGATGGCACTGCAGCATGACTGGGTGCCGATGGAGCAGATTTCCAACAATGCCCGTCTGGCGGTGATCGCCTCGGAAGACCAGAAATTCCCCGATCACTACGGCTTCGATGTCGATCAGATCGTCAAGGCCATCGATGCACGGCTGGCCGGTGAGCGTCTGCGTGGCGCCAGTACCATCAGCCAGCAGACCGCCAAGAATGTCTTCCTGTGGAACGGGCGCAGCTGGGTGCGCAAGGGGCTGGAGGTCTGGTTCACCATCCTGATCGAGATGATCTGGCCCAAGGAGCGCATTCTCGAGGTCTACCTGAATGTCGCCGAATGGGGGCCGGGGGTCTTCGGCGTCGAGGCCGCGGCCGAGCATCACTTCAATACCGATGCCGCCAGCCTTTCCGCCTACCAGGCCAGTCTGCTGGCGGCGGTATTGCCCAACCCGATCCGCTTCAATGCCGGCAAGCCCTCGGCCTATATCCAGCGCCGTGCCAGCTGGACGCGCCGTCAGATGAACAATCTCGGCATGGGCTACTTGAAGCGTCTGGAACAGCCGCGTGGCTGGCTGAGCTGGGACCTGCTGCCTTCGCTCAAGGAGCTGTCCCCCGCGCATTGACCGGCCTGACGCTTCACCATCGGCTGTCCCACGACGCCCCGGCTCTCTCGAGTCGGGGCGTCGTCGTTTCAGAAACGACAGCCCTGACGCGATTCGATAGCCACGGGTCGCATCTGGCGTCAGAGGGGAAAGAGGGCAGGACTATGCTGGCACAGCCTGCTGGAGATCGTGTTCCGGCAGGCCCTGTCCGCCGGGTACGGGCAGTGACCTGACTTCCAGAGCCGCCTGCCCAGCGCCGGAGCGACATGATGTCTGAATTCTCCTCCTCCTTCGGTGGGTCCGATGCGGCCCGCGCCCTGCACGATGACAGCATCGTCATCGATGGTCTGGTGATCGCCAAGTGGCAGCGCGAGCTGTTCGAGGACATGCGCAAGGGCGGTCTGACCGCTGCCAACTGCACTGTCTCGGTCTGGGAAGGCTTCCAGGCGACCGTCAACAACATCGTCAAGAGCAACCAGCTGATCGCCGAGAGCAGCGATCTGGTCTGCGTGGCGCGCACGGCCGCCGACATCCGCGCCGCCAAGGCCGCCGGCAAGACCGGCATCATCTACGGCTTCCAGAATGCCAACGCCTATGAAGACCAGATCGGCTATGTCGATGTCTTCAAGCAGCTCGGCGTGGGCATCGTGCAGATGTGCTACAACACCCAGAATCTGGTCGGCACCGGCTGCTACGAGCGCGACGGCGGTCTGTCCGGCTTCGGCCGCGAGATGGTCGCCGAGATGAACCGTGTCGGCGTGATGTGTGATCTCTCCCACGTTGGCTCGAAGACCTCCGAGGAAGTCATCCTCGAGTCCAGGGTACCTGTCTGCTATTCCCACTGCGCGCCGGCCGGTCTCAAGGACCACCCGCGCAACAAGTCCGATGCCGAGCTGCGCTTCATCGCCGAACACGGCGGCTTCGTCGGCGTCACCATGTTCACTCCCTTCCTCAAGGCCGGCGTCAACGCCACCGTCGACGACTACGTCGAGGCCATCGAATACGTGATGAACCTGGTCGGCGAGGATGCCATCGGCATCGGCACCGACTTCACCCAGGGTCACGGCCAGGACTTCTTCGAGTGGTTGACCCACGACAAGGGCTACGCCCGTCGTCTCACCAACTTCGGCAAGATCGTCAATCCGGAAGGCATCCGCACCATCGGCGAGTTCCCCAATCTGACCGAGGCGCTGCTGCGTCGCGGCATGAGCGAGCATCAGGTACGCAAGATCATGGGCGAGAACTGGCTGCGCACGCTGGAAAATGTCTGGGGCGGCTGAGTCTGGCTGCCTGTGCCCTTTATTGATCGCTCTTGCTTGATCTCTCTTTCCTGATCTCTCTTTTGCAATTCCCTCAAGCCCCCTTTGGAGGACACCGACATGAGCAAGATGGCCCCTGAACTGCCGATCGAAGTGGATAGCGAGACTGGCGTCTGGACGTCCGATGCGCTGCCGATGCTGTACGTGCCGCGCCACTTCTTCATCAACAACCATGTCGCGGTGGAAGAGGCGCTGGGCGTGGAGAAATACGCCGAGATTCTCTATCACGCCGGCTACAAGAGCGCCTGGCACTGGTGCGAGAAGGAAGCCGAGCTGCATGGCCTGGTCGGCGTGGAAGTCTTCGAGCACTACATGAAGCGCCTGTCGCAGCGCGGCTGGGGTCTGTTCATCACCGAGGAGATCGATCTGGAGCGCGGTACCTGCAAGGTGCGCCTGGAACACTCCTGCTTCGTCTATCAGCAGGGCAAGACCGGCACCAAACTCGAGTACATGTTCACCGGCTGGTTCGCCGGCGCGATGGACCAGATTCTGGCCGCGCGTGGCAGCGAGCTGCGCACCGTCGCCGTCCAGACCCAGAGCGGCGGTGAGGAAGGCTGTGACGTGGGGTATTTCGAGGTCGCTCCCGGAACAGTGTGACGTTTTCGGATCCGCCACTCTCTATTCCATGGCTCGGGTCAAGGCCCAGGCCCGGCCCAGGCAAAAGGCAACAGCACAAGCCGGCTGCCCGAGCATCTCTCTGTCACGACACTCACCACCCACAACAACGACAACGCAACGCCTGAGCGCCGCCTTTCCTGACATGCAAGACGCCTGACGCCGACCCCGCCGCCACCAGCAACGACTCGTGGCGGCGGGCAGGCCAGGCCAGCGTGACGAGGCGGCGCTCTCCCCGGCGAGGAGCTCTCACCATGGCATTCGACGCACTCTTCCAGCCGATCGAGATCGGCAAGCTGACCATCCGCAACCGCGTCGTCAGTACCGCCCACGCCGAGGTGTATGCCACCGATGGCGGCATGACCACCGAGCGCTACGTGCGCTACTACGAAGAGAAGGCCAAGGGCGGGTGTGGCCTGTGCATCTGTGGTGGCTCCTCGGTGGTCTCCATCGACAGCCCGCAGGGCTGGTGGAGCTCCGTCAATCTGTCGACCGACCGCATCATTCCGCATTTCCAGAATCTGGCCGATGCCGTGCACAAGCATGGCGGCAAGATCATGATCCAGATTACCCACATGGGCCGTCGCTCGCGCTGGGACGGCTTCGACTGGACCTCGCTGATGTCACCGTCCGGCATCCGCGAGCCGGTACACCGCTCCACCTGCAAGACCATCGAGGTGGAGGAGATCCAGCGCATCATCGCCGATTTCGCCCAGGCGGCGCGGCGTGCCAAGGAAGGCGGCCTGGACGGCGTCGAGCTGTCCGCCGTGCACCAGCACCTGATCGACCAGTTCTGGAGCCCGCGCGTCAACAAGCGCACCGATGAGTGGGGCGGCAGCTTCGAGGGCCGCATGAAGTTCGGTCTCGAAGTGCTCAAGGCGGTGCGTGCCGAGGTCGGCGACGACTTCGTGGTCGGCATGCGCATCTGTGGCGATGAATTCCATCCCGATGGCCTGTCCCACGACGACATGAAGCAGATCGCGGCCTATTACGACGCCACCGGTCTGCTCGACTTCTTCGGCGTGATCGGCT
The DNA here is from genome assembly GCF_029991385.1 of Cobetia sp. BMC6. NCBI lineage: Bacteria > Pseudomonadati > Pseudomonadota > Gammaproteobacteria > Oceanospirillales > Halomonadaceae > Cobetia > Cobetia sp. BMC6. Next base: position 33,308 of record NZ_JAKUMF010000008.1, read on the forward strand.
CCGGCTGTGATACCCACAACAGCCTCGCCAACGTCATTCCCAACATGTCCTACCCGCCGGAACCCTTCCTGCACCTGGCCTCCGGCATCAAGGAAGTCGTCTCGATTCCGGTGATCCACGCCCAGAACATCAAGGACCCCAACCAGGCCGAGCGCATTCTGGAAGGCGGCTATGTCGACATGGTCGGCATGACCCGCGCCCACATCGCCGACCCGCACATCATTGCCAAGATCAAGATGGGCCAGCTCGACCAGATCAAGCAGTGCGTCGGCGCCAACTACTGCATCGACCGCCAGTATCAGGGCCTCGACGTGCTGTGCATCCAGAATGCCGCCACCTCACGTGAATACATGGGCCTGCCGCACCAGATCGAGAAGACCAGCGGCCCGGTGCGCAAGGTCGTCATCGTCGGCGGCGGTCCGGCCGGCATGGAGGCGGCCCGCGTATGCGCCGAACGTGGCCACGACGTGACGCTGTTCGAGGCCCGTGACGAGCTGGGCGGCCAGATCACCATCGCCGCCAAGGCGCCGCAGCGTGATCAGATCGCCGGTATCACGCGCTGGTATCAGCTGGAACTGGCACGCCTGAAGGTCGACCTGCGCCTGGGCACGCGGGCCGATGAGGCCACCATCCGTGATCTGCGTGGCGATGTGGTGATCCTTGCGGTGGGCGGTCGCCCGTTCATGGATCAGTTCGCGTCCTGGGGCTACGACGAAGACCCGGCCAAGAGCCTGATCGTCTCTTCATGGGACGTGCTGGACGGGCGCGTCGCGCCGGGCAGCAACGTGCTGATCTACGACAGCATCTGCGAGTTCTCCGGGGTCTCGGTGGCCGACTATCTGGCCGACAAGGGCGCCAGGGTCGAGATCGTCACCGACGACATCAAGCCGGGTGCGGCGGTCGGTGGCACCACCTTCCCGACCTACTATCGCAGCCTGTATGCCAAGGAAGTCGTGATGACCTCCGACATGGTGCTGCATGAGGTCTACCGCGAAGGCGAGGGCCTGGTAGCGGTGCTCGAGAACGAATACACCGGCACGCTGGAAGAGCGCGTCGTCGATCAGATCGTGGTCGAGAACGGCGTACGCCCGGATGAGGCGCTCTACTACGCCTTCAAGGACGGCTCGCTCAACAAGGGCCAGATCGACGTCGAGTCGCTCTACGCCATCAAGCCGCAGCCGTGCCTGAGCCAGGCCACCGAGGGCAATGATTACCTGCTGTTCCGCCTCGGTGACTGCAACGCACCGCGCAACACCCACGCCGCCATCTATGACGCCCTGCGTCTGTGCAAGGACTTCTGATGACGTGATCTGCCGAGCCGGCTGCTCCTATGCCGCCGGCTCGGCAGTCGTCCGGTCGACAGCGGGCTTGAAGAAAGAGGGTGAGCAGCATGAATGACACGATCTTGTCGGTATTGATCTTCACCGCGCTGGCGCTGGCTGCCCTCGGTGCGGTCAAGCGCATCGGCCTGTGGCGCCAGGGGCGGGCGGACGCCACGTCCATGAGCATGGGAGAGCTGATCGCGAGCCTTGCCAAGGTGCCGCGCCGCTACGGGGTGGACCTGCACCACGTGGTCGCGCGGGACCGCTACATGGCCAACACCCACGTCGCCACCGGGGGTGGCTTCGTGGCCGCGGCGCTGCTGATGGTGGTGGTCTACGGCTTCGGCATCGACTCCGCCTGGCTGGGCGTCTTGCTGCTGCTGGCCAGTGGCGCGATGTTCGGTGGCGCGCTGTTCGTGCGTCGTCGTCGCCTCGACCCGCCGGCACGCCTGTCGCGTGGTCCGTGGATGCGTCTGCCCAAGAGCCTGCTGGTGTTCTCCGCCAGCCTGTTCGTGATGAGTCTGTCACTGGTGCTGCCGGAAGGCGTCGGCGGCATGATCTCCGGCGGCATCCTCGGGCTGGTGCTGGTAGCGGGCATCGGCTGGGGGCTGCTGGAGATGATCGTCGGCATGACCGGCGGCGGCTCGCGCATCACCGGGCCGACGAAACATGCCTTCGCCGGCGCGCTGCATCTGGCCTTCCATCGGCGTCCGGCACGTTTCAGCACCCGTGACAGTGCCGGCATCCGCGACAGCGCACTGCTGCCGCTGGACCTGACCAACCCCGAGGCACCGCTGGGCGTCGGCAAGCCGTCCGACTTCAACTGGCGTCAGCTGCTGGGCTTCGATGCCTGCGTGCAATGCGGGCGCTGTGAAGCGGTGTGCCCGGCGTTCGCGGCCGGTCAGCCGCTCAATCCCAAGAAACTGATTCAGGACATGGTGGTGGGCATGGCCGGTGGCAGCGATGCCGCCTACGCCGGTTCGCCCTATCCGGGCGATGAGCCCAGGCGCGCGCCCGGCCAGCATGGCGGCGGCCCGCAGCAGACCATCGTCGGGGCCTCTCCGCATGCTCGCCCGGCAGCTCAGGCCGTTGACTCTGATAGCCAGACCGTTGCCTCTGGGCCGATCCAGATGAAGGCGGCACCGGGTGCTGCGGGTGAGGCGACAGATGGCGACAAGCTGATCCACGAATTCAAGGTACTGGTCGAGCCGGAAACCCTGTGGGCCTGCACCACCTGTCGTGCCTGCGTCGAGGAGTGCCCGATGATGATCGAGCACGTCGATGCCATCGTCGACATGCGCCGTCACATGACGCTGGAGCAGGGCGCGACACCGGGCAAGGGTGTCGAGGTGCTCGACAACCTGATCGCCACCGACAATCCGGGCGGCTTCGCGCTCGAAGCGCGTCTGCATTGGGCGGCGGACCTCGACCTGCCGCGCATCGCCGAGCTGCAGGCCGCCCGCGAGGCAGCGCGTGATCCGCGTCCGGTGGAAGCGCTGCTGTGGCTGGGCGATGGCGCCTTCGACATGCGCAATCAGCGCACGCTGCGCGCCTTCGTGCAGGTGCTGCGCGCCGCCAGGGTGGATTTCGCCATCCTCGGTGCGGAAGAACGTGACAGTGGCGACGTGGCGCGCCGCCTGGGGGATGAGGCGACCTTCCAGTCGCTGGCCACCCGCAATATCGCCACCCTGTCGAAGTATCGCTTCGCGCGCATCATCACCTGCGATCCGCACAGTTTCCATGTGCTGGGGCGCGAATATGCCGCCTTCGGTGGCGACTACCTCGTCAACCACCACACCAGCTACATGAACGAGCTGCTGGCGGCCGGTCGCCTGAGCCTTGATGCCACCAGACTGGCGACGCTCGGCGCGGTCACTTGGCACGACCCCTGCTATCTGGGTCGCTACAACGGTGAATTCGAGGCGCCACGTAGCTTGCTGGCGGCGCTGGGGCTGGAAGTGCGCGAGATGCAGCGCTCCGGTTTCCGCTCACGCTGCTGTGGCGGCGGTGGTGGAGCGCCGGTGACGGACATCCCCGGCAAGCAGCGTATCCCCGACATGCGCATGGGCGATGTGCGCGAGACCGGCGCCGAGGTCGTGGCGGTCGGCTGCCCGCAGTGCACCGCGATGCTGGAAGGCGTGGTGGCTCCGGCCGGTGAAGCCGAACCCCAGGTGCTGGATCTGGCGGAACTGATGGCGCGGGCGCTGGTACTGGAAGCGTCCACGCAAGGCTTGGCGACGTCGACCACGCAGCCCACTGACGCGGAGGTGGCGGCATGACGATTCCCGTCGATCCACAAGCAACCGAGCGCGAGTCACTGCCACGCCGTGACCCGCGTCTGGAGCAGCAGGCACGCAATCGCCTGCACCCGCAGCATCTCATCGCGCTGCAGGCGCTGGGCCGCGGCGCGGCAGCCCCTCAGGAACGCTGGATGGGCCCGAAGGGCGTGACGCGTCGCGATCCGCACGTCGGCCACTTCATCGCCGCCAATGGTCGCAAGCGCATCGACCGCAGTGGCCGCTCCGGGCCTGCCGCGGCGGGTGCTGGCCAGCCCGCAGTCGTGGCCAAGGCGCGCGTACTGCCGCTGGTCGAGATCGCATCACCCGCCTTCCTGATCGCGGTGGTGCCGGACATGACCGGTGGGCGATTGTCGAGTCACGACCGCGATGTACTGGGGCTGGCGCGTCAGATCGCCGATGCCGACCCCGCCCATCAGGGCGCGGTGCTGGCCATCACCTTCGGCACGCTGCGTGAGGATGGTGACGCCGCCGACAGTGTCGGACTCGGCGCGGCGGGTGCCGATCGCTGGCTGCACTTTGCCGATACTCTCCACGATGGCTACGCGCCGCTGGCTCAGCTGGCGGAGCTTGAGGCCATCGATGGCAAGCTGGCACCACGGCTGTGGTTGCTGCCGGAATCCCGTACCGGCGGCGGCGAACGCGGCCGACGTCTCGGTGCGCGCCTGCTGTGCCGGGGCGATGCGCTGGCGCGGCCCAGCGGCAATGCCTATCAGCTTGACGGCGAGCTTGCCGCCATCGGGCGTGGCGAGCTTGTCGAGGTGAGCGTCACCGGGCGCAGCGGCAATGGTCAGCAGGACCTGACCCGCCCGCTGACCCGTATCGTGCTGTGCGAGGCGGAATGCGCCGAGCCGGTGGAAGATGTGCGCCACGCCGCGCTGCCGCTCGAGTGGGAGGCGGCCAGCACCGCGCGCGCCGTGCCAGACGTGATCGAAGACCTTGGCCCGGTGGCCGTCGATCCCTCCGCGATCGCGCTGGGCGAGGCCGAATTCATTCTCTCGGCGGGCAACGGCATCCGCGATTGGGATGGCTTCCACCGCGCCGCCAGCCTGCTGGGCGCCACCGAAGGCGCCTCGCGGGTGGCGGTGGATGACGGCTTCATGCCGCGTGCCCGCCAGGTCGGCGCCACCGGTACCTGGGTGACGGCGCGGGTCTATGTCGCGGTGGGTATCTCGGGGGCCATCCAGCATCTGCAGGGCATCCAGCGCTGCGACAAGGTGGTGGCCATCAACACCGATGGCGGCTGTGACATGGTCAAGCGTGCCGATCTTTCGGTGATCGGTGACGCCGGGGCGATTCTCGCCAGCCTCTGTCAGCAGCTCGAGGCCGAACGCAGTGCCGTCAGTGATGCCTCGGCGGCGGGTCAGGCACCTGCCGCGCCCTCGACATCATCCAGTGCGTCATCCGCCACGCTTGCCGCCGACGCGGCCTGAACTCGCGCCTGTGACAGGGGAAAGGAGAAGGACATGAAGGCAGATCGTTCGTCCGTTGCGCAGCAGGCCTCGGCGCCGCTTGAGGTCGTGAGTCTGGTGTCGTTGGGGCAGCACCCGGTTTCGGGGCGTCTGCGGCGCGCCGAGCAGGACGCCCGCGCCCTGGAGCTGTGTCTGGCGCTGGAGCGTCAGTCGGCACCCGGTGCCGTAAGCCTCAGCGCCTGGCATGCCAGTGGCAGCGAGATCGCGCTCGGCAGCGAGCAGGATCAGGCGCTACGCGGCTATCTGGGCATGGGGCTGGAGTCGTTGACGCTGGTGACGCCGAATGCTCCTGGCGCTGACCCGCTCAAGGCTGTTGATCAACCGGTCGTTGATGTCTGGCCGCTGCTGGTCACGCGCCTCAAGCAGGCGGCACCGCAGCTGGTGGTGTGTGGCGGCCAGGGCGAGACCGGTGAGGGCAGTGGCCTGCTGCCGCATCTGCTGGCGGAGAGTCTTGGCTGGCCGCTGGTGGAGGGTATCGTCGCGATCGAGAGCTGCGATGGCGCGCATCTCACCGCCTTGCAGGCGCTGCCGCGTGGCCAGCGGCGACGGTTGCGCGTGAAGCTGCCGGCACTTGTCAGCGTCGATTCCGCGGCGCCGGCGGCGCGTCAGTCGGCCTTTGCACAGGCGCGGCGCGGTGAGCTGTCCACACTGGCCAGCGGCGAGCTGGTGCATGATGCACAGGCCGAGACCTTCGGCGTGGCCCCGGCTCGCAAGCGTCCCAAGCGCTTGAAGCGCATCAAGGCGACCAGCGCGCGGGACCGCTTCAAGGCCGCGGCCGCCAAGGCCGAAGGGGGTGGTGGCAAGCGGCTGGAAGGCGTAAGCGCCGAGGAGGGCGCGGCGGAAATCCTCAAGCTGCTGCGTGAGGAAGGCGTACTGCGCTGAAGCCGCGCAGACGGTAAAAAGCCCCTGTCAGCCGAGCTGACAGGGGCTTTTTCATGCAACACAGAAAGTAGCTCCTCACAGAAGGTCGCTCCTTACAGAAAGGTCACTCCTCCCACTGCCAGTCCTCATCGTTCAAGGGGTCGGGCGAGGTGTGCTCGTCGGTGCCCTGGGGGGGCTTGCGCGCTGCCTGACTGGCTTCGCGCTGGCGCATCGGCATGTTGTCGATCACCTGATAGATCTGGTCGGGGGAGACGAAGCCTTCCTGCTGCATCTTCTTGCCGCCGTCCTTGCCCATCAGGATGACGGTGAAGGGCGCGCCCTCGCGCAGTTGCATGGCATCACGCAGGGCACGCACCTCCTCGAAGCTCATCGGCACGCCATCGTGGATGCCGCGCGTGCCCATCAGCGTATAGAGCGTCATGTCGCGTTGCTGCATCTCGCCACGCGTGGCGCGCAGTTCCTCGCGCTGACGCTCGAGGTCCCGGTCCTGCTCATCCGGCGCGATCAGCACCAGCGAGCGTCGGTTCCAGGTCTCGCCCAGCAGCGGGTTGGCGGCGGGGTCGACATTGGCGGCGGTCATGGTGGTCTCCGCGGTGTCCGGCGAGGTCGGGGGCGGCGGCGCGCCAGTGGATGTCTCGGCGGGCGCGTTCAGGTCGGCATCCGAATCCAGCAGGCTGATGGCATGCACCGGCGAGCTCAACAGCAGGGCCGGCAGCAGGGCCAACAAGAGGCTCATCAGGCCCGGCATCAGCCTGTGATGCGAGAGCAGTCGAGGCAGTGCGGGCGGTATCTGTGTGGACAGTACCTGCTTGGACAGTCTCTGCTTGGACAGTCTCTGCTTGGACAGTCTCTGCGTGGACGGTATGTGCGTGGACATGGCAGTCCTCCGGCAACGAATGTTATGAGCTGGGCTAGCCAGCCTGGGCTGCAGAAGCAGGTTGCACAGGAGAATGGCACACCCGGGATGACAGCCTCTCCTTCAAGACTAAGACAGTCGCCGAGAGTTTGCTGCCCGTTGGCGCGCGATTTATGTGGTACTTCATGACATGCCACCCTCATTCAGCCTGTGAAAAGGCCAGTGGCGACATACCGATAGCGGCGGCAGCAGGTGGCATGCCTTGCTAGAGCGCGTAGCGAGCGCAGAGGCATGTCTGTATCGAGGGCGGGGCGAGTGCGTGGCGGGCAGACCTCACGCGGCTTGCTGCAGATATTTTCACAATCGTGGCGCAAGCTGTATGCGCGTCCAGCCGTCATGACGCCCGCCATGCGCGGCCCCGCGGTTTTTACGTTGCTGATCTGCGACTCATGTAACTCTGGCGATACAGAATGTTTTCAAAGAGTTGCATGAAAAAATGAACATCCTGTCGTCAGGCCCGTCTGAGTTAGGGCAAACACTTATTGATCACTGCTGGAGGCTGCAATGAAACGGATGACTGCATACATGACGGCTGCCCTGATTTCCGCGGGCATGATGTCGGCACCGGCGTTCGCTGCTGACGCACCGGCCCAGGGTCAGTCTACTGCCCAGGCGGCACAGGCTCAGGCTGGCGATTTCACTGACGCTCAGCTGGAACAGTTCGCTGCGGCCTCTCAGGACATCGCACGCATCTCTCAGGAATTCGCCGGCAAGCTGCAGAAAGCCGACGACGAGACTGCCAAGCAGAGCGTGCGTCAGGAAGCCAACGACGAGATGGTCAGCGCTGTCGAAGACTCCGGTCTGGAAGTCGCTACCTTCAACTCCATCGGTCAAGCGGTCCAGAACGACCCGGACCTGATGAAGAAGGTGCAGAAGCTGGCTCAGGAAAACTCCTGATCTCGCCTGGATGACGTTCGGGTCATCCAATGAAAACGCCGCCCCCGGTTGCCGGGGGCGGCGTTTTTTTGTGCCCATGTCTTGCGGCCTGTCAGTCAGTACCGCCTTGGTCAGTAAAGCTTTGGTCAGTAAAGCTATGGTCAGCGCCGCATGTCAGGCGCCGGCGACCGGACGAATGAGCATGTCCTGTGCCTTCTTTTCCTGCATCAGGCCACGGAACAGCGAATAGCACATCACCAGCAGTACCAGCGTGAACGGCAGCCCCGTGGCGATGGCGCCCGCCTGCAGCGAGCCCAGCGCAGCGCTTCCGCCGCCATAGAGCAGGGCACCGGCGATCAGGCCTTCCATCGCTGCCCAGAACATGCGCTGGCTGATCGGTGCATCCACCTTGCCGCCGGCGGTGATCGAATCGATCACCAGCGAACCGGAATCCGAGGAGGTCACGAAGAACACCAGTACCAACAGGATGGCGATGAAGGACGCCACACCGGACAGCGGCAGGTTGTCGAGCATCTGGAACATGGCCAGCGACACGGAATCGATGCCATTGGCCAGCGCGCCGACGCCATTGATGGCCTGTTCCAGTGCGGTACCGCCGAAGACTGACATCCACACGATGGTGACGAGTGTCGGTACCAGCAGCACGGCGGTGACGAATTCGCGTACGGTGCGGCCGCGCGAGACACGTGCGATGAACATGCCGACGAACGGTGACCAGGAAATCCACCACGCCCAGTAGAAGACGGTCCAGCCGTGGAACCAGCTTTCATCGGGGCGGCCGATCCAGTTGGACAGCGGCAGTAGATATTCCACATAGCTGAGGGTGGTGGTGCCCAGGCCCATGAGAATGGCGAGTGTCGGCCCGAAGATGAGGATGAAGATGATCAGGACAGCGGCGATGATCATGTTGATGTTGGAAAGCAGCTTCACGCCGCCATCCAGGCCACGACTGACCGAGTAGATGGCCACCAGCGTCACCAGGATGATGATCGCGATCTGGGTCGGCAGGCCATCGCCGACGCCGAACAGGTAGTCCAGCCCCGATGCTGCCTGAGCGGAGCCCAGCCCCAGCGAAGTCGCCAGACCGAAGATGGTCGCCAGCACGGCGAGGATATCGACGATATGCCCCATCCAGCCCCAGGTGCGCTCACCGAGTATCGGGTAGAACGCCGAGCGGATGGTCAGCGGCAGGCCCTTGTTGTAGGTGAAGAAGGCCAGCGACAGCCCGACCACGGCGTAGATGGCCCAGGGATGCAGGCCCCAGTGATACATGGTGGCGCCCAGCGCGGCGCGTGCTCCTTCCGGCGTCCCGGCGGGTGCGTTCAGTGGCGTGCCGTACCAGTCGGTGTAGTAGGCCACCGGTTCGGCGACGCTCCAGAACATCAACCCGATGCCCATGCCAGCGGCGAACAGCATCGCGAACCAGGAGCGTGTCGAGAACTCGGGCTTCGCCTTCTGACCGCCCAGGCGCAGCTTGCCCACCGGGTGCACGATCAGCAGCAGGCAGAACAGCACGAAGAGGTTGCCGGCCAGCATGAACAGCCAGTCGCCATGTGCGATGGACCAGGCCTTGGCGCCGCCCAGGGCACTTTCCGCGCCCGCTGGGAAGAGGATGGCAAACAGGATGAAGCTGACGATCAGCACGGCGCTGATCGCGAAGACGGGGTTGTGAACATCGAGACCCATGACCTGGACATTGTCCTGGCCGATCTCGTAGTCCGTGTCATACGGATTCGATGACATGTGGTGACCTCATGTTGTTATTGGTGTCGCCAGCCGGGCAGGGCAGCTGGCGTGAAGCGAGGTGTTGTCGTGGGTGTCTCCCGGGGCTGCGATGTGGGAAGGGGGTGGAATGGCAATCCGGAGCGCGGTGGCGAGTCTGACTGCGGGGCAGGTCGCCACCGGCCCTCGTGATTGTGTGAGGGCTGGGCGAGAGCGAGTTAGCTGGATACGACGCCGGCATATGCGTGACTGACATAGGGGGCGATTCAGCGCTCAGAGCGGTTGTCGCAGGTGTGCCCGCTTTGTAGATTGCGATCTACAGTGAAGGAAAGTGGTGCGTGCTCCCTGACCGCGCACCACTTTCGCGCCCGAGACTTCACTCCTCGCGCGATACGCCAGTCCTTGCCTGCTCCTGCCCAATAACAACACCGTGGTGCCGCCATGACGCCTGAGACCCTGACCGAGCCGACACCTGTCGCTCGCCGCCGTTCGCGCAGCCAGTTGCGCGGCCGTCCGCTGGATGCCGAGGCCTGGGCCGAGGTACAGCGCCTGCTGGGCGATGCCCCGGCGCAGCGTGACCTTCTGCTCGAATATCTGCATGTGCTCAATGATGAGGTCGGCTACCTGACACTGGCCCATCTGCGCGCGCTGGCCGAGTGGATGCGCCTGCCGATGGCCGAGGTCTACGAGACGGCCACCTTCTATGCCCACTTCACCGTGGTTCGCGATGGCGAGACGCCGCCCGCGGCGCTGACCGTGCGCGTCTGTGATTCGCTGTCCTGCCAGCTGGCCGGCTCCGAGGCCTTGCGCGCCGGTCTCGCCTCGGGGCTGGACCCCGAACAGGTGCGCGTGCTGCGTGCGCCCTGCATGGGGCGCTGCGACAGTGCGCCGGTGGCGGAGGTCGGGCATTACCATCTCGGCCACGCCAGCGTGCAAGGCGTCACGGCGGCGATTGCCGAAGGCCATGTGCATGCCGCGCCGGCAGCGAGTCTCGACTATCCGCGGCTGGCGGAATATCGCGCCAGTGGTGGCTATGGGCTGCTCGCCGCGCTGGATGGCGGTGAGGTCAGCATCGAGGACCTGGCGCAGATGATCGAGCAGGCCGGTCTGCGTGGCCTGGGCGGGGCGGGCTTCCCGACGTTTCGCAAGTGGGGCTTCGTGCGTGCCGAGGCGAGGCCGCGCTATTGCGTGATCAATGCCGATGAAGGCGAGCCCGGCACCTTCAAGGACCGCTGCTATCTGGAGCGTGAGCCGCACACCTTCCTCGAGGGCGCGCTGGCCAGTGCGCATGCCATCGAGGCCGAGGCGCTCTACCTCTATCTGCGCGACGAATACCCGACCCTGAATGAGGTGCTGCGCGAGTGCATCGCGGAGCTGGAAGCCGCAGGCCTCGTCGCGCCGGGCTATATCCAGCTGCGGCGTGGCGCCGGCGCCTATATCTGTGGCGAGGAATCGGCACTGATCGAGTCGCTGGAAGGCAAGCCCGGCAAGCCGCGTCAGCGGCCGCCCTTCGTGGCGCAATGTGGCTTGTTCGGTCGCCCGACCCTGGTCAACAACGTCGAGACGGTCTATTGGATCGCGCGGCTCCATCGCGAAGGCCATGACCACTACGTCGCGGCCGGCCGTCAGGGACGTCAGGGGCTGCGCAGCTTCTCGCTCTCCGGGCGCGTCAGACGCCCGGGCATGTATCTGGCACCGGCCGGCATCACGCTCAGCGAGCTGGTCGAGGAATATGGCGGCGGCATGGCCGACGGCCATCGTCTGCGTGCCTATCTGCCCGGCGGCGCCTCCGGCGGCATTCTGCCGGCCAGCAAGGCGGACCTGCCGCTGGATTTTGACACCCTGCAGGCCCACGGCTGCTTCATCGGCTCGGCCGCGGTGGTGGTGCTGTCGGATAAGGACGATCTGGCAGCGGTGGCGCGCAATCTGATGAGCTTCTTCATGGACGAGTCCTGCGGCCAGTGCACGCCGTGTCGTGTCGGCACGCGTCAGATGCTGGCGGCGCTCAGCGGCGATGAGTGGGATGAGACGCTACTGACGCGCTTGTCGCAGGTGATGATGGACGCCTCGATCTGTGGGCTCGGTCAGGCCGCGCCCAATCCGGTGCTCGGCCTGCTCAAGGACTTCCGGGAGACCCTCGCCAGCAGCGGGGTGCGCTTGATCGCCACGAGCCATGCGGCTGACGCCACGGGAGGTGAGGCATGAATGCGCTGACAGGGTTGGCCAACTCATCCTCGGATGATCAGCCGCTGCGCGAGGATGGCTTCACCATCACGCTGGATGGTGCGGAGGTGACGGCCTATCCCGGCGAGACGCTATGGAAGATCGCCAAGCGTGCCGGTGAGACGATTCCCCATCTCTGCTACAGCGAAGCGCCGGATTATCGCGGCGATGGCAACTGTCGCGCCTGCATGGTCGAGATCGATGGCGAGCGCACTCTCGCCGCCAGCTGTATCCGCGAGGCGCGGGCGGGCATGGTGGTGCGCAGTGCCAGCTCACGGCGTGCCGGCGAGGCGCGTGCGATGGTGGTGGAGCTGCTCGCCGCCGATATGCCCGCCGAGGCGCACAACCCCGATGTCAGCAGCCACTTCATGGCGATGGCCGAGCTGCTGGCGGTGGATGTCGGGCGCGCTCGCGAGACCCTGTGCGGCGCCCGCGAGACGGTCCGCGAGTGGCTGGGGGATACGGTGGAGGAGTGGTTGCCGACGCAGGCCAGCGCTCTCGATCACTCCCATACCGCGATGGCGGTCAATCATGATGCCTGCATCAGCTGCGGCCTGTGCGTGCGCGCCTGTCGCGAGGTACAGGTCAATGACGTGATCGGGCTGGCGGGGCGCGGCAGCAATACGCGCATCGTGTTCGATCTCGAGGACCCGATGGGCGACAGCACCTGCGTCGCCTGCGGCGAGTGCGTGCAGGCCTGCCCGACCGGCGCCCTGATGCCTGCCGCCCAGGTGGATGAGCAGGGCTTCGGCGACAGCGCCGCCGTCGATGAGCGCGTCGCCTCCATCTGCCCGTACTGCGGCGTGGGCTGTCAGCTGGAGTATCAGGTCAGTCGCGGCAGCGGCGAGGCGTTGAGTGTCGAGGGCCAGCCGGTCGCGACCCTGGCGGATGCCCAGCAGGGCATGGCGGACGGCGACTCCCTCAAGACTGACAAGCGCCGACAGCGCGTCGCGGATACGCGGCTGGACAACATCATCGCGGTCAGTGGCCGCGACGGGCCCTCCAACCACGGCCGGCTGTGCGTGAAGGGGCGCTTCGGCTTCGATTATCCGCGCCATCCGGAGCGTCTGATCCGCCCCCTGATCCGCCGTGACGGCGTAGCCAAGGGGCTGGATGCGAACTTTGACCCCGCCCACCCGCTGACCCACTTCCGTGAGGCCAGCTGGGACGAGGCCCTCGAGGTCGCGGCCGAGGGGCTCATGCGCCTCAAGCGCGCGCATGGCCCCGACAGCCTGGCGGGCTTCGGCAGCGCCAAGTGCACCAACGAGGAGGCGTGGCTGTTCCAGAAGCTGGTGCGCACCGGCTTCGGCTCCAACCATGTCGATCACTGTACGCGTCTGTGTCATGCAAGTTCGGTGGCGGCGCTGATGGAAGGCGTCGGCTCGGGCGGCGTGAGCGCCTCCTTCATGCAGGCCGAGCAGTCCGATCTGATCGTGCTGACCGGCTGCAACCCGGGCGTCAATCATCCGGTGGCGGCGACCTTCTTCAAGCGCGCCGCCAAGCGTGGCACACGCATCGTGGTGATCGACCCGCGTGCGCTGGCGCTGCGTCGTCAGGCGCATCGCTCGATCCAGTTCACGCCGGGGGCGGACGTGGCGCTGTTCAATGCCATGCTCAACGTCATCATCAGCGAGGGGCTGGCCAATCAGGCCTATATCGAGGCACACACCGAGGACTTCGCCGCGCTGGCGGAGCATGTCGCGGCGCTGACGCCGGAGGCGATGTCGCCGCTGTGTGGCGTGGCGGCAGAAGAGATTCGCGCCGTGGCCCGCGAGTACGCGACCGCCAGGCGCGCGATGATCTTCTGGGGCATGGGCATCTCGCAGCACACCCACGGCACCGACAACGCGCGTTGCCTGATCGCGCTGGCGCTGGTGTGTGGTCATGTCGGGCGTGAAGGCACCGGCCTGCACCCGCTGCGCGGTCAGAACAATGTCCAGGGTGCCTCGGATGCCGGGATGATTCCGATGGTGTTCCCCGACTATCAGCCGGTGGGCGACACGGCGGCGCGCGAGCGGCTGGAAGCGCTGTGGCAGACCCCGCTCTCGGCGACGCCGGGCCTGACGGTGGTGGAGATCATGCACGCCATCCACGCCGATCAGATCCGCGGCATGTACATTCTCGGCGAGAATCCGGCGATGTCGGACCCGGATCTCGAGCATGCGCGCAGCGCGCTGGCGCATCTGGAGCACCTGGTGGTGCAGGACATCTTCGTCACCGAGACGGCACAGTTCGCCGATGTGGTGCTGCCTTCGTACGCCTGGCCGGAGAAGGACGGCAGCGTCACCAATACCAACCGGCAGGTGCAGCGTGGCCGGGCGGCACTGCGCGCCCCGGGCGAGGCCAAGCCGGACTGGTGGATCACCCAGCAGCTGGCGCGGCGCATGGGGCTTGACTGGGATTACGCCGGGCCGGAGGAGATCTACGCCGAGATGCAAAAAGGCATGGATTCCCTCGACAACATCGACTGGGCGCGGCTGTCCGAGGAGAACTCGGTGACCTATCCGTGCCTGACGCCGGGGGGCGAGGGCGAGGATGTGGTATTCGGCGAGGGCTTCCCGCGCGCCAGCGGCCGTGCCCGCTTCGTACCGACCTGGCCCACGCCGCCGGATGAGACGCTGGATGACGACTATCCGACGGTGTTGACCACCGGCCGTCAGCTCGAACACTGGCATACCGGCTCGATGACGCGCCGCGCGGCGGTACTCGACAATCTCGAGCCGGCCGCCGTGGCCACGCTCAATCCGGTGGAGCTGGAGCGCCTGAGTATCACGCCGGGCGAGCCGCTCTCGATCACCACGCGACGTGGCCAGATCACCCTCGCTACCCGCGCCGATCCGCTGACGCCGGCCGGCATGGTCTTCGTGCCATTCTGCTACGCCGAAGCCGCCGCCAACCTGTTGACCAATCCGGCGCTCGATCCGGTGGGCAAGATTCCCGAGTTCAAGTACGCCGCCTGCCGTCTGGCCAGAGCCGAACCCGCCTCGGCGGGTGTGGAGAGCTGAAGCAGACATGTGAGGCGGACATGGCAAGCGGGCTGGACCGAGCGGATAGATCGAGGCAATAGACCGCAACCGAGCCAGACGCGCCTGACGCAAATGCCTACGCCAGTGGCGTGGGCAGGCACGCAGAGGGCGCCCCGGTCTGACCAGAATGTCGGAGACAGCCCGTCGTGCATTTCGGCTATCCTCAGAAAGGCTATGCTCAGAACAGAGTGGGTCAATACCAATGACAATGCCCGCCGTCAGCGAGCAAGGAGAATGACGATGATGATCGTGGAGCTGATTGATCACGAAGACTTTCGTGAGCGGCTGGTGGCGCTGGGCGTGCAGATTTCCGAGCATGCCTGCGCGGATACCTGCGCGCGCATGGCACTCAGAAAGCATGCCGAGGTGGGCGTGCCGGGCCTGCAGGAACTGGTGCGCGAGCTGGTGATGCACTCCGATATCCTGCTGCCGTCGGTGCGCCAGGCGCTGGACAAGTATCTGCTGCCGGGACTGCGCTAGGCGCGGCACTCCTGAAAGATTGCGCGCCGCGCGCTGACACTGATTGCCAGATGAACAAAAGGGCCTGTCGACTGACAGGCCCTTTTGCGTGGGTGCTCACTCGCCTCTTTTCACTGCGCGCAGTGGCTCAGGTCGCTGCGTTGGCGCGATCGTATTCGCGCTTCTCCCAGCGCAGACCGCGGAACAGCGAGAAGCACATCACCAGCAGCACCACCGTGAAGGGCAGTCCCGTGGAGATGGCGCCCGCCTGCAGCGCACTCAGTGCGGTGCTGCCGCCGCCATACAGCAGGGCACAGGCGATCAGGCCGCCGGCCGCTGCCCAGAAGATGCGCTGGCGCGTCGGAGCATCCTGCTTGCCACCGGCGGTGATGGAATCGATCACCAGCGAGCCGGAGTCGGAGGAGGTCACAAAGAACACCAGCACCAGCACGATGGCGACGCAGGAGGTGATGGAGGACAGCGGCAGGCTGTCGAACATCTGGAACATGGCCATCGAGGGAGTGTCGATGCCCTGGGCCAGCTCGCTGCCGGCGGCTCGTGCCTCTTCCAGTGCGGTGCCGCCGAAGACGGTCATCCACACGATGGTGACCAGGGTCGGTACCACCAGCACGGCGGTGACGAATTCGCGCACGCTGCGTCCGCGCGAGATACGCGCGATGAACATGCCGACGAACGGCGACCAGGAAATCCACCAGGCCCAGTAGAAGATGGTCCAGCTATGGAACCAGCCTTCGTCGGGGCGATCGATCCAGTTGGAGAGCGGCAGCAGATATTCCAGATAGCCGACGCTGGTGGTGCCGAGTCCGGTGATGATGTCCATGGTCGGGCCGACGATGAACAGGAACACCACCAGCAGCGCGGCCAGCATCATGTTGAGATTGGAGAGGCGTTTGACGCCGCCATCCAGGCCGCGACTCACCGAGTAGATGGCCGCGAGCGTGACCGCCACGATCACGCCGATCTGACTGACCAGCCCATCGCCGATGCCGAACAGATGGTCCAGCCCCGAGGCCGCCTGTGCCGCGCCCAGCCCCAGAGAGGTGGCAAGGCCGAACAGGGTGGCGAGCACCGCGACGATATCGATGATATGGCCGCTCCAGCCCCATACACGTTCACCCAGCAAGGGGTAGAACACCGAGCGCAGCGTCAGCGGCAGGCCCTTGTTGTAGGCGAAGAAGGCCAGCGACAGGCCGATCACGG
Organism: Cobetia sp. BMC6; assembly: GCF_029991385.1. Lineage (NCBI taxonomy): Bacteria > Pseudomonadati > Pseudomonadota > Gammaproteobacteria > Oceanospirillales > Halomonadaceae > Cobetia > Cobetia sp. BMC6. Next base: position 49,745 of record NZ_JAKUMF010000008.1, read on the forward strand.
CATACATGGCCCACGGGTGAAGCCCATAGTGGAAGACGGTGGCCGAGAGTGCCGCCGTTGCGCCTTCCGGCGTACGCGGTGGTGCGTTCAGTGGCGTGCCGGACCAGTCGGTGTAGTACGCCACTGGCTCGGCGACCCCCCAGAACATCAGGCCGGTGCCCATGCCGGCCGCGAACAGCATCGCGAACCAGGCCATCCGGCTGAATTCCGGCTTGGCGTCGCGTCCGCCCAGACGCAGGCGGCTGACCGGGTGCAGGACCAGCAGTAGGCAGAACAGGATGAAGAAGTTGCTGGAGAGCATGAACAGCCAATCACCATGGGTGATGGACCATGCCTTGGCGCCGCCCAGTGCCGACTCGGCCGACTCGGGCATCAGCAGCGTGAACAGGATGAAGCCTACGATCAGCAGCGCACTGATGGTGAAGACCGGCTTGTGGACATCCAGCCCGAGTCGCTGAACATTGTCCTGACCGATCTGGTAATCCGTCACATACGGATTCGATGACATGGAGTTACCTCGTATGTTTTCTTTCGATAGCCGCTCCTGTGGGCATCTCGAGTCAGAATGAGGGACCTTGTCCCGCCTGGTGGAAGCGTTCAGACCTTGGTCTGAAGCCTTGTGCAACATGCGCCTTTCTGCCAGTTGCAGGTGGTGGCGTCAAACCTTGAGCCATCCTTGTCGTGCGCTGAAAGGCATTGATTGTATTAAGGTTTATGGATTTCCTATCCGTGCCGGAAAGTCATTCGGGGCGCTGTAAACTGAACAGGCTATCCGTGCGTGCATAGTCACTGCCGGCCATGCGCCCGATGGCACGCAGCACCTCATTGTCGACATGCCGCCCATCCCAGACCGCTGCGTCGGCATGCATCACCACCACCTCGGCCAGCACCAGTGAACCGGCCAGCGGCTGATCACCGAACGAGATGATGTCGCGCAGTCGACAGCCGAAGGCGATCGGGGCGCCCTCCACGCGCGGGACCGCAAGCGGCGGCATGGCCACCTTGTTCAGGCCCGCGTGGGTGAACTCATCCTCGTCGGCGGCGAGACTGGCGCTGGTGAGATTGAGCGCCTCGCTCATCGCCTCGCCACCGATGTGAATGACGCATTCCGCGACCTGCCCGAGGTTGTTGAGGGTGTCCTTGGTCTTGCCTTCGCCATTGCGCAGCGGGCTGAAGGCGAGCACCGGCGGATTGATGCTGGCGATGGTGAAGAACGAGAAGGGCGCGAGGTTGGTGTTGCCTGCCGCATCGATGGTCGAGACCCAGGCGATCGGCCGGGGCGCGATGCTGCCCGAGAACAGGCGATAGAGGATGCCTGCGGGAAGCTGGTCGGCGGCGATGAGGGAATGCGTGGTCGAGGAGGCAGTCATGGTAGGGCTCTCGTTGCAGGGCTGTTGTTGTAGAGCTGTCATTGCAGAGCTGTAGCTGTAGAGCTGTCATCGCAGAGCTGTCATCGCAAAGCGGGCGTTTCAGGGCATGGCTCTCGACCCGCTCAGGCAGCATGTCGCACGGCCCTGACATTGGAGAGAGTGTGAGCCCGCCAGGCCCAGAGCCCGATAAGCCAAGAGACCCGGCAAGCCAAGAGACCCGGCAAGCCAAGAGACCGCTAGACCGAGAGCTCGAGAATCTGGCCGTCGCGGCGAGTGGCGGCCGCGAATCATCGCTGATGGGGAACGCGAATCGCGCCTGACCTCAGGCCGATGGTGCTGGTGAAGAGAGACCTGTGTGGCCGCTGGGCGTGGAAAAGGCCCCGGGAAATTCTCCCAGATCATTGTCCCTATTTTTGGTGTGGTCAATTGTCGCAGGTCTTGACCTTTTTCGAGGATGTTGTTCCTGACGCCGCGGTCGAGTTCATTCCTTGTCTGACTCAAGTCACACAATGGGGGCGGGAAACCGGATTTTTGTGCAAAATTGGTAACCAGAGAGTTTCTGAGGTGTGTTTATTTGTGTATTTTTTATGATGGAAGGCTGGGCGTCATCTGGCAGAAAGGTGGTGAGTCCGCGTAAATGAATGACGGAAAATGACACTCATCAGGCCATTTGGTTCGGCATTGATCATGAGAATGGCATGCCAAGGTTGCGAAAAAGTGTCCCCTGTTGATCGGGAATGCCAGCATCATGTGAGACGCATCATGGTGCATTTACCTGTCAGGTAATGATCGATAATGATGCATGTTTTCTCGTCAATGAACGCCGGCCTCATACAAGTATCATGTCGGGAAAATGCCTCTCTCGCCCGGGTTGGGGGAGTACTTCAGCAACTTTTGAAAGGCTTATCGGTACAATTTTTGGCATTTAATTTCAATTGGTGGCTGTTTATTGGGGTTTTGTTGCGCAGTATCGTGTGGCGGTAGTGGTTGCTTCGACGCCACCTGGTGCGCCGATGGCGAGGACATCTGTGGGGATGCACTGAATTGTGACGCGACAAGGTCGTGATTCTCACGGGCATCATCAAGCAGGGCAGGGGGGCTGGCATCGCGGAGAAGGCCGGTGAATGACGAGCTGTCTGGCCCTGCAAGGCATGCACTGTCGCGACATCATTGCCGTGAGTGTCGGCTTCCCCCTCCGATCCCGCTGCTTTAACCTCCCTCGAGCGTGAGAGAACTCATGCCGCTCAAGGCATGATTGGCGCGCACCGGATGGCCGAAGTCATCCGCATGTGGCCCCTGGTGCGTCATCCTGCCCCGTAGTCAGCCCCCCTGTCTTTTCTCTATCCTGTGCCCGCCTGCGGGAAATCTTCTGATTTCGTTCGAAAGATCGACGGCTTCCTGTTGGTCATTTCTTCGAACGCTGTGTTCCACATGTGGGCTCGTCATGACGCCATGGCGTGTTCCAACGAGGTCGTGAGATGAGAAAAAGCCTAATGCGGGGGGCTCTGCGGGGACTCCCTATCCTCGCGGGATTATTGATGCTGTCCGGCTGTGACGCCGTACTCTTCGATCCCAAGGGGCCTATCGGTGAATCCGAAAAGTCGCTGATCCTGACTGCTACCTACCTGATGCTCGTGGTTGTTATCCCGGTCATCTTCATGACGCTGTGGTTCGCCTGGCGCTATCGCGATACCAAGCAGAGCAAGGCGACCTACACGCCCAACTGGGCGCATTCCACCAAGATCGAGATCGTGGTCTGGGGCATTCCGTGCCTGATCATCCTCGCTCTGGGCATCCTGACCTGGAAGAGCACGCACGAGCTGGACCCGCGTGCCGAGATCGTCGACGGCGGTGAGCCGATCGAGGTGCAGGTCGTGTCCATGGACTGGAAGTGGTTGTTCATCTATCCGGAGCAGGGCATCGCGACGGTCAATGAACTGGCCATGCCGGTGGATCGTCAGGTTCGCTTCCACATCACATCCGACACGGTGATGAACTCGTTCTTCGTCCCGCAGCTCGGTAGCCAGATCTATGCAATGGCGGGGATGGAAAACCGTCTGCACCTGATCGGCAGTGAAGTGGGTACCTACGACGGTATCTCTGCCAGCTATAGCGGCGCCGGCTTCGCCGACATGCACTTCAAGGCGCATGTCATGAGCGAAGGCGACTTCGACGCCTGGATCGAGAAGGCACGCGGCAGCAGCAAGGTGCTGGATGACGCTGGTCTTGCCGCTCTCAAGGAGCCGAGCGAGGACGTCGCCCCGACCTTCTATGGTCAGGTCAAGCCGAACCTGTATGAGCAGATCATGGCGCCCTACATGGACGGCATGGAGCTGGGCATGAGCGATGATCAGATGCGCCACATGAAGAAGGGTGGAATGCATCACGACAGCGCCGAAGACGGCATGTCCGATCATGACGCTTCTGGTCACGCTGAATCTGCGATGGCAACCGAGGAATAAGCAATGCTTGGAAAACTCACATTAGAGGCGATTCCGTATCACGAGCCGATCATCATGATCGTGCTTGCGGCGGTAATCCTCGGTGGTGCAGCCCTTGTCGGCTTCATCACGGTAAAGAAAAAGTGGGCCTACCTGTGGAATGAGTGGTTCACCTCTGTCGATCACAAGAAGATCGGCATGATGTACATCATCGTCGCGTTGGTGATGCTGATCCGTGGTTTCTCCGATGCGATCATGATGCGTTCCCAGCAGATGCTGGCGTCCAGTGGTGGTCAGGGCTATCTGCCCCCGGATCACTACGACCAGATCTTCACTGCCCACGGCGTGATCATGATCTTCTTCGTGGCGATGCCGCTGGTCATCGGTCTGATCAACGTTGTCGTGCCGCTGCAGATCGGCGCACGTGACGTGGCCTTCCCGTTCCTGAACTCGCTCAGCTTCTGGCTGTTCGTGGTCGGCGCGCTGCTGGTCAACATCTCTCTGGGTCTGGGTGAGTTCGCCAAGACTGGCTGGCTGGCCTATCCGCCGTTGTCGGGGGCCAATTACAGCCCCGGGGTCGGGGTGGATTACTGGATCTGGTCATTGCAGATCTCCGGTGTCGGTACCCTGCTGACAGGTGTCAACTTCATCGCCACCATCCTCAAGATGCGTGCGCCGGGCATGTCCCTGATGAAGATGCCGGTCTTCACCTGGACCGCACTGTGCGCCAACGTCCTGATCGTCGCGGCCTTCCCGATTCTGACCGCTACCATCGCGATGCTGACGCTCGATCGCTACCTCGACTTCCACTTCTTCACCAATGACCTTGGTGGAAACATGATGATGTACGTCAACCTCATCTGGGCCTGGGGCCATCCTGAGGTGTACATCCTGGTGCTGCCGGTCTTCGGTGTGTTCTCCGAAGTCATCGCCACCTTCTCCAAGAAGAAGCTGTTCGGTTACACCTCGCTGGTGTGGGCGACTCTCGTCATCACCGTCCTGTCGTTCATCGTCTGGCTGCACCACTACTTCACCATGGGTGCCGGCGCTGACGTGAACGCCTTCTTCGGTATCGCGACGATGATCATCTCGATCCCGACAGGTGTGAAGATCTTCAACTGGCTGTTCACCATGTACCGCGGTCGCGTCGAAATGACCTCTCCGGTACTGTGGACCCTGGGCTTCATCGTCACCTTCACCATCGGTGGCATGACCGGCGTTCTGCTGGCCGTTCCGGGCGCCAACTACGTACTGCACAACTCGCTGTTCCTGATCGCCCACTTCCACAACGTCATCATCGGCGGCGTGGTCTTCGGTGCGATGGCCGGTATCACCTACTGGTTCCCGAAAGCGACCGGCTTCATGCTGTGCGAGAAGTGGGGCAAGCGTTCCTTCTGGTTCTGGATCACTGGCTTCTACCTCGCCTTCATGCCGCTGTACATCCTCGGCTTCATGGGCATGACCCGTCGTCTGCAGCACGTCGACAACCCGCTGTGGGTGCCGTACCTGGTCGTCGCCTTCATCGGTGCTGTCCTGATCCTGATCGGTATCGCGTGCACCGTGATCCAGATCGCGGTCAGCATCAAGAACCGCAAGCAGCTGCAGGACACCACTGGCGATATCTGGGGCGGTCGTACCCTGGAGTGGAGCACCACTTCACCGGCACCGTTCTACAACTTCGCTCACGAGCCGCAGGTTTCCGAGCTCGACGAGTTCTGGGAAATGAAGGAACGTGGCATCGAGCAGGAGGCCAAGAAGCCTTATGCGCCGATCCACATGCCGCGCAACGCCGCTGCTGGCGTCATCATCTCCGCCTTCAGCCTGGTGTTCGGTTTCGCACTGATCTGGCACATCTGGTGGATGGCCGTGGTCGGGCTGGTCGGCATGATCGCTACCTTCATCGTGCGCTCCTTCAACTACGACATCGACTACTACGTGTCCGTCGAGGAAGTGGAGCGTGTCGAGCGTGAGGGTCGCGAGCGTCGCGCCCTGCCCAGCGCCCGCACACCTAACGACACAGTGGTTCAGGGGTAATCATGGCGAATAATGCAATGACATCTCACGATGGGGCGCATGACGCCCATGACGATCACGAGCATCACGATACCAACGGCCTGAAGGTCTTCGGTTTCTGGCTCTATCTGCTGAGCGACTGCATCCTGTTCGCGATGCTGTTCGCGGTCTACGTGGTACTGAGCCAGGCGTATGCCGGTGGCCCGACGGGCGCCGAGATCTTCGAGCTGAACTTCGTGCTGGTCGAGACCGCGCTGCTGCTGGCCTCGAGCTTCACCTACGGCCTGGCGATGCTGGGCATGAACCGCGGAGACAGCTCCGCGGTGATCAAGTGGCTGATGATCACCTTCGCCTGTGGCGCAGGCTTCATCGCGATGGAAATCTATGAGTTCTACCACCTGATCGTGAACGGCCAGGGTCCGGACAAGTCCGCGTTCCTGTCTGCCTTCTTCACCCTGGTCGGCACCCACGGTCTGCACGTGACCGTCGGTCTGATCTGGATGGCGCTGCTGATCTTCCAGGTCAAGAAGAAAGGTCTGACGGAAGTGCATCGCGGTCGTCTGATGATGCTCAGCCTGTTCTGGCACTTCCTGGACGTCATCTGGATCTGCGTCTTCACCGTCGTCTATCTCACAGGAGTGATGCTATGAGCCATTCCAACAACGACCACAACGACAATCACGGCAGCGTCAAGCAGTACGTGACCGGTCTGATTCTCTCCATCATCCTGACCATCATCCCGTTCGGGATGGTGATGATGATGGATGATCCGGGTGTCGGCGTGATCTGGGCCATCTACGGTTTCGCCATCGCTCAGGTCTTCGTGCAGCTGTACTTCTTCCTGCACCTGGACGGCTCCAAGGAGCAGAGCTGGAATGTCATGGCCATGCTGTTCACCGTGGTGATCGTGGCAATCGTCGTTGGTGGTTCCATATGGATCATGATCGAGCTGAATCAGAACATGATGCCCATCTGATAGCGTGAGCCTGATGATCAAGGACTACCTGCGTACCACCAAGCCGGGCATTATCTTCGGCAACCTGATCACCGTCAGCGGCGGCTTCTTTCTCGCTTCCGGTGGTGAGGTGGATTGGGCGCTGTTCATCGCCACCCTGGTCGGGGTGGCGTTGATCGTGGCCTCAGGCTGTGTGTTCAACAACTGCATCGATCGCGATATCGACCGCCACATGGCACGTACCCAGGGCCGTGCTCTGGTGCAGGGCGACATCTCGCTGAAGGGGGCCTTCGTCTTCGGCAGCGTGCTGGGCCTTGCAGGCTTCTGGCTTCTGGCCGCGATGACCAATCTCATGGCGATGATCGCCGTGGGGCTGGGCTTCGTGATCTATGTCGGGGCCTACAGCATGTGGCTCAAGCGTGGCTCGGTGTATGGCACCCTCATCGGCTCACTGTCCGGCGCTGCGCCGCCAGTGGTCGGCTACCTGGCCGTCACCGGTCAGGCGGACATGGGGGCGCTGCTGCTGTTGATCATCTTCAGCATGTGGCAGATGCCGCATTCCTATGCGATTGCCATGTTTCGTGTCGATGACTATCGGGCCGCCAATATTCCGGTACTCCCGGTAGCGCGAGGCATGGAGCATGCCAAGCGTGTAGTGACGGGGTACATTGCCGGCTTCATCCCGGTGTCGCTGTTGCTGACACTGTGGGGATATACCGGCATCTGGTATCTGGTAGTCGCGACCGTCACGGGTGGCTGGTGGCTGTATCTGGCCGCCTGGCGCCTCAAGGATCAGCCTGATGCCTCCTGGGCACGCAAGCTGTTCGGCTTCTCCATCATCATCGTCATGGCGCTCAGCCTGATGATGAGCCTGGACACGCAGCTGTAATCCAGCCGTAGTACCTCTCGGGTGACCCGCCATCGGCGTGTTGCCCGAGTGAAAGCCAAAAAAACCCGCCACCGGCTTGCCGGTGGCGGGTTTTTTCTTGCCTGTCTTTCAGAGTCTCAGGTTTCGAGGACTCAAGGACTCAAGCCCTCAGGCCAGCTGCAGATGCGGCTCCTGCTGTCCCTTGAGCGCTTCCTGCATGCGCTCGGCATACCAGTCGACGAAGTCGACGACACCGAACTCGAAGGTCGCCGAGTAGGGGCCGGGCTGATAGGCGCTGGAGTTGACGCCGCGCTGGTTCTCTTCCACCAGCTGACGGTCCTGATCATTGGTGGCGTCCCACACCTTGCGCAGCTTCGCCAGGTCGTAGTCGACACCTTCCACCGCGTCCTTGTGCACCAGCCATTTGGTGGTCACGCGGGTCTTGAGGGGGCCGATCGGGTCGACCTGGAAGACCACGGCATGATCGCCCATGAAGTGGTTCCAGGAGTTGGGCAGGTTGAGGATGCGCAGCGAGCCCATGTCGGGGCTTTGCAGGCGACCCAGCAGCTTCTTGCACGCCGGGGTGCCGTCCGTGGTCATCGAGACGGTGCCTTCCAGCAGCGGCGTGCGCGTCATGCGATTGCGGCGACCGAAGCGCACCAGTTGATAGGGCACCTTCTCGGCATCCCAGTCGGCCTGCTTCTTGGCGACCAGCGCCTTGTAGGCCTCGGTGGCACGCGGGTCATCGGTGTCATCGAATTCCTGCAGGGTGTTGAGCAGCTCCGGGTGGGAGCCATCGCAGTGATAGCACTCGCGATTGTTCTCGATCACCAGCTTCCAGTTGCCTTCCTCGATGATGGAGGAGCTGGCCGCGACCTTGACGTTCTCCATGTCGTAGGGCTTGAGGTAGAACTCCAGCGTCTTGAAGAACGGCTCGCAGTTCTCGGGCTGCTCGGCGAGGTTGATGAACAGCATGCCGCCGGCTGAGCGCACGTGGACGGGGTGCAGGCCGTATTCACTGGTATCGAAGGTGGTACCCATGTCGGAACCGGCGAACAGCAGGCGGCCATCCAGCTCATAGGTCCACTTGTGATAGCCGCACACCAGCTTGGCGACCTTGCCACGCTCGGTGCTGCACAGGCGGGACCCGCGATGGCGACAGACGTTATGGAAGGCATGGATGGCCCCGTTGTCACCGCGCACGATGATGATCGGACTGTTGCCTACATCCATGGTCATGAAGTTGCCCTTGAGCGGGATCTCGCTGCTGAGACCGGCAAACAGCCACTCGCGCTCGAAGATCTCCTTCATGTCGAGATCGAACAGGCGCTGATCATTGTAGAAGGGCTGGGGCAGGGTGTAGCCGGGACTGCGGGCCTCTAGAAGCCGCGCGGCGGCCTCGCGTACCGCCTGACGCTGCTGATCCTGAGCGTGTTCCAGTAAGTCGCTCATCGCGGTGTCCTCGCACGGTCGGTAGGCGCCGGGAGCAGGGTCGCCTTGGGTTGAGTGAGTGTGCTGATCATTGTTGTTGTGAAGCCGGGACAGAGGGAACGAGTGAACAGACCATTGCCGGGCAGCACCGCGGGGCTACATCGGGGCCCCATGAGGGAGTGCCAATGCATCGCGCGGTGCGTCATCCCGTCCTGGTCGGTTCGGGTGTCGAGGGCGGCGCAGGCAGAGTGCCGCTCGCTCGACAGGATAGTCAGCGTGGAAGTTCAGGCAGTCCGCATGACATCTGAGTGGCATTGCCACGCATGGATCGCAGTGTGGCTGAGGTCAAGTCACGACTTATGTCTGATGGCGACGCTCAATGATGTATTTCCGACGCCGGTCGTCTGCGCAGGGGCTTTGAGGCACAGGCAGGCGTAGCGATGAGGCGGCGGCAGGGCGCTGCGGGGGCGGGATTGGAGTGATCGGGCATGTTTCTGTCGTGCACGGATAAATGCTTGCCGGGCGCTGACTCGACAATCCTGAGCATGTCCCACCGTTGGCCGCGCACGCAGCGCAGGGTGGCCTGACACTGTCTCTTCAAGAACATGTCTCCAAGAACAACATGCCCAGCGAGGCCTTCATGAGCACCACTCTCAGCAACTTCAATCCAGTTACGACGCAGACCTGGACCAACGGTCGACATAGCGTGCGCTGCGTGAAGGTCATTCAGGAAACCTGGGACGTTCGCACCTTCTGTTTCATGGCCGAACAGCCGGTGATGTTCTTCTTCAAGCCGGGGCAGTTCGTGACCCTGGAGCTCGAGATCGATGCCCAGCAGATCATGCGCTCCTACACCATCTCCAGCTCACCGTCGGTGCCCTACAGCTTCTCGATCACCGTCAAGCGCGTGCCGGGCGGGCTGGTCTCCAACTGGCTGCACGACAACCTCAATGAAGGCGATGTGCTGGCGGTGCACGGCCCGGTCGGCAACTTCAACTGCATCGACTACCCGGCGGAACGCATTCTGATGCTGTCCGGTGGCGTGGGCATCACGCCCTTGATGTCGATGGCGCGCTGGTACTTCGATACCAATGCCAATGTGGACATCTCCTTCGTGCACAGTGCGCGCAGCCCGCGCGACATCATCTTCTGGCGTCAGCTCGAGTTCATGGATTCCCGCGTGCCGGAGTTCAACATGCACGTCATCTGTGAACGCTTCGAGACCGGCCAGACCTGGTCCGGCTATCGCGGCTATCTCACCGATGCGATGCTCGAGATGATCGCGCCGGACTTCATGGAGCGCGAGATCTTCTGCTGTGGCCCCACGCCCTACATGAATGCGGTCAAGCATCTGCTGCGCAGCCACGGCTTCGACATGAGCCGCTATCACGAGGAATCCTTCGGTGCCACGCCGGTCGATGTCGAGGAAGAGGCCATCGAGCAGGCCGAACAGGCCGAGGTGCTGGCCGATGAGCTGGACCGCTCCGATCTCACGCGGGTCGAGTTCTCCGCCACCGGCAAGTCGGTGCAGATCGCCCCGGGCGAGACCGTCCACGCCGCCGCCGCCAAGCTCGGCCTGCATATTCCCAAGGCCTGCGGCATGGGCATCTGCGGCACCTGCCGGGTGCAGAAGGTCTCGGGCGAGGTCGAGATGGAACACAACGGCGGCATCACCGATGAAGACGTCGCCGAAGGCTTCATCCTGTCCTGCTGCAGTGTGCCCAATGGCGATGTGGTGATCGATTACTGAGGATCTGAGGTTCTAGTGGAGAGCGTCTTTTCACCACAAGATGAAGTTGGTGACAGTCCCCGGCGAGGTGAATGAATCTCGCGCAAGTGATAGGCGGAAAGTCGTAGACGATGTCGCATACAGGGAGGCCGGTGACGCTGTCAGTCATCTGTCGGGACATGGGTCGGTTAGCGTGGGGGTACAACAAGTAAAACTGGCTAATGGAGCAATGTCTCATGACTCGTGATGTCGATGCACCGCAACGCCCCTCCCTGCCCATGGCCAGCTTGCCTATCCTGGCAACGCTGGCCGTGTTGGCCCTGCAACTGTTTGTCTTCGGTGAATTCACTCCGCACGTACCGCTGATCTGTGGCGTCGCGATGACGGCGCTGGTCGGCTGGAAGCTGGGCCACGGCTGGTCGGCGATGGAAGAGGGCATGATGCGCATCGTGCGTGTCGGCCTGCCTTCCATCGCGATCCTGATTCTGGTCGGCATGACGGTCGGGGTTTGGATCGCCTCCGGCAGCGTGCCGATGATCATCTACTACGGACTCAAGCTGGTCTCGCCGGAATACTTCCTGGCGGCGGCCATGCTGCTGTGCGCGGTGGTCTCGGTAGCGCTGGGTACCAGCTGGGGCACCGTGGGCACGGTGGGGCTTGCGCTGATGGGCATCGGGGCCGGCTTCGGCATTCCGCCGTGGTGGACCGCCGGTGCGGTGGTGTCCGGCGCCTTCTTCGGTGACAAGGTCTCGCCGCTGTCGGATACCACCAATCTGGCGCCGGCGGTGACGGGTGTGAATCTGTTCGCGCACATCCGCAACATGATGCCGACCACCATTCCCGCCATGCTGATCGCACTGGTGATCTACCTGATCGCCGGCAACCTGCTCGCCGCCGGTCAGGTGCTGGATCTCGAGCGCATCACCGCCATCACCGAAGGGCTTTCCGGACACTTCACCTTCAATCTGTGGGTGCTGATGCCGCCGCTGCTGGTGATGACACTGGCCGTTGCGCGCATGCCGGCACTCCCGGCGCTGTTCGTCGGGGTGCTGGCCGGGGCGGTCGTGGCATTCGGCGTACAGGGCGAGGCGGTCAAGGCACTGTTCGGCTATATGCAGGGCGGCTACGCCTTGAGCACCGGCGTGAGCGAGATCGACAGCCTGCTCAATCGCGGCGGCATCATGTCGATGGCCTGGGTCATCCTGCTGGTGATGATCGCACTGGCCTTCGGGGGCTTGCTGGAAATCATCGGCTGTCTGGAGGCGCTGTGTGCCGCGGTGCTGGTCAAGGTGCGCGGTATCTTCGGTCTGCAGGTCGCGGCCAGTTCCACGGCGGCGCTGACCAATGTCATCGCGGGCGACCCCTACCTCTCCATCGCTCTGCCGGGGCGCATGTACGCGCCGATCTATCGCGGTGAGGGATACTCGACGCTCAATCTGTCGCGCTCACTGGAAGAGGGTGGCACGCTGATCTCACCGCTGATTCCCTGGAATGCCGGTGGTGCGGTGGTGGTCAGTTCACTGGGGCTGATGGCCGGTGGCGCGGGCATGGAGGGGCTGCTGTACATTCCGCTGGCCTTCGCCTGCTGGCTGTCACCGTTGCTGGGGCTGCTCTACACCCTGCTTGGACGCTTCATCATTCGGGCCGATGATGATGAGCGCGCCGAATGGCAAGCCAGGGGACATGCCGTGACAACGCTGGCCCAGCTGCGTCAGCAGCAGGCCGAGGGCCTGGCGGGACTGCCAGCCGCCACGCCCGAGGTGCGCTGACAGTCTGCTCGGCATGAGTGCTCTAAGACTTCATGCTCAGGTTCATGAGCAAGTCGACTCGCGCAGGAAGACGGCACAAACCATCTGGAGGTGCAGACGACTTCGGGGCTACCCTTCAGATGTTGCCACGTGAATGAGCGCATGCAGTGCAGGGGGCTCTGCGGGAAGTCCCGCCAGGCCATGCCAGGGTTTGCCCTGGTGCCATAAGCACAAGGCCCCGTTGGGCTGCATGCCACCTTCAGCTGCGGGTCGAGAGCGGAGAGCGTTCACGTCAGGTCCACGACTGCCACTCCAGTCACGGGTTTGGTCAAAAGGGCAATGATGACACAGGGGAACAGTGCGCCACCTCCAGGCCGGGAGCGGGTGCCAGCAGGACTACAAGGCTGATCGTCGCAACAGGAAGCGCCGTGCTGCTCAATATCGGGATGGTGCAATACCGTCTTCTTCACGGCACGGCAGTTTCCGCAGGAAGGTGTCACACGACCACGCAAGCTCAGGCTCGCGTGGTTTTTTTGTGCCTGTCATTCACTGCGGAAATGCTCGGGCAGCCGCAGTCTGCTCAGCCCAGTGTCGCCCCCATCGCCGCCAGCAGCATGGGCAGATAGAGGAAGGCGGCGAGCGTCGAGCAGAATACCAGCGTAGCGACGTACTCCGGCTCACGCCCGGCCTTCTGGGCGAACATGTAGTTGTAGACCGCCACCGGCATGGCCATCTGCATGGTCAACACATGCAGCGCCAGCGGGGGCAGGTCCAGCAGGGTGCCGATCCCCCAGGCACACAGGGCGGCAAAGGGAATGCGCAGGACACTGAAGCCCACGCCCGCCGCCAGATTCCTGACGCGAATGCTGGCCAGCGACACGCCCAGGGTGATCAGCATCAGCGGCACGGTGAAGCCGGAGATCAACTCCAGGCTGTTGGCGACGAAGCGCGGCATGTGCACATCGCAGAGCAGCATGAGGGTGGCGACGATGCTGGCCCAGATGGTCGGCGAGCGCACCACGCTGCGCAGCGGGTTGCCGCTGGTGCTGGCAAGCCAGGCGCCGAGGGTGAACTGCAGCAGCGACATGGTGACCATGATGGTGATGGCGTAGGCGAAGCCGGCCTGACCGAAGGCGTAGAGCGAGACCGGCAGGCCCATGTTGCCGACGTTGGAGAACAGCAACGGCGCCACCGCGACCTTCCAGGGCTTGCCGATCAGGCGCGCGAAGGGCCAGCTCAGCGCCAGCAGCAGAGCCATCACGGACAGCGTCGCCAGGCCCGTACGCAGGAAGCTCGAGTTGTCGATCTCGGCGCTACCCAGCGCATTGAGGATCAGCGCCGGCGTGCCGATGTAGAGCACCAGCCGGGTGACGAAGGCCATCGGGTAGTCGTTGCCCAGCCTGACCCAGAAGAAGCCGATGGCGGCGCCACACAGTACCGGTGCCATCACCGCCAGCAATTCCATCAGCATATTCTCAACTCCCTTCCTCAGGCGCGCGCTTGCATGGATCAGTCGTCATCCGGCGCCTGATCGCACGATATCGGTGTCTAGCATACCTGCCCGCAGGGGCTTCGGTGTAGCGCCAGTGGCGGGCAGCCACTATTCGCAGCAGCTCTGCGCGGGCCGTCGAGATGTCGCTTTTGCCTGCCGATGTCGCATTCGCGCTGCGGGGTGACGCTGACAAGCAGTTTGCCGCAGGGGGGCAGGGCTAGTATCGGGTCAAGACAGCCACCCATGGCCTTGGCGCCGGCTGACTCGACAGGATTTGAGCGAACAGACGAACACTGATCACCCTTCATCGATCCACTCCAACAACAACGATCCGCTTACCGGAGGCGCGCAATGTCTCAGCAACATGGCTACACCCGTGATGACCGACTGGCCAGACTCGACCCTGCACTGGCCGAGGCCATCCTCGAAGAGACAGCGCGTCAGGAAGCGCATATCGAGCTGATCGCCTCCGAGAACTATGCAAGCCCGCTGGTGATGGAGGCTCAGGGCAGTCAGCTGACCAACAAGTACGCCGAAGGCTATCCCGGCAAGCGCTACTACGGCGGCTGCGAATTCGTCGACAAGGTCGAGACGCTGGCCATCGAGCGCGCCTGTGCGTTGTTCGGCTGTGACTACGCCAACGTGCAGCCGCACTCCGGCGCCCAGGCCAACGCGGCCGTGTTCATGGCACTCGTCTCGCCGGGCGACACCATCCTCGGCATGAGCCTGGCGCATGGTGGCCACCTGACCCACGGCGCGGCGCCCAACTTCTCCGGCAAGCACTACAACGCCATCCAATACGGCCTGACCGAGAGCGGCGAGCTGGACTACGAGGAAATGGAACGTCTGGCGCGCGAGCACAAGCCGAAGATGATCATCGCCGGCTTCTCCGCCTACTCGCGGGTGGTCAACTGGCGTCGCTTCCGCGATATCGCCGACGAGATCGGCGCCTGGCTGATGGTCGACATGGCCCACGTGGCCGGTCTGGTCGCGGCGGGTCACTACCCGAGCCCGCTGCCCTACGCCCATGTCGTCACCACCACCACGCACAAGACGCTGCGCGGCCCGCGCGGTGGCCTGATTCTCTCCGCCACCGGTGATGAAGCGCTGCACAAGAAGCTCAATGGCGCCGTCTTCCCCGGCCAGCAGGGCGGCCCGCTGATGCACGTCATCGCCGCCAAGGCCGCGGCCTTCAAGGAAGCGATGAGCCAGGACTTCGTCAGCTATCAGGCCCGCGTGATCGCCAATGCCCGCGTGATGGCCGAGGTCTTCATGGCGCGCGGCTATGACGTGGTCTCCGGCGGTACCGATGACCACCTGTTCCTCGTCTCGCTGATCCGTCAGGGCGTGACCGGCAAGGACGCGGATGCCTCACTGGGCCGCGCCCATATCACCGTCAACAAGAACAGCGTGCCGAATGACCCGCAGAGTCCCTTCGTGACATCCGGGCTGCGCATCGGCACTCCGGCCGCCACCACGCGCGGCTTCGGCGAGGCGGAATGCGAGGCACTGGCCGGCTGGATCTGTGATCTGCTCGACGCGCTGTCCACCGGCGAGAGCGCCAAGGTGGAAGCCGAGGTGCGCGGCAAGGTCGAGGAAGTCTGTGCCCGCTTCCCGGTCTATGCATCGAACAGCGTGACCGACCCCGCCGCGCTTGCCTGAACAAGGCGCTGGCGAGAGACAACGATAACAACGACACATGCCGCAAGCGCAGAGACATCACTCGGGTGACAACAACAGACATCACTCGGGCGAGAGCACCGGACAGCGCTTGCGGTGGCAAAGATGTGAGGAGGGTGGCAAATGCAGCGTTACTCGGGATTCGGGCTGGTCAAGCATGCGCTCAGCCACCATGAGAACTGGCAGAAGGTCTGGCGTAGTCCAGAACCCAAGAAGGAATACGACGTCGTCATCGTCGGTGGCGGCGGGCATGGTCTGGCCACGGCCTACTATCTGGCCAAGGAGCACGGCATCACCAATGTCGCGGTGATCGAGAAGGGCTGGTTGGGCGGCGGCAATACCGCGCGCAACACCACCCTGGTGCGCTCCAACTATCTGTGGGATGAGGCGGCGGCGCTCTACGAGCACTCCATGAAGCTGTGGGAAGGCCTGTCCCAGGATCTCAACTACAACGTGATGTTCTCCCAGCGTGGCGTGCTCAACCTGGGCCACACCCTGCAGGACATGCGTGACATCCAGCGGCGCGTGAATGCCAACCGTCTGCAGGGCATCGATGGCGAAGTGCTGGATGCTCAGCAGGTGCAGGAACTGGTGCCGGCGATGGACTGCTCGAGCCGCGCACGCTACCCGATTCTCGGCGCCTCCTGGCAGCCGCGCGGTGGCGTGGCACGTCACGACGCCGTGGCCTGGGGCTTCGCGCGCGGTGCCGACAGCCTCGGCGTCGACCTGATCCAGCAGACCGAAGTCACTGGCTTCCGCAAGCAGGATGGCGCCATCGTCGGGGTGGAAACCTCACGCGGCTTCATCGGTGCCAAGCGTGTCGGCGTGGTCACCGCCGGCAACTCCGGGGTGATGGCCGAGAAGGCCGGCTTCCGCCTGCCGCTGGAATCCCACCCGCTGCAGGCGCTGGTCTCCGAGCCGCTCAAGCCGATTCTCGACACCGTGGTGATGTCCAACCACGTCCACGGTTATGTCAGCCAGTCGGACAAGGGCGACCTGGTCATCGGTGCCGGCATCGACGGCTACGTGGGCTACGGCCAGCGTGGCAGCTACCCGACCATCGAGCACACCCTGCAGGCCATCGTCGAGATGTTCCCGATCTTCTCGCGGGTACGCATGAACCGTCAGTGGGGCGGCATCGTCGACACCTGCCCGGACGCCTGTCCGATCATTTCCAAGACGCCCGTGAAGGGGCTCTATTTCAACTGCGGTTGGGGGACCGGTGGCTTCAAGGCCACGCCGGGGTCCGGCAACGTCTTTGCCTGGACACTGGCCAAGGGGCGCACCCATCCGCTGGCAGAACCCTTCTCCTATGACCGTTTCAACACGGGCAAGCTGATCGACGAACACGGCGCCGCTGGCGTCGCGCACTGAACCTGCCGTCAGGAGACGACCGACCATGATGCATATCTTCTGTCCCTACTGCGGCGAGCTGCGCGAGGAAGAGGAATTCCACGTCAAGGGCCAGGCGCATATCGAGCGCCCGAAGGACCCCGAAGCCTGCTCCGATGCCGAGTGGGGGGATTATCTGTTCTTCCGCAACAACCCGCGTGGCGTCCACCACGAGCTGTGGATTCACGCCGTGGGCTGTCGCAAGTATTTCAACATCACCCGCCACACCGTGACCTACGAGATTCTCGAGACCTATCGCATGGGCGAGCAGCCCACCATCACCGGTGAGACGAAAGCCGATCCGACTACGCAAGCCAAGGGGGTGAGCGCATGAGCCAGCAAGACAACCAGACCGCCGCTGCCCCGCGCCGTCTCGCCTCGGGTGGACGCATCGATCGCGCCACGCCGCTGACCTTCACCTTCAATGGCAAGCGCTATCAGGGCCTGGCAGGCGATACCCTCGCCTCGGCACTGATGGCCAACGGCCTCGACGTGCTCAACGCCAGCTTCAAGTATGCGCGTCCGCGCGGTCTGGTCGCCGCCGGTGCCGAAGAGCCCAACGCCATCCTGCAGCTGGGCAGCACCGAAGCCGGCCAGGTGCCCAACGTGCGTGCCACCCAGCAGGCGCTCTACGACGGCCTGGAAGCCCACGCCGTCAGCGGCTGGGTCAAGGCGCAGAAGGACCTGATGAGCCGCTTCCTGCCGCAGGTCGGCAAGCTGGGCGGCAAGTTCATGCCGCCGGGCTTCTACTACAAGACCTTCATGGCGCCGGCCTCGTTGTGGATGACCTACGAGAAGTACATCCGCAAGGCCGCCGGTCTCGGGCGTTCTCCGCTCGAGGAGGACCCGGACATCTACGATCACCTGCATCAGCACACCGATGTGCTGGTGATCGGCTCCGGCCCGGCGGGCCTGATGGCGGCGCTGGTCGCGGCCCGCAGCGGCGCGCGCGTCATCCTGTGTGATGAGCAGGAAGAGCTGGGTGGCTCGCTGCTCTCCATGTCGGCGGACTGTCTCGATCAGACCCTGGATGGCCAGCCTGCCATCGAATGGCGTGACGCGGTGCTTGCGGAACTCGAAGCCTGCGAGGATGTGCAGCTGCTGCCGCGCACCACCGCCAACGGCTACCACGATCACAACTTCGTGACCCTGCACGAGCGCCGTACCGAGCATCAGGCTGACCTCGCGCCCTTGAATGCCCGCGGCGCCCAGCAGGCACGTTCACGTCTGCACCGCGTGCGTGCCCATCGCGTCATCATGGCCACCGGCGCCCACGAGCGGCCACTGGTCTACAGCCACAACGATGTGCCGGGCAACCTGCTGGCCGGTGCCGTCACCACCTATCTGACCCGTTACGGCGTCGCCGCCGGTGACAAGCTGGTGCTGTCGGTCAACAACGACCACGCCTATCGCGCGGCACTTGCCTGGGCGGCGGCCGGTCGTGAAGTGGTCGCGATCGCCGATGCGCGTCCGGACCCTGCCGGCGTGATGGTCGAGGCGGCGCGTGCCGCGGGCATTCGCATCATCGCCGGCGCCGCGGTGATCGAGGCCAAGGGCGAGCGTCGCGTGACAGGCGCACGCATCGCGGCCATCGATATCGATGCCTTCAGCGTGACGGGGGCAGTGGAAGAGCTCGCCTGCGACACCATCGCGAGCTCCGGCGGCTACAGCCCGGTGGTTCACCTGGCGGCGCACACCGGTGCGCGTCCGGTATGGAGCGACGAGATCCACGGCTTCCTGCCCGCGCTGGGCGCACCGATGCTCAAGGGCTTCGATGCCTGCGGCGCCGCCAATGGCAGCTTCGCGCTGGAAGATGTGCTGGTCGCGGCCTACGCCAGCGGTGTCGCCGCGGTGGAAGCCTGTGAGTTCGAGACCGCCCAGGCCGAGGTGCCTGCGGTCTCCGAACTTGCAGAAACGCCGATGCTGCCGCTCTATCAGGTGCCGCACGACAAGCCCACCGCTCGCGCGCCCAAGCAGTTCGTCGATCTGCAGAACGACGTCACCGCCGCCGGTATCGAGCTCGCCACCCGTGAAGGCTTCGAGTCCATCGAGCACGTCAAGCGCTACACCGCGATGGGCTTCGGCACCGACCAGGGCAAGCTGGGCAACATCAACGGCATGGCGGTCGCCGCGCGCTGTCTGGGGCAGACCATCCCCGACACCGGTACCACCGTGTTCCGCCCCAACTACACGCCGGTGACCTTCGGCGCCATCGTCGGCCGTCACTGCGGCGAGCTGTTCGACCCGATCCGCTACACCGCGATGCACGAATGGCACGTAGCGCAGGGCGCCAAGTTCGAGGATGTCGGCCAGTGGAAGCGCCCCTGGTACTACCCGCAGGGCAGTGAGGACATGCATGCCGCGGTGGAGCGCGAGTGTCTGGCGGTGCGCGAGAAGGTCGGCGTTCTGGACGCCTCGACCCTGGGCAAGATCGACATCACCGGTCGCGATGCGCGCGAATTCCTTAACCGCATCTACACCAATGCCTGGGCCAAGCTGGGCGTCGGCAAGGCGCGCTACGGCCTGATGTGTCACGACGACGGCATGGTGATGGACGACGGTGTCACCACCTGTCTGGCCGAAGACCACTTCCTGATGACCACCACCACCGGTGGCGCGGCCTCGATCCTGGAATGGCTGGAACTGTGGCACCAGACCGAATGGCCGGAACTGGACGTGCAGATGACCAGCGTCACCGATCATTGGGCAACCCTGACCGTCACCGGCCCCGAGGCGCGTGCGCTGGTCGGCGAGCTGACCGACATCGACCTTGATCGCGACAGCTTCAAGTTCATGGAAGTGCGTGAAGGACTGATTGCCGACATTCCCGGGCGCATCTTCCGCATCTCCTTCACCGGCGAGCTGTCCTACGAGCTCAACGTGCCGGCCAACTACGGGCTGCATGTCTGGAAGCGCCTGTTCGAGTGCGGCAAGAAGTACGGCCTCACGCCCTACGGCACCGAGACCATGCACGTGCTGCGCGCCGAGAAGGGCTTCATCATCGTCGGTCAGGACACCGATGGCTCGATCACCCCGGAAGATCTCGGCATGCAGTGGTGCGTCGGCTACAACAAGCCGTATTCCTGGATCGGCAAGCGTGCGCTGTCGCGTCCGGATACCCGTCGCGATGACCGCAAGCAGATGGTCGGCCTGATTCCGACGCGCAAGAAGGCCGGCGATGAGCGCATCGTGCTGCCGGAAGGCTCGCAGATCGTCTTCGACCCCGAGCATGCCATCCCGATGCCGATGGTCGGCCACGTGACCTCCAGCTACTACAGCCCGACGCTGGGACATGGCTTCGCGCTGGCGGTGGTCAAGGGCGGTGCCAAGCGCATCGGCGAGACGGTGTTCCTGCCGCAGGCCGATGGCACGACGCTGGAAGCCGAAATCACCTCACCGGTGTTCTACGACAAGAAAGGGGAGCGCCAGCATGTCTGATGCCACCACACTCGACCCGCAAGCGGGTGCCGCCGTCGATGCGCAGCCGCAGGACATGACAAGTTCTCAGACGTCGGTGATCGACCAGCGCCCGACGCCCGAGGTCCACGCTCAGTGCGCCCGTTCGCCGCTGGCGCATCTGTTCACGGCCCGCGATGACGGCGATGCCGGCATCGTGCTGCAGGAAAAGGCGTTTCTCGGTCACCTGACGCTGCGCGGTGACCCCGCGCAGCCGGGCTTCGCCGAGGGTGTCGAGGCGGCGCTGGGTCTGGCGCTGCCGTTGACGCCGGCGACCCTCCACCAGAATGAGGGCGGTCGCTCGATCCAGTGGCTGTCACCGGATGAGTGGCTGATCCTGGTGCCCGGCGAGGAAGCCTTCACTGTCGAGAAGGCGCTGCATGAGGCGTTGGCCGGCCGCTATCAGGTGGTCAACGTCAGCGGTGGTCAGACCGTCATCTCGCTGAGTGGCGACCAGGCGCGTCAGGTGCTGATGAAGTCGACGCCCACCGATGTGCACCCGCGTGCCTTCCCGGTCGGACGTGGCGTGCCGGCGGTGTTCGCCAAGGCGACACTGGTGCTGCGCCGCGTCAGCGAGAGCGAATTCGAGCTGGTGGTGCGCAGAAGCTTCGCCGATTACCTCGGCCGCTGGCTGCTGGATGCCAGCGAGGAATTCGGGGTCTGCATCAAGGGCTGATTCTGCGTCTGGAGAGAGAGGTCTGCGTCTGGAGATAGATCTGCGTCTGGAGAGAGGTCTGTCGCAGGCGCACGCAATGACCTGAATCGACTGCCAGGGGCCTTGCCCGGGCCAGGAGGCGGGCTTCAGAAATACTGAAGCCCGCCTCAATAATATTGGTTTGTCGCGCAGGGCCTCGGATGCAACCCTGACGTTGCTGCTTCCAACAATAGATAATCCTTACATGACAGGCACCTACGTATGCGTGATACCTGGATTCTGACCGCCCAATGTCCCAGCCGCATCGGCACGGTGGACGTCGTGACACGCTACCTGCGCGAGCAGGGCTGCTATATCACCGAGCTCAATTCCTTCGATGACCGCCTGTCGGGGCGCTTCTTCATCCGGGCCGAATTTCGTCCGCAGACCGAGGCCGGCACCCTCGATGACGGCTTCGATGCCGCGAGTTTCGAGCAGGGCCTGGGTACGCGTGCCGCCGACTTCGAGATGGACGTCAGCCTGAGTGCGCCGGATGAGCGCATGAAGGTGGTCATCATGGTCTCGCGCTCGGACCACTGCCTGAACGACCTGCTCTATCGGCATCGCATCGGCCAGCTGCCGATGGACATCACCGCTGTCATCTCCAACCATCCGGACATGGCACCGCTGGCCGAGTGGCATGGCCTGCCGTATCACCACCTGCCGATCACCGCCGAGACCAAGGCCGAGCAGGAGGCTCGGGTATGGCAGATCGTGCAGGACACCGGGGCTGAGCTGGTGATTCTGGCGCGCTACATGCAGGTGCTGTCGAGCGACATGTGCGAGAAGCTCTCGGGGCGGGCGATCAACATCCACCACTCGCTGCTGCCGGGCTTCAAGGGTGCGCGCCCCTATCACCAGGCCTACGAGAAGGGCGTCAAGCTGGTCGGTGCCACCGCGCACTACATCAATGATGATCTCGATGAAGGGCCGATCATCACCCAGGGCGTCGAGACGGTGGATCACGCCCACTATCCCGAAGACCTGATCGCCAAGGGCCGTGATATCGAGTGCCTGACCCTGTCGCGCGGCGTGCGTTATCACCTCGAGCGTCGCGTTTTCCTGCATGACAAGCGCACGGTGGTGTTCGGTAACTGAGCCCGGGCTGCGTCCGTCAGTTCACTCAGTTCATGCAGTTCACGAGCTCCACAACGTCCACCAACGACGAAGCCCGCGACCTTTCGGTGGCGGGCTTCGTCGTTCCTGCGTGTGCGTATGCGCGTCAGCTTCTGCGCAGGCTCCACAGGAAGTAGCTGCCGCCGATCAGCGAGGCCATCAGGCCGGCGGGAATCTCGTAGGGCGACAGCAGCTGGCGGCCCAGCCAGTCGGCCAGCACCATCAACAGCGCGCCGCACAGCACCGCGCCGAGCATGTGCTCGCGGGCGCGGCTCAGGCCCAGCAGGCGCGCCAGATGCGGGGCCAGCAGGCCGACGAAGGACAGCGGGCCGACGATCAGGGTCGCCAGCGCGGTGAGCACCGCCACCGCGCCCAGCAGCACCAGGCGGGCGCGGGTCACGCCGATGCCCAGCGCACTGGCGCTCGCCATGCCCAGTGGCAGGATGTCCAGCCAGCGCGCCAGCGGACGCACCAGCAGGACCGCGATGATCGCCAGCGCGAGCACGCCGACCGCCGCGGAGAGACCCACGTAATAGGTGGAGCCGGACAGCCAGGCCAGAATCTGCTGACCGCGCGGGTCGCCATCGGCAAGGATGATGCCGCGCACCGCATCGTAGAGCGCCGTGATCGCCACCCCGCACAGCAGCACGCGTTCGGGAATGAAGCCACTGCGATGATTGAGCATCACCAGCAGCGCCAGACAGGCCAGCGCCCCGCAGATGCCTGCGCCCAGCAGGGTCAGCTGCCCCGGTGACGGGACCAGCAGCAGTGTCAGCATCAGGGCGATGGCGGTGCCGCCGCTGATGCCGAGAATCTCGGGGCTGGCCATCGGGTTGCTGGTCAGACGCTGCAACAGGGTGCCGGCCAGGGCCAGCAGTACGCCGGCGCCTGCCGCCGCCAGTACCCGTGGCAGGCGGAAGTCCAGCACGCTGGTCTGGCCGGCCATCAGCTGTTGGAGCATGTCACTGCCCAGGGTCCAGCCATCGGCGCCATTGCCGACCAGCAGGGCCAGCATCAGGGCCACGCAGACCCCGGCCAGCAGCCAGCCGAGCAGGCGGTCGGGGCGGGGGTGACGATGCGTCAGTGACATGCCGTGATGACTGGCGGGGCCAGCCCCCTGCGCCATCTTGAGGCGCGGAATCAGCCACAGCAGCAGCGGCGCGCCGAGGGCCGCCGTCATCGCGCCGGTTGGAATCAGGTTGGGCAGCAGGCCATCGAGACTGGCGACCACCTGGTCCGTCACCGCCAGCAGTAGCGCCCCGAACAATGGTGCCCACAGCAGGCGCTGGCCCAGGCGGCGCGCGCCCATCAGACGCACGCACGCTGGCGCGGCCAGGCCGATGAAGCCGATGATGCCCAGCACGCTGACCACGCAGGCGCTCAGAAATACCGCCAGTCCCAGACTCATCAGGCGCAGCTTGCGCAGCGAGACGCCAAGGCTTCTGGCATTGGCCTCGTCGAGGTCCAGTACTGCCAGCGGACGCATCAGCACCAGTGCCAGCAACATGCCCGGCAGCAGACGGGAGAGCAGCGTGATCACGCCATCCCAGCTGTTCTGGGCCAGCGAACCTGCGCCCCATACCAGGGTGCCGTGCAGGGCCTCCTGATTGAACAGCAACAGCACCATGCCCAGCGCGCCGATGTAGAGATTGACCACCAGCCCTGCCAGTACCACCACGGTCGGTGACATGCCTCGCGCCCAGGCCAGCGCGAATACCAGCCCCATGGCGGCCAGGCCACCGGCCAGCGCGACCCATTCACGGCCCAGCTGGAAGCCGTCTCCCCCAAGACCCGTGCCGGCCATCAGTGCCGGGGCGAACAGCGTCGCCAGCATCATCGCCAGACTCGCGCCACTGGCGACGCCGAGAGTGGTGGGCGCAGCCAGTGGATTGCGCAGCACCTGCTGCATCAGCACGCCCGCCATGCCCAGCGCGCCACCGGCCAGCAGCGCGCAGACCAGACGCGGCCACCAGCTGACATGGGCCACCAGCTGCGCGGAGAGCAGCGCGCTGTCTGCCTGGCCGAGACTGGCCGCAGCGCTGAAGTCGGGCGATGCCCACAGTGCGGTCAGGCCCTGCATCAGGCTCAGGCCTTCACGGTTGAGCGCGAGGCTGCCGAGTACCACAAGGGCCAGGGCCAACAGGCTGCAGGCCCGGCCCGGCGAGAGATGCAGCGGTCGCCGGCCTGATGCGGGGCGGGTGCTCATGGCCTGCTCAGTGGTTGCCATCGGTGGTCTCCCCCTCAAGTGTCGCCTCATCATCAATCAGATGGCTGGCAAGCAGTGCGGCGAAACGATTGGCCGAGGGCAGGGCGCCGAAGCTCCAGACCGGCGGCAGGAACAGCGGCGCCGAGGCCTGACTGTTCTCGCGCACGCCGGGCATGGCCTGCCACAGACCGTTATGCGCCAGTGCCTGGTGTCCGCCGGGCGGCAGCGGCTCCACCACCACCATGCGGCCCTTCAGCGTCACCAGCTTCTCGAGACTGACGGTGGCGAAGCCCCAGGCGTTGGTGTCCCCTTGCCAGGCGTTGGCGATGCCCATGCGCTCGATCACGGCCTGGAACAGGCTGTTGTCGCCGAAGATGCGCACATGGCGGTCATCCATGAATTGCACCATCAACAGCGGCAGGGGCGATTGACCCTTGCGTGCCGCCTGCTGGCGCAGCGCGGCGTTGTAACCGGCGAGGCGAGCGGTGCTCAGGCGGATCAGCTGTTCGGCCTGGGGCTCGCGCTGCGTCAGCTTGCCCAGCTGGCGGGTCGCCTTGACCAGTGTCTGCCAGGTGTCGGCGTCCGGGGTATAGATGGCGATGCTGGTGACCGGCGCGATGGCCGACAGGCGCGGCGCGAGGCTGGACAGCATCGGGCTGATCAGGATATCGGCGGGGGCGAGGGCGGCCAGCTGCTCCAGGTTCGGCTGGGTGCGCAGGCCGAGATCCCGCGTGCCCTGCGGCAGCGCCGGTTGATCCACCCAGCTTGCGTAGGTCGCGACCTGACCCACGCCCATGGCGCGTACCCCGATTCCGGTCAGGGTCTCGGCCAGGGTCCAGTCCAGTGCCACGATGGGGCGATCGACGAAGCCGGCCGGTGGCTGGGCTGTATCGTCCGTCGTGGCAGCGCTGGCGGCCCCCACCGCCAGCAGGCTCAGACTGATCAATGCCAACAGCCACTTCATAGCGGCACCGCGATCTGCTGCTGGCTCTGCGGCGGGGTGATCACCTGCATCTCGACGCCGTAGATATCCTTGAGGGTGACGGGGTTCATCATCTCGTCGGGCGCGCCTTCGGCCAGCACCTGGCCGCCGTGCAGCGCCACCAGGCGATCGCAGTAACGCGCCGCCAGATTGATGTCGTGCAGCACGATGATGATGCCAAGCCCGAGGGTGTGGCTCAGGTGCGAGACCAGCTCCATCACCTCGATCTGATGGGCGATATCCAGCGCCGCCAGCGGTTCATCAAGCAGTAGATAACGACTGCCCTGTGCCAGCAGCATGGCCAGCCACACGCGCTGACGTTCGCCACCGGAAAGGGTATCGACCTGCTGCTCGGCGAAGGCTTCGGTGTGGGTCAGCGCGATGGCGCGCTCGATGGCTTCTTCATCCTTGGGGCCGGGACGGCCGAGCAGGCCGTGCCACGGATAACGGCCGAAGGCGACCAGCTCGCGGCCGGTCAGCGCTTCAGCCGCCGGCAGATGCTGAGGCAGGTAGGCCACCGCCCGCGCGAATTCCCGACTGCCGAACTGCGAGAGCGGGCGATCGTCCAGCGCCAGCTTGCCACTGGTCGGGGTGTTCTGACGCGCCAGCAGCTTGAGCAGTGTCGACTTGCCGGAGCCATTGTGGCCGATCAGGCCATGCACCTTGCCGGGGGCGAAATCGAGAGACTGCGTCTTGAGCAGGCAGCGCTCGCCGAGGTCAAAGCGCAGGTGGTCGAGAGTGAACATGAAAGCATCGTCATCCGTGGTCAGGGCGTCAGGCTAGGGGCGATTCATTCTGGGCGACATGACGCGGAGACGTTCGCCCATCCGTGCTCCGCGGGGCCATCAGTGCTGATCGCCTCTTGTTGTCGGGATGTCATCACGCCGGCTTCGTCGTCGCGCCTTGCCGGGCGCGGCTGACGTTTGGCGCACGGCTGGCAGCGAATCCGCGGTGTCCTGTTGGCTGGCGGCGCAGTCGCGGCTGACTTCATTGCGATAACAGCCCGCCGCGGCCAGCCGCATCTCGCAGTGCTGCTGCGCCTGGGTGACGTAGCGGCCTGCCATGCGCTCGGACACGCCGAGTCGCTCGCCGATCTCGCGCTTGGTCAGGCCCTCGAGGCGATACCAGGTCAGGGCGAGGCGAAAATGGCCCGCCAGCTCGGAGAGTGCCGCATCGACGACCTGCAGCTTCTGGCGGCGCGCCAGGCTCCTCTCCGGGTCCAGATGGGCGGCCGCCACGCGTTCATCGCCCTCGGACACCGATTCGAATTCCGGTGCGCGGGACTGGTGGCGGTGGTGGTCGATGATCAGGTTGCGAGCGATGCGAAACAGCCAGGCGCGCGGGTTGGCGGGCCAGTCTCCGGTCAGGCGCAGACGCAGATAGACCTCATGGCTGATGTCTTCCGCCAGCTCATGCGAGCCCAGCTGGCGCACCAGAAAGCCGGTCAGTTCGTGACGATGCTCGGCAAACAGCTGGTCCAGCGAGTGACGGTATTGCTGTGCAGCACAAGCCTGCAGCTCAGCGGGCGTTTCAGCTTCTGGCCCGTGTGCGTCAGGCGTTCGCTCATCCGTGTCGCGATGAGGCCGAACTGGGGGCTTGGCGTGAGAGGACATCCACGGCTCGCAATGAGATCTGTCGTGATGGGAGGGTAATGGTATTGTTGTTACGAATCATTATCAATGGTTGAGTGTCAGGCACGCCAAGGACCGCCCCCGTGCATGACGAGGGCGGTCTCGGTGCTGCTTGGTCGTAGTTAGCTGGTCGTAGTTAGCTGGTCGTAGTTAGCTGGTCTTGGCTGACGGGCCGTAGCTGACGGGTCATGGCGATCACCAGGTCATCGCGACCTGATGATCGCCAGATGTGTCACCGCCTAGCGGCGGGCGAAGGCCGCGATGGGGTTATCCAGCTCGCCCTTGAGCTGCAGGGCGCCGGACGGATCGGTGAGATCGACCATCTGCTGGTTGTTGCGCAGCTGCAGGCGGTTGAGGCACGACAGCGTGAAGCGCGGCGCGAACAGATCATGACGCGCGAACTTGTCGGCCATCTCCGGATGGGCATCCTGATAGTCATGGATGCAGGCCGCGACGCGAGACCAGAAGGCCTCCTCCGTCATCACCTGCTCGCGCACCAGCAGCGGTACCGCGAAGCGGAAGATGCAGTCGAAGACATCGGTGAGCAGCGACAGGATGCGGATCGGTTCCGGCACCTCGACCACCAGACGCTCGACCCCTGCCGGCAGTTCGAGTGCGCGCGTCTCCTCGGTGGCGAACAGCGCCGCTTCCTCGGCGATGTCCTTCATCAGCGCACCGCACGGCACGCCATCGCGCAGACGCATGATCAGGTTCTCGCCGTGCGGCATGAACACCAGGTCGTGCTTGAAGTAGCAGTGCAGCAGCGGCGTCATGTAAGCCGTCAGCCACTTGTCGATCCACGCTTCGGCGCCGATGCCGGAACGCTCGATCAGCGCCGGCAGCAAGGCCTTCTCATCGTTGTCGACATGCAGCAGCGCGGCCATGGTCATCAGGCGCTCGCCCTCGTCCTTGACGTCTTCCGGGCTCTCACGCCACAGGCTGGCCAGCATCTTGCGATAGCCGACGGCCGCCGGGTCCGCGTCTTCCAGCACATCATCGCGATAGCCGATGGCCGCGACTTCACGCAGCAGGCGGAAGCCCCACTTCTCGAAGGATGGGTCCGAATCGATCAGGCCCTGCAGCCACTGATTGATGACCGGAGTGGCACGCATGTAATAGGGCGACAGGCCGCGCATGAAGCCCATGTTGAGGATCGACAGCGCCACCTTCACATAGCGGCGATTCGGCTGATTGCGGTTGTAGAGCGTGCGGATCGACTGCTGCGCCTGATAGCGGTCCTCCCCCAGGCCGAGACAGACGATGTGCTGGCTGGCGATCTCGGCGGCGAAGGTGATCGCCAGCTTGTGGCTCCACTGCCACGGGTGCACCGGCATCATCAGGTAGTCGGCGGGCGCAAGGCCCTTCTCGGTCAACTGCTGTTCCAGGCGGGCGAGTTCGGCTTCACCCAGCTCTTCCTCGAGCAGACGGCGCGGATCGAGACCATCCACGGCCGAGTAATGGGCGTTGTCGCGATGCACGGCGATCCACACCAGCGAGAACGGCTGGGCGGCTTCCGGCGCGTAGGCGCGATAGTCCAGCGCATCGAAGCCCATGCGGCCATTGTTGGCGACGAAGCACGGATGGCCTTCGCTCATCGCCGATTCCAGGGTCTGGAAGGAGGCGCCCGCCAGCACGCGGGCGGACTGATTCTCGCGCACGGCGCGCTGCATCTTCCATGCGCTGGAGGCGAGCGTGGCGCTGACCTCCTCGAGATAGACCGGCAGCAGACGTGGCGGAATCTCCAGCACGTCGTTGAGTTCCAGAATCAGCTCACGCGCGTCCAGCGGCAGGGCGTTGCCGTCGGCATCCAGACGCTGGATGGAGGCGGCATCGACCAGCCAGTGATCGAGCTGGAAACGGCGCGCCACGAAGCGATATTCCGCCGCGCGGCGGCTGACCGGCGGCGTGTCGCTGACCTGCGCCGCCAGCGGCAGGCGGAAGTGATGCCAGTTGTCATGGCTCTGGCAGGCGGTGCGGGTGCCGCAGTCATCGGCGCATTGCGGGTGGATCAGACGCTCGTGGCTGAACTCGGCCAGCGCCTTGCGCACCAGCAGGCGATTGGCCTGCTGCCAGTCCGGGCCGGTGAGATGCTGGCTGGCCGCGGCCGGGTTGGCGGTCACGCCGTTGTCCAGACGCGGGCTGCGGCTGGCCAGGGCGGCGCGGAAGTCCTGCGGGGTGCAGAAGCACAGGCGGGCCGGCTTGCCGTCGAGATCCAGCGGGCCATGATCGACGAAGCCCACCGCGGCATTCAGCGGATGAATGGCGCGATTGCGGCTGTCCGGCTCCACCACCACGCGGGTCACGGGACGGACTGCATCTTCCCCTTCATCGGCATGCTCATCGCGGAACTGGCCGGCGAAGATCATCGCCATGATCGATTCGATCACCGCCCGCGAGAAGCCGCTGATGGGGGCCTGGTCCTCGCTGCGCGGCGCGACGAGGAAGTGCATGCCGAAGTCGCCGGGCTGCACACTGTAATGCTTGCCGAGCGGGTCGTGCGCCGGGTCATAGAGCTCGACCAGAAAGGCCGGCTGGTCGTTGT
Organism: Cobetia sp. BMC6; assembly: GCF_029991385.1. Lineage (NCBI taxonomy): Bacteria > Pseudomonadati > Pseudomonadota > Gammaproteobacteria > Oceanospirillales > Halomonadaceae > Cobetia > Cobetia sp. BMC6. The sequence goes on from NZ_JAKUMF010000008.1 coordinate 79,491, forward strand.
AGAAACCGACCCAGCCCTGGGCGTGCTGGCTCTCTTCCAGGCCCTGGTAGAAGTCGTACTTGGTGGTGATGAGGTCATCACTCATTCCCCAGAAGCTGGCGCGTTCGCCGCTGGTCCACTCATCCACCATCGCCATGTCGGCGGCAAGGTCGAGCGGGCGCAGCGCGAATTCGGCGCGCTCGCTCGTGCTGTCGTCCTGCGGCTTGCGCAGGCGAGCCTGGGCTTGCTCCAGCTCAACCGCGCGGCGGGTGAAGCGCGTTCCCGGTGCCGGGCTGAGCAGATCGAGCGGTGCCGGCACGGCGAGTGAGGTCGTCCCGAATATCTGTTGTGACGGGGTCGCCGCACTGTGAGAACTTGCCGCGCTGCTGGACTGTTCGGCGCTTGCGGCGCTGGTGATGTCGACTGGCATGTTCATGCGGTGGTCTCCCGGTGTTGCGGTGCAGCGGTGTGAGTCGTGTCGGCCTGGGTGTCAGAGACGGTGCCGATAGAAGAGCTGTCGGTAGAGGCGGTGCCGGCGTGAATATCCGTCTCGCCGTAGGGCAGGTGTGCGGCGGGCAGCGGTGTGAAGCCATTGCCGCTGCCCTTTTCACTGCCCGGAGTACCGAAGCTTTGGAAGGCGATGCGGCGCTCGATGGTATAGACCTCACGACCGGTGATGGCGCGCAGGATGCAGCTGTTGCGATAGCAGGCCATGCCCAGGTCTGGTGCAGCCAGCGAGTGGGTATGCAGCTCGGCATTCTGGACGAAGATCTCGCCGGCGAACGGTGATTGATCGCCCTCGTTGCCGTCAGCGTCTGCGGTGCTTTGCGTGTCGACGGCGTAGAAGCGACCGACGGCGTAGCGGCCTTCCTCGTCACGACGAATGCGCGATTCGATGCTGCGCAGGAAGGGCGGCGCCACGTAGTGATAGCCCGTGGCCAGCACCACGGCGCTGGTGTCATGACGCCAGGCCTGCTGCTGTTCGCGCTGATAGAGCCCCAGCGTGAAGTCGCCGTCAGTCTCTTGCTTGTTCAGCGAGGTCAGTTCGGTATTGGTCATCAGGGTGGTGGGCACCACGCCTTGCAGCTGCTTGGCGTAGAGGGTGTCGTAGATCTCGTCGATCAGCTCGAGATTGATGCCCTTGTAGAGGCCCTTCTGGGTCGCCAGCAGGGTGTTGCGCTGCTCACGCGGCAGGGCGTGGAAGTAATCGATGTAATCCGGCGAGGTCATCTCCAGCGTCAGCTTGCCGTATTCCAGCGGGAAGAAGCGCGGCGAGCGTGTGATCCAGTTGAGCTGGTAGCTGTGCTGGTCGATCTCGCGCAGCAGGTCGAGATAGATCTCGGCGGCGCTCTGGCCGGAACCGATGATGGTGATAGCCGGCTGGGAGGTCAGCTCCTCCTTGCGCGCCAGATAGTGGGCGTTGTGGCACACGCGGCTGCCCGCGACCGGCACCACGTCACGCACGGCATCGGCGGCTTGCGGCAGGTAGGGCTGGGTGCCGGTGCCCAGCACCAGCTTGCGTGCGCGATAGGCGAAGGCTTCGCCGGTGCTGGGGCGAGTGCCGCGCACGACATAGATGTCGCCGACATGCTGGATGTCCTGGACGTCGTGATCGAAGCGCAGGCAGCTCAGCTCGCGCGCCGCCCACTGGCAGTACTGGTTGTACTCACGACGCAGCAGGAAGAAGTCTTCGCGGATGTAGAAGTTGTAGAGCTTGTCATGCAGCTTCAGATAGTTGAGGAAGCTGAAGTGGCTGGTCGGGTCGGCCAGCGAGACCATGTCCGCCATGAAGGGCGTCTGCATGCTGGCATCTTCCAGCAGCATGCCCGGGTGCCAGTCGAACGCGGCCTTGCGCTCGAGGAAGACGCCCTGGACGTCTTCCAGCGGCTCGCTCAGACAGGCAAGGCTGAGGTTGAAGGGGCCGATGCCGATGGCAACGAAATCCAGCACATCATCGCGCGCTTCCAGAGTGTCTGTGACGTGAGGGTTCGAGGTGTCATGCATGACGGCTTTCCTTGGCTTCTGTGGTGTGACTGCGACGGCTGGCGGCCGGAATGTCGACCAGTGGTGCGCCATGGTTCGGTTGGGCGGTGGTGCTGACGGCCAGATGATGCGCCTTGACCAGCGCCTGGCCGTGCTGGCGGATCAACTCGACCACGGCGGCCAGGTCTTCCTGGCGCGTTTCCGGGTTCAGGAGAGTGAACTTCAGGTACTGACGGCCCGAGACCTTGGTGGCGGCGACGATGGCCTCACCGCTGCGTGACAGGCGCTTGCGGATCTCGCGGTTCAAGGCGTCCCACTGCTCGGCGCTGAGGGTCTCTTCGTTGGCGTCATGGAAGCGGAATACCAGGGTGCTAAGCTCCGGGGCCTGGACGACATCGATGTCCGGCGCCGCCTCGAGCAGCTGGTAGCCCTCGCGGGTGAGGTCGATCACGCAATCGAGCATGTCGCCGAGGGCATCGGCGCCCATCAGGCGCAGTGTCATCCACAGTTTCAGGGCGTCGAAACGCCGAGTGGTCTGCAGACTCTTGTTGACCTGATCCGGCGTGCCTTCGCGGGCCTGAAGCTCCGGGTTGAGGTAGTCGGCGTGATAGGTGACGTGGCGCAGCTGGGTGCGATCACGTACCACGCAGGCACTGCAGCTGACCGGCTGGAAGAAGGTCTTGTGGTAATCGATGGTGACGGAGTCCGCCATCTCGGTGCCCTTGAGCCAGTGACCGTGGCGGCGAGAAGTGATCAGACCGCCGCCATAGGCGCCATCGACATGGAACCAGATGCCACGGGCGTGGCATTCACGGCCGATGGCCTGCAGCGGGTCGATGCTGCCGAAGTCGGTGGTACCGGCGGTGGCGACGACGGCCATCGGGATCAGGCCTTCGGCGCGGGCATTGTCGAGGGCGTCACGCAGGGCCTCGGGGTCCATGCGGCGGCGCTCATCCACGGCGACGGGGATGACGGCGTTGTGGCCGAGGCCGAGCAGGGCACAGGCCTTCTGCAGACTGAAATGGCTGATGCCGGAGGCGAAGACGCGCAGGCGTCCGGCTTCCGGCGGCAGGCCGTGGGTCTGGTTGCCGGGGTGGTTGGGCAGCTTCTCGCAGACCGCGTCACGCGCCAGCAGCAGTGCCATCAGGTTGGATTGGGTGCCGCCGCTGGTGAAGATGCCATCGGCGGTCGGGCCCAGGCCCAGGCGCTCGGTGGTCCAGTCGATCAGGCGCTGCTCGATCAGGGTGCCGCCGGCGCTCTGGTCCCAGGTGTCGAGTGAGGAATTGATCGCGCCCAGCAGGCTCTCGGCCCACACGCCGGGCAGCACGACCGGGCAGTTGAGGTGCGCGATGTAGCGGGGATGATGGAAATAGACGGCATCCTTCAGGTAGAGCGACTTGAGCTCCTCCAGACCGGCTTCGAGGTTCTCGAGGGGCGTCTCGAGATCGAGGTCGGCAAAGGCCGGACGCAGGGCCTCCGGGGTGATGCCACTGAACGGCTTTTGAACACTGTCGAGCTGTTCAGCCACCAGACTGCTGATGCGGTCCATGCCTGCCTGCCAGGCATCCATGTTGGCAGGCGAGAACAAGGCGGCGCGCGGCGAGCTGGACAGTGAGCGCGCACAGGCGTCGGTCTGGGCGTCAGACACGGAGGATCCTGCGGCAGCGCCGTAGGTGGCGGCGGAATCTTGAAGGCTGTGCATTACATAACCTTATGCGAATGTTCGCAGATAAAGACTTGGAAGAGACTCGCAGCCAGCTGGGACAGATGGCTCAGGTGCGAGGACCAGTCAGGACATTCATCAAGTGCCGCGTTTGCGGTCGTTGTTGTTGGTGAAGCTGTTGGCAAAGCCGTCGGCGTGGTCAGTCACGTCTGCCGTGGGCATCGGCAGAGTGAGTCGTCACCGAGCACCCCTGTGTCGGGCAATCTCGGTGGCCGGCAATCCCGGTGGCCGGCATCCCCGGTGTCATGTGCTGGACACGCCAGAGCTATCAGACGATGAGTGGTTCAGGGCGATGGTGCCGGCGACATCCTTGCCGCCGGCGGGTCGTGCGGGTCGATTCAGAATCGACGGACTGCGGAGTTTTCGAAATCAGAAATCATAGGTCAGTGTCGCGGTCACACTGCGCTCTGCACCGTAGTAGCAGTAGCTGGTGTCATAGCAGGACGCGACATATTCCTTGTCAAGCAGGTTGCTGACGTTGAGCTGTACGCTGGTACCGGCCCAGCCGACTTGGGATAGGTCGTAACCCAGCTTTGCATCGACAAGGGTATAGTTAGGGATTTTGGTAGTATTTTCCCTGTCAGCCCATATGTCGGCATAATAGCGAACCCCTAAACCTGTGCTCAGGCCTGCGAGAGCGCCTCTGTCGAATGCATAGTCACCCCAGATGCTAACTTGATGTTTGGGAACTTGATATTCACTATTTCCTTCATAGGTATCATCAGCCTCCAGTAGCGTTACGTCGGTATAGCTATAGCCGGCTTGCAGAGAAAAATTATCTGTGACTTGAGTTTTAGCTTCAAGCTCTACACCTTGTGATTCAATTTTTCTGATTTGCTCATAATAGTCATTGTCAGGGCTTTTGGATGAAGAGTTTTCACGTTCTATACGGAACAATGAGATGCTATATTGGTCACGTGTCCCATTGGGCTGATATTTCAATCCAGCTTCAACTTGCTTGCCAGTTGTAGGGTCGAGCAGGTTATCATCTTCATCTGTTGTTGTGTTTGGCGTAAATGATGTTGAATAGCTTACATATGGCGAAATGCCATTTTCAAAGCTATACATTAGACCAACACGTCCAGAAACCTCGTTATCATTTAGTTTGCTGACGATACCAGTATCATTATCTGTATTCTTGACCTTAACCCAGTCATTTCTGAGCCCTGCAGCAAGGTTCCACTTGCCATAGTTAATCTGGTCCTGCAGGTATACACCAGTTTGATCTAGCTCTCTCTTCTGGCTGTCTGTCGATGTTATTGTAATATCAGTATCGTTATCGCTACTGGTGGTGTCGTAATTGCTCGCAGTGCCATTTTCCCAGTCAACATTAGTTTCTCTAGTTTGATAATCCGCACCTAAGAGAACAGTATGTTTGAAATTGCCAGTGGAAAAGCGTTGTTCTAACTGGTTATCGACAGTCCAGGCATGCAGACTCTCTTCGCCTCCGGAGTAATAGCGAGAAAGTTCTGTATCTGAAGCCCATCCATAAGCATAAACGGTGCCATATTCGACATCTGAACTCAGATAGCGAAATTTTTGACGTGCAATCAAATTATCGTTGAAGCGATGTTCGAGTTCATAGCCAAGCATACGCTCAGTTCTGTCGAAGCTGTCGTACTCCTCATCACCCAGGTAGGTGTTGTTATCGAGCTTTATTCCATTATAGCTGACCGCTGTTCCTTCATATGGGAATGCTTGATAATCCCCGCCTTCCGGGTCCTTCTGAAAGTAGCCCACCAAGGTGACGGTAGTGTCGTCGGTGACGTCCATGGTGATCTGGGGAGAGAAGGCATAACGCTCTTCCTCTAGAGAGTCATACTGGGTGTCTGCCGCGCTAGTCAAACCAGTAAGGCGATAGGCGATGCGCTTTTCTTCATCCAGCGGGCCGGTAAGGTCGAAGGCTGCACTGCGTTGATTGTTATTCCCAACGGTAAAACGTACTTGACCGGAGTCTGTGAACTCGGGGCGCTTGGACTGCATCGCGACCAGTCCACCCGGAGAGGAGCGACCATAGAGTACAGAGGAGGGCCCCTTGACGACCTCGATGCTGTCGAGAAAGTAGGGGTCGATGGTCATCGAGCTATTGGTGCCTGAGTCACCCATCAGCTTCAGTCCATCGAGGAATGTATTGCTGATGGACTCATCTGTGAATCCTCGCATCACCATCAAGTCATAGCGGTTTGATGACCCGAGCTGATTGGTATAAACCCCCGGCGTGTAGTCCGCGGCACGCTGGACCGTCTCGGCTGCGCGCTTGTCGATATCGTCGCGCGTGATGGTGGAGACGGCCTGTGGGGTTTCCAGGTAGCCGGTGTCGGTCTTGGTAGCCGCTGTGGTGGTCACCGTCATGGTGTCGAGGGTCTCGTCCTGAGACTCACGGTGGTCGGCCGCCATGGCCTGACCGGCGAAGGGCAGGCCAAGGCCAATCGCCAGTGCCAGAGGGTGCCTGGGCAGGGTCATCAGCAGGGAGCGAGTGGCATTATGTGCGGCGGAGTCTTTCATGAGCGCGGTGTTCCATCCGGAATGATTTATATAGGAATGATTCTTGTTCGTCGTTCTCTCCTGTGGGTAGACGTTCAGATGACCGCTTTCTGAACCATGAATGAGAATTATTTTTATCATTCTCTTATGTCGTGGCGTCATGAGGGCTGACCACCGCCGTCATGCGCGCCCTCGCTGGCTGGCGCAGGCCGTCATCCTCGGCTGCTACCGGCACAAAAAAACTGCCCCGTGGGGCGGTTCTGATGACGCGATGAACGTGCTCGCGACGGGATCGCCGCGCTTGTCTGGCGGCGTCGCGCTGTGCTGAAGGTTACTGGTCGACCATCTCGCCCTGCAGCGTGACGGGAATGTCGCCTACCAGCTTGCCGTAGCCCAGCAGGTTGAGCAGGGTGCTGCCGACCTGATTCCTGGCGACTTCTGCACTGTCCAGTGAGATGGGGTCGGCGTTGATGAAGGTCAGGTGGGTGGCATCCTGACGGGTGACCTCCAGCGGCAGGGTCTCGCGGTGGGTGCGGTTGCCATCGGTGGCCGAGAAGGGCACCTGCATGCGCGTCGTCTGACCGGGCTCCAGCGCCGCGATGGCCAGCGGGTCAAGATTCAGGGTCAGCGTGGCCAGGCGCATCTGGCTGACGCCGGACAGCCACGGCGGCAGCTCGCCGACCTTGTCGAGCAGGTCGGTCTGGCCGACGCTCAAGGGAATGCTCATCTTGCCGTCATCTCCCACGGTGCCGCTCAGGCCATTGAGGTAATGCACGTGCTCCACATTGCCCTGGCTGCCCTGCGCGGTCAGCGTCGCGGTGGCGCCGCTGCTGTCGGGCACCAGCTGCCAGGCGGCCTGTGTCGGCAGGCTGACACCGATGCCACTCATGGCGAAGGCCAGTGCCGCGGCTTTGATCGGGGCGCCGAAGCGGCTTTTGGTGGCTATGGCGGTGAGGCGGCTGGCGGGTTTGTCGGTCGAGCGACGCGCAAGCGTACGACTCAGGGCGCGGGTCCAGCGAGAGAAAGGCAATGACATGTCATGACTCCTGATGGCCAGGGGCTTGATCGGGTGAGGCCCGCCATGAGCGCCTGGAAAAGATTCGATGCTGCAGATGGGACATTGGACAGGCGGCGGCTCCAAGGGTTCGCGACACTCGTCGCAGCCGCAGGCTGACGGGGATGATCAACGCACATCTCGCGCCGCAGCCGGGAGGGGAGAATCGCTATGTTGTTGAGTTTTCGGGCTTTCCCGAGGCTCATGCTTTCGCTATCATATGCGCGCTGCATGGGCCCATAGCTCAGTTGGTTAGAGCACTCGACTCATAATCGATTGGTCGCAGGTTCAAGTCCTGCTGGGCCCACCATGCATGCCTTCCAGTGGGGTTTCATTCAGCTGATGCTCAAAAGCTCCAGTGCCCCGACAAGTCGCCAATGGCGGCTTTTTTTGTGCCTGTCACTTCGGCCTCTCTTGCTGTTCTTTCTCTTCTTTCCCCCACCAGTGCATCAATGGCGTGATTTCTCGTGGTCCTGAACCACGAACGCCCCATGCCGTGGGGCATGAGGCGTTTTCCTCTGCATTGGCGCGGATCATCCGGTTCGGGTGATCTCTTGCAGGGTCGCTATCACTGAGTCTCTTCTTCCATTTCCTGCTCAGTGTCATTGGCGGCACCGCTGATGGCGTTGCCGGCGGTGGTCAGCGCATTGGCGGTCGCCTGACGAGTGTCCTGCCAGGCGCTGGCAGCGGTGTTCTTGGTTTCATCCCAGGCCGCTGCGGCGCTCTTGCGCGTGTCCTGCCACCAGTCGGTGGTGTAGTTCGGCTGCTGCTCGAACTCGCTCACATCCATGTCGAGGTGGATGCGGTATTCCAGGGCATCCAAATCATCACCCTGTTCGGTCTCGAGGGTGAACTTGCCCGTTTCCACGACGTACTGGTTCTCGTCCAGCCCCATGGAGTCATCGCTTTCGACGACCAGAGCGGCGACCTGCATGTTGTCGTCGAGCAGGATGTCCTCGACTTCACCGATCACGTTGTTGTCATCGTTCTGCAGGTAGACATCGGCATCCATCAGCTCATCTGCGGAGTAGAGCCCCTGCGGACTGGCCATGGCCATGCTGGTAGTGGACAGCAGCGTGGTCGCGGTGATCGCACCCAGAATCTGTTTGCGGTTCATATTGCTCATGCCGTACTCCTTGCGTGTTGAATCGGTACTTCTGGTCCGGTCCCTCAAGCGCTTCCTTCTCGCTCGTGGCGCAAATGATTCGCCAGAACCATGACCCTACCCATTGAGATCCTGACGAGACCGACAAGTTTCAAGGGGGTGAAAGAAAAACTTGTACGAGAATTCCCCTGTCTGTCACATGCAAGGTGTAAAGGGGCAATGTCGTCGTGCCACGAGAGTGAGCTTTCTGGTGCTCCGTACCTGTCGCGAACAGGCCGCCCGCAAGCGCTCTGTCAGCAGGGCCCCGACGAAGGGGGCGAGTAGAGGGGGCGAGCAGGGAGGTGAGGTGCTGAAGGATTGCATGGATATCTATGCTCACGCCGTTCAAGGCAAGAAGTCGAGGCAAGGCACGTGGATATGCCGCAATCAGTGCGCGTTCGAGGCTTTTTCTGCTCGCTGATTGGCTGCCTGAAGAGTGGAGCAAGCTGTTTTTGCACGTCAAAAGAGGCTTTTTTGTAGCGAAGTGTTACACGGCTCTGGCGGGGCGCTCTCGTGCCACAGCGGGCGCATGGGGAGAGGTAAACGCTTGATCAGCGCACACGAAAACGCCTGCCAATGCGTCTACATTAGCTATACAGATACGTTCTGATACGCGTTAAAACTTGTACACGGTTTTGGAAGTGTCTAACTTTGCAACTGTCGAAGCACGGCGGGGCAGGCAGGAGATCACCTGATACAACATTGATGGAGCCGCAGAGCCGCTTTTTCAATCCCTTGTCAGGTTGCCGCAAGTTTTCACATCGTCATGCCGCCCGCTCCACCGGTTTCGAGTACAAGGTTTTCATCATGGATCCAATGGAGGGCATCGAGATGAACACAGTACGCAAGGTTCCCATGGAGTGTTCACGCTGTGGCAGCAACCGGGTTCACCTCGAAGATTCCCCGGCAGATGATGACATCGTCAGTTGTGCAGAATGTGATGAGTTTCTGGGTGTCTGGTTCATGTTGCGTGATCGCCTTGAAGTCAGTGCCCGCAAGCGAGCTGCGATTGACCCGGCCCTGATGGCGCAGAAGGTGGTCCAGCAGCTGGACGCCTCGGCCTGAAGCAAGCGCCGGTAAGGCCCAGTGTTCGCCAGTGCGTGTGAGGGCGCACAAGAATTTTTACCTCAGTGCCAGTCGGATTCGTTGTTTCGCCCTGGTCGCGGGCTTGTTGCCCGGGGCAGCGAAACTGAATTTCTGGCACTGCAGGTAGAGTCGAGATTTCCGTGATACCGCTGACGACTGTTCAGCGTCCTGGTCGACCTGCGGCGAGCCGCGTTGCTTCCGCGATAGGTCCTGTTCTGCCTGAGAGTGTTTTCCCGGCCTTTGGTCGGGATTTTTTTGGCTTCAAGCCCATGAATGCCCGTCTGACGCCCGTCTGAAGAATGGTGCGGCGGACACCCCCTGATCTGGTATGCGTTTGATCTGCGTCATTCGCGAGGTGTTATCAGACTGTAAGATAGTGCTGTCAGACTCTTGCCCGTCGCGCTGCCATGAAGTGTGTTCCGCGCTCTGCGCGATACCTTCCGCAGCCGTGAGCGCAGAGACTGACCAGCGATAAAATTGTGGTATCTAACCGAAAGTGCAATGGAGTCTGTCGCTATCTGTCTCCATCATGCGCACGCAAACCGAGCCACGTCTTGATGTTTTCTGTACTGAGAATCTGGTCATGACATCGTCATCTTTTGCGTCGAAAAGGAGTTCGCGCATGTTTACCCCATCAGTCCCGACCCGTAATGGCCCTCAGTGTCCCGAATGCAACGAAGCGCTGGATTGGCCTGCCCGTGATCTGCCGGATGATCACATCCTCAAGTGCCCGAACGGCCATGCGTTGTGTTCGATGGGCGATTTTCGCCTGGCGGCACGTGAGATGGCGCTGCAGGAAGAGTTCCGCCTGACGCGTGATGGCGCCAGATCACACGGCCAGCACCGTGTGCCGGAGCGCCCCGTCGCACGCATGTCCAACACCGCAAGTCACGGCACCAGTCATGAGTCGCTTGCCGGCAGCATCAGCGCCGCGTGACACCTGTCTGTTCGCGCCTGCCCCTCAAGCCCCGGCCACCGTGCCGGGGCTTTGCGTCTGAGCGTAGTGCCGGGCAGTGCCTGGGCGAGGTAGCTCGGTGAGGTAGCTCGAGCCGAATGACAAGCGACTCCCCGCCAGCGGGGTTGCATGCCGTGTGAGTGGCCCCATGTCTTGGGGAGACGCCAATCGACCAGCTTCAAGGCGAGCGGCCCAGACACCGAACAGGAGAATGCTTCATGTCAGATCTTTCCGAGGAACTGCGTATTCCCAAGCCGTGCCCGGACTGTGGCAGCCAGCGAGTCCGCGTCTCGCAGGTCCACAATCCCGACGACAAGGTGTTCTGTGCATCCTGCGGTACCTACGTCTGTCTGTATGCCGATGTGGCCAAGATGCGAGAGGAGGGCGCGAGCAGCGAAGCGGAAGAGCTGCTGGAGCAGGCGTCCAACAAGGGCATGAAAAAGTGACCTGATCCTTGGCCGAGACACCGACAAAAGAAAAGGCCCCCCACCGTGAGGTGAGGGGCCTTTTCTTTTGTCGGGCACATTTCATGTCAGGCGTATTTCATGTCAGGCGCAGGCCCTATGCTTGAGGGCGCGCGCCTGGGTTCGCGTTAGCTCTCGTCACCCTGACTCGGGGTAGAGGCCTTGGCGATGGCACCAGTGTTGTCGGCGGCTTCCAGCTTGGCCAGCATGTTCTCTGACTGACGCTTGAAGTTGGCAAGCGCCTTGCCGGACAGAGACTTGTTGTTCGGCAGCTGAACACGCATGGCATCGACCTGGCGGTTGTTGACCATCACCTCATAGTGCAGGTGCGGGCCGGTGGAGCGGCCGGTGTTGCCAGACAGGGCGATCTTCTCACCCATGGTCACGCGCTCGCCTTTCTTGACCAGCGGGCGTGACAGGTGCAGATAACGGGTCTTGTAGCCGTTGTCCATGCGCAGCACCAGATAGCGACCGGCCAGCGGGTGGTTGCCGACCAGCTCGACGACGCCATCCGCGGTGGAAAGCACCGGTGTGCCGATACGCACCGCGAAGTCAGTGCCCTTGTGCGGGCTGATGCGTCCGGTCACCGGATGGCGACGGCTGAGGTTGAACGGCGAGCTGATGCGCGCCTTGTGCGCCAGCGGATAGCGATTGAAGGCCGGGTCGAGGCCCTTGCCATCAGGGGTGTAGTAGCGGCCATCGCTGCTGTTGCGCACCACGGTCAGTGACTTGCGAGACCCTTCGTAGCGTGCGGCGAGGATGCGGGAATCCATGCTGGTGCCGTCGATCATGTCGGACTCGACCAGCACCTGGAACTTGTCACCCTTGCGCGTATCGCGACGGAAATCGATCTTCTTGCCCAGCACCTGGGTCAGCTGGCTGACTTCCGCCACGCCCAGGCCAGTGGCTTCCGCCGAGAGGGAGAAGCTGCCACTGACCGTACCGGCGAACATGCGCTGAGTGGCCTGGGTTGCCTTCTCGATCTTGGCGACATTGAAGCTTTCACCGCCGGCCTCACGCTTGACCATGAAGCCGCGACGCGCGTCCTTCATGATGCGCAACGCCAGCAGGTTGCCGTCTTCATCCAGCTTGTAATCGAAGCTGTCGCCGATGCGCCAATGGGTCAGCACGCGCTTGTCAGGCAGCGCCTTGAGGATGCGCGTGGTTTCGCTGTAGCCAAGGCCCAGCGAGCGCTCCGCCATCACGGCGAAGGTATCGCCGGCCTGCACGGTATAGGTCTGCCACTCGGGCACATAGACTTCCTCGGCCGCCAGCTCGGTCTGCAGCGTCGGGCTTTCGCCGAGCTCGACCGGGTCGACGGAGAGGTCGTCATAGGAGGTGCCGCCGGCCTGTTCGTCGGTCGCGGTGCCGATGACGGCTTCCGCGGTCTTCACTGCCGCCGGCGCCAGTGCCACGATCGGGCCTGTCGTCTGGCTGTCGGGATGATAGTTGGCATCCGTCAGCAGCGTCGGCATGTCGAAATCGATGGCGACGATCTCGCTCGGCGTCAGTGCTGCCAGCGGAATGTCACCGGAGGCCGGGCTGGTCGCCGTCTGATTGGCGAGCTGCGCCGGGCTCAGGGGAGACTGAGTGTCATCGGCGGCAGCAATCGCCAGCGGCAGCCTGGCCGGGGTGCTGGAATTTGCACTGGCCAGGTCGATGGCGATGGACTGTGAGGCCGTAGAGACATCAGGAGCATCGAATGTTTCGAGAAGCTTGTGAGCACCCAGCACGGTAACCATGGTGGCAACAGGTAAAAGAAGATACTTGTGCGCGCGAGGGAGCGAATGAAGGATTCGCAGCATATGTGACCGATAAAGTTATGTGAAATGAAAAGATGGCAACAATGAGGCATTCGAACCTTAACCAAGGTTCCCATCGTTCGATAGGCTGGACGCATGTCCAGTATGAGTAATTCAACCCTGTTTAGATCATTGACGGCGCAATTGGCGGTACCGGCAACATGAGGTCTGGCGAAAATAGCGCCATTTTTGCTTAGGAAACGCTGTTCAGGCAGTAAATCCTGCTTGGTGTTAAATTTTGTAAAGTTACGCAAAATAGCGTATTTGGCCTTCTGCATTTCAGAGGATGCCGTCCTGATGTCCGAGGATTGCGACCAGATATCGGGAGTCTGACAGCACAGAATGCTCTTTTGCTCCCGTCGGGTTGCAGTATCAGGTGTCTGGTTTTTTGCGTCTGGCATGTCAGGATTGCCCCGTGCATTCCCGTACGTTCTGCAAGAGGAATCCCGATGTCGTCACGCGTGACACTGGCTCAGTGGCAGATGCTGGCCGCCGTGGTGGACCACGGCAGCTTCGCGCGGGCGGCGGCCGCGATCCACAAGAGCCCCTCGACCCTGAATCACGCCGTGCATCGTCTCGAGGCCTTGCTGGGCGTTCAGGTGCTGGAGCCGGTCGGGCGCAATGTCCGGCTGACCGAGGCGGGTGAATTGCTGCTGCGCCGGGCGCGTCAGTTGATCGAGAATGCGCGGGCACTCGAGGATGTGGCCGATGCGTTGTCGGAAGGCATGGAGAGCGAGATCGCCATCGCGGTGGATCAGCTGTTTCCGCCGGATGTGCTGGCACGGGCGCTGGAAGCCTTCTCGACGGCCTACCCGCAGGTGCGTGTCCAGCTGCACGAGACGACGCTGACCGGCGGGCGCGAGCTGTTCGAGGAGAAGGAAGCGGACCTGTTGATCAGCGGCTTGATGCTGGATGGCCATCTCGGCACCCCGTTGCTGCGTGAAACCTTCATCGCCGTGGCAGCGCCGGGGCACCCGCTGCACGCCCTCGGGCGGCCGCTGGATCTGCGTGATCTCGTGCAGCATCGCCAGCTGGTGGTGCGCGACAGCAGCCGTTCCAGCGGCATGGATGCCGGCTGGCTCAAGGCCGAGGCGCGCTGGACGGTGAGCCACCTGGCCACGTCAGTCGATCTTGCCGAACGCGGACTGGGCTTCGCCTGGTTGCCCCGTACCCGCATGAGCGAGGCCCTGGCCCGAGGGCGGCTGCTGCCACTGCCGCTGGCCAATGGCGGCGAGCGTGAAGTGTCGCTGATGCTCTATCTGCCGGACGATGATCGCGCGGGTCCCGCCGTCCGAGCGATGAAGGCGCAGCTGCACGCTGCCGTCGAGCAGGAGGCAAGCGAGCGGCGCTCCTGAAAGCGCGCAGGGCCTGAAAAGAGTGAGGGCTTGAGAAGAGCGCGCGGCGTGATCGTTCGAGAAACTCGATCGTTGCCACGCAGTGAATTCGCTTGCGCTGTCGCGCTCGATTCTTAGGCTGGGGGCATCCCCTCAAGCCATATAAGGAGTGTGCAAGATGGGCTTACTGGTCGACGGCAAGTGGCAGGATCGCTGGTATGACACCGACAGCACCGGCGGTGAATTCAAGCGCGAGAGCGCGCGGCTCAGGGATTGGGTCGTGGCGCCCGATGCCCCGCTCGAGGGGCCGCAGGGACAAGCGGCCGTGCCCGCCAGCGCAGACCGCTTCCACCTCTACGTCTCGCTGGCCTGCCCCTGGGCGCACCGCGCGCTGATCATGCGCTCTCTCAAGGGGCTCAAGCCGCTGGTCGGCATGTCCTACACCAGCCCCTTGATGCTCGAACATGGCTGGAGCTATCTCGAGGAAGAAGGCTCCAGCGGTGATCCGATCAATGGCGTGCGCTATCACCACCAGCTCTACACCCTGACCGACCCGCACTACACCGGCCGTGTCACCGTGCCGGCGCTCTGGGACAAGCAGACCGGTCGCATCGTCAACAACGAGTCGGCGGAACTCGTACGCATCTTCAATGACGCCTTCGATTCGCTGACCGGCAATGATCTGGACTTCTATCCCGAAGACCTGCGCGGCGAGATCGATGCCATCAATGCCGAGGTCTATGACAAGGTCAACAATGGCGTCTACAAGACCGGCTTCGCCACGCGGCAGGAGGTCTACGAGCGTCACTTCACGGCGCTGTTCGAGTGCCTGGATTCACTGGAACGCCGGCTGTCCGACTCGCGCTATCTCACCGGTGAATGGCTGACCGAAGCCGACATCCGCACGTTCACCACCCTGATCCGCTTCGATGCCGTCTACTTCGGGCACTTCAAGTGCAATCAGCGCCGTATCGCCGACTATCCCAATCTCTCGCACTATCTGCGCGAGCTGTATCAGTGGCCAGGCATCGCCGAGACCTGCGATCTTGCGCATATCAAGACCCACTATTACGCCAGTCAGCAGACCATCAATCCCACCGCTATCGTGCCGGTCGGCCCGAGCCTGGCGCTCGACGCTCCCCATGACCGCGAGCGTCTGCCGGGCCAGGGCATTCGCCGTCACGCCTGAGGTATTGAAGTGTGAGCTGATCGCGCCCGAGTTGATGGCGAGCAGCGGCGGTTGGATCAGGCGCGCGGTGTCGGGCGTCTGATCTTCGCCAGCCAGCGGTCCAGCGCATTGCCGAAGTCGCGTTGCTCGCGCTGGCCATAGGCGGAGGGGCCGCCGGTGTGCTCGCCGCTGGAGCGCATGCTCTCCATGAAGTCGCGCATCTGCACCTTGGCGCGAATGTTGTTGCCATCCAGCGCTTCGCCGCGGGTCGTCATCACCAGCGCGCCTTTCTCGATCGCCTCCAGCGCCAGCGGCAGGTCGGAGGTGATCACCATGTCGCCGGGGTGGGCGCGCTCGACGATCAACTGATCGGCAGCATCTGCCCCTTGTGGAACCGACAGCGCCTTGACGTGCATCGAGCGCGGCAGCGGCACCTGATGGTTGGCGACGAACCAGGTGGGGGTCGCGGTGCGTTCCGCCGCGCGCACCAGGATGTCGCGCGCGGCGCGCGGACAGGCATCGGCGTCGACCCACAGCGTGGTGACATGCTCGGCGGGATGCTCCGGGGAGGGGGCGTCATGGTCTTGCGCGTCAGTCATGCAGGCTCCTGTCAGGTGGCTGTTCAGCGAGGCGTGATGGCAGGGCGCATGCCTGCCCGAAGGCGGCTGGCCTGCGACCAAGGTCAAAAGAAAGGATGCAGAATGCGTGAGAGGCTGCTAGAATGCCAGCTCCTCGCATGTAGTGACCCACCATCCTGAGTAGCCGAGCCCGACGTGATCGCCGTTTCTTGTGGCCATCAGCCGGTATTTCGCGCCTCCCGGACCGCGTGGCGTAGCTTGCCCCAGCCATCCGTGACCCCTCGATTCGATCGATGTCCGGCCGCCGCGATGCAAGACCCGTCCCTGTCCACAGTGTGCATGATGGAGCGCCCCGAGACTCTGAGTAGAAGAGCCTCTGGTTGCTGTACGGTCGCCGCAGCGTTGTGCCTGAAAGTGGAATTGCGTCCACCTTCAGAGCAACCCGGGCCCGTCCATGCCAAGACGTCCAGCACTCGTACGTTTTTTCTGATGATGCCAGCGCCTCGTGCCTGACTGCATCGCCAGACGGAGCCCTTACGCTTCGTGTCGGTTCAACCCGACCCATTCTTCAGCTGCAAGCCTTACTTGTAGCCATTTAGGTGTGAGATATACATGACCACGACTTCCGTCGTCGATCGCTTCAGCGATCTTGCCCTGCTGCCTGCCGTCCTGACCTCTCTCGAGAAGCTGGGCTACGAAACCCCGTCCCCGATCCAGGCTCAGACCATCCCGAGTCTGCTCGAAGGCCGTGACATGATCGGCCAGGCACAGACGGGTACCGGCAAGACCGCTGCCTTTGCACTCCCGCTGTTGACCCGTCTGGACCTCGACCGCCGTGAACCGCAGGTTCTCGTGCTGGCCCCGACCCGTGAGCTGGCCCAACAGGTCGCCGTCAACTTCACACGTTACGGTCAGTTCATGCGTGGCCTGGAAGTGGCCACTCTCTGCGGTGGTCAGGACTACCGCGAGCAGATGCGTAGCCTCAAGAGCGGCGCGCAGATCGTCGTCGGCACCCCGGGTCGTGTCATCGACCACCTGGATCGCAAGAGCCTGAACCTGAACGGCCTGAAAGCCCTCGTGCTGGATGAAGCCGATGAGATGCTGCGCATGGGCTTCATCGATGACGTCAAGCGCGTCGTCGCCGATACCCCGAAGGAAGCGCAGCGCGTCTTCTTCTCCGCGACGCTGCCGACCGAGATCGAGCGTATCGTCAACCGCTACCTGGTTGATCCGGTCAAGGTTGCCATCAAGTCCGAATCGCGTACCGCTTCCACCATCGAACAGATGATGGTGCGTGTCGAAGGCGGCGCCAAGCTGGAAGCGCTGTCCCGTCTGCTGGAAGTCGAGACCGTCGATGCGGCCATCGTCTTCGTGCGTACTCGTGCCGCCTGTACCACAGTCGTCGAACAGCTGATCGCTCGCGGTATCTCCGCGGCAGCGCTGTCCGGTGATCTGGACCAGTCCCTGCGCGAGCGCACCGTGACTCGCCTGAAGCGTGGCAAGGTCGACGTGCTGGTCGCGACCGACGTCGCCGCTCGTGGTCTGGACGTGGCGCGTATCACCCACGTCTTCAACTACGACCTGCCGGGTGACAGCGAATCCTTCGTCCACCGTACTGGTCGTACTGGCCGTGCCGGTCGTGAAGGTCGCGCCATCACCTTCGTCAGCGGTCGCGAAATGCGCAAGGTTCGCTGGATGGAGCAGGCCCTGGGCCAGCGCATCACCGAACGCCAGCTGCCGAGCGAAGAAGAGATCCGTAGCCACCGTGACGCCGCCTTCCGTGCTCGCGTCGTCGAAGCCCTGGGCAGCAGCTCCAACGGTCACCGCGCTCTGGTCCAGAGCCTGGTCGAAGAAGGTCACGATCCGGTCGAGCTGGCTGCTGTCTTCGTCAAGATGGCTCGCGCCGAAGAGACGCCGATCCAGTCTCTGCCGAAGCCGGGTGCGCGTCGCAACGAGCGCGGTGAGCGCACCGAGCGTCCGGAACGCGGTGAGCGTCGCAACTCCGCGCCGGTCGCGCGTGAAGGCATGAAGCTCTACCGTGTGGCCGTCGGCCACCGTGACGGCGTCAAGCCGGGCCAGCTGGTTGGCGCTCTCGCCAACGAAGGCGGCATCGAAGGTTCACGCATCGGTCGCATCGACATCCGCAACACGCACAGTGTCGTGGAACTGCCGAGCGGTCTGCCGACCAGCATCGTGTCCAAGATGGCGCGTGCTCGCGTCGCTGGCCGTCCGCTGGAACTGGCAGAAGACGGTGCGGGCGCTCGTCCGCAGCGCCGTGAAGGTGGCAACGACGACCGTCGTCGCGCCTGATCAGGCCTGAGTCGGGCCGGCACTGATCGCAGTGCTGGCCACGGCTTCTGAAAAGACCGGTACCTCTCACGAGGTGCCGGTTTTTTTGTGCCTGGACGAAAGGCGTCACCGGGGCTGGTATCCTGTGCTGGCATAGGTCAACCGCTCATCATAGCTCCACCGCTCATCGTAGCTCCACCGCTCATCATAGCTCCACCGCTCATCAATTCCCGAGGATGCCCACATGATCTCTTCACTCGATGCCTTGCGCCGTGGCCTGCAGGCCACGCCTGCCCGCCAGCTGATGCTGTGCGCTCTGCTGGCGACACCCTGGCTGTCGCTCAGTGCGGCCCATGCCGAGTCCAGCATGCCCGCCAGCAGCGCCACGCCGGAGATTCGCATCCCGCTGGTCTCGCTGGAGGCCCTGCGTCTGGCGCCGGTGGTGTCACCGCAGGGCGAGGCGCTGGGCAAGGTCGAGGATGTGCTCAGCGATACGCGTGGTCAGATCCATCGCCTGCTGATTCGCCCTGACGGCGGTGACAAGGCGGCCAGCATCGACTTCGCGCGCTTCACCCGTGAGGCGTTCAGTGACCCGCTGGCGGCCGCGGCGCCCGGCGACATCCGTTACCGCCTGGTGCTCGACATGACGCCGGAGCAGCTGATGTCCCGCGCGGACCAGCCGCTTTCCAATCGGCTGTCGCGTCAGCTGGAGCGCAGCATGGGGGAGGTCGGCAATGGGCTGGACACCTTCCGCAATCAGGCGGCGGAGGTGCTGCGTTCACTGGGCAAGCAGCTTGAAGGTGAGGGCGATCGATAGCATCTGAGGGAGAGAGACCCGCAACCGCCGAGAGGGAATGCATGAGTGAGTGGATGACAGCACTGCACGATTGGAATCTCGACCCTGCCGCCGCCGTTGCCAAGCAACGCGAAATGGCCACTCGACTGACACTGACACCGCCTTGGGGAGCAAGCCCCGGCGAGTGGCCAGCGACCATCACCGGGGTCGATATCGGCTTCGAGGATGGGGGCGAGGTGACACGCGCGGCGGTGGTGACGCTGGATCTGGCGACGCTGGAGCCCCTCGAGCAGCAGCTGACCCGTCAGCCGACACGCATGCCGTATATACCGGGCTTGCTGTCGTTTCGGGAGCTGCCCGCCGCCATCGCCGCCCTCGAATCGCTGGAGCGTGCGCCCGAATGCCTGATGGTGGACGGCCATGGCATCGCGCACCCGCGCCGCCTGGGCGTGGCGGCGCATCTCGGCCTGTGGTGTGACCTGCCATCCTTCGGCGTGGCCAAGAAGCGTCTGTGCGGCAAGCATGGTGAACCGGGCGATGAGCGCGGCGACTGGGTCGCGCTGACCGATCGCGTGCGTGAGGCGGATGGCGAGCTCGGCATCATCGAGAATAGCGAGCTGCCCAAACGCGAACAGCGCAGCCAGCTGGGCGCCGTGCTGCGCTCGCGCGCGAAGGTCAAGCCGGTGTTCGTCTCGCCGGGCCAGCGCATGAACCTGGACACGGCGCTGGCGATGACCCTGCACTGTCTGGGCAAGACCAAGCTGCCCGAGCCGACCCGACTGGCGGACCAGCTCGCCAGCCGGCGCCTCAAGCGGCTCCGCGATACCTAGCTGCCTCAAGCGGCTACGCTGAACCTGGCTTCGTGACGCCTGACCGCCGCTAGCCCTCGATCTCCAGTCGGCTCTGGCCGTTGCCCGAGGGGCGCACCGCGATACGCACCGGAATGCGTTCATGCATCTCGGCCACATGCGAGATGACCCCGACGCGACGGCCGCTGGCCTGCAGGCCATCCAATGCCTCCATCGCCAGGGCCAGCGAATCCGGGTCGAGGCTACCGAAGCCTTCATCGATGAACAGCGATTCGATGCGCAGCTCACCGGAGGCCATGCCCGCCAGGCCCAGCGCCAGCGCCAGTGAGACCAGGAAGGTCTCGCCGCCGGACAGCGAGTGCACGCTGCGCAGCTCGTCACCCATCTCGGTATCCACCACCACCAGCCCCAGCGGGCTGGCGCCGCGCGCCAGACGATAGCGACGAACCAGATTGGCCAGATGCAGATTGGCATGCTCGATCAGGCGCTCGAGATTGAAGGCCTGGGCGATGGTGCGGAACTTGGCACCGCTGGCACTGCCGATCAGCTCCGACAGCGCGCCCCAGCGTTCATGGACTGCGCGGGCGCGGGCCAGCTGCTCGCCAAGTTCGGCGCTGCCGCTGCGGCGTTGGTCATCATTGAGTATCGCCGCCTGCGCCGATTGATGGGCCTCGCGCACGGCAGTGAGGGGTGACTTGAGCGCCGCGATCAGAGTGGCCAACGCCTCGCCAAGCGCGTGGCTATCTTCCTCGGACTGTGGCTGCGCATCCTCCGGCGCGCCAGCGGCATCTTCCTGTGGGGGTTGCGCATGAGCCTGCAAGCGAGCATGTAGCGCAAGTGTCTGCTGGGCCTGGGCGCGGATGACGCCCATCTCTTCAGTTCCCGCCGTGCCTTCTCCTGCCACACCTTCTCTCGCCGGACCTTCTCCAGCGGGACCTGCTCCTGACGTCTCCACGGCGAGCGCTGCTGCCAGCTGCTCGAGTACCGTCTGCCAGCTGGAGGCCCGAGCGGCCTGCCAGTGGGTGAGCTGACGCGCATTGCGCTCCTCACACAGGGCATCCGCGCGTGCGACGCGCTCGTGGGCGCTGCGCAGTTGCTGGCGCAGTGCCTGCAGCTCGTGATCCTCGACGGCCAGCAACTCCGCGATGCGCGCGTCATCCAGGCCGGGGTTCGCTGTCTGCCAATGCGCGCGTTCGCGGTCGAGCGAGTCTTGCTCCTCGCGCAGCTCCGTCTGGCGTTGCTGCAGGTTGGCCTGCTGCTGCGTCAGCTGCTGTTGCTGGTCGCTCAATTCCTGCAGTGCCTGCCGCGCATCCTCTTGCTCGTTGCGCATCCGGGTGGTCAGCGACTCGATCCAGTCGGACCAGTCGCTCACGCTGGCATGCTGTCGCTTGGGGTCTGCGCTCAGCTGCTGGGCAAGCGTGGCGCAGAGTTGCTCGATCTCGCGCGCCAGCGCAGTGATCTGCGTCTCGCACTGTTGAAGCTGCGCCTCGCCATGCTGGCATTGCGTCGTCAGCGTGGCGTGGCGTGTTGCCAGTGCCTGGCGTTGCTCACGCAGCGGCGTCAGCTGACGCAGTGTCGTCACCAGCGTGTTCTGGCAGGCGTCCAGTTCCCCAAGGCGCTGCTCGATCAGTTGCAGTGCGTGGGCAGCCGGCAGCTGCGGCAAGGGTGCAAGCTGAGGCTGCTCCGACAGCGAATGCCGGGCCAGAAGCTCGGTCAGGTTCGTCTGGCAGCTCTGCGCCTGCTGCTGCAGGCGTTGCAGCTCCGTGTGCAGCTGGGTCTGTTCCTGCTGCAGATAGCCGAGCTGCTCCTCGAGGCGGGCGTGCTCGTGACTGGCCGTCTCCATGGCTTGCTGCGCGGTGGCCGTGGCCTGGCGGCGCTGGTCAAGGCGCTCGCGGGCCTGCTGTTCCAGCTGAGCGATCAGCGCCTCGGCCGGTGCGGCCTGGCCGGCGGCGGGGTGCTCGTGGCTGCCGCACACCGGACACTCCTCGCCCTGGACCAGCCCACGGCGCAGCGCCATCACGTTGTCGCTGCGTGCCAGACGCTCCTGCTCCTGCTGGCGGCGCTCGGCGTCTTCCTCGTGGCGCGCCTGATCACGGGCCTGCAATGCCTGCGCCTGCCGGGCAGACACATCCCGCAACGCCTGTTGTTGTCGGGGCAGTTGCTGCTCCAGCTCGACAAGACGCTGCTGCACCTCATCACGGCGAGCCAGACCACTGATCTGCTCGCTGAGTACGGGCTTGAGCTCCAGCAATGCATCGCGCTGACGTTGCAGCTGGTCACGATAGTCTTCGGCATCGCGCAGCGGCTGGCCTGACTCGTCGACCAGCGTCGCCTGCAGCTGCTGGAGTTGCTGCTCCAGCTGCTGGCGCTGGCGATCCTGTGCCTCCAGCTCCTGCTGATGTTGGCCGAGCGTGTCGCGCAGGCGTTGCTGTTCACTCTGCTGGCTGGCGTGTGCTTCGCGTTGTTGCGCCAGTCGCGAGGCCACCTGACGTGCCTCTTCAAGTTTCGGCAGTTGCTCGCCACGCCAGGTATCGCAGCGCTGCATGCGTTCATCGGCGGTGTGCCTGGCGGCTCTGGCCTGCTCAACCCTGGGCGACAGGGCGCCGAGCTGCTGCTCCAGCTGGGCCAGTTGCGTGACCAGCTGCGCATGCTGCGGCGCGATCGCCTTGAGGCGCAGCAGGGCAGGGCGAATCGGCGCGAGGGCTTCCAGGGCGCTGAGTTGCTCGCGCTGACGGGAAAGCGCATCACTGGCGGCGTGGGCCTCGGTCTGCTCCTGCTGCGCCTGACGCAGGGCCTGTTCGAGCTCGCCCGCCGTGGTGGTCCACTGGTGGTAGGCCGTCAGCGCATCATGCTGTTCGCTGAGCCGGGTCATGGTCGTCTGGCGCAGACGCACCTCCTCCTCGAGCGCCTGGCGCTCCTGCGGGCTGGCCGGTAGCTGGCCTTCCAGCTTGCGCTCCAGTTCATTGACGGCCTCGCGGGCGGCGCGCTCGCGCTCATGGGCGGCCATCGAGATCTCGGAGTAATGGCCGGTATCGGTCAGCTTCTCCAGCAACTCCGAGCGTTCATTGTCATTGGCACGCAGGAAGGCGCTGAACTCGCTCTGCGCCAGCAGTACGGCGCGGGTGAACTGCTCGAAATTCAGCCCCAGCCTGTCGATGATCAACGCCTTGGCGTCATTGCTGGTGGTGTTGAGGGTCTGAGCCGGCTGGGTGTCATCGCCGGTGGGCAGCAGCTGGAGATGTTGCTTGGCATTCTGCAGGCGCCCGCCGGGCTTGCCGCGCGCGCGGCTGACCGTCCAGCTGGCGCGATAGCGCAGGCCATCGCGGCCGATGAAATCCACCTCGGCCTTGCCTTCGCCGCAGCCACGCCGGAGCAGGCTGCGCGGGTCCTTGAGCGTCAACTGATGCTCGCCGACATCCTCCAGCTGACCGCCACTCGGCGTCTGGCGCAGGCGCGGCGTGGTGCCATAGAGCGCCAGACACAGGGCATCGAGCAGCGTGCTCTTGCCGGCCCCGGTGGGGCCGGTGATGGCGAACAGGCCGGCATCGGACAGCGGTGCCTTCTCGAAGTCGACTTCATGTGCGCCGGCCAGCGAGGCCAGGTTGTCGAGGCGCAGGGCGAGAATCTTCATGCCTGACCTCCCTTGGCCTTGTCTGCCGTGCCAGTCTTGTCTATCGAAGCCGCCTTGTCGGCCTTGCGAGCAGGTCGGGTGGCTGGCTCGCCTTCGAGACGCGTCTCGCGCGCGGCCTCGACCTCCTCGAGCAGCTGGGCGAAATCCTCGATCAGCGTCGGGTCCGGCTCATTGTCATAGGTGGCGCGATAGTGACGCTCGAACAGCCCCATCGGCCCCAGCTCATCGAGCTTCACGCCTTTCGGCGCGCGATGCTCGGCACTGGGGGCCGGGTAGCGGGTGACCAGCTTGATCAGTCGCAGCGGCGCGCCTTCCAGCAGCGCCTCGATGCGGGCGCGCAGGTCGATGAGCGGGGCTTCCAGTTGCACGGTCACTTCCAGCCACGGCCAGCGTGTCGGCTCGAGATCCGCCTGCGCCTCGGCGACCAGCGCCGTGAGTTGAGCGGTGATCTCGGCCAGGGGCGCAGGCCCGACGCGCGTGAGCGCGACATGGCAGGGCACGCGATGCTCCGCGACCTTCTCCAGGCTTTCATTGTTGAGCGTGACATCGAGGATGCGGTGACCGTAGTCGACCTCGGAGAAGTCCATCGCCAGCGGCGTGCCGCAGTAGCGGATGCGCTCCTCGCCGCCCACGCGCTGCGGGCGATGCAGGTGGCCCAGTGCCACATAGGCGATGTCGTCGGGGAACAGGCTGGTCGAGAGCGCCTCTTCGCCGCCCATCAGGATCGGGCGCTCGCTGTTCTCGGACACCTCGCCGTCACGCATGTGGGCATGGCCCATGGCGATCAGCGCCTCGCCGGGCTGGCGGGCGGCGCGCGCAGCACTGACCAGCTGCTGGTGCACGCGGGCCACGCCGTCGCGGTAGGCCTCGCTGCGGGTGCGTTCGGCCTTGCCTGCAGCTTGCCCTTCCTGCTCGGCTTGCTCGCCGCTGCTCAGGCCGGTGACCTCGGCCGGGCGCAGAAAGGGCACCGCCAGGCACAGGGCGCGGCGCTTGCCGTCACGATCATGCAGGGGCACCAGCAGATGCTGGCAGTCGAGACTGTGAGCATCGCCGCCGTCGGCGGAATCATCCACCCAGCGCACACGCCCCAGCGCATGGGTCTTGAGACGTGCCAGCAACGCGGCCGGCAGCTCGATGCGCGAGCCGGAATCGTGATTGCCGGCGATCATCACGATCTCCAGCGCCGCGTCCTGCTCGTGGGCGCGCACGATGAAGTCGTAGAGCAGTTCCTGGGCGGCCAGGCTCGGGTTGACCACATCGAACAGGTCTCCGGCGATCAGCAGCGCATCCGGCGCCAGAGTCTTGAGCTGCCCGAGCAGCCAGTCGAGAAAGGCAGCGTGCTCGACATGACGGCTCTGGCCGTGAAAGCTCTGGCCGAGATGCCAGTCGGAAGTGTGCAGAAAGCGGAAGCTCACGATGGGGTCCTTGCGAAGTCGTCTGGCCGGCGGCTGGGGCTGGGGCAAGCCGGGCCGGGTGAAATGCTGCCCAGTGTACGGTCTGGCTTCGCTGGGGCGGAAGAGGGCACGGCCTCAAGCCGCTCAAGGTGCGGCGCATTATCAGGCAGATGATCTGGATCAAGGCCTTCCACGGGCAAAATCGACAAAAGTCGCTACGCTGAAAGTCGAGGCCCTTGTCATTCACCGACAAGCCCGCGCGATGGCAGCGTGTGGGAGTTGCCTCAAGCGAATCACATCAGCGGAGAAGCCCGCATGGGGCTTTCTTGCGCACAGTCTTCGCAACGTCTTCAAGCTGACTTGGATAACAATCAGGCTGGTGACAGAGGATGCTGTTACCGACGCCCAGAGATGACAGGAAGGATTCGAAATGCGCCAAGGTCTTTTTGCTTCACCTCGTCCCGACAATCTCGGCCTGCATGATGGCATGCTGGCTCCGGCCCCCAGCACCCCCAACGGGGTCAGTTCCCAGGCCACTGACAGCAAGCATTATGTTGCGCCACTCCCGATGCCGCAGGATTGCTGCGTCAGTGCGATGGAGAAGTTGCACGGCATCATAGAATCGATGGGTCATGCTGAAATCGTCAGCGAAGATGGCGGCTATCTGCACGCCGAGTTCCACACCCCCGTGCTGGGCTTCGTTGATGATGTGGAAATCGTCTGCAATGAAGAGGAGGGGGTCTGTCATGTGCGCAGCGTCTCGCGCAGAGGGCATTCCGATCTCGGCAAGAACCGCCAGCGGGTCGAGGACATTCGCCAGCGCCTGGAAGGCTGGGGCTACTGCAGCTGACGCTTGTCGATGAACCTGAACCTGAACCTGAACCTGGACCTGAACCTGGACCTGAACCTGAACCTGAATCTGAATCCAGGTCTCGGGCGTCGCTCGGCAGGCGCGGGAAGATGATTCACTGCATGACACCCACCACGTCCCTCATTGCTTGAACTGCACAGGATGACGTTCACCACCCCGGTCCGCCTTCTCGAGGCACCGGGGTTTTTCATGCCAACTCTTGGCAAGGTCGGCGTGATTTCCCGCAAGACCCCTGCCAAACAGTGAGCGAACGCTACCCAGCCAAGGTCGCCTTTGCTACTCTGGACGCGATACATGAGACGCATGATTGCATCGACCTGTATTGTGTTTTTTGCAATACAGTGATGCGTCGTACGCTGGCAGGATTCCGCATGATCGCCACGCCTCCGGGGCAACCCCGGTGCTTTCAGTCATCATCAGCACGACTTCCGCTCCGTGACCGATGATGTCTCTCGGTTGGATGATGTCTTTCGATTCGATGATGTCTCTCGACAGGATGATGTCTCTCGATTCGATGATGTCTTTCGACAGGATGACGTCTCTCGATTCGATGATGTCTCCCCGACTGAAAGCCTCCAAGACAAGATGTGCGACGCGTGAATCACCCTTGACCATCGCTGGACACCAGCCCCCGCTAAACAGAGATCCATGAACGATTCCGTCCCCGCAGCGGGCTCCGCCCCCGCTGCACACGATTTGCCCAACGAAAATTCGCTCAAGCGTGGTGATATCAAGGTACTCGGTCTGTCCGCTCTCGGCGGCGCCCTCGAGTTCTATGACTTCGTCATCTTCGTGTTCTTCGCCACCGTCGTCGGCCAGCTGTTCTTCCCGCCCGACATTCCCGAGTGGCTGCGTCAGGTGCAGACCTTCGGCATCTTCGCCGCCGGTTATCTGGCGCGCCCGCTGGGTGGCATCATCATGGCCCACTTCGGCGATACGCTGGGCCGCAAGAAGATGTTCACGCTGTCCATCTTCATGATGTCGCTGCCGACCCTGCTGATGGGCATGCTGCCGACCTATGCCGTCATCGGCATGTGGGCGCCGCTGCTGCTGATCATCTTGCGTCTGTTCCAGGGCGCGGCGGTCGGAGGTGAGGTACCGGGTGCCTGGGTGTTCGTCAGTGAGCACGTCGCACCGCGTCACAATGGTCTGGCCTGCGGCACGCTCTCGATGGGCCTGGTGGGTGGCATCCTGCTCGGCTCGCTGATGGCCAGCGCCATCAACAGTGTCTACACCCCGCAAGAGGTCAGTGATTTCGCCTGGCGGATTCCGTTCATCATCGGCGGCGTGTTCGGGCTGTTCTCGGTCTATCTGCGTCGCTGGTTGCACGAGACGCCGGTATTCGCCGAGATGCAGCAGAAGAAGGCGCTGGCCGCCGAGCTGCCCTTGAAGATGATCCTGCGGGAGCAGCGTCCGGCGATTGCCGTGGCGATGGCGGTCACCTGGATTCTGACCGCTGCCATCGTGGTCGTGATCCTGATGACGCCGAGCCTGATCGCGGGCCTCGAGGGCCTGAGCCGCGCCGCGGCCTTCTCCGCCAACAGTCTGGCGATCGTGGCGGTGTGCGTCGGCTGCATCGTCTCCGGTTACATGGTCGATCGCATCGGCGCCGGCGTCACCCTGGTGCTGTGGAGCACCTTGCTGGGCATCACCTACTGGGTCTTCCTCGCCACCATGCACTCAGACCCCAGCCTGCTGGTGCCGCTCTACTGCCTGACCGGCTTCAGCGTCGGCATCGTCGGCGCGGTGCCGAGCATCGCGATCCGCGGCTTCCCGCCGGCGGTGCGCTTCACTGGCCTGTCGTTCTCCTACAATGTCGCCTACGCCATCTTCGGTGGCTTCACGCCGATTCTGGTCTCGCTGATGATGACCGTCTCGCCGCTGTCGCCGACCTGGTACGTGGCGGCGCTGTCGCTGATGGGCGTGGTGCTCGGCCTGTGGCTGGCGATCAGCCCGCGCGGCCGCGAACTGATGCGCATCGTCTGATCAGCGTGTCTGCTATCGCAGGATGAGAGGCAGGCCCTTGTGGCCTGCCTCTGCCTGAAAACGCGCATCACCCTCTGGGTGGTGCGCGTTTTTCGTTTGGGCCGGCGCCACGGCGACGCTAGGATAGAGCCATTCATTGTCTCTCCGCGCAGCGGCTTGCCACGGCCACGATGGCCGGGTTGTCACTCCCAGCAGGATGCCCGCATGTTTACCGTTCTTCACGCCAATCACCTCGAGGACCTGCGCGATCTGGCCCTCAAGGTGATCAAGGCCGCGCCTCAGCCTCCGCTGGTGCCGGAAACCTTCCTCGTCCAGTCCAACGGCATGGCCCAGTGGCTGAGATTGTCATTGGCCGAGGCCGATGGCATCGCCGCCTCGGTGGATTTTCCACTGCCCTCAAGCTTCGTGTGGCGTGCCTATCGCGGGGTATTGGGCGGCGTGCTGGGCGACGAGATTCCGGAACTGTCGCCCTTCGACAAGGGCCCGCTTGCCTGGCGCCTGCTGCGCCTGCTGCGCCTGCTGCCGGGGCTGCTGGCCGATGAATCCCAGGCCGAATGTTATGCGCCGCTCAGGGATTACCTGTGTCGCGACGAGCGTGGCCAGCTGATCGAGGCGGTCGGTGAGGACGCATTGCCAGCGCTGCCCGAGGGTCCCGAGGCCGAACGTCAGCAGTGGCAGCTGGCTTGCCAGCTGGCGGACCTGTTCGATCAGTACCTCAACTATCGCCCCGAGTGGGTACGCAGTTGGGAGAGCGGGCTGGAAGACGACAACTTCCGGGATGCCTTCGCGCGCCAGCAGGCCGCAAGCGAGCTGCCGGCCAATCTGCTGCCCGACAACCTGCCGGATAGCCAGCAGTGGCAGCCGGCACTGTGGCGCGCGGTGCTGGCCGATGCGCCATCCAGCAGCCGCCAGCATCACCGTGCCGCCCTGCATGGTCGCTTCGTCGCGGCGGCGCGCGCGCTGGAGACACTGCCCTCGACACGTCGTCATCCACTGCCGCCACGCCTGTTCGTGTTCGGTATCTCGGCGTTGCCGGGCCAGACGCTGGATGCGCTGCATGCGCTGTCCGGGGTGATGGACATCTACCTGATGATCACCAATCCCTGCCGCCATTACTGGGGCGATATCGTCTCCGACCGCGAAGCCGTGCGGCGCAGTTCGCGAGCAGACAGCCAGCGCATGGACAGCGAGCGCCTCGCGCAACAGCGTGCCCGTCACCCCGAGGCGCCGGCGCTGATCGGGCTGGCGGAGGAGGAGTTGCACCTCAAGGCCAACCCGCTGCTGGCAGGGCTTGGCGCACAGGGGCGTGACTTCATCGTCAGCCTGTATGAATTCGAGAGTGCACTGTCGGGGCGTGACAGCGGCTTCGATCTCGAGCTGGACGTCTTCGTGCCGCGCATCAGCGAGGACATGCCACCCGAGCAGGCACCGCTGCTGCAGCAGATCCAGGACGAGATACTCGAGCTGGTCCACCCCGGCGAGCGTGCCCTGGCCGAGGGCAGTCCGCGGGTGCTCGCGGCCGATGACGACTCCATCAGTCTGGTCAGCGCCCACTCGGCGCTGCGCGAGGTCGAGATCCTCCATGACCGCCTGCTGGCGGCCTTCGAGCGCGCCCATGAGGCCGAGAAACGCGGTGAGGGCGAGCCGCTGCTGCCGCGCGACATCCTGGTGATGGTGCCCGACATCGACCGATATGCCCCCTATATCGAGGCGGTGTTCGGTCAGCTGCCGCCGGGCAATCCGCGCCATATTCCCTTCACCATCGCCGACCGCGTGGCCAGCCAGGCCAATCCGCTGCTCGGGCTGGTGCTGATGCTGCTGGAGCTGCCGGAGCGCCGCCTCGGCGTCAGCGAGGTGCTGGATGCGCTGGATGTCGCCGCCTTCCGGCGTCGTTTCGCCATCGAGGAGGGCGAGCTCGAGCGTCTGCGGCGCTGGCTGGCCGACAGCGGCGTGCGCTGGGGACTCTCCGGTGAGCACCGGGAGCAGCTCGGCTTCATGCCCCTCGACGAGAACAGCTGGCGCTTCGGGCTCGAGCGCATGCTGCTGGGCTACGCCACCGGCACCCCGGCGGCCGGGGGTCCCGCGCAGGGGGAACTTGGAGATGAGCAAAATGGCGCTCCGATGGACGATCTGATGGACGGCCTTGTCGACATGAACGGCCTGAGCTTCGACGGCGTGGTGCCCTTCGATGAAGTGGCCGGTCTCGAGGCCGAGCTGGCAGGCAAGGTCGGCGAGCTGATCGAGAGTCTGGATCGCTGGCGGCGCTGGCTGGATACCTCGCGTACGCCGGCGGACTGGGCCACCACGCTGCAGCGGCTGTGGGAAGAGAGCCTCAGCCCGGACAGCGCCGAGGAATTCGACATTCTGGCGCGCCTGCAGGCGGCGCTCTCACGCCTCGACAAGGGCTGGCAGCAGGCCGGTTTCGAGGGCTGCCTGTCGCTCAAGGTGGTGCGCGAGGCGCTGCGCGGCGAGCTGGACAGCGGTGGTCTCGCCCAGCGCTTTCTCGCCGGGCGGGTCAACTTCGCCACCCTGATGCCGATGCGTGCGATTCCCTTCCGCGAAGTGCACCTGCTGGGCATGAACGATGGCGACTACCCACGGGTGCGCATGCCGCAGGATTTCGACCTGATGGCCAGCCGCCCGCAGGCGGGGGACCGCTCACGGCGCGACGATGATCGCTACCTGTTCCTGGAGGCGCTGCTGGCGGCGCGGGATCGCCTGTCGATCTCGTGGGTCGGGCGTGACCAGCGCGACAACGGCGAGCGGCCGCCCTCGGTGCTGGTCGGTGAACTGCTCGACTACATCGAGCTGGGCTGGGAGCCCGAGCAGCCGCACTCCACCAAGCGTTCGCGCGAGGCGGCGCTGCGAGAGCGCCTGATCACCGAACACCCGCTGCAGCCATTCTCGCGGCGCTATTTCCATGCCTCCCAGGCAGCGGCCGTCGATCTGTTCAGCTATGACGCCAGCTGGTCGAGCCTGTATCGCGCGGCGGGTCAGGCTCAAGTGACTGAAACACTTCAGGAAAACCCAAGCAATGCCAGTCAGGTGAAAGCGGCGGCAGTGACTGCCTTGAGGCAGCTGGTGGAGCAGGCGCCGGAGTCCCATCTGCGCCTCGGTGCCGATTCGCTGGCGCGCTTCCTGCGCCGGCCCTGGCAGCTGGGGCTGGACCGCGTCGGCGTGCGCTTCCGCGATGCCGAGGTGCCGGATGAAGACAACGAACCCTTCGCCCCCGACGGGCTGGAGAACTTCACCCTGACCCGCGAGCTGCTGGACGCCGCGCTTGCCGGGCAGTCACTGCCGCTGGCCGCCGAACGTCTGCGCCGGGCTGGGCGGCTGCCGGCGCTGGGCTTTGCCGATGCCTTGATCGAACCGCGTCTCAAGCGTCTCGATCAGCAGCTGGCCAGCTGGCGTGACCAGCTCAGCGATGCCATCTCGCTGCCGCCGCGTACCCTCGAGGTACCGCTGATCATGCAGGATGAGGGCGGCGAGATGCTGCGCGTGACCCTCACCACGCGTCTGATCAGCCGTCAGCAGCTGCGCGATGACGCCGAGGGCGAGAGCCGCCTGCTGGCCACGCTGGAGGCGACCCACTTCGGCACCCTCAAGCCCGGCAAGGAAGGGCGCTACAGGAAGCTCGGCAAGCCGCATCGTCTGCTGGCCGGCTACCTCGACTGGCTGATGGCCAACGCGCGTCCCGGCCTCGGGGAAGTGGCAGGTGATCAGGGCGCAAGCCGTGAGGGCTATCAGTGGCTGGCGGTGTTCGAGGACCGCTGGCTGCTGTTCCCCGCGCTGCGCATCGAGCAGGCCGAGGCCGCGCTGCGCCATCTCGTCAAGGCCTATGCCCAGGGCTGGCAGGCGCCGCTGGCGGCCGCGCTGGAACTGGCGACCACCCTCTGGGAGGTGGTGGGCGAGGAGGATCGCAATGCCCTGTTCGGTGCACTCAAGGCGCAGGCCGCGGACGGCAGCGCAAACCTTGAGACGGCGCTCGGGGCCATTCACAAGCCCTGGCTTGCCGACGGCCTGGCGCGCGCCATGGAAACCCGCTTCAGCGAAGACATCTTCAAGGGCCCCCAGGCGCTCAGGCGGCAGGAAGGCGCGCTGGGCGAGCTGTGGCCGGAGTTCGAGGCCTTTGCACAGGCCGGCGGCGTGCTCAACAGCGTGCAGCTCTACCAGCCGCTGATCGAGAGCATGATCGGTGTGCGGCAGGGCATTCTCGGCGAACGCGCGGTGGAGCTTGCCACCGGGAAGGCGACGTCATGAGCGATACCGGAGTGGAAGACATGCGCGGTGTGGAGAGTGGCGTGAGGAGTGGCATCGCTCAGGACAAGGAAGCGGCAATGAGTGACGAGATGGATCAGAGCCAGCAGGGCCAGGCCCTCGATATTCCGACGCTGCCGCTGCTCGGTCAGCACCTGATCGAGGCGAGTGCCGGTACCGGCAAGACCTTCACCCTCGCCGCGCTCTACGTGCGGCTGGTGCTCGGGCCCTTGCCCGGCCAGGACGCGGGCGTCTGCTATCCGCGCCCGCTGACGCCGCCGGAGATACTGGTGGTGACCTTCACCGAAGCCGCCACCGCGGAGCTTAGAGACCGAATTCGAGCGCGCCTCAAGCAGGCGCGTGAGGCGCTGCTGGAGCGTGCCAGTCCTGATCCGGTGCTGGCCGAGTTGCTCGCACCGCTGCTGACACCATCACCTGCCGAGGACGCAGCGCGCCTCAAGGCTGCCGCGGCACGGCGCCTCGATCAGGCCGCGCGCCTGATGGATGACGCCGCCATCTTCACCATCCACGGCTTCTGCCAGCGCATGCTCAGTCGACATGCCTTCGATGCCGGCGGACGCTTCGGCGCCGAGCTGTTGCAGGATGGCCAGTCGCTGCTGGCGCGCTGCGTCGAGGATTACTGGCGCTGCGAGTTCTATCCGCTGGCCCGCGAATGGCAGGCCTTGATCCGTGGGCGCTGGGCCGGGCCTGACGCGTTGGGAGAAGAGCTGCGCGGCCTGCTGCGGGATGGCACGCCACGCCCGCTGTACCGCGACGGCGAATGTCTTGAGGCCCCGCATGACCTGAGCGAGCTGCTCGGCAATGCCGAACAGTGGCGTCAGCAGCAGGAGGCCGCCCGGCGCGCCGTCGAGGAAAGCTTCGATGAGGCGGCCATCCGCGCGGTGATGGGCGAAGCCTTCGCCAGCAAGGCCCTCAACGGCAACAGCTACAAGGAGGCCGAACTCGAGCCCCGCCTGGCGGCGACGGCCGCCTGGCTGGCCAGCGGCGAGCACGACTTCGCCGCCGACATGCTCGACAGCAAGAAGCTGTGCTGGCTGAGTCAGGCCAAGCTCGAGAAGGGCACCAGGAAGAACTGCCAGACGCCGCGTCATCCCTTCTTCGCGGCGCTGGACATGCTGGCCGAGGTGCCCGCCCCGGACGCCGTGCTGCTGGATCAGGTCGCCGTGCACGCGCGTGACAGCGTCGCCCGTGCCCTGATCTGCGAGAAGCGCCGCCTCGGGCTGTGGGAGTTCTCGGACCTGCTCAATGATCTCGATCACGCACTGGACCCGTCGCTCAATGGCGAGGCCAGCCAGCGACTGGCGCGCCAGATCCGTCAGGAGCTGCCGGTGGCGATGATCGACGAATTCCAGGACACCGATCCGGTCCAGTACCGCATCTTCCGGCGCATCTATCCGCAGACGGCGGGCGATGGCCCGACTGATGGCGATGCCTTCAGCAACGATGTCGGCATCGATGCTGGCGAGGCGCCCAGCACGCTGTTGATGATCGGTGATCCCAAGCAGGCCATCTATGCCTTCCGCGGCGCCGATATCGACACCTATCTGGCGGCGCGCAAGGTCACCAGCTCGCGCTTCACCCTGCCGCGCAACTTCCGCTCCAGCGCCGCGATGGTATCCGCGGTGAATGCCCTGTTCGCCCAGCATCAGGCGCCCTTCGGCAGTGAGGACATTCCCTTCCAGCCGGTCGAGGCCCAGGGCACGCGCACCCGGCTGGTGCTGCGTCATCCGGATGGCCGCGAAGAGGCCGCCTGCGCGCTGAATCTGTGGTGGGCCAGCGGTGAGCGTCTGAGCGCCGATGACCACCGCCGCGCCATGAGTGGTGCCTGTCGCGCCCAGATCCAGGCCTTGCTGGAAGGACAGCAGCGTCTGGCGGCGGGCGAGCCGGGGCTGG
Source organism: Cobetia sp. BMC6 (assembly GCF_029991385.1). Lineage (NCBI taxonomy): Bacteria > Pseudomonadati > Pseudomonadota > Gammaproteobacteria > Oceanospirillales > Halomonadaceae > Cobetia > Cobetia sp. BMC6. Next base: position 113,192 of record NZ_JAKUMF010000008.1, read on the forward strand.
TGTTCATGGACGAAGGGGATGCGGCGCCGCGTGGCGTGGCCGCCAGCGATATCGCCGTGCTGGTGCGCAACGGCCGCGAGGCTGCGGCGGTGCGGGGCGCGCTGGCCGAAGGCGGCATTCGCAGCGTCTATCTGAGCGAGAAGAGCTCGGTATTCGACACGCCGGAGGCCTTCGAACTGCTGCAGCTGTTCGAGGCCGTGGCCCATCCGCGTGATGACCGCCGCCTGCGCGCGGCGCTGGCGACGCGGCTGCTGGCCGAGGATCTCTCGCTGGTCGAACGCCTCGCGGTGGATGAGCTGGCCTGGGAGCGTGAGGTCGAGCGTTTCGATGGCTATCACCGCGACTGGCAGCGGCGTGGCGTGCTGCCGATGCTGCGCGGCGTGATGCGCGACTTCCGGGTCGGTGAGCGGTTGGCGGTGCGCGCCGGGGGTGAGCGCGCCCTGACGGATGTGCTGCACCTTGGTGAGCTGGCCCAGAATGCCGCCCAGCGCCTCGATGGCGAGCAGGCGCTGCTGCGCTGGTGGCATCAGGCGCTGGAATCCGGCCATGAAGCGCTGGACAGCGACAGCCTCAGTCAGCGACTGGAAAGTGATGAGGGGCTGGTGCGCGTCGTCACCATCCACAAGTCCAAGGGGCTTGAGTATCCCATCGTGCTGTTGCCGTTCATGGCCAGCTTCCGCGCGGCCGAGCCGGACAGGAATTTCGGCCTGCTGACCCTCAAGCAGCGCTGGCTGGCTTCGGCTGACGTGGAAGGTGATGACGAGGGAGGCGCTGACGAGGAAGACGATAACGAGGAAGTGCCTGCTCACAGAGTCGATCAGGAGGATGACGCTCTCGATGACAGCATCCTGGTCAAGAAGCCCTCCAGGGAGGCCATCGCGGCGGCCGACCATGCACGGCTGATGGAAGATGTGCGTCTGCTCTACGTGGCGCTGACGCGTCCCAAGTTCGCCTGCTGGCTGGGGCTGGCGCCTATCGGCAAGGGCGGTTTCAGCAAGCAGCTGAGCCTGCCGTCCACCGCCGTCGGCTACCTGCTTGGCCTGAGTGATACCCCGGATATCGAGGCCAGCGCCATCGAGGCCGCGCTGCACGGCTGGTGTGATCAGCAGTCTGCCGGACTGGCGCGCGTTTCCGGCCTGCCCACGCCAGTAGGCCATGAATATCAGCCCCCGGCGGAGCGCGATCAGCACTTCCACGGCGCGCGCCACTTCGCGGGTGGTATCGAGGATGACTGGTGGATCGCCTCCTACACCGCCTTGCTCACCGATGCCCGTCAGGTGACGGCGGCGCTGGAAGACACCGCCGATGCCGCGGATGACCGCGTGCCCGAGGGCGCCACCGAGATCGCGCTGGAAGAGGGCGAGCAGGGCCTGACGCGCCCGGACCGCGAGGTGGCGGGGCAGTCCGGCCCGCTGCTGGCCGGCGGCCTGCCGATGACGGTGGGCGAGATCCATCTGCATGATTTCCCGCGCGGACCGCGCCCGGGGACCTTCCTGCATGGTCTGCTGGAAGCGGTGGATCTCGATCGTCTCGGTGCGGATGACTATCGCGGCGAGCTTGAGCGGCTGGTGGGCTCGCGGCTGCATTTCGGTGGCTTCGATGCCAGCTGGCAGCCGCGCCTCACCGACTGGCTGGAGCAGGCGCTGACCCGCCCGCTGCAGGGCTTCGAGGGCGAGCCTATCCTGCTCAACCGGCTGGAGGCCTGGCTGCCGGAGCTGGAATTCTGGCTGCCGGCCGTGCACGCACGCAGTCTGCCGCTGGATGCCGTGGTCACTGCGCTGGAACCGTTGCCGCGCTCGCGGCCCAGGCTCGCGCCACGTCGCATGCACGGCATGCTCAAGGGCTTCATCGATCTGACCTTCCAGTCCGGCGGGCGCTGGTACGTGCTGGACTGGAAATCCAACTATCTGGGCGAGCGCCCCGAGGATTATCTTGGCGAGTCACTGGCCCGCGCCATGGTCGAGCACCGCTACGACCTGCAATACGTGCTCTACACCCTCGCGCTGCATCGCCTGCTCAAGGCGCGCCTCGGTGAGGACTACGATTACGAGCGCTGCATGGGCGGGGTGCTGTATGTCTTCCTGCGTGGCCTGGATGGCGGCGGTGACTCACCCGCGCTTGCGGTGGATGAGACTGAAGCGACGCCCGGCCGGCCCCTTGAAGGGATAGCGACGCCCGGCCGGCCCTTTGAAGGGGCAGCGACGCCCGGCGTCTTCCAGCGCAGGCCATCACAGGCGCTGATCGAGGCGCTGGATCTCTGGCTGGGCGGCGACAGCTCCGCATTGGATAGCCTGCTCCTCAACACCACCGACACCTCGCCACTCACCCAAAGCGGCCAGCAGGGGGCCTTCGATGTCTGACACCATGTCTGTGCCAACGCAGCAGCTCAGCGCTGCCCCTGACGCCCCGACTGCCGACACCCTGCTCGCCACGCTCGGCCTGTGGGTGGAGCTGGGCTGGCTTAGGCGCGTCGATGCCCATCTGGTGCGCTTCATGGCGCGCCATGTGCCGGAGGCCCCGGCCAGCGTGCTGCTGGCGGCCGCGCTGGCCAGCCATCAACTGGGGCGCGGGCATGTGTGCCTGTCGCTGTCGCGGGCGCTGGCCGAGCCACGCGCGACCCTGTCGTTGCCGCCGCTGGAGCAGTCCGAGGCGCATCTGGCCGAGGTCAGCGTGGCCCTGCCGGAGGCCTTCCTGGCGGATATCGATGCCGGCCACTGGGCCGAGCAACTGGCGGCATCGCGGCTGGTCAGCGTGCTGGCGCAGGCCGATTCCCCGGCAGGCCATCTGCCGCTGCGCCCGCTGGTGCTGGTGGGCGAGCGCCTCTATCTGCGCCGTTACTGGCAGGCCGAGCGTGAAGTCGCGGCGGGGCTGCGTGCGCGGATGGGGCCGAGCGAGGAGGGCGAGGCGCGGGTCAGTGATGCGCTGGGCGAGCGTCTGCGCGAGCTGTTCGCCAGCAATCAGCCGGACCCGCACGGCGAGCCGGACTGGCAGAAGCTGGCCTGTGCCCTGGCGTTGCGTCAGCGCCTGACGGTGATCTCCGGCGGCCCCGGCACCGGCAAGACCACCACCGTCACGCGCCTGTTGGCGCTGTTGCAGGCTCAGGCGCTGGCGGGTGGGACTGATGGTGCAGAGGGCGAGCTGGAGAGCGAAGAGACAGCCCAATCGCACGAGCGGCGGGCGCTGGATATCCGCCTGGTCGCCCCGACCGGCAAGGCGGCGGCGCGGCTGTCGGAGTCGATCCGGGGGGCGGTGGCGAAGCTCGAGGTGCCAGACGTGGTACGCGCCGCCATCCCGCGCGAGGCAAGCACCGTGCACCGACTGCTGGGCGCACGGCCGGATTCGCGTCACTTCCGCCATCACGCCGGCAACCCGCTGGCGCTGGATCTGCTGGTGGTGGATGAGGCCTCGATGGTCGATCTCGACCTGATGGCCGCACTGCTCGGCGCGCTGCCCGCCCACGCCCGCCTGATTCTGCTTGGCGACAAGGACCAGCTGGCCTCGGTGGAAGCCGGCGCCGTGCTGGGCGATCTCTGCGAGCATGCGCTGCCGCCGCGCTACTCACCGGCATTGTGTGCCGACTTGAGCCGCCTGACCGGCGAAACGCTGGAACAGGCCATCGCCGCGCCTGATGGCCAGGACTTGGAGGAAACATCAGCGACACGTGGCCGCCTCGCCGATCACGTGGTGGTGCTGCAGAAGAGCTATCGCTTCTCCGCCGACAGTGGCATCGGCGCCCTGGCACGCGCCAGCAACGCCGGTGATCGTCAGGCGCTGCGCGATGTCTGGAAGGCCGGTTATCGCGACATCGCCTGGCTCAAGCTCAGTGGCCCGGAGGACCGCGATCTCGAGAAGCTGGTGGTCAATGGCTACCGCCCGGCGCTGGAGGCCGTGCGTGAGCGGCGCCCGGCGCGTGAGGTGATCGACCTGCTGCTCGAGTTCCAGCTGCTGTGCGCGCTGCGCCGTGGCCCCTACGGCGTCGATGGCCTCAACCAGCGCGTGGCGCGAGTGCTGATGCGGCGCGGCCTGATCGCGGACGAGCGCGGCTGGTACGCCGGTCGCCCTGTGATGGTGACGCGCAACGACCGCGCGCTGGGGCTCTACAACGGCGATGTCGGCATCACCCTGCCGGACCCCGCCGCCGGGGGGCGTCTGCGCGTGTTCTTCCCGGTCGAGGAGGAGGCGACGCCAGACACCGAGCGTGACGGGCAGGACACCGACATCCAGCGCTTCCACCGTGGCGTACGCGCGGTATTGCCGTCACGCCTCGAGGCGGTGGAGACCGTCTTCGCGATGACGGTCCACAAGTCGCAGGGTTCCGAGTTCCGCCATGTGTTATTCGTGTTGCCTGAGGGCGCCAATCCGATTCTGACCCGTGAGCTGGTCTACACCGGCATCACGCGGGCCAAGTCACGGGTCACGCTGGCGGGAACCCGCCGCGAGACGCTGGAAGGCGCCATTGAACGACGCGTGGTGAGAGCCAGCGGGCTGGTGCTCTAGGCCGGACACCGACGGATGATCGTCATCTCCGGCTCCGCCGCGCTCGACGGGAGGAGGGGACATGACGGACGTCAGCAGTCGCGTGAAGGAAAGGGCGCAGCCACAGAGCGAGATGCATGCCGTGGCGCTGGCCACGGCGGCCAGCCAGCTCAAGGACCCGCAGGCGGCGGTGGCCGAGCTTGCCCGAACGCTTGATCTGGCGCTGGGGGATCGCGAACGGCTCGGCGGGGTGCTGTTCTTCTGCTCGGCGGATTATCCGCTGGCGGCACTGGGCCAGGCGCTGGCCGCCACCTTCGGCGAGGTGCCGGTGAGCGGTTGCACCACCGCCGGTGAGATCACGCCCGCGGGCTATGCGCGCGGCTCCATCACCGCCATCGGCCTGGCGCGCAGTGACTTCGCGCTGGCGCAGGTGCTGATCGATGATCTGAGCGGTTTCGATCTTCCGCGTGCCCAGGCGCTGAGTGACGAGCTGCTGGCACGTTGTCGCGAGCAGGCCGTGGCGCCGGTGATGGGCAACAGCTTCGCGCTGACGCTGCTCGACGGGCTCTCGAGCAGCGAGGAGCAGGTGCTGGCGACGCTGGATGCGGCGCTGGGCAGCATTCCCGCCTTCGGTGGCTCCGCCGGGGATGACAATCGCCTGTCGCACACCTATGTCTACGCCGATGGCGTCTTTCATGATCAGGCGGCGGTCGTGGTGGTGGTCAATACGCGGCTGCCGTTCGAGGTCATCAGCACCCATCACCTCACGCCGCTGGCCGACAAGCTGGTGGTGACGGCGGTGGATCGTGATTCGCGCCGCGTGCTGGAGCTGAATGCCGAACCCGCCGCCGAGGAGTATGCGCGGCTGGCCGGCGTCGCTCCCGAAGCGCTGGAGGAGGCGGTCTTCGCGCGTTGTCCGCTGGCGGTGCGCATCGGCGAGGCGCATTACGTGCGCTCCATCCAGCGCGTGAATGATGATGCCAGCCTGAGTTTCTACTGCGCGGTGGAGACCGGCATCGTGCTCACCGCCATGCAGGCCACGCCGATTCTCGAGCAGCTCGAGCAGCGACTGGCCGAGGTGGAGGCGCGCCTGGGGCCGCCCGCGCTGACCATCGGCTGCGACTGCTTCCTGCGGCGCATGGAGATCGAGGCGCTGGCACTGGAGGATGAGGCCTCGCGCATGCTCAGGCGGCACCGGGTGATCGGCTTCAATACCTACGGTGAGCAGCATCACGGCATGCACATCAACCAGACCTTCACCGGCGTTGTGATCGGCCAGCGCCGGTCGGTTGCCGACGGCACGGGAGGAGAGGATGCCGCCTGATACGCCGCTGACCGAGCAGGGGTTTCTGACTGATCCGGACGCCCTGACTCAGACGGACGCTCAAAGCGCCGAACTCGCCGCCCTCAAGGCGCGCAATCGCCAGCTGGAGAAGATCAACGCCGCCCTGATCGAGCGGGTCGAATCCAGCAGCCCTTCACCGAGCGCGCCCTACGCCGCCTTCGAACATGCGGTGCTGCTGGCGGATCAGGTGCGCGAGCGTACCGATGCCCTGCATCGCACCCTCGATGAGCTGGGGGCACTAAATCGACGCCTCACCGCCGCCAAGGCCGCCGCCGAGGCGGCCAACCACTCCAAGACTCGCTTTCTGGCCGCCATCAGCCATGACCTGCTGCAACCCCTGAATGCCGCCCGGCTGTTCGCCAGCGCCCTGGAAGAGCAACTGGCGCGGCTGGCGCTGGATGCTTCCCTGCCGGGCGATGCCATTTCTGACGTCACGCCGGGCGATGCTTCGCAGGGTGTCTCCACGCCCGGCGAGCTGGTGGCGCGGCTGGGGCGCTCGCTGGCAGATGTCGAGAGTCTGCTGGGCACGCTGGTCGATATCTCGCGGCTGGATGCCGGCGTGCTGACGGCGGATGTCGCCGTCTTTCCGGTGCGTGAACTGCTGGATGTGCTCGCCGAGGAATATCGTCAGCTGGGCGCTGCCCGTGGGCTCGAGCTGCATTACGTGGCCAGTCATCTGAGCATCGAGTCGGACCTGCAATTGCTGGCGCGAGTGGTGCGCAACTTCCTGAGCAATGCGCTGCGCCATGTGCCGGATGGCTCGACGCGCGGGCGGGTGCTGCTGGGGTGTCGGCGTCGCGGTGACTGGATGGAGATCACCGTGGCCGACAACGGCCCCGGCATCGCCGAGCATCAGCGCGAGGTGGTCTTCCAGGAGTTCCGACGCCTGGCGCCGCGCCAGGACAACGAGCAGCGCGGCCTCGGGCTGGGGCTAGCGATCGTCAAGCGCATCACCGGCCTGCTGGAGCACCCCCTGTCGCTGACCAGCACGCCGGGGCGCGGCGCCGCCTTCGCGGTTCGCGTGCCGATTCGTCAGCCTGCCAGTGTGGGGGGGCCAGCGGCTGACGCGACTTCTCCCGGCCAGCCTTGCGCGTCACCGCTCGCGCAGCCGCTGCTCGATACCGTTATCTGGGTGGTCGAGGATGATCGGGAGGTGTGTGCCGGCATGCAGTCATTGCTCGGGGGCTGGGGCGCGAGTGTTTACTGCGCCGATGATGCCGAGGTGCTGTTGCAGCAGGCCGTGGCCGCGCCGCAGGTCTTGATCGTCGATCATCAGCTGGGCGAAGGGCAGCCCGATGGCCTCAAGCAGGCGCAACGCCTGCGGCAACGCTGGCCGGGCCTGCCGGTGGTAGTGATCAGCGCGGACCACTCGGCGCCGCTCAAGGCCAGGGCGCGTGCGCTCGGTTTCGGGTTTCTGCTCAAGCCGGTCAAGCCGCTGCGCCTGCGCCAGTTGCTGGTCAATTGTCGCTAGCCGCGCGCAGAGGTGCTGGAAGTGATGCTGCAAAGGGGGAGGAAGAGGAGCTGGAAAAGGGCCTCAAGAAGAGACAGGAAAGGACCGCTGCAAAAGGTAATGGCAAATAGGCGTCCGCCACGGGGGTGATTGAAGGAGCCTATCGGGTACCACGCTTATTTTTAATGAGAATCAATAGCATTTGTCGTGTATGCTGATCACATAGCCTCCCGCATATTTCTTTATCTGTTCGCGGGTCATTGATCTGGCAGGTTTTCCCCCCATGCTGAATGTCATGTCCGATAAATCCGTACGTCATGCCGCAAGCATGTCACTGGGCAGCGAAGGCGACGCCTCTGCTGCCGGTGGTGCGCACACAGCTTCCCCTGTCCGTTTCGCTGGCCGCCTGCGCCGGGCCTTGCCGTTCCTCGGCCCGGCGATGATCGCCGCCGTCGCCTACATCGACCCGGGCAACTTCGCGACCAACATCGAGGCCGGCTCCCGCTATGGCTACACCCTGCTGTGGGTGGTGCTGTGGGCCAACCTGATGGCGATGTTGATCCAGACCCTGTCCGCGCGGCTGGGGCTGGCGACCGGCAAGAATCTGGCCGAGGTCATCCGTGAACGCTTCCCGCGTCCGGTGGTGTGGGCCTTCTGGGTGCAGGCGGAGATCGTCGCCATTGCGACCGATCTGGCTGAATTCCTGGGGGCGGCGCTGGCCTTCAATCTGCTGTTCGGGCTCAGCATGCTGGAAGGGGCGCTGCTGACCGGCGCCATCACCTATGCGGTGCTGGTGATGCAGCGTTTCGGCTTCCGCATGATGGAAATGATCATCGGCGCGATGATTCTGGCGGTCTCGGCGGGCTTCCTGCTCGAGATCATTCTCAGTCGCCCGCCGGTGGAGCCGATCATCTACGGTCTGCTGTCGCCGAACTTCCCGGATAGCCACGCCATCTTCCTGGCGGCAGGCATCCTCGGTGCCACCGTAATGCCCCACGTCATCTACCTGCACTCGGCACTGTCCCAGAATCGCATCCGGGTGCGTGACAGCGGTCAGCGCCGTCGCGTGATGGGCTACTACCGGCTGGATGTCATCATCGGCATGGCGCTGGCCGGCTTGATCAACATGGCGATGCTGGTGCTGGCCGCCAAGGTCTTCCACGGCAACGGCGAGACCGGCGTGGCCTCCATCACCGAGAGCTACAAGTTGCTGTCGCCGCTGATGGGGCAGGATGCGGCGAGCCTCATCTTCGGCTTCACGCTGCTGCTGGCGGGGCTGTCCTCGTCCATCGTCGGCACCCTGTCCGGTCAGGTGGTGATGCAGGGCTTCGTCAACTTCCGCATTCCGATGTGGCTGCGCCGCGTGATCACCATGGCACCGGCCATCGCCATCATCCTGATGGAGCTGCCGGAGCAGCAGGTGCTGGTCGCAAGCCAGGTGGTACTCAGCTTCGGGATTCCCTTCGCGCTGGTGCCGCTGTTGATGTTCACCGCCAACCGCCGTCTGATGGGAGACCTGGTCAATCGTCACTGGGTGACGGCCATCGGGGTGCTGGTCGCGGCGATCATCATTCTGCTCAATGGCTATGTGCTGGTCGGCGAGCTGATGTAGGCTCCATGCTTTATGCCCCAGTTCCTATGCCCTTGTGAGATGTAAAAGCCCTGCCGGTGGCAGGCCCTCGCAACGCCCCGCTGTGCGCCTCATTCGTGAGCGCCCCGGCGGGGCGTTGCGCGTTGTGGGGCGGCAGGGGGCGCGCTCGCGCCAGACACGGCAGGCAGGGAGTGGCTGGCCAGCAGAATCGCCTGTACCCGGCTGGCGACCCCCAGCTTGTGCAGGATGGCGGAGACATGCGACTTGATGGTGGTTTCCGCCACGCCCAGCTGCCAGGCGATCATCTTGTTGGATTCGCCCAGTACCATGCGCTCCAGCACGCCGCGCTGCTTGGTGGTGAGGGTCTGCCAGCGCTGCGCGAATTCCGCCTCGCTGAGGCTCGGCGCAAGTTGAGGGGCTGGCGGTGGCACTGGTGCTGAGGCTGATGAGGGTGAGGAAGCCGCCTGGCTCGCCAGCGCCGGACGCGGGGCGGCGCGCATCAGGCGGGCGGGCACATAAACCTCACCGGCCAGCATGCGCGCGAGCGCCTCGCGCAATACCTCCGCCGAGCTCGACTTGGAGAGATAGCCCACCGCGCCGAGTGCCAAGGCTTCCAGCACCGTCTCGCGCGCCTCGTGGGCGGAGAGAATCGCCACCGGTAGCCAGTCTGCCTCCTGGCGCAAGCGCGTCAGGCCTTCCAGGCCGTGGCTGTCGGGCAGGTCGAGATCCAGCAGCAGCAGGTCGAGGCTATCGGCATGCGCGTCGATGAGGCTGAGCGTCTCGGCGAGACTGGCGGCCTGCAGCAGCTCGTAGGGTGGTGCCGGGGTGTCAGCGACGCTCAGACTCAGGGTACGACTGATGGCATCACGGAACAGCGGATGGTCATCCGCGATCAACAGACGGTACATGGAGGCTCCTGGCCGGTGGCGGGCGATATCCTGAGCATAACGTCATGGCGTGGTGTCGTGCCTTGCGGCCTTCGCGGTATGGCGGCGTTCGTTTCTCCTTCCTTTTCTCCTCCCAAGGGATGAGACGGTCTCCGCCCATGGGGGCATGTCGCGATTGGCGTCGGTGGTCAAGACTGTGAGAGTCGCCTGATCAAGTACCGCTTGATGGATCGGGCAGCGGGTCAGCGCCAACGGCGCCACTGCAGAAGGGCCAACCCAGGCGTTTCGCTGACACGACAACGACTTTTCAGCAACGACAACGACTTTTCAGTAACGACAACGACTGCGCAGCAACGACAACAACAGGCCGTCGATCACGAGCGCCACTCGTGAATCCGGCCAACAGGAGTTCGCCATGATCTACGCCTCCCCGGGCAGCGCCGATGCGCTGGTCACGTTCAAGGATATCTACGGCAACTATATCGGCGGTCGCTTCGTCGAGCCGGTGAAGGGTGAGTACTTCGACAATGTCAGCCCCGTGACGGGCGAGGCCTTCTGCCGTATCCCGCGTTCGAGTGCGGAGGATATCGACCTCGCGCTGGACGCCGCCCACAAGGCAGCCGCTGCCTGGGGCAAGACCTCGGTGCAGGAGCGCTCCAACATCCTGCTCAAGATCGCGGATCGCATCGAGCAGAACCTCGAGATGCTGGCCGTCGCCGAGACCTGGGACAACGGCAAGGCGGTGCGCGAGACGCTGAACGCCGATATTCCGCTGGCGGCGGACCACTTCCGTTACTTCGCCGGTTGCCTGCGCTCCCAGGAAGGCACCGCGGCGGACATCGATGCCAATACCGTCTCCTATCACTTCCATGAGCCGCTGGGCGTGGTCGGTCAGATCATCCCGTGGAACTTCCCGATCCTGATGGCGGCCTGGAAGCTCGGCCCGGCGCTGGCGGCCGGCAACTGCGTGGTGCTCAAGCCGGCGGAACAGACCCCGGCCTCGATTCTGGTGCTCGCGGAGCTGGTCGGTGACCTGCTGCCGGCGGGCGTGCTCAATATCGTCAACGGCTACGGGGCCGAGGCCGGTCAGGCGCTGGCCACCAGCAAGCGCATCGCCAAGATCGCCTTCACCGGCTCCACCCCCGTGGGCTCGCACATTCTCAAGTGCGCCGCGGACAACATCATTCCCTCCACGGTGGAGCTGGGCGGCAAGTCCCCCAACATCTACTTCGCCGACATCATGAATGCCGAGCCCGAGTTCATCGACAAGGCCGCCGAAGGCCTGGTGCTGGCGTTCTTCAATCAGGGCGAGGTGTGCACCTGCCCGTCGCGTGCCCTGATCCAGGAAAGCATCTACGACGACTTCATGGCCCGGGTGATGGAGCGCGTGAAGACCATCAAGCGCGGCAACCCGCTGGACACCGACGTACAGGTCGGCGCCCAGGCCTCCCGCGAGCAGTTCGACAAGATCATGTCCTACATGGATGTCGCCCGTGAGGAAGGCGCCGAGGTGCTCACCGGCGGCAGCAGCGAGCAGCTGGAGAACGAGCTGGCCAACGGCTATTACATCCAGCCGACCCTGCTAAAGGGCAACAACTCGATGCGTGTCTTCCAGGAGGAGATCTTCGGGCCGGTGGTGGCCGTCACCACCTTCCGTGACGAGGCCGAGGCGCTGGCCATCGCCAATGACACCGAATTCGGTCTCGGCGCCGGTGTCTGGAGCCGCGACATGAACGTCGCCTTCCGCATGGGGCGCGGCATCCAGGCCGGTCGCGTGTGGACCAACTGCTACCACCAGTATCCCGCCCATGCCGCCTTCGGTGGCTACAAGAAATCCGGTGTCGGTCGCGAGACCCACAAGATGGCACTGGAGCACTACCAGCAGACCAAGAACCTGCTGGTCAGCTACGACATCAATCCGCTCGGCTTCTTCTAGGCCTGTCTGGCAGCGCCACCGCGACCGGTGGTGCTGCACGACTCCCGCGATTCTTGCTTGAGAAAATGACATCGATGCCCGCGCCAGATCCGATTGCTTGATCTGGCGCAGGGCAGGGAGCGCTGCGTCCGGTTTCAATGGAGAGGCAAGCTTTGCACTGGCTCGGGCGCTGGCGCATGCAGGCGCAAGCCCACACTCTCCGCCGCAACTCTGCTGGTTCGTCTGTCTTGAATGTCCGTCTTTCTTGAATGTTCGTCAGTCTTCAATGGATGAGGAGTACGTCATGGATAACAGCATGAAAGCCGCCGTGGTACGTGAATTCGGTGCACCGCTGGTGATCGAGGAGGTCGCGGTACCGCGACCGGGACGTGGCGAGATTCTGGTCGAGGTCGCCGCCTCCGGGGTCTGTCATACCGACCTGCACGCCGCGCATGGCGACTGGCCGGTGAAACCCAATCCGCCGTTCATTCCCGGCCATGAAGGCGTCGGCACCATCGCGGCGGTGGGCGAGGGCGTCACCCACGTCAAGGAAGGCGATCGTGTCGGGGTGCCCTGGCTCTACTCGGCCTGCGGCCACTGCGAGCATTGCCTGGGCGGCTGGGAGACGCTGTGCGAGAGCCAGCAGAATACCGGCTACTCGGTGAATGGCGGCTTTGCCCAGTTCACGCTGGCGGACGCAGGCTACGTCGGCCGCCTGCCGGACAGCGTGGGCTTCGTGGAGATCGCGCCGGTGCTGTGCGCCGGGGTCACGGTCTACAAGGGACTCAAGATGACCGACACCCGCCCCGGCCAGTGGGTGGTGATCTCGGGCATCGGCGGGCTGGGACATATGGCGGTGCAGTATGCACGCGCCATGGGCCTGAACGTGGCGGCGGTGGATGTGGATGATGCCAAGCTGGAACTGGCCCGCCGTCTGGGCGCGACCGTGACCGTCAATGCCATGAAGGAAGACCCGGCGAGCGTCATCAAGCGCGAGATCGGTGGTGCACATGGCGCGCTGGTGACGGCGGTGTCGCCCAAGGCCTTCGATCAGGCCCAGAACATGCTGCGCCGTGGCGGCACCCTGGTGCTCAACGGCCTGCCGCCGGGCGATTTCCCGCTGCCGATCTTCTCCACCGTGCTCAATGGCATCACGGTGCGTGGCTCCATCGTCGGCACGCGTCAGGACCTGCAGGAGGCGCTGGACTTCGCCGCGGAAGGCAAGGTCGCTGCCACCGTGCAGACCGGCAGGCTCGAGGACATCAACGACATCTTCGGACGCATGATCGACGGCAAGATCGAGGGGCGCATCGTGCTCGACATGAAGGCCTGAGGCGTTCGCTGGCCTGAATCCTCACCACCGACGCCAGGCCTGCTGGAAACGGCAGGCTGCCAGACACGACAACGCCAGCCCGTGGGCTGGCGTTGTCGTGTCTGGCATGGCCGTGCGCGTTGACTCTCACGCGGCACTGCAAAGAGCTCTCTCTGACGAGCTCAGGCTTCTGCTTACACCGTGCCGAATTTCTCGTTCTCGCCCATGTCCGGGGTGTGGTCCTTGTCGAGGTTGGCACGCGCCACCTCGTAGAGCTGATAGGCCTTGCTCTCCTTGGCCTTCCAGTGCTCGCCGGATTGCACCGAGATCTCCAGCAGGGTGACGTCGGGGTCATCCTTGCCTTCCGGGAACCAGGCGGCCACGAACGGATTCCAGAACTTGTCGATCAGGCCCTGATCACGGTGCAGATTGGCATGACCGCTCAGCGACACGTAGACGCCATCATCCTGATCGGAAAAGCTCAGGCAGACCTCGCTGTCCTTCCTGGCCTCGAACACCTTCTCGGCACTGGCGCGGGTGAAGAACCACAGGGTGCCGTCGTAGTCATCCTGCACCAGATGCATCGGGCGGGCGTGGGGCATGCCATCGCCTTGCGTCACCAACATGCCGACCTTCACATCCTTGATCAGCTTCCAGATCTTCTGCTTGTGCTCCGGGCTCGACATCGTGTGTCACTCCTTTGCGTCATGCGAATGAAAATCCGGCTGGCTAGCCGTTGCACAAGACCTTGGAGCGACACCCCACAACTTCAAGGGATGATGGTGAAGCTTTCGCTTGATGAGTCAGCACTTGATCAATCGGCGCTTGATTCAGGCGCCGAGGTGACTCACTGCGCTGCCGGTGCCTGCCAGGCGTCGCTGCCCCACAGCGGCACGCTGCTCAGCGCATGCTTGAAGCTGCCGCTGGTTTCCTTGGTGCTGTAGGCGATATAGAGCAGGCTCTGGGAGTCGCGATCCAGGATACGGCGAATCTTGAGGCTCTTGAGCAGCACGCTCTTGGACTTGCGATAGACCTCCTCGCCACTCTTGGAGGTGTCGATGTCGGCGATCATCTCCGCGGTGATCGGGCCGGTCTGGCGGCAGGCGATGCTCATGTCGGAGGGATCGGAGAAGTCGAGGTCCGCCTCGATGTTGCTCAGGTGGCAGGTCACGCCCGGCACCTTGGGGTCGATCAGGCTCTCGATCTTGATGTCCTTGGTGGTGAACAGGCCCAGTGAGACGTCCCCGACCTCGTTGTCATCACAGCCGGCCAGCAGCAGGCCTGAGGCGATCACACCCAGCAGGGCAGCACGAGAGGAAAGGCGGCGCAGTCGAGTCATGGGGTCTTCCTTGAGTCAGTGGGTAAGGCGAAGGCGGCAAGGCGATGATAGCGTGTCAGGTCATGAACGGGCGTCAATCATTGTCGAAGGCTGCCAGATTCAGCGTATGCGAGTTGCCCAGCCACATGACGCCCTGGGTGTGATCGAAGCGGTCGTCGCCGGTGCCGACGTGCACGAAGATGTCCAGCGAGCCGCGATTGAGCGCCAGCCACGGGACGATGCGGCCGAATTCTTCCGGGGCAAATGACAGCTGGCAGCTCCACAGTGGGTGCGGGCCCACCTGCTTCTCGTGGAAGCGACCGACCCGCAGCGGAAACTGCCGTTCGGCCTGGTCCGCCAGCTCGCGAGCGGCGGCCAGGCCCTGCTCATCGGTGTAGTAGAGATGTGCATGGTAGTAGCTGATGCGGCTTGTCATGGAGTCGCTCATGGCGTTGTCTCGATCGTTCTCATGGGGCATTCCAGTACTCGGCCTCAAGGGCCGTACCGAGAGTTTTCAAAGGCTGGCGGCAATGGTCGTCAGGGTGTGATGGGCCTTGCGGCCCTCAGCCCCAGGCCTTGTAGATCAGCTGCACGCCCACCAGCGCCATCGCGATGATGATCAGGCGAAAGAACAGCTTCTCATTGACGCGGGATTGCAGCCACAGGCCGCTTCTGACGCCTGCCCAGGCCACCGGTACCAGCAGCAGCGAGGTGGAAAGGCTGGTGAGGTTGATCTCGCCCAGCGCCACGTAGGGGCCCAGTTTCATCAGGTTCATGCCAGCGAAGATGATCACCGTGGTGGCGATGAAGGTCTCCTTGGGGTGCTGGCGCGGAATCATGTACAGGTTGTAGGGCGGGGCGCCGGCGTGGGCGAAGAAGCTGGTGAAGCCGGCAGTGGCCCCGGCAGGAATGGCCAGCCAGCGTGGTAGCGGTTTCCTGGCTGTCGGCTTGAACAGCATATAGGCGGCGAACAGCAGCGAGATGACGCCCAGCAGGCCGCGAATCATGTTCTCGTCCAGCTCATCGAACAGTACCACCCCCACCGCGATGCCGATGGCGGCGCTGGGCAGGATGATGCGCACCTCCGGCCACAGCTGCTTGCCCCACCAGGCGCGGGAGCTAAGGAAGTCCATCACCAGCAACAACGGCAGCAGGATACCGGCGGCTTCCAGCGGCCCGATGGCCAGCGCCATCAGCGGCACCGAGAGCGAGCCGAAGCCACCGGCGAAGCCGCCCTTGGAGATACCGGTCAGGTAGGTCGAGAAGATGATCGCGCTCCAGGCCAGCGCAGAGTAATCGGGCAGTGTCAGCAGGGCATCGAGAGAATCGGTCACGGGCATCTCATGTCGAGAGGGCGGGCAAGGTGAGTCGTGAAGGCCCATTGTTGAACAATTCTGCCCGCGCTTCACCCCGACACGCTGCAATGATGTCTTTCCCTTGACGCACCAATGCGCTAAAAGGCGCATGTCGCACAGTGTTTTCTTTCGAGACATTGAGCGAATAGCCTGATCTGGTGGGCATGTCGCAGTGCCTGTCGCTCGTTGGTCGAACAATCTCTGAGGTGGCGATGTCACGCGCTCCATTTGAAATCAGCGGTACCCGCATCGCGCCGGGAACGCGGGCCCAGGTCGATGTGCCTGTCGCCAAGCTCTACACCCATGCGCCGCTGCACATCCCCGTCGAGGTGGTGCATGGTCGCCAGCCCGGCCCGGTGCTGCTGGTGTGCGGTGCCATCCACGGTGACGAGATCAACGGCGTCGAGATCGTGCGGCGGCTGCTCAAGAGTTCCAGCCTCGCACGGCTGCGCGGCACCCTGATCGCGGTGCCCATCGTCAACGTCTTCGGTTTCGTGCAGCACACGCGCTACCTGCCGGACCGCCGCGACCTCAACCGCTGCTTCCCGGGTAGCGAGAGCGGCTCGCTGGGCTCGCGGGTGGCGGCGCTGTTCCGTGAGCAGATCGCCGATCAGGCCACCCACATCATCGACCTGCACACCGGCGCGATCCACCGCACCAACCTGCCGCAGATCCGCGCCACCATGACGGGCAGTGATGCCACGCGTCAGATGGCGGATGCCTTCGGCGCACCGGTGCTGCTGAATGCCGAACTGCGCGAGGGCAGTCTGCGTGCCTATGCCAGCGAGCGCGGCGTGCCGGTCATCACCTATGAGGCCGGTGAGGCGCTGCGCTTCGATGAGTGGGCGATTCGCCCGGGCGTCAGCGGTGTGAAGCGCGTGATGCGCTCCATCGGCATGCTGGCCAAGGACCGCGACCGCAAGCCCAGCTCGCGTGCGGTGGAGATGTCCAACGGCTCCAGCTGGGCGCGGGCCTCCATCGATGGCATCGTCCAGAGCCGCGTGGGCCTGGGGGACCGCGTCGAGAAGCATCAGGTGCTGGGCATCGTCGCCGACCCCTTCGGCAACAGCGAAAGCGAGGTGCTGTCACCCGCGGATGGCATCATCATCGGCATGGCCAACCTGCCGCTGGCCAACGAGGGCGAGGCGCTCTACCACGTGGCGCGTTTCCATGCGATCGACGATGCCGAGAGCGCCGTCGACAACTTCCAGCAGCTGTTCGTGCCGGACTCCATCTAGGCGCTTCACGCCCCTTTTCGCCCTGGTTGCTGGCAGTGACAACGCAAACGCCCCGCTCGATGAGCGGGGCGTTTGCGTTGCAGCAGTCTGTGATGTCGTCGCAGCAAGATGACGACGAGTACGAGATCAGCCGTGGCTGCTCTGGGTCTCGAGCGGGCCGTCGTGACCCGCTTCCGCGCCGTGCATCCAGTCCACCAGCTTGCCGGCGAACACCAGCAACAGCAGGCCGCCGAGTACGCCGGTGATGGCGATACCGCCGAACACGCTCATGGCACCGGCTTCGCCGACCAGCGAGCCGATCATTCCGGCCAGGTAGTTGGCCAGTGCCACGAAGGCGAACCAGGCGCCCATCATCAGCGCACCCATGCGCACCGGTGACAGCTTGGTGACCATCGACAGCCCCACCGGTGACAGGCACAGCTCGCCGAGAGTGTGGAAGAAGAAGGCGCCGACCAGCCAGATCATCGAGGCGCTGCCTGCGGCTTTCTGCTCCAGCACCGCGCCGATCATGCACACGAAGCCGATGCCGAGGGCGATCAGGCCGAAGGCGAACTTGACCGGCGAGCTGGGCTCGCGGTTGTCCATGCGGGTCCACAGGCCTGCCAGCAGCGGCGAGAGCAGGATGATGAACAGCGGGTTGAGCGACTGGAACCAGGCCGCCGGCACTTCAAAGCCCATCAGCATGCGGTCGGTGTAGTCCTGCGCATACAGCGCCATCAGGCCGCCCCCCCTGCTCGAAACCGGCCCAGAACAGGATGGTGAACAGGCCCAGCACCAGGATGACCTTGATGCGGTCACGCTCTTCGCGGCTCAGCGGTGTCTTGCGATTGTTGCTCTTGCTCAGGCGTGCCTCGCGGCGGGCGCTGGGTTCGACCCCCAGGTCACCCAGATGGCGCGGCGCGAAGATGAGCTGGATGGCGACTGCCAGCAGCATGCCGATACCGGCCACCAGGAAGCCGGCGTTCCAGCCATAGCCTTCGGCCATGGAGCCCGCGACGATGCCCGACAGCAGCGCACCGATGTTGATGCCCATGTAGAAGATGGTGAAGGCACCATCACGGCGGTGATCGCCCTGTTGATAGAGGTCGCCGACCATCGTGGAGATGTTGGGCTTGAACAGGCCGTTGCCGACGATCAGCAGGCCGAGGCCGATATACAGCAGCATCTCGGGGTTGAGGCCGCTCATGGCCGGCGGCACGGCGAGCACGAATTGCCCGGCCGCCATGATCAGGCCCCCGATCAGGATCGCACGGCGGGCACCCAACCAGTTGTCGGCCAGTGCTCCGCCGAACATCGGCGTGATGTACACCAGGCCCGTGAAGATGCCATACAGCTGCAGGGCGTCGCCCTGATCCCAGCCCAGACCGCCACTGGTGACGGCATCGGTGAGATAGAGCACCAGCAGGGCACGCATGGCGTAATAGGAGAAACGTTCCCACAGTTCCGTGGAGAACAGCAGATAGAGTCCGGCCGGATGCCCGAACAGCTCACGGCTGTTGGCTCCGGTAGAGGAGTGTGTGGACATGGAACCTCGAAGGAAGTGTCAGCAGAAGCAGCGCAGCCCGGATGACGGGACTGCATGAACCGGCCCACAGGGCTGCAGAGGAGGACTGTGGAGGAATGGCCGATGACGGAGCAGTTGTGTGGCTGACATCACGCAAGCATGGCGTGACGATGTCGAGACCTGTTGTTGTCCGTATGGTCAGTCATTCTGCGCGAGATGTCTTTGTCAGACAATCAAACGAAAGTCATGCATGTTGTTGGTATTCAAGGGATTATTAGCTTAGATGGCGACGCAGAGTTGCGTCAGGTGCCACGCCTGACAGTGCAGTGTCGTCACTTTGCTGACTGCTGAGACGACGACACCCGGCGCGAGGGCCAGGTGTCGGGGACTGTCTTTTGTCAGCGCTGCTCTCAAGAGAGGGCAGAAGAGAGAGCAAGAAAGGACAGAAGAGAGCAGAAGCGGCCCGAACAGGCCAGCTCGATCAGGCTTGCTCGACCTGTGCCTCGGGCCGCTGTTCCGGCACGCGCGCCATGGCGTCATCGATGACCTCGATGCCCGCGCCTGGCTTGTGGGCGTTCTCGGAGACGTGGCGGCGGAACTGGCGACCGCCCGGCTGGCCCTGGAACAGTCCCAGCAGATGGCGGCTGATGTGGTTGAGGCGCACGCCCTCGGCGAGACGCTTCTCGATATAGGGGCGGAAGGCACGCAGCGCATCGTGGCGGCTGGTGTGCGGATTCTCGGCCTCACCGTACAGCTCGCTGTCCACCGTCGCCAGCAACCAGGGGTTGTGGTACGCCTCACGGCCGACCATCACGCTGTCGACGTGCTCCAGCTGCTCGTGCAGCTCATCCATCAGCTTCAGGCCGCCATTGATGCCGATATGCAAGGACGGGTGCGCCTGCTTGAGGCGGTGTACGCGGCCATAGTTCAGCGGGGGAATATCGCGGTTCTCCTTGGGCGACAGGCCCTGCAGCCACGCCTTGCGCGCATGCACGCTGAAGGTGTCGCAGCCGGCGTCGGCCACGGTGGTGATGAAGCGCTCGAGATCGGCGTCCTCATCCTGATCATCGATCCCGATGCGACACTTCACCGTCACCGGAATCTTCACCTGCGCCTGCATCGCCGCCACGCACTTGGCCACCAGCTCCGGATGGCCCATCAGGCAGGCACCGATCATGTTGTTCTGCACGCGATCGCTCGGGCAGCCGACATTCAGGTTCACCTCGTCATAGCCCCAGCTCTCGGCGATCGCCGCACACTCGGCCAGCGCCTGCGGGTCGCTGCCGCCCAGCTGCAACGCCAGCGGATGCTCCGTCTCGTCGTGGCCGAGGAAGCGCTCGCGGTCCGGATTGAACAGTAATGCCCCGGTGGTCACCATCTCCGTGTACAGCAGCGTACGACGGCTCAACACGCGCGCGAAGGCGCGGTAGTCACGGGTCGTCCATTCCATCATCGGCGCGACGGAGAAGGTGCGGTCAATCGGTGTCATCGGCATGGCAGTCATATCGGCTGGTGTGGGAGCAGGGGGCGGAGCATCAGGTGCAGGCGCTGTCGAGACAAGCGGGCGGTGATTCTAGCAGCTTGTGATGCGAATGGCAGGCCCGTGTAGCTTAGTTATTAAAATGTCTAATATGCCTTAACTATTCCGGTGCTAAGTTTATGGCTAAGGCTTATATTTGTAGTTATATAGTATTTAAAACCAGGATCTTGGTTGATTGCTTATTTGCATTGCATTAAGTTAAATAGAATCGATACAGTTTTATTTTTATAAAATGGTTATGTAGCTCTTGCAGGGAATGTATTGCTGTGGATTTTTCAAGTTTTTCTAATTTTATTTAGAGGGTTTGAATATGACTTTAGTTGTTGTTGGGCATGATTTGCAGCCATCCTTATCATTTTTAGATGATGGGGCTATAAGCCTAGAATCTAATGGTATTTTTGTGGCTACAGACTCTGCAATTACTAGAGATTATCGTGATGGTAGGCAGATAGTTTTAGCTGGGTTCAGAAAGGCTTATGCAATTACGGCAAAGTTATGGCAGCCTTCTTTTATTGGTGAGCATTTTAATGGATACAGAACAGTCTATCAAGAAATAGACTGTGTTTTAGCTTTTGCTGGAGGGATTCTGGGCTCTTCGACGCCAGGTGTGGAATTGGTGCCCTGGAATGGTCCAGGATATGGGGCCCCGAACAGACTGGAGAATTGACATGGATGGTACTCAGATCCTGACCCTTGGCTTGGGCTTGCAAGCGCC
>NZ_JAKUMF010000090.1:0-255 GCF_029991385.1 Cobetia sp. BMC6
ACGGGAGGCAGCAGTGGGGAATATTGGACAATGGGCGAAAGCCTGATCCAGCCATGCCGCGTGTGTGAAGAAGGCCTTCGGGTTGTAAAGCACTTTCAGCGAGGAAGAACGCCTCGGGATTAATACTTCCGAGGAAAGACATCACTCGCAGAAGAAGCACCGGCTAACTCCGTGCCAGCAGCCGCGGTAATACGGAGGGTGCAAGCGTTAATCGGAATTACTGGGCGTAAAGCGCGCGTAGGTGGCTAAGTCAGC
>NZ_JAKUMF010000091.1:0-255 GCF_029991385.1 Cobetia sp. BMC6
TGGTGAAAGCATGTAGGCCGAGGAATCAGGCAAATCCGGTTCCTCCGAGGTCGAGATGCGAGACGAACTGACCACGGTCAGGAAGTCATCGATGCCACGCTTCCAGGAAAAGCCTCTAAGCTTCAGATCACATGCGACCGTACCCCAAACCGACACAGGTGGTCAGGTAGAGAATACCAAGGCGCTTGAGAGAACTCGGGTGAAGGAACTAGGCAAAATGGCACCGTAACTTCGGGAGAAGGTGCACCGGTTCGA
>NZ_JAKUMF010000092.1:0-255 GCF_029991385.1 Cobetia sp. BMC6
CAAAGATCACCGGCTCTTGTTGGCGTTGCATATCGAGAAATACGGTGACGTAACGTTGCCCTCGACGTGATGCCGTTTCGTCTACCCCGACATTGGCAACCTGAGAAAGATCCAGGTCTCCCAGCATACGGCCTACGTAATGATGCACGATGCGCCACAAACGCTTGTCAGTGACTTCCAATTGCCGAGAGACGGCGAGCACAGGCATCTCCCTGACCAACGACATGGCAGCCTGTTCAAACAACAGTGTGAAAC
>NZ_JAKUMF010000093.1:0-255 GCF_029991385.1 Cobetia sp. BMC6
GCCTTCGCCGAGTCGGCCTTCAAGACGCTGAAGTACCGGCCGGGCTTCCCCGTCGACGGGTTCGCCACCCTGGCCGAGGCTCAGGACTGGGTTCAGCAATTTACCGAGTGGTACAACCATGAGCACCGGCACAGCGCCCTTCGCTACGTCACGCCGAGCCAGCGTCATGACGGCGAGGCCAAAGGCATTCTGACGCAGCGCCGAGAGGTCTTCGAGGCCGCGAAGCAGCGTCACCCGGAGCGATGGTCAGGTGAC
>NZ_JAKUMF010000094.1:0-253 GCF_029991385.1 Cobetia sp. BMC6
AGGCTGCCAGATCTCGCGCTCGCGGCTACCGAAACGAAAGCAATTTCATTGCGATGATCTACCTGATCGGCAGCCCCGTGGGGCGCATGCTGGATGAAGCCAAATCCACATGAAACGTCGAAGAGCCATATCGAGAAATACGGTGACGTAACGTTGCCCTCGACGTGATGCCGTTTCGTCTACCCCGACATTGGCAACCTGAGAAAGATCCAGGTCCCCCAGCATGCGGCCTACGTAATGATGCACGATGCGC
>NZ_JAKUMF010000095.1:0-253 GCF_029991385.1 Cobetia sp. BMC6
GCGATTCGTAGGCCATGGTCAGCGCTTTCTTTACCAGCTCCGTGTTCGGCGATAGGGACAATGCCCACCCCACGGGTTTACGAGCATACAAGTCGATGACCACTGCCAGATAAGCCCAGCGTGCCCCAGGGAAAACGCATGAAAGCTTTCAGACCGCGAGAATGTCAGCAAGATATGTCTCAACCAGTGCCGCTTTCTTCTGTTTCCGCCGAATTCCGCCTTTGAAAGATTTCTCTCCTTTCAGGTAATTCAG
>NZ_JAKUMF010000096.1:0-253 GCF_029991385.1 Cobetia sp. BMC6
CGACTTCAACCACATTGCCCGGGGCGCCGCCATGTGCCTCTAGAAAGGCGCTGAACGCCTTGATCGTCTCTTTGCCACGTCCTTGGACAGCAAAGATCACCGGCTCTTGTTGGCGTTGCATATCGAGGGCTCTTCGACGCCAGGTGTGGAATTGGTGCCCTGGAATGGTCCAGGATATGGGGCCCCGAACAGACTGGAGAATTGACATGGATGGTACTCAGATCCTGACCCTTGGCTTGGGCTTGCAAGCGCC
>NZ_JAKUMF010000097.1:0-253 GCF_029991385.1 Cobetia sp. BMC6
ACGCCTACAAGAAGGCTGATCAGCCACACCTGGATATACCGAATGTTCTTGATCGGGAGTTCGATGTAAAGAAGCCCAATCAGGTATGGACCGGCGACATTACCTATATTTGGACAGGGGCACGCTGCAGGGAAAATGCATGAAAAACCGCTCTACGACGGGCCTCGTAGCGCTTTACCAAAAGGACCTCATGTGGTCATTTAGCAGCTTTCGCTCATGGATGATCCGATGCTGACACCGTCTCTTATGCACC
>NZ_JAKUMF010000098.1:0-241 GCF_029991385.1 Cobetia sp. BMC6
CTCCACACTACCATCGGCGCTAAGCGGTTTCACTTCCGAGTTCGGCATGGGATCGGGTGGTTCACGCTCGCTATGGTCGTCAGGCGAAACGGTGGCATCTTGCGATGCCTGAGTCTCGAGGCTTGTGACCTCGCGACTCGCAATATGAATCATGCTGACCGATATATCGTCGATCCTGTCGCAATCCCGGCGGTTTGCCGGAGCAAACCCCTTGGGTGTTATATGGTCAAGCCTCACGGGC
>NZ_JAKUMF010000099.1:0-241 GCF_029991385.1 Cobetia sp. BMC6
ACCGCCACCGTCGAGAATGGCACCTACAGTGTCGACGCTGAGACACCGCTGAGCGAAGGCGAGTATAGCGTTGAGGCCTCGGTCACCGATCCGGCTGGCAACACTGCGACCAGCAATGACGTGGGCGAGATCGATGCGAGCGCGCCGGCGCTGACCGTCGACGCACCGGCACTGACCTCCGACACCACGCCCACCATCGTCGGCACTACCGATGCCGAAGACGGCAGCACCGTCACCCTGG
>NZ_JAKUMF010000009.1:0-131610 GCF_029991385.1 Cobetia sp. BMC6
TCCCCCGGTCGGCTTCCACGTAAAGCTCGAGACGATGCGGAGATGACGTGGTATCCAGATGCTGGTCCTTGAGTTTCCAAGGCGCTTGCAAGCCCAAGCCAAGGGTCAGGACCTGAGTACCATCCATATCAATTCTCCAGTCTGTTCGGGGGCCCATATCCTGGACCATTCCAGGGCACTAATTCCACACTTGGCGTCGAAGAGCCCTTTTATTGCTGATGCCAGCGCGACTCCGCATTGCGCTCCAGCACGCGGTCCAGCACGCGATCCAGACTCGATGTCACGCCCTTGCCGAAACGGTCCATCACGCGGCGCGGCTTCTCGAGACTCACCTCGAATATCTTGACCTCTTCCTTTAGATAGCGCGCCAGCAACGCCTGACTGGTACCGACCTCGTCGATCAGACCGATATCGATGGCTTCACTGCCATACCAGATATCGCCCTGGGACACTGCCTCGACGTCCAATTGCGGACGACGGCTGCCGACATGCTGCTTGAACAGCTCATGGGTGCGCGCCAAGTCCGACAGGAACTTCTCACGCCCTTCTTCACTGTTCTCGCCGAGCATGGTCAAGGTGCGCTTGTAACGCCCCGCCGTCAGGATCTCGACATCCACATCATGCTTCTTGAGCAGACGGTGCACATTGGGCACCTGAGCCACGACACCGATCGAGCCGATGACCGCAAAGGGCGCTGCCACCACGTGATCCGCCGCACAGGCCATCATGTAACCGCCACTGGCCGCGACCTTGTCGACCGTGATCGTCAGTCGCGCGCCACTGGCACGCAGACGGTCCAGCTGTGCCGCGGCCAGACCATAGGCATGCACCAGGCCACCACCGGACTCAAGTCGCAGTACGACCTCATCCTGCTCACCCAGCACGCCTTCCAGTGCCGTGATCTGTTCTGCCAGGCTTTCCACACCACTGGCCTTGATATCGCCGACGAAGTCGAGCACGAAGACCCGGCGCCCACGCGTGCTGGCCGGCGTATCGTCCTTGTCCACATTGCCGCCCTTGTTGGCTTTCGCCTTGGCCTTGAGCGATTTCTTGAGCGCCTTGGCCTCCTGCTTGTGCTTCTTGGCCCGCGCCTTCTCCTTGGCGGCGTACTCGGCCTCTTCCAGGCCGGCGTGGCTCAATTCGCGTTGATAGCCCTTGATGCGCTCATGCCAGGGGCGAATCTTCAGCTTGGCCTGGCGCTCTCCCGCTTCCCCCTGTCGTGCACGTGCAATGATGAGCACGATGGCCGCGATCGCGACCACTACGGTGATCGCCTGGGCCAGAAAGAGGCCGTACTGTGAAATCCATTGCATGCACTTGCTCCTGAAACATTGAAGAAGGTGTCTGATCTCTCGCCTGCACGTGAGCGGCGAACGCTCGCTCTCGAGTGCATGGCTGTCAGGCAGAAGGTCAAGGCATCTGCCACACGACCAGGACCCCATAACGAAATCACCGGCTAAAGGGCCGGTGCGGGATGGTACTCGATATGGGGGCGAGCTTGCCCGCCTGCAAGGCTGGCAGGCGCTTGGGCAGATTACACGCTGCTCGTATTGTCATGTGACTGGCGAGCCGCCTGTGCGGGTTCTCTAGGTGACCTGGACGCGATCTGTACGTTATCCCTATATGTTACTTCTACACGTTACTTCTGCAGGTTCGGAGCTGAGCGCTGAAGCGCGGAACACGCCAGATCGATTAAACGACTTGATTGGAACGCTCGTTTGAAATAATCTGATGTCAGTCTTGAAGGTCAGCAGCGTGATCACTTCATGGTGAGCAAGGTGATGAACGACACCCCACCCCTCATCATGCACGTCATCTTTCCCCGCGATCATTGACCTTTCTCCACCGCTAGCCCTGACAAGGAATATCACCATGGCCGACGCCAACGCCGTCATCGACATGCTCAAGAGCCGTTTCAACCCCGAAGCCGCCAAGGGCATGGATGAAGTCTTTCAATTCAACATCACCGACAGCGATGACTACTACATGGTCGTCAAGGACGGCACTCTGGACGTCGGCGAGGGTGAGCACGATGATCCGTCAGTGACCCTGAGCACCGACAGCGATACCCTCAAGGGCGTGATGAAAGGCGAAGTCGACGGCATGCAGGCCTTCATGACTGGCCGCCTGAAAGCCACCGGCAACATCATGCTGGCCACCAAGCTGACGTCTCTGTTCCCGAACAAGTAAGCGTCTACTTGAGCAGGTGCATCGTTGCGAACAAGCCCGATGAAAAGGGTCGCTTGATGCACCAGCCAAATAAAACGCCCCGGCCAATGGTCGGGGCGTTTTATTTGGGGAGAGGCTCACAATTTCAGCGGCCCGTCGCGACCGAGCGCAGGAAGTTGTCGATCAAGGCATGCGAGATCGAGAACTTCGGGGGCAGCCCCGGCAAGTCTTCCGGCGTGAACCACTGGGCATCCTCTATCTCGACACCATCGATGGTGATGTCGCCACCGGCATATTCCGCGTAGTAGCCCAACATGAACGAGTGCGGGAACGGCCACGACTGACTCTGGAAATAACTGACTCGCCCGACCTCGACACCGACTTCCTCGTGCACCTCTCGCCGCACGGCCTCCTCGGCACTTTCACCGGCTTCGATGAAGCCCGCCAAGGTCGAATACATGCCCGGCCCGAAGCGCGGACTGCGTGCCAGCAACATCTCGCGCCCCCGAGTGATCAGCGTGATGATACAGGGCGAGATACGCGGGTAGCTGCGATGCTGACAACCGGTGCAGTGCATGGCGAACTCATGTTCCAGACGCTTCATGCGCTTGCCACAACGGCCACAGAATCGATGGTCGCGCAGCCATTTGAGTACCTGTAGCGCGCTGGAAAGCAGCGGAAACTGATCACGTGGCAGCGTATGCAGCCACTGACGCGCGGTGGGCCAATCCGCACTGCCATTCTCACCGAACACCGCAATCGGCGCGCCCTGCCATTCCCCGAGGGCCACGGCGCCGCTGGGCCAATCCGCGATAGGCTGGATGATGCCGCCATCCGGCGCAGGCGCCACGCCATCACGCCCCACGCGAATCAGATAACCATGGCGCTGAGTCACACGCGAGAGATCACGAATCAACATCAGGCGTCGTCTCCGCGGGCACCTCGGTTGTCCAAGCTGGCGCCTTCAAGACTGGCACTATCAAGACTGCCCAAGGCATCGAGCGAGAAGCGATCGAACAGGCACTCATCCGCCTTGCCGCGAATCTCTTCACACCAGGCCGAGTGACGCTCAAGTTCCAGCGCGGAAAGCCCGGGCGTGACCAGACGTGGGCGATCGGCACGCAGGCGACGAACCCCGACGATACCGCCCTCCTCGCCATCGCCTTCCTCTATCACGTCCAGGCCCAGCGCCGTCTGGCCACCGGTCATCGCCAGATAGACGTCGCCGAGAATCTCGGCATCCAGCAAGGCGCCGTGCAGCACACGATGCCCGTTGTCGATATCGTAGCGCTTGCACAGCGCATCCAGATTGTTGCGCTGTCCGGGGTGCTTCTCTCGGGCCAGCTTCAGGGTATCGAGTATGGCGCAGTGATCGGCGACCGGGCCCAACGGGTTGGCGCGCCCGGGGTTGATCAGCCCGAATTCGTGATCGATGAAGCCCACATCGAATGGCGCATTGTGGATGACCAGCTGGGCACCCTTGATGAAGTCCCAGAAGGCATCGGCAATCTCGGCGAAGACCGGCTCGTTGGCGACTCGCTCATCGGTGATGCCGTGAACCCCGATCGCCTCTGCATCGATCAAGCGCTCAGGATTGACGTACTGATGGTAGGTGCGTCCGGTCAGGCGGCGGTTGATCATCTCCACCGCGCCGATCTCGATCAGGCGATGGCCTTCCTTCGGATCGATACCTGTCGTTTCGGTATCGAGAATAATCTGACGCATCTCAGACCTCTTGGTAAACAGTGACAGCTCCCTGACCGGCATCTGCCTCAAGCTTCGGGCCGCGCATCAGGGTGCCTCAATATCGGATACTGCATGTCCGTGCTCAAACACGGCTGGCCACCACGCTAGGTGTACCTGCCAGCCGAGGCACTCAGCGGCGGCGCTGCATCTCGTCGATGGCCTCGTTGGCCAGCGCATCGGCGCGCTCGTTGCCCTCATCGCCGCTATGACCCTTGACCCAGCGCCACTCGATATCATGACGCTCACTCTGGGCCAGCAGTGCTTTCCACAGATCTTCATTCTTGACCGGCTGCTTGGCTGCCGTCTTCCAACCGCGCTTGACCCAGCCGTGCACCCACTTGGTGATGCCGTTCTTGACGTATTCGGAGTCGGTCCACAGCACCACCTGACAGCGCTTGGTGAGCGCAGTGAGCGCCTCGACCGCCGCCATCATCTCCATCCGATTGTTGGTCGTCTGGGCCTCGCTGCCATTGAGTTCCTTGCGATGCTTGCCACTGACCAGAATCGCGCCCCAGCCACCCGGGCCCGGGTTGCCACGACAGGCACCATCGGTGTGGATGACCACGCGAGTCGGCGCCGCCTTGGATTCGGACGTCGCAGCAGCGGAGGGATTCTGGGGTTCGGGCGTGGATGAACTCTGGCTCACAAACGGCACTCTCGACAAAGGAAACGAAGACGGGCAAGTGCGACGGCGCTGGCTGTCACGACAGGGGCAAGCCTGGCTCGCAGAGGCGGGGCTTGGAAACCGCCCCCTGACAATCACTCTCCGGGAGCCCCCCCGCGGCAACAGCAGGCCTTGCCACAATGAGCGCCATTCTACCCACTCGCATGCAGCATGGCCAAAGTCCCTGTGTTTTTTTACAGCTTCCGCCAGACTGAAGCCTTGAAGAAAAGGGAGCCCTCGAGCTAGCCACGCTCGGACAGATCTCTGCGCGACTCACGCTTCACATGCCCCTCCCGGGAATGCACCCGCGTGGCCTGGCCGATGGAGACACCGGGGATGGCGACTCGCGGTCGCTTGGCATTCAAGGGTTGCACGTACCCGACATTGCGCCGCGCCCGTATCAACATCAGGCTGCCCAGCGGCAGGTTGTAGCGGCGCCCCATGCGTTCAAGCCAACCGTGTCGCAGGCGTAACCCCGGCAGATGGAAGCCGGCATAGTCGATGCGCTCGATCTCGAAATCCACGAAGGCCAGCCAATCGCGCAGGGCCGCCGGCGTCCGCCAGCTTCCCTCCCAGGGAGTGATGTGGCGACGCCGCGGGTCCAGACGCAGCAGCCCCTCGCCTGATAACGGCTGCCAGGCGACGATGACCAGACAGCCACTGGAGCGCAGCACGCGGGCCGCCTCACGCAGCAGTCGGTGCGGCTCCGGCGCGACCTCCAGCAGATGGTGGAGCATCACCAGATCCATGCTCTCGTCCGGCAAAGCCAGCTGCGTCAGCGGGCAGATCAAGGTGGAAGGCGACTCGGCAAGCGCCGCCTCGGGACTCCATTGGATGGCATGGCGGATGGCGGAGAGCGACAGGAGGTCATTGCCGCCCGGGCCCAGGTTCAGGCTGTGAAAACCGAAGCAGCGCTCGAACAGCGGCAACAGCATCTCGCGCTCCGCCGTCAGGATGTCCTGCCCATCCGGGCCCTCTAAAAAGGCACGCATGGCGCGCACATGGGCACTCAATTGGCGCGCATGCTGGCGCTGGCGCTCCTCGGCGGTCAGGGACGCGCTGGCCTTGTCCGCACCGGAGTCATTCACACCAAAGGGGCCTTTCCACATCTTGCATCTCCCGGGCTTCAGGCGGGGAGACACTCCCCACGGCATAGACAGGCTTTGACACTTGTCTACATTCTCACACCATAAGAGGTTTGACACTTACCTGCTGGCTCGTCAGGCTTGTTATCCTGAAAATTCAGATTCCCGCCACGAATCAATCCACTGGGCATCATCGTGCTGGCTATTGGCCTTGCGATTGATGGCGCTCATGGACTTTGGCACCGGCGGCCAGTCGTGACTTTTCCAGCGGGACTCTTCTTGCTGGGCTCTGCGTCAGCCACCCGGCGCCTGATCGCAAACGGCGAGCCTGACCGGGAACGAAATGCCGACAAGCGAGTCTTGAACAGGACTGCGGGCACCGAGCGTCTCGACACGCCCGGCCCGACACTCAGGATAGAGTGAAGCAAGGTGTTGCCCAACATCCTGCGAATGACCCATAAATATGCGTTGTCGATCATAGAGCATACGGATTGCCCCTCCCGCCCGGATACGCGGCCAGGGGAGCGGCCAGGAGCACGATCGTCCTGAGCCGTCTCTGAGCATGACTTTATGCTGCTTTCGACAACTAACTCTCAGTAAGGAGTCGATGGAACCGCCTGCCCATCAGTATTGCAGGCGACGATGACATGCCATGTTCATCTGCTTCAGCCTGGCCGATTCCTCGGCGAGGACGTATGAAGCCCCTTTTCGCGTCACTGGCCTGTCATTGCTTCGATCGACGACTGCAAGACATCAAGAGCACCTGACCACCATGATGAGCGTAACGCCCATAGCGGCCTTTCAGGACAACTACATCTGGTTGATACAGAGCGACGACAACCCCCGCGTGGCGGTCGTCGACCCCGGTGATGCACGCCCGGTGATGGAGGCCCTGGAGTCCAGAGGCCTGACCCTCGACACCATCCTCATCACCCATCACCACCAGGATCACACCGGCGGCCTGCCGGAGCTGATCGAACGCTATCAGCCTCGCGTGGTTGGCCCGCACAATCCGGCCATCCACGGTATCGACGAGCGTGTCGGCGATGGCGACAGCTTCCGCCTGCAGGGCCGCCTATTCGAGGTGATGGAAGTGCCGGGCCATACGCTGGATCACATCGCCTTTGTCAGCTCCGGCATGCCGGGACTGCTGTTCTGCGGCGACACCCTGTTCAGTGGCGGTTGCGGTCGCCTGTTTGAGGGCACGCCAGAACAGATGCATCACTCCTTGTCGCGCCTCGCCGCCCTGCCGGAAGAGACGCTCGTCTTCCCTGCACACGAGTACACGCTGGCCAACCTGGCCTTCGCCAGTGCCGCCGAGCCGAACAACCCGGCGCGAGACACCCTCAACGCAGAATGTGAACAGCTGCGTTCACTGGGCCGCCCCACGCTGCCCACCCTCATCGGCCGAGAAAAGCAGATCAATCCGTTCCTGCGCAGTGATGAGGTGGCGCTGCAACGCCACCTCGAGCAGGAAGGACGCCTCTCGGCACCCTCGGGTCAGGAAGATTCCCCACTGGCGGCCTTCACGGCACTGCGTCAGTGGAAGGACAACTTCTAGCCCTGCTGCCCGCGTGCCATTGCCCCCGTTCTGACGCCACCCAGGTGAGCGGTTGGAGCGCGGCGTGAATGGCATTTCGCGTGACAGCGGGTCGAGAACATTCCTGATCTCGATCAGCCCCCGCAGTCACTGATTCGTGCCGGCATGACCGGCCAGCCGAGCCGCTGCTGTCCCATCCAGCCGCGGCTCGCCAGAGAGTATTTCGTCAATGCATCAGCAAGACCTCCGTACCGACGGCCAGATGGCCGCCGACACGCCGTGTCGTGTCACTCCGACCCAGGCCCCCTTCCGTCCGGCTCGACTGCGTCACCTGATTCGCCTCGCCTCTCTGGGTGCCACCCTGTGCCTGATGCCGCTGACCGCCAGCGCCAATTCAGCGATGGTGTCCGGGGTCTCGCCCACCAGTGAATATCAGCGCGCCCCGCTGAACTTCATGGAGGCCGTCGACGCCATTCCCGCGCACTACGACGACGTCTGGGAGCGACTGCGCGCCGGCTATCAGCTGCAGCAGGACACCGGTCGCCCACGCGTGCGCAAATGGATCAGCTGGTATCAGGAGCACCCCCACCACGTGGAGCGTATCGCGGAACAGGCCCGCCCCTGGATTCGCTACGTGACACTGCGCACCGAAGCACGCGGCCTGCCGGCAGAGCTGGCACTGCTGCCCTTCATCGAGAGCGCCTACGATCCGGATGCCGCGCATCCGGGCGGTGCGACCGGCATGTGGCAGTTCATGCCGCGCACCGGTGACGCCATGGGGCTGACACGCAACCGCTGGTATGACGGTCGCAAGGACGTGTTGCTGTCCACGGATGCCGCGCTGGATTACCTGGAGACCCAGGGCGAGCGCTGGTATGACGGCGACTGGGAGCTGGCGCTGGCCGCCTACAATGCCGGTGCCGGCACCGTGAATCGTGCACGCCGCCGCGCCGGTGGCGATGAGGATTACTGGAACATCAAGCTGCCCAACGAGACCATGGAATACGTGCCGAAGCTTCTGGCACTGGCCGCGGTGATTCGCGACCCTGAGGAATATGGGCTCTCGTTGCCGAAGATTGACGACAGGCCGGAAATCGCGGCCGTCGAGACGGGCGGACAACTGGACCTGTCCACCGCCGCCAAGCTGGCCGGCATCAGCGAAGACGAGCTGCGCGCCCTGAACCCGGCCTACAAGCGCTGGGCCACCACGCCGGGTGACAGCTCGCTGGTGATTCCCGCCACCGCCCGCGATACCTTCCTCAGCCAGCTGGCCACGCTGCCTGAAAAAGCGCGCCAGAGCTGGGCCAGCTATCGCGTCAAGCGCGGCGACACCCTGTCCGTCATCGCGCGCCGCAGTGGCCTGACGCTGTCCGAGCTGAAGCAGAAGAACCGCCTCTCGGGCAACACCATCCGCATCGGCCAGGCACTGATGGTGCCGGACCGCGGCGCCTCGGTGGCCACCCAGCTGGCCTCGGCCAACGGCGAGAAGAAGGTGCTCGTGAAGAGTGGCGATTCCCTGTCCTTGATCGCCGCCCGTCACAATGTCAGCACTCGCCAGCTCGCGCGCTGGAACAAGCTGTCATCTGCGGACTACCTGCGCCCCGGCCAGATGCTGACCCTTTACAGCGCCAACTGAGTCAGTCGATTCACGCGTCGTTGCACGACGCTTGATAGGCGATTCCTCAACGCCCCTGCCATCTGCGATGGTGGGGGCGTTTGCGATTCAAACGCCGCAGCATGGCCGCTGACAGGGAACTTCGTTACTCTTGGCGGGGTCGATGCAAGGAGACCGGCCGCAGCCCGGCGCGTGGCGTGCACCTGCTGCACCGCTTCCGCAGTTCTCCTGCGGTTCTTCTTCAGCTCACGGCAGCTCACGATAGTGTGTCGACAGCGGTGTCGTCACACTTGTCGACAACCGCTGAGGAGACCCAAGCAAGCAGAGTTGATGGCGAGTCAGGCGCAAACCAGCCGCTGCCCAGATGCCGGTCATTTCATCACGGCCGCGAGGCCCGGGTCATTCAGTCAAGGAAGTCTTCGATGCAGCGTGTTTCTTCACTCACCCAACGTCGCTGGGCCGCGCTACGTGCGCTATGCCTGGGGGCGCTGATGGTGAGCGGCTCGTTCACTGCCACGGCCAACGCGGCTGAGCCCAATGCAGCTGGGTCCAATGCGAATAGCGAGCAATCTGCCGATTCACGCCCCAGCGCCGACATGGCGTCGGGCACGCAGGCAACCAGCGCTCAGGCAACCAGCGCGCAGGCAACCAGTATCCCCACCTCGAACGTGCAGACGCCGCTGGACGTCCCGACCGTGCATGGCCTGGCCATCTACGGCGAGCCCGCCCACAAGCCCGGCTTCACGCACTTTCCTTACGTCAATCCAGAGGCGCCGGTCGGCGGTCGCATGACGCGCGCCGCCATCGGCAGCTTCGACTCCACCAATCCCTTCATCCTCAAGGGCAATTCGGTGGCGGGACTCAACTACTTCGGGGGACTGATCTACGACACCCTGATGATCCCCTCCGCCGATGAACCCTTCACCGAATACGGATTGCTGGCCAGCGGCGTCCGCCTGGCCGAGGACCGCAGCGCCATCGAATTCGATATCGATCATCGGGCGCGCTTTCACGATGGCGTGGCGGTGACTGCCGAAGATGTCGTCTTCACCTATCGCCTGCTCAAGGATGAAGGCCTGCCGTTCTTCAAGAGCTATTACCACGATGTCACCGGCGTCAGCGTGATCGATGCCGACACCGTGCGCTTCGAGATGGCGCCAGACGCGGCGCGCGAATTGCCGCTGATCATCGGCCAGCTGCCGGTGTTGCCGGAGCACTACTGGAAGAGCCGCGACTTCACACGCGCCACCCTGGAACTCCCGCTGGGTTCCGGCCCCTATCGCATGGCGTCTCTGGATGCCGGCCGCCAGGTTCGCTATGAGCGTGTCGACGACTACTGGGGCAAGGACCTGCCGGTCAACAAGGGCCGCCACAACATCCAAACGCTGGTCTACGACTACTACCGGGACCAGACCGTGTCGCTGGAAGCCTTCAAGGCCGGCAGCATCGATCTGCATGTCGAAAGCAGCGCCAAGAACTGGGCGACCGCCTACGACACTCCCGCGCTGCACGAGGGCCGCCTGAAGAAGCTGGAAGTCCCGGACAGCAACCCGGCGGGCATGCAGGGCTTCGTGCTCAACGAGCGCCGCGAGCGCTTCCAGGACCCGAGAGTCCGTGAGGCACTGGCGCTGGTCTTCGACTTCGACTGGATCAACCGCAACCTCTTCTACGGCGCCTATCAGCAGACCCACAGCTATTTCGAGAACTCGGACATGGCCGCGGATGGCATGCCCACCGGCAAGGAACTCGCGCTGCTTGAGCCCTTCAAGGATGAGCTGCCCAGCGCGGTCTTCGACAAGCCTCTGCCGATCGATGAGCCACAGGAATTGCGCCCTCGCCTGCGCAAGGCGTTGGGACTGCTGCGCGAAGCGGGTTATGAAGTGGTCAAGGGCCAGCTGGTCAGCCGCAGCAGCGGCAAGCCGCTGACGCTCGAGGTGCTCAACTACGACACCCAGTTCGAGCGCATCATCCAGCCGTGGATTCGCAATCTGGCGCGCATCGGCATCAAGGCGCGGATTCGCACCGTCGACGTCAATCAGTACATCAACCGCCGTCGCAGCTTCGACTTCGACGTGGTGGTCGGCAGTTATCCGCAGTCCAACAGCCCCGGCAGCGAGCAGCGTGAATACTGGACCAGCGACTATGCCGACGTGGCCGGCTCACGCAACCTGATCGGGCTGAAGAGTCCGGTGGTGGACGCGCTCACCGATGCCCTGATTCAGGCACAGACCCGCGAAGACCTGCTCAGCGCGACACGGGCTCTCGACCGTGTACTGCGCTGGGGCTTTCATGTCGTGCCCCAGTGGCACCTGGCGGCGACGCGCATCGCGCTCTGGAACAAGTTCGGCTATCCGCAGCCCTTCCCGGAATACCAGCTGAGCCTGGACAGCTGGTGGATCGAGCCCGACAAGGATGCCTCGCTGGAGCCGGGTGAATAAGCCAGGTGAATAAGCCGGGTGAATACGTCTGGTCAACAAGCCTGAAGAATACGCTCGGCGCATATGCCAGGCATAGACGCCTGGCGGGATTGACGCCTTGCTGATGCGTCCACGACACCAATAACCGATGCCCCTTGCACCGCGCATCAGATGCCGGCGATGAGGGGCACGCAGGGAGATTGCC
This sequence comes from Cobetia sp. BMC6, assembly GCF_029991385.1. Classification (NCBI taxonomy): domain Bacteria; kingdom Pseudomonadati; phylum Pseudomonadota; class Gammaproteobacteria; order Oceanospirillales; family Halomonadaceae; genus Cobetia; species Cobetia sp. BMC6. Next base: position 11,442 of record NZ_JAKUMF010000009.1, read on the forward strand.
ATTGGGTGCCTATATTCTGCGCCGGATTCTGTTGATGATTCCGACGCTGCTCGGAATCCTGTTGCTGAATTTTCTGATCGTTCAGGCCGCCCCCGGTGGCCCGATCGAACAACTGATGTCACGTCTGGACGGCATGAGTGCCGGTGCCAGCACCCGCCTCAACAGTGGCGGCGGTGATGGTGTCACCAGCGGTGGCGGTGGCTCCTCGACCTATCGCGGCGCGTCAGGGGTCGACCCGGCCTTGATCGAGGAGCTGGAGCAGCAGTTCGGCTTCGACAAGCCGGTCTGGGAGCGCTTCACCGACATGGTCGTCGATTACGCGCAGTTCGATTTCGGCGACAGCTTCTTCCGTGATCGGCCGGTGATCGACCTGATGCTGGAGCGCCTGCCGGTCTCCATCTCGCTGGGGCTATGGACCACGCTGCTGGTCTATCTGGTCTCGATCCCGCTGGGTATCCGCAAGGCACTGGTGCATGGCTCGCGCTTCGACATCTGGACCTCCGGCGTCGTCATCGTCGGCTACGCCATTCCGGGCTTCCTGTTCGCGATCCTGTTGATCGTGGTATTCGCCGGCGGCAGCTATCTGGACTGGTTCCCGCTCAGGGGGCTGACCTCGCCGGACTTCGAGCAGCTGTCCACCGCCGGCAAGATTCTGGATTACTTCCATCACATCGCCCTGCCCGTGCTGGCCTCCGCCATCGGCAGCTTCGCAACCCTGACGATGCTGACCAAGAACAGTTTCCTGGACGAGATCCACAAGCAATACGTCCTGACGGCGCGCGCCAAGGGCGCCAGCGAGAACCGCATCCTCTACGGGCATGTCTTCCGCAACGCCATGCTGATCATCATCGCCGGGCTGCCCGCGGCGCTGGTCGGCATCTTCTTCACCGGCTCGCTGCTGATCGAGGTGATCTTCTCCCTCGACGGGCTGGGGTTGCTCGGCTTCGAGGCCGTCCTGCAGCGCGACTACCCGCTGATCTTCGGCACCCTGTATCTCTATACCCTGATCGGTCTGATCCTGAAGCTGGTCTCTGATCTGATGTATGTGTGGATCGACCCGCGCATCGACTTCGCGACACGGGAGGCCTGACATGCGTCACGAGACAACGCTTCACGAAACGTCGGTTCATGAAACGTCGGTTCATGAAACAAAGCGTCACGAGACACCCGCTCATGACGTGAGCGACGAAAGCCAGCAACCGAAGCAACGCCCGCGCACCTCACGCCTGTCGCCCATCACCCGACGGCGCATGGCGGCCTTTCGTGACAACCGTCGCGCCTGGTGGTCGCTGCTGATCTTCGGCGTGCTGTTCGTGCTCTCGCTGGGGGCCGAGCTGATCGCCAATGACCGCCCCCTGCTGGTCGAGTATCAGGGCGAGACCTATCTGCCGATGCTGCACGAGTATCCGGAGACCACCTTCGGCGGCTTCCTGCCCACCGCCACCGACTATCGCGACCCCTATGTGATCGAGGCCATCGAGGCGCAGGGATTCATGCTCAACACCTTGATTCCCTACTCCTACGACACCTTGGATCTGAATCTGGGCTCTCCGGCGCCGTCGGCCCCCAATGGCCGTCATTGGCTGGGCACCGATGACCAGGGCCGTGACGTGCTGGCGCGCGTCATCTATGGCTTCCGGCTGTCGGTGATCTTCGCGCTGGTACTGACGGCGGGCTCGCTGGTGCTGGGGGTGGTGATCGGTGGCATGCAGGGCTACTTCGGCGGCAAGGTCGACCTGATCGGCCAGCGTCTGATCGAAGTGTGGTCCGGCCTGCCGGTGCTGTTCCTGTTGATCATTCTCGCCAGCATCGTCGAGCCGAACCTGTGGTGGCTGACCGGCATCATGTTGCTGTTCTCGTGGCTGGGCATCGTCGATATCGTGCGCGCCGAATTCCTGCGCGCTCGCAATCTGGAATACGTGCGTGCCGCCCGGGCCATGGGTCTGCCCTCGCGGCTGATCATGTGGCGTCATGTGCTGCCCAACGCGATGGTCGCCACCCTGTCCTTCATCCCCTTCCTGTTCACCGGCGCCATCACCACCCTGACCGCGCTGGATTTTCTTGGCTTCGGCCTGCCAGCAGGCTCACCCTCGCTGGGCGAGCTGGTCGCCCAGGGCAAGAACAACCTGCAGGCACCGTGGCTGGGCATGACCGCCTTCCTTAGCCTCGGCATCATGCTGACGCTGTTGGTCTTCATCGGCGAAGGGCTGCGCGATGCCTTCGACCCACGTCATATCAGTGACCGGGAGCAGAACGCATGAGCCATCCCTCTTCACCTGCGGACAACACCGGCACCGCTGCCAGCGTGCTGAGACTCGACGATCTCTGCATCCGCTTCGGCCAGACACCCGTCGTCAGGCATCTTTCCCTTGAGGTCCGACGGGGGGAATGTCTGGCCATCGTCGGCGAGTCCGGGTCGGGCAAGTCCGTCAGCCTGTTGGCGAGTCTTGGCCTGCTGCCGGGGCATGCCCATGTCACCGGGCAGCGCGAATTCACGCGGCCTGACGGCAAGACGCTGAATCTCGCTGCCCTGACGCCACGCCAGTGGCAACGCGTGCGCGGCGGGCAGATCGGCTTCGTGTTCCAGGAGCCGATGACCTCGCTCAACCCGCTGACACGTGTCGGCGAGCAGATCAGTGAAAGCCTGCGCCTCCAGCAGGGGCTGCGCGGCAATGCTGCCCGCCAGCGCGTGCTGGAACTGCTCTGCCAGGTGCAGCTGCCGCGTCCCGAGGAATTGATCGATGCCTGGCCGCACCAGCTCTCCGGCGGGCAACGCCAGCGCGTGATGATCGCCATGGCGATGGCCAATCAGCCACCGCTGTTGATCGCCGATGAGCCGACCACGGCGCTGGATGTCACCGTGCAGCAGGAGATACTCCAGCTGCTGGACCGCCTGCGCCGCGACCAGGGCATGGCGATGGTCCTGATCAGCCATGACCTCAATCTGGTGCGCCGTCACGCCGACCGCGTGATCGTGATGCGCGACGGGGAATGCATCGAGCAAGGGCGCGTCGACGAGGTATTCGATGCGCCACAGGCCGATTACACCCGCGAGCTGCTGGCCGCCGAACCCGAAGGCCTCGCCAGCGACTTGAGTGCCGAGGACGCCGCGACACCGGTTCTCGCCGCGCGCAAGCTGGAGGTGCGCTTCGCGCGCAGCAAGAAGCTGTTCCAGAAGCGCCCCGCGGACTTCGTCGCCGTTCATCCGCTGGATCTGACGCTGGCCCGCGGCGAGACGCTCGGCGTGGTCGGGGAATCGGGGTCCGGCAAGACGACACTCGCCCTGGCGCTCTTGAAGCTGCAGGCCGCCAAGGGCGAGATCCACCTCGAGAACGAACGCATCGATACGCTGGATCGCAATGCGCTGCGCCTGCGTCGCCGCCAGATGCAGATCGTCTTCCAGGATCCATACGGCTCGCTGTCGCCACGCATGCCGGTGGCGGACATCATCAGTGAAGGTCTGCGCTTTCATCATCCAACGCTCAGCGAAGACGAGGTTCGCCTGCGTGTGGCGCAGGTGCTGGAGGAAGTCGAACTGCCCTCGGCGTGTGCCGATCGCTATCCCCACGAGTTCTCCGGCGGCCAACGTCAGCGGATTGCCCTGGCGCGCGCCCTGATCCTCGAGCCCAGACTGCTGGTGCTGGATGAGCCCACCTCGGCACTGGACCGCAGCGTGCAGAAACAGCTGATTGCCCTGCTGCGTGAACTCCAGACACGCCGTGGCCTGAGCTATCTGTTCATCAGTCATGACCTGGCGGTGGTACGCGCGCTGTCCCATCGGGTGATGGTATTGCGTGAAGGACGCCTGGTGGAAACGGGCACGACGGCAGAAGTGCTCGGCAATCCCCGCGAGGACTATACGCGTGCCCTGATACAGGCCGCGGGTCTGGCCTGACACGCTCTGCTCTGACATAGCATGCCAATCGCCCTGCTCGGGCAGCCACAGATGATGAGCAGGGCGTTGGCGCATTGCAGTCAGTGCACCCCTGCGTTGCAGGACGCACGTTTTGTCGATTGCAAATAATAAAGGTTCTCAATATGATCCAGTGAGATGCGGGCCGACCATCGAGAGATCGTGTAATGACTTCCCGCCCCCTCTCGAGCGGCCCCACGCACTGCCGTTCTGCGCGCACTGCATAACAACAGACCGATCAAGGGATCCACATGACTGCCTCTTTCCGTTTTGCCTCACGCAAGCCGCTGGCAGCTGCCATCGCATTGTCAGCCTCCATGTTCACCGGTGCCGCTCTGGCAGAGCATCATGGCGACGCGCATGACAAGGCGTTGACGGCCGACGCTGTCGTCGCCCAGTACGCCAACGTCGCGCATGCCACCTACAGCGATGCCCTGGCCAGTGCCAATGCCCTGCGCGCCGCCAATGCCGCGCTGATCGAGTCGCCGTCCGACGAGACGCTGTCCGCGGCACGTGCCGCCTGGAAGCAGGCGCGCGTGGCGTATCAGCAGAGTGAAGTGTTCCGCTTCGGCAATGCCATCGTCGATGACTGGGAAGGTCAGCTCAACGCCTGGCCGCTGGATGAAGGGCTGATCGATTACGTCGAAGGCGACGGCTATCAGGCAGAGCTGGGCAACCCGGGTGCCAGCGCCAACATCATCGCCAGCGACAGCGTGCAGATCGGTGCCGACAAGATCGACACCACTGAGATCACACCGGAGCTGCTGGCGTCCCTCAACGAGCTGGGCGGTTTCGAGGCCAACGTGGCCAGCGGCTACCATGCCATCGAATTCCTGCTCTGGGGTCAGGACATGCACGGCTTTGAGGCCGGTGCCGGCGAGCGCCCGGCGACCGACTTCGCCAAGGGCGATGCCTGTACCGCCGACAACTGTGACCGTCGTGGCGCCTACCTGCTGGCCGCCAACGACCTGCTGATCAGCGACCTGGAATACATGGTCGGCCAGTGGGCGCAGGGCGAGAAGGACAACTACCGCGCGGAACTGACCTCACTGCCGGCCGGTGAAGGCCTCGAGAAGATGTTGTTCGGCATGGGCTCCCTGTCACTGGGTGAGCTGGCCGGTGAGCGCATGAAGGTCGCGCTGGAAGCCAACTCCTATGAAGACGAGCATGACTGCTTCTCCGACAACACCCACTACTCGCACTTCTACAATGCCAAGGGCATCCAGAACGTCTACGAAGGCAAGTACGTGACCCTGGACGGCCGCACCTTCGAAGGCCCGTCACTGCATGCACTCGTCGCCCAGAATGACCCGGAACTGGCCGAGAAGATGCATGAGGCGCTCGACACCACCATGGGCCAGCTGCAGGTGATGGTCGACACGGCAGAAGCCGACGGCGGCATGAAGTTTGACCAGATGATCGCCCCGGGCAATGCCGAAGGCGCCGAGATCATCAATGCCAGTATTCAGGATCTGGTCGCCCAGACCCGTCTGATCGAAGAAATTGCCGGCACCGTCGGTATCGATGGCCTGGAAGCCGACACGGCAGATCACGAATTCTGATCAACTGCTCCACATTGCCAAGCGTGAGTTGGCTGAAGACCCCAAGCTGCCTCGCGTCGCGCTGATATCCTCGCCCGAACCTCTCTCACGACAGGTTCGGGCGTTGATGGTTCTTGCGCCAGCTTTTCATGCGCGTCTGCCGATAGAGTCCTGAGAGGCGACTCTTCGAGCAGCCTGACCGCGCAAGCCGGGAAAACCCTGTATGCCAATATTGCACCACGACATGATGCTGCGTCCCTCCCTGACCCGCTCCCTGCCACTTGCCATCGCCCTGGCGTGCCTGCCTGCTCAGTCGGCATCGGCAGATCAACCCAAGCCCACGGCAGATTCCGCGATGACAGTGATGAGCTATCTGTCTTCCCTGCCATTGCAGGACACCGACAGAAGCGGTGGCGACGGCAGCGTGCCCAAGCACGATACCAATGCCTATTCGCTGCCGGCCAAGAACCTGAGCTTCGATCAGCGTCTGTCCTTCAGTGTCGGCAACAGCTTCTTCAAGAGCCCCTGGGTGATCGCGCCCGCCAGCACCACCGCGCGCGATGGCCTCGGCCCGCTGTTCAACACCAACGCCTGCCAGAACTGCCACGTCAAGGATGGCCGCGGCAGCCTGCCGGTCGAGGGCGATCCCTCGGTGGGCCTTTTCCTGCGCCTGGGTCTGCCGGACAGCCACGAGGACAGCTGGAGCGATGAGGAGCGTGAATTCCGGCGTATCGCCGGGGTGATGCCGCATCCTGTCTATGGCACCCAGCTGCAGAATGCCGCCGTGCCCGGCATCGAGCGCGAAGGCCGCATGCAGGTGGATTACGAGCAAGTGACGGTGACCCTGGCGGACGGGGAAGTGATCGCGTTGCGCAAGCCGCGCTACTCCATCGTCGAACCCGGCTTCGGTGACCCGGGCGCCATCGCGCTCTCCCCACGTCTCGCCCCCGGCATGGTGGGGCTGGGGCTGCTCGAGGCGGTCAGCGACGAGACCTTGCTCGAGTGGGCCGACCCGCAGGATGCGGATGGCGACGGCATCAGCGGGCGCGCCAATACTGTCTGGTCACTCGCCGAGCAACGCGAGGTCATGGGGCGTTTCGGCTGGAAGGCCGGCCAGCCCGATGTGCGTCAGCAGAGCGCCAAGGCCTTCGCCGGTGACATGGGGCTGACTTCCAATCTGGTCAGCTCCACCGACTGCACCCCGCTCCAGAAGTGCGAGGCATTGCCCGATGGGGGAGAGATCGAGGTCGACGACAACGTGATGGACAACGTGGCCTTCTACTCGCGAAATCTGGCCGTGCCCACCCGGCGTGACATCGATGACCCGACGGTGCGCCAGGGCGAGCAACTGTTCCGCGAGCTGGAATGCGCCAGCTGCCACCGCCCTCGCCTGACCACCCAGTCCGGCGGCGTGGCGGAACAACTGGCCGAGCAGACGATCTGGCCCTACAGCGACATGCTGCTGCATGACATGGGCGAAGGACTGGCAGATGATCGCCGCGAATTCGACGCCAGCGGCCAGGAGTGGCGCACGCCGCCCCTGTGGGGCATCGGCCTGGCCCAGACGGTCAACCCTGCCACGGGCTTCTTGCATGATGGCCGTGCACGCACCCTGCTCGAGGCCGTGCTCTGGCATGGCGGCGAAGCCCAGCCAAGCCGCGATGCCGTCGTGGCCCTGCCGACTGACCAGCGTGAAGCCCTGTTGCGCTTCCTCGAGACTCTCTGACAAGGAATACCCGTTCATGCCCCGCGACACCTTCACCCCTGCCGCAACCCCGATGAAACCAGGCCTGCGCAATACCTCGCCCCTGGCCCTGATGGCCTGTGGCATGACACTGCTGGGCGCCGCGCTGTTCTCGACAAGCACACTGGCGGCGACGGACTCCTCTGCCGCCAACACAGACGCTGCCACCACTGACACCAACAGCGCAGCGGCCGTCAGCCAGTTTGCCGCTGACACGCTGAGTGAGGCGCACCAGCAACTTGCCAGCCGCCTGCAACAGCTCGCGCAGCATACTCAGGCGTTCTGCTCCGCCGAGGGTGACGTGACCCTCGACACCCTCAAGCAGGACTGGCGCAGCGCCATGCTGGGGCTGAATCAGGTCAACTGGGTGGAAATGGGCCCGATCCTGCAGAACTCGCGTCAATGGCAGCTGTATTTCTGGCCGGACAAGAAGGATCTGGTCGCGCGCAAGACCCGCGCCCTGCTCGCCGGTGATGCCCCTATCACGGTCGAGAGTCTGGCGGAGCAATCCATCGTCATGCAGGGACTGGGCAGCGTGGAGTATCAGCTGTTCGATGCCCGCTATGCCGACTCGCCCCTCACGGCCGACTCGCGCCGCTGCGAGTTGATGACGGCCAACACCGCCTACGCCGCCAATACCGGCAAGACGCTGCGTGATGAGTGGCAGCAGTTCGCGCCGCAACTGGCCGAAGGCACTGGCGCCTTCAGCGATTCACGCGACGCCGTGCTGTCTCTGGTTCGCGCGCTGACCGTGCAGCTGGAAGCCATCAAGGACCGCAGACTGCGCCGGCCGATCGGCCTCGACAACGGCGGCACGGCCAACCCCTATGCGGCTGAGTCCTGGCGTGGCGGCATGGGGCTTGCCAACATCGCGGCGACCCTGGCGATGATGGAACGCCTCTGGCTTGGCAATGACGATGTCGCAGGCATTCAAGGCTATCTGAATGGCCAGGTCGACCCGCGCATGGTGGCCTCCACCACAAGCGATTTCGTCGATGCGCGCCAGGCCTTCGCCGCCCTGCCGGATGACCTCGCCGGCATACTGCGCGATGACCCGCGCAATGGTGAGCTGCAGCAGGCCATGATCCATGTCGAGACCCTGCAGGCCGGCTTTGCCGACACGCTCAACCCGGCGCTTGGCCTGTCACTGGGCTTCAACAGCACCGATGGCGACTGAGGAATTGAGAGCGGCGAATGACAACTGACAAGGGGCCAGGCGAGATGCCTCACGGCATGACAGACACACACGCAGCCGACGCCCGCCAGCGACGTCGGCTGCTCAAGGCGTTGGCCTGCACGCCACTGATGGGACTGCCCGGCGGCATGGCCGTGGCGGGCGGCAACAACGCCGCCAGTGCCCAGGGGCGCGAGCCACTCGGGGTAGCCATCTCGGCATGTGATGATGACACGGGGCAGCACTTTGCCAGCTGCACCAGTTATCGGGGAGTGGAGCGCTGGCGCCAGCCGATACGCCAGCGCGCCCACGGCGCCACCCGACACCCTCACAAGCCGTGGGCGCTGATCTTCTCACGGCGTCCGGGGACGGAAATCAATGTCTTCGACCTCGACAGTGGCGAGCGGATCGCACGCATCGAAGCCGCACCAGACCGCCACTTCTATGGGCATGGCGTATTCAGCCCGGATGGCGGTCTGCTCTACACCACCGAGAATGCCATCGCGCCCGGAGAAGGCCGCATCGGCATCTACGACGTGAATCGCGACTTCACACGGATCGGCGAGTTCGCCAGTGGCGGGATCGGCCCGCATGAAATTCGCCTGCATCCGGATGGCCAACAGCTGATCATCGCCAATGGCGGGATTCTGACGCGGCCTGAAACCGGTCGGGTCAAGCTCAACCTGGACAGCATGCAGTCGAATCTGACCTTGCTCGACCGTGTCTCGGGCGAGATTCGCTGGCAAGGCGAGCCCTCCCATCACCAGCTGTCACTGCGCCACCTGGACGTCAGCCGTGAGGGCGTCATCGTCGCGGGCTATCAGTACCAGGGCCCCGCGGCGGACCACCGACCGCTGGTGGTGATGAAGCATCCCGGCAGTGACCGCTTGCAGGAACTGCCGTTGCCGCGGGACTACGTCCCACAGTTCAAGCAGTACATCGCCAGTATCGCCGTCTCCCCCGATGGGCGACTGGCCGTGGCGACTGCCCCACGCGGCAATCTGATCACGCTCTGGGATCTCGCGACGGGAGAGCTGGACACGACTCTGGACTTCGCCGACTGCGCTGGCGTGCTGGCGGTGCCGGCCACGCAGCAGACGCCTGCAGGCTTCGTGGTCAGCAATGGTCGTGGCGAGTGGCTGCTGATCGATGAGGAGGGGCTGCCGGCGCTTGGCCCGGTGCGGTTGGCGAATACCCACTGGGACAATCACCTGGCGCTGATGTAGCAAGCGGTAACCATGCCCCAAACGCGCATGTCTCAAGATGACAATGCCTCAGGAACGACAAGGCCTCGCAGGTAGCTGCCTGCGAGGCCTTGTCGTTGATAGATTGCCATGCTCTCACGAGCATCAGCACTCAAAAGCAGCCAGCTGCCTCAGAAGTGATAGGTCAGACTCCCGATGATGCTGCGAGACTCTCCGTAATAGCACCAATAACTGCAACTGGCGACATACTCCTTGTCGGTGAGATTGCTGACATTGACCTGCGCACTCAACTCGCGAGTGAAGTCATAGCCAACCATCGCATCGAACAGCAGATAGTCGGACACGGTGGCATCGCCATCCACTGATTCGCCGACATAACGGGCACCCGCCCCCAGACGCAGCCCCTCCAGGGCACCACGCTCGAAGGCGTAATCCAGCCAGCTGGAGGCCTGATGGCGCGGTATCAGCGGGGCACGCACATCGTTTTCCAAGCGTGCATCGGTATAAGTATACGCTGAAGTCAGTTTGAGATGGTCCGTCAGATAACCGACCATCTCCAGCTCGAAGCCACGCGACTGGCGTTCCCCTTCCTGAACCTGAAAACCTCCGGTGGTGACAAGAGTATTGTCCTCAGTGAGTTCAAAGACGGCAGCCGTAAGATACCCATCCCAGCCCGCAGGCTGGTACTTGGCGCCCAGCTCCCACTGACGACCTTCGCGAGGCTCATAGAGCGAACCGCGATCATCGGTCGCGCTGATCGGCTCGAAGGATTCGGTATAGCTCAGATAAGGGTTGAGGCCGAAGTCACTCAGGTACATCACCCCGCCCGACCAGCTGATCTCGTCATCATCGGAGCGCTCACGAGACCCCGTCGTCTGATTGACGTTCTCGGTCTCGGCCTGGTCGTAGCGCACTCCCGCCAGCAGTACCCACTTGTCGTCGATGCGCAGCTGATCCTGCACGTAGAGACCGATCTGCTCCTTGTCGATATCGCGCCGCGTGATCTGTTCATCGCTCAATGCGGTGTAATTGCCGTATTGCGGATCAAACAGATCGATCGGGTCGCCGAAGGCATAGTCATCCGCTTCCTTGCCCGACAGGCTCAGATTCTGATAATCCACACCCAGCAGCAAGGTGTTCTCGGTGCGCTCGCCATACCATTTGCCGATGGCCCGGTTGTCGACGGTATAGCTGTCGATGGTGCCCTCGCGGTACAGAAGCCCCCGCTGACCTTCGCGCGCCGAGGACTGATAGAGGATGTAGCTGCTGATCAGGTCGAGATCCAGCTGGCTATAACGGAAATCCTGCTCCAGCGCCCAGGTGTCGTTCACTTGATGGCGAAACTCATAGCCCAGGGATGTCTGGGTACGCTCATCCTTGTCATACCCCGGTTCACTGTAATTGGTCTGCGGGTCCACCTTGCCGAACGGCGTATCATCATTGGTGCCATAGGCCAGCTTGAAAGCGTTGGTAGGTACACCATCATCCTTCTGGAGGCTGGCGAGTAGCGTCAGCTGGGTCGCATCCGAAATGTCCCAGGTCAGGCTCGGTGCGAAGTAGTAGCGCTCGTTCTCAGTATGATCCAGATCCCCATCACGTTCGCGATACAGCCCTACCAGACGATAGCGCACATCCCCGTACTCGCTCAGATAACCACTAGTATCGAGCCCCGTCTGGCGAAGATCGCGATTGCCGATCTGCAGCTGCAGTTCCGTCTGGGGCTCATCGGTCGGACGCTTGCTGATGGCATTGATCAGACCGCCAGGAGGCGCCTCCCCATAGAGGATGGAGGAAGGCCCCTTGAACAGATCGACCCGCTCCAGGCCCCAGGTCTCCGGCAACCACTGATAGAAGCCTTCACGGTAGATGCGCAGGCCATCCTGATAGGTGGATTGATCAAAGCCACGCACCTTGAACCAGTCGGTATTGTTATCGGATCCATAATGGCCAGACAGGACGCCGGCACGGTAGCGGAAGGTTTCATCGAGCTGCTGGACGTTTCGCGTGTCGAGCTCTTCGCGATTGACCGTCGAGACCGGACGCGGCGTCTCCACCAGCGGCGCATCGACTTTCAGTGCCGTTCCGACCACGACCATGGTGCCATCGGTCTCGGCGGCCAGCACGATGGCGGACTGTGACAGGAGCCATGCCGCGATGCAGAGCCGTATGGTGTGTGACAGTGGGGCTTGTGACAGAGCGGCATATGAATAAGGTGCAGGTGCCGGCCGGGCAGCTGCCTGTCGAGATGATAGGTATCTTGGCATGTCGTGTTCCCTTGTAGCGATCGTTGTATGGTCAATTTCCCCTTCCGTCTCGTGGCGTCTCTCACTGGCACGCTCATATCCAATGCGGAATGGAATTAGGATGATTCGTATTCAACAAATGTAACTTGCGGTGACACACCGTTCTGCATGTACCTGCATGCAATCCCGAGAATGGCGCGTCCTACCGACTGCAACACCCCGAGGGGCGATTCACTCTGCAGCCGGACATCATCCCTGACACATCACATGAGACCGTCTCCTGGGCTCACGTCCTGGCGTTGCGACTTCTTGCGTCTGCTACCTGCATCGCGTCTTCCATCTTCGTCCATGTTCTTCTGCCCAGCGCTCAGACGATGCCCAGCTCGTGGGACGTCTTGCAGGGCATCGGCAGGTATGCGCTTTCGTCTTCCCGGTCACGCTTCATCCAGGCGCGCCACAGCGTCCCGACTGATACGATCACGCTGGGCACCCGACAACTCCTGCAACTTGCCGGCGCGCATCTCGAACAATCTATCCGCTTGCCCGAAATAATGATCATCGTGACTGATGGCGAAGACCGTCTTGCCCATCTCGCGCAGACGCGGCAGCAGATCACGATAGAAGATGCGGCGGAATTGCGGGTCCTGATCTGCCGCCCATTCATCCAACAACACGATGTCGCGACGCTCTGCCACTGCCATCAACAGCGCAAGTCGCTTGCGCTGCCCTTGAGACAGCTCGGTATTGATCACACGGTTTTCCTCAAGCACCAGCTTCTCGCGCATCTGCAGGTAGTCGACCCACTGCGCGATCAATGCCGGGTCTGCCGGCCCACCGGTCGGACCCAGCAGGCGATCGAACTGATGGAAATCAGTGAAGACCGCCGAGAACTGCTGACGCCAGGCTTCCCGCTCGTCTTCGCCTATCGGGTGCCCGTCCCGCAAGAGCGTGCCTGAGATTGGCCGATAGAGGCCGGTCAGAAGCTTGGCCAGGGTCGACTTGCCACTGCCATTGCCACCGATCAGGAAGACCAGCTCTCCGCGCCTGAGGGTAAGATCCAGCGGACCGACGCAGAAGGCCTGCATGTCATTGTGCGCAATGTCCTGTCCCGTGTTCTCGCGGCCGGCGTAGCGAAAGCAGACACCCTGTAGACTCAGGGTCTGCCAGTCAGACTCGGCCGAAGTGCCTGCGGCTGAATCATGTCCTCGCGGCTCGGGATGCCGAGGAGACGCGAAATCGGCGTTGACCGGTGCCAATGCCAACTTGCGCAGCTTGGCAAAGGCCACATCAGCCCCCAGCAAGGTGGGCAATGCCCCCACGGCCTGGATCAAGGGCGTGCGCAGAAACAGCAGAGTCAGGGAAAAGGTCGCGGCGACTTCACCACTGGCCCATCCCAGGCCATTGGCCAGATAGAAGACAATACCGATGGCGCCCAGCATCATGATGTTGGAGAAGTTGACGGCGCTCAGGTGGTAGGTGTCCGCGCGCACGACATGATGGCGATACTCACAGGCATTGACACTGTAGCTGGTGTCGAAATAGTCACGCGCACGTGGACGATTGAGCGCCAGCTCCTTGCGCCCGTCGATGACAGCCTCATAGTCGGCATAAAGGCGACTCTCCGCTTCACGCACCTCGGCCAGGTGGCGATAGACTCGCGTGACCATCCAGCTGCCCCCCATAATGGTCAAGGTCACCCAGATGGCGGTGATCAACATCATGCCGAGAGACAACCAGCCAAGATAGAACACGGCTCCCAGGGTCAGCACGATGCCTTGTACCAGTTCTGGCAGGCGCACGAACGCCAGGGTGATGTTGCGGATGTCACTCGAAAGACTCGCCAGCAGGTTGGCGCTGCCGAGCTGCTCGAGCCGCTCGATATCAGTATCGAGGATCTGCTTGACCAAACGCCCGCGCAGTCCATGCACGAAATGATGCCCCAGCGTCGTCAATGCCAACTGTGCACCCAGCGTGATCGCAAGCAACAGCAGAATCAGCCCAAGAAACTCCGGAAGCACCCCGACATGGGCCGCAAGCCCCTCGTCCAGGGGGACGGTGGCAGAATGCGCGATGAGTCGCTGGTTGATATAGGCAATGACACCGATGCCTAGCCCTGCACTGACAAGGCTCAGAAAGATCACACCAAGAAAGGACCAGCGATATTGGGCAAGAACCACTTTCAGTAACGTCACACCTGCTCCCGGACATCATGGCAATCAGACCGCCACCAAAAGGCGGCGACGCAGGTCATGTGACTGCGCCGAAAGAGAATCTTACGGCGCGCATAGTTAATGCAAGAAATAATGAGAAATATTATCACTACGGAATAACGACTATAGATGCCGTCGCGCGCCCCCCCCTCTTCTTGCACCACTCCCCGATAGGAGCCCCCCCGCTCATGGGCCACTCATGTGGCCGCAAGTCTCACCACAGCGTCATCTGACGATCCAGCAGGCGATCGAAATCATCGTCGACGAACGGCAGGATGCCATCGGCGACGGGCTTGAGCTGACGACTCAGGTAGTGCTCGACATCAATGGGCGAGCGCAGATACTCGACGGGTTCCGGGCCGGAGGTGGTCATCACATAGCGAATCCAGCCGCCGCGCTGATAGCGTAACGGCAGGCCCCGCCGACGGTTCTCGTCATCCGCCAGACGCGCCGCACGGACATGGGGCGGCACGTTGCGCTGATAGTCGTCGAGCTTGCGCCGCAGCCGCTTGCGGTAGATCAAGGCCTCGACATCCGAGGTGTCCGCCGCGCCATGGGCATGGCGTTGCAGGTAATCCTGCACGTAGCCTTTCAGATACTCCTGATAGGGGCTGCCTTCGAAGATGCGGCGATAGAGTCCCTGCTGGAAGGTCTTGGCCAGCGGCGTCCAGTCGGAACGCACCGACTCCAACCCCTTGAACACCAGTTCCGTCTGGCCGCTGCTGCCTGTCTGTTGCAGCCCGGCGTAGCGTTTCTTGCTGCCCTCTTCGGCCCCGCGAATGGTCGGCATCACGAAGCGCTGATAGTGGGTCTCGAACTGCAGCTCCAACGCGCTGTCGAGATCGAGACTGTCCTTGAGATGCCGTCGCCACCAGTCGGTGACATGCGCCGCCAGCTCACGGCCGATCCGGCTCGCCTCGGCTTCGTCATGCGCAGCGCCCAGCCACACGAAGGTGGAGTCGGTATCGCCATAGATGACGCGATAGCCCTGCGCCTCGATCAACTCCACCGTCTGCTGGATGATCTGATGGCCACGCCGCGTGATCGAGGACGCCAGCCGTGGATCGAAGAAACGACAGCCGCGTGACCCCAGCACGCCGTAGAAGGCATTCATGATGATCTTGAGCGCCTGGGTCAGCGGGGCATCACCCGCCGCGCGGGCGGCGTCACGTGCTTGCCAGATCTCGGCGACGATGCCCGGCAGGCAGTGTCGATCACGCGAGAAGCACGCGCCGAGAAAACCGGGCACACCGGCCTCAGGGGCATCATCCGTGCCGTTCTCCGACCCACGCAGCCCTTCGACCAGACCCAGCGGGTCGATCAGGAAAGTGCGGATGATGGAGGGATACAGACTCTTGAAATCCAGCACCAGCACCGAGTCATAAAGCCCGGGCTGGGAATCCATCACGAAGCCACCGGGGCTGTCCTCCCCCACCACGTCTCCCAGATTGGGCGCGACCTTGCCCAGCCGGTGCAATCTCGGCAGATACAGGTGCGTGAAGGCCGCCACCGAGCCACCGCTGCGATCCGCCTCAAGCCCCGTGGCAGCGGCCCGCGCGAGCAGAAACTCCATCAGTCGCGTCTTCGCGAAGATGCGCGTGACCAGCTCGCAATCCTTGAGGTTGTAGCGCGCCAGGGAAGGCTTGTCCTCGGCGAACATGCGCAGAATCTCGTCCAGCCGGCCGTAGGGGTCATCGATGGCCTTGCCTTCCTGCAACAGCTCACGCGAGACATTCTCGAGACTGAACGACTCGAAATGCCAGAAGGCCGACTTGAGCGCCTCGATGCCATCCACCACCCAGCGCCCGGCGATCTCGGCAAAGAAGTGCTCGGCCTGGCGGGAATGAGAGCGCCACTGCATCACGCTGGCGTCACGCCCCAGTCGCAGCGGCAGACCTTCGGCCTCTGACAGCCGCACCAGCATGCGCAGATCGAACTGGATGACGTTCCAGCCGATGATGACATCCGGATCATGCCTTGCGACCCAGTCCAGCAGGCATTGCAGCAACTCACGCCGGCTATCGCGGTATTCCAGCGAGAAATCGCGGCTGACGTTCTCCTCGCCATTGGGGGGCCCCAGCATGTACACCTGACGCTGTCCGCAGCCCTCGAGCGCGATGGAATACAGATTGCCCCGCGCATCGGTCTCGATATCCAGCGATGCCCAGCGCAGCGGTGGCCGATAGCCCGCAAGCGGTGTCAGGCGCGCATTCTTCACGCTGCCATCAGGCTGGCGCTCGCCGCGTGCCGTGACGCCTGCCGTGATGAAACGCTCCATCAGGTAGCGGTCCGTCGGACGAACATCCGCTTCGTAGACGTCGACGCCAATCGCCTTCAAACGGCGCGCCAGCTGGCCCAGGGTGCGATATTCACGACAGTAGAGCCCCACCACCGGGCGATGGTGGAAGTCTTCCAGTGCCAGCGGACGCAGCTCGGCGCCGACCTCAAAGCTCACCAGTGTCTGAGCCAGTACCTGCTGTTCGGCGGGCAGGAAAGCGACGACTTCCTGGGGTGCACATTCGGCACGTACGGCACCTTCGTCGGTGCGAATCCAGAAGCTGATCACCACCCCCTCGGGCGTGTCCCGCCAATGACGTGTCAGCACGAAGCCATGAAGTTCAACAGGAGCGTGGCGGGAATCTTCGGATGCGGCCTCTGGCACTGCATTACCTTTACGTTGAATATACGAATGCCGGGCAGGATGAGAGCAAGACGCGTCTGCATCCTCATACGATAATATGAATTCTGTATCGTACAACATCCGGCGTGAAGCCTGAGCTTGACGACGGAAATACCGTGCCTTCCCGGCGACAGGATGGATGTCTGCGGCAAGGAATGCCTCTGCCGAGATAGCGGCACCCCACAAGGAGCCTGCGTCATGCAACGCTTTGAGATGATTCAAACCCTGCTGGGCCAGATGCTGGGCCAGATCGACGACATCATCTTGCTTGCAGATGATCAGCGCCATATTACCTACCTGAATGACAGTGCGGTGAAGGCATTCGGCTACCCGCGTGAAGCGTTGATCGGCAAGCAGACACGTATGCTGTATGCCTCCAGCGATGAGTTCGAGCGCCAGGGGCAGAGGCGCTTTCGTGTCGATGCCCAGCCCGCCAAGGAAGGCCGGGTCATCCGCTACCGACGCCAGGATGGCACCTACTTCTATGGGGAAACGCTCGGCGGCCCCATCAAGGACCCCACCAGCGACAACATCTTCATGTTCGGGCTGATCCGCGATGTCTCACGCCGTGTGACGGCGGAACATACCCTGCACAGCCTGCATGCCATCACCTCATCACGTGAACTCAACTTCAATGAGCGCATCGATGAGCTGCTGAAACTGGGCTGCGCCCATTTCGGCCTGCCGATCGGTATCTTCAGCCGCATCCAGGACGGCGAATACGTCGTCCAGCGCGCCTGTCACCCGGAAGACCTGCTGGAACCGGGACTGAGTTTCTCGCTCAGCGATACCTATTGCGATCACGTCTACAAGGCCGACTGCGTCCAGGCCTTCCATCATGTGGCCAGCAGTGAGATCCGCAACCATCCCTGCTATGCCAACTTCAATCTGGAAGCCTACATCGGGGCGCCGGTGATCGTGGATGGTGAGCGCTACGGCACCTTCAACTTCTCAAGCCCTGATCCGGTACCGCCCTTCACCCCCGAAGACATCGAGCTGGTACGTCTCATCGCCTTGTGGGCCGGCCACGAAGTCGCGCGTGCCAATGACATCAATGCCCTGAAGGAAGCGCATCAGGCGCTCGAGAAGATCGCGATCACCGACCCGCTGACAGGCCTCTACAATCGCCGTCATGCCCAGCAGGTACTGGATGACAGCATCGCGGCACTGGCCACCGCCGAGGTTGACCACCCCCTGTGCGTGGCACTGCTGGATTTCGACCATTTCAAGAAGATCAACGACAATCATGGCCATGACGCCGGTGATCTTGCCTTGCAACACTTGAGCGTCCTCGCCGAGGAGATTCTGCTGCCCGGCGACACCCTCGCCAGATGGGGTGGCGAGGAATTCCTGGCGATTCTGCCTGACTCGCTGCTCAGTGACTCGGCCACGCGCATCAACCTGCTGCGACAACGCATGAAGGACAGTGTCGTGGAATACGCTGGCCAACGTCTGCCCCTGTCATTGAGCATCGGGATGACCTGCCTGGAACCCGATGACCGCGCCACGCGCGAGCAGTTGATCGCACGCGCCGATGAAGCCATGTACGCGGCCAAGGAAGAAGGACGCAACTGCCTCAGGATGCTGTAACGCAATGATGCGTGAATTGCTCCGTCCTGCCTGGCCTGATCAGGAGCGCCAAGCAGGACGGAGCCCTCTCACCAAAGCCCGCTCACCAAGCCCTCTCGCCGAAGCCCTCGCGCCGAAGCCCTCGCGTCACGTCATCCCCCCTCTCGCACTCAGGTAGCGAACACGCTAAGGTCAGGCCCATCCCCTACTGCTGAGCCACCCGACGTCGTCGTTGCCTATCCTCATGCCTTCACACGATTCCAGCGCTACGCCGCCCGATGCGTCCTATGCCTTCGGCCTCCCGGAAGACGGCGTGCTGTCTGACCAGCCCACAAGCATTGCGCCCTTGACCGCCACCCTTGCCTCGCCTGCCCCCGCTGACCGTCACCAACTCGGTATCTTCCTGCTGCCGGGCTTCGCGATGGTCGCGTTGTTCTCGATGATCGAGCCGCTGCGCATCGCCAATCGACTGCGCGGAACACGCCTGTATCAGTGGACACTCGCAAGCCAGGATGGCGCGTCGGTCAAGGCCTCCAACGGCATGGTGCTGCCGGTGGATACCGCACGTGACGAGCTTGCCGCAGTGGACAAGCTGGTGGTGTGCACCAGCTTTGCCCCGGAAGCCTATCTGGAAGACCGCACCTTGCACTGGCTGCAGGAGCGCTCCCATAGCGGCTGCCAGCTCGGCGGCGTGGACACCGGCTGCTTCGTGCTGGCGCGCGCCGGCCTGCTCACCGGCAAGACGGTCACGCTGCATTGGGAAAGCCTGCCGGAATTCAACCAGCGCTTCGATGAGGTGGACGCCGTGGAGTCACTGTATGAAATCAGTGACGATGGCTTCTTCTGCGCCGGCGGCAGCGCCCCGCTGGACATGAGCCTGGAGCTGATTCGCCGCCAGCATGGCCAGACGCTCTATCAGGCGGTACGCGAACAGCTGATTCTCGATCAGGGTCGCCTGCCGGCCAGCCGCCAGCGCGGCATCAGCCAGCAGACGGCCGATCTGGCCGACCCGCTGCTCAGGCGTGCGATCACTCGCATGGAGAACACCCTGGAGGCCCCGCTCAGCATCGAGGCACTCGCCGAGGAGCTCGGCCTCTCATGGCGCCAGCTGGAGCGCCGCTTTCAGCAAGGGCTCGGCTGCACGCCTCGCGCCTATCATGGGGAGCGTCGCCTGCTGCACGCACGCAGCCTGCTTCACGATACCCGCCATGGCGTGACCGATATCGCCCTGGCCTGTGGTTTCACCTCGCATTCGAGTTTCACCCGCGCCTTTCGCCGTCGCTTCGGCATCACCCCGACCCAGGCACGCCGCCAGCCACCGCGCCCCTTGGGGTGATCCACGCCCGATACCCGCAACGCGATGTCGAATTGGGCACAGTGGATGTCGAATTAGGCACAGTAGCGAGCGCCGTGGGCTGCCATTCTGTCGGGGAATCGCTCACCTGACATAAGGAAGGACTCTCCATGGCGCTCCCGATCACACCCGATTACGACAGCTGGCCAATTGACGAGACTCTCGTGAAGGTCATTCACGAAGCACGCTATCTGAGCGTGACCTGGAGCGATGGCCGCGTCAGCCGTTTTCATAGTGTCTGGTTGCGCGAGAACGCCGCGGACGATACCACCGTCAATCCGGCGACGCGCGAACGCATTCTGGACCTCTCCCAGATTCCCGCCTGGCCGGAAATCGCCGAGGCCAGCATCGATGAGGACGGCGCACTCAGCGTGCTGTTCACGCCCGAAGACCGCAGCCTGCGCTTCCACCCGGGCTTCCTGCGTGCCAATGACTATGACAACCAGGACGCGCTGCCGCCGGAACTGCCACCGCTGACGCTCTGGCACGGTGAGCAGTTGGATCAGCCGCCGACCATCGATGCCGCCCGCCTGGCCGAGGCCGATCATGGCAGCGCGCAGGAGGCGGAAATTCTGTATCCCACCCTGCACGAACTGCTCGGCAAGGGACTGGTGCGCCTGCGCGACCTGCCGACGGAAGAAGGCGCCATCGAAAAGGTCGCCGAACGCATCGGCTCGATCCGCACCACCAACTTCGGCCACCTCTTCAATGTCCGCGCGATCCAGAACCCGGATTCCAACGCCTATACCTCCATCGCCTTGCCGCCGCATGTGGACCTGCCGACCCGGGAATATCAGCCGGGCCTGCAGTGCCTCTATTGTCTCGAGAACACCGTGGAAGGCGGCATGGCGGTGATGATGGATGGCTTCGCCATCGCGGCGGCGCTAAAGGAAGAACACCCCGAGGCCTACGAGACACTCACCACGGTGCACTGGCGCTACGCCAATACCTCGCGCAATACCGATCATGTCTGGTACTCGCCGATGATCGTGCTGGGTCAGGCAGGAGAACTGCTGGAGGTACGGATCGCCGACTTCCTGCGCGGGCCGATGATGGCGCCGTTCGAGCAGACCGAGACCGCCTATGAGGCACTGATGACGCTACAGCGCATGTTGCGTGAGCCGCGCTTCGCCATGCGCTTCACCTATGCCCCCGGCGACATGGTCATCTTCGACAATCGCCGCCTGCTGCACGCCCGCGATGCCTTCGAGGGCGACAGCGGCAGCCGCTGGTTGCAAGGCTGCTACCTGGAACGTGACGAGGTGCGCTCTCGCTATCGCATGCTCAAGCGTGCCGAACGCGCCGAGCGGGTCGAGGAAGCTACCCAGACGGCGTGATTCGGCACGGCATGCCTCTGCTCGCGAATTGGCTCACACATCAGCTCACGCCGATGGCCGGCATGAGAATGAGAACGTGCGGGGGAATCAGGGCGTGCGTGGCGTGATGACGAGCGTGAAGCCGGGGTCCTGCGGGATCAGGGGCGGCAGACAACGCACCTCATGACCAGGCAACTGGCGGGCAAGACATCGGGTCAGCGTCGCAGGTTCACAGGCGCTGACCCATGCCGGCCTATCAGGCTTCTCGCCCCGCCAGTGGACGGCATGCATGCCCCATTCCGGCTCCAGCATGTGACGTGACAGGGTCTGCCAGGCCAGTTGATGGCGACCGCTGCCCGACACGATGCGCGTGGACAACGGCAGACGTTCGACATCACAGGCATCGATCACGATTCGCAGGCGTGGATGACGAAGAATCACCTCGACGAGTCTCGCGAGTTGCTCGCCCTGCTGCCAGTTGGCACTGATGCGACAGCTGATCGCCACGCAGGATGCCGGCGTCTCTGCCAGCACATCGAGAATGTCGCCGTGCACCACCTCTTCAAGCTGAGGCCGGCTCTGGCATCGTACGCCTGTCAGGCAGGTCATGTTGTTTGCGGCTGGCCGTGTACGTCACTTCCGATGCCTGATGCTGGCCCTGGCCTCAATGTTGATGCTCTGCATCATGTGATGAGTGAGGATGATCCTCAGCCCGGCCACTGTCCTTCGGCTCATGATTCTCTTTCGGCTCATGACTGCCCTCCGGCTCATGGCTGTCTTGTAAATCAGCAGGCCCATCAGCTTCCCTAGCGTGATGTGATTGGCGGGTGTCATCGTCATGATGCGATGACGGTGATTGTGCAGTCTCGCCTCCGCCATGTTGATGACCATCACTTGCTGCCACAAGAGCCGTATAACGAGCAGCACTCATGTCCGGTAGCTCTTGCATGAAAGCGACCATCTGCCAGATATATTCATCCTGCATGCTCTTGCCCCATGCCGGCATTCCGCTGGCTTTTATCCCATGCTTGATGACCCAGAAGCGCTCTTCAGGCTCACCATGCATATCCGAAGATACAAAATTCGGTGGACTGGGGTAAAGCCCCTTGCTGAGCTCTGTCTCTTGCATGCCTGGCGCGAGATGGCAGGAGGCACACATCGATGCATAATTGCCGGCCCCCGCCACTTTCATGGCTTCATCATCGAGGGGTGGCGCGGCGATATCACTCGCGTGGCTTTCGATCGAACGTTCACGCGCCGTTTCAAGAATTCCATGGACCCATGACCCATGCGGATCATCTGCCGCGACACTGACGACGCCGGAGTAAATGACTCCGGCCCCTGCTGCCAGCAGCACCATGAATGCCAGACACATCCCCAACAATAATTTCTTCATGTCGCCCCCCTTTTAGACGGCAAGAATAGTCAATGACAAGGCTGTCAACCAAAGCGAAAAAAAAGGCCGACGAATGCCGGCCATCAACACGATCCAGAGTGACGCCTTATTTACAACACAACATCAATGAATAATTTTCAAATATCGCTCAGCAATTTACATTAAACCTATCATTGATCATCTTTCGCCATAACCACCTCTTATTCAAAAGCAACATTTAGAGAATAGCTACGCCCATTTTCGTCAGCCGAACCACTTATTGAATTTCCTGCGACCTCCAATTGGTAATAGCCTTCTTGGACATCCTGCTCCAGTGAAAAATGCCCATTATCATCAGAGGCTGTCGCGACGACATTTCCTTGTGGGTCTCGTAGCACAGCAGTCATCAAGTTGTTCTTACTCGAATCAGCTGCAAAATGTCGACTGCTGATCTTTAGAACTGCATCATGTTCAACGGCTATTTGGAAACGCAATGGCTTTCCAGCCACAAGTCCATATGTTTCTGAAACTCCAGCCGAAAGAGTCGGAAGACGGCTATGCTCATCATTGGCCTGCGTCACAGCGGTAAAAAAAGTCATGGTAGCAGCAAGTAACAGCGTTGATGTTTTCATGAAAATCATCTCTTTATGGGTTCACTTATCATCATGGCAACACAACCTGAAAACATCCTGAAAATGGAATAGATTATCATCACATTGTACAAAACCATAAGACATAGTCTCCCAATCAAAAGGCCATTCTGCATATTCATGTAAAACATGATCACGCAACTACACCACCGCTATTCAATTGAAAAATGTCACTGCCATCCTGACTCCTCTAGAACATCATGCGCACACCGACCACGACAGCCGTATCCTCCACATCCTCACCTTCTTCACGCTGCATATCGGCGGTTTCGCCATACTCTCTCTGCCAGTACATGCCGACGTAAGGCGCTACCCGCCGAGTTATCTCATAGCGTGCACGCAAGCCGATTCGTACTGAGTTGAGGCCCGTCCCAATCCCCTGCTGCCTGGACTCATTGGCAGCGAACACCATTTCACTACGTGGCTGTAGATACCAGCGCTGGGTCAGGCGCACATCATGTTCAAGCTCCAGGCTGGCAGTCACGATACCTTCCTCTCGGTACTGCACTGCGGCATCCGTCTCGATCCGGTAGGGGGCGGTCCCCTGAAAGCCGAAGACCCCATATACGCCTTCATCATGATCATCGTTGAACACACCACCCTGATAGCCAGCTCCAACCTGGAACTCCCAGAAATCGGCAACCAGGCGACTGTAGAGAAGCTCAAGGGATTCAAACTCGGCTTCTTCACCATCGCCTTGGACATTCTCCCCTTCTGACTTGAGATAGACGCGGTGGGTATCTCCGCCATACCAGGCCTGAAAATCCCACACCAGGGAGTCCTCTCCCTTGTCCGGAAGGCTATATTCCAGGCGATCGAAAACTGCGCTCCACTGGAGATGTTCGGCCATGGGCGATGGCCATGACGCCGGGGCATCATATCCATCCTGGGCAAATGCCTGGGAGGCACCAGCACTGGAGAATAGACATACCGTCACGCAGGCAAGACGAAATGAATGCTGACTGATTGACATGATGACTCCTCAGGAAACCTTTACGACACGGAACATACCTGCATCCATGTGGTACAGAAGATGACAATGGAAAGCCCAGCTACCTTCTGCATCGGCAGTGATCAACGCTGAGACGCGCTCACCGGGTTTGACATTCAAGGTGTGCTTGCGAGGGATCAGGTCACCGTGGCCATTCTCGAGCTCCATCCACATCCCATGTAAATGAATGGGATGCTCCATCATGGTGTCATTGATCAAGATGAGACGGAGGCGCTCATCTTTATGAAAATGAATAGGGCCATTGACTTCACTGAACTTCTTGCCATCGAAGGACCACATATAACGTTCCATATTGCCGGTCAGATGCAACTCCATCTCGCGCATGGGCCCACGTCTGTCCGGCCATGGTGAATAGGCCTTGAGATCCTGATAGACCAGTACACGACGCAGCGACTGGTCCAGACCGATTCCTGCCTGGTCATAACGAGCCCCTTGCTGAGCAGCACCCGCCATCAGCATGCCGCCCTGGGCTGCATCGGCTTGCAGGCCAGTCATCTTCGAATGGTCCATACCTGCCATCTGCGAATGGTCCATGCCCGCCATCTGCGAATGGTCCATACCTGCCATCTTCGAATGGTCCATGCCTGCCATCTTCGAATGGTCCATGCCCGCCATCTGCGAATGGTCCATGCCTGCCATCTTCGAATGGTCCATGCCTGCCATCTTCGAATGGTCCATACCTGCCATCTTCGAATGGTCCATGCCCGCCATCTGCGAATGGTCCATGCCCGCCATCTGCGAATGATCCATGCCCGCCATCTGCGAATGATCCATGCCTGCCATCTGCGAATGGTCCATTCCAGCATGAGCGCCCATGGCCTCCATCCCGCGATCAGCGATCTGCCGTTGTTCAGGTACGGGCGCCTCCATTCCGGGGCGGGGTGCCAACGTGGCTCGCGCGTAGCCACTGCGGTCCATGGCTTCGGCGAAGATGGTGTACGCCTTGTCATCTTCCGGTGTCACCAGCACATCGTAGGCTTCCGCCACGGCAATACGGAACTCATCCACTTCAACCGGTTGCACTGGCTGACCATCTGCCGCCACCACGGTCATCTTCAAGCCGGGAATGCGTAAATCGAAGTAGCTCATTGCCGAGCCATTGACGACACGCAGACGCACTGTTTCCCCACGCTTGAATAGCGCGCTCCAGTTTTCTTCTGGTGAATGACCATTGAGAAGATATGTATAGGTACTGCCGGTGACATCGGCAATATCCCGTGAGCTCATGCGCATCTCTGCCCACATGCTGCGCGACTCGATCGTGTCCACCCAACCACCCCGTCGTACATCCGCAAAGAAATCAGCGACGGTGCGCTCCTGGTAGTTATAGTAGCCTTCCATGGTCTTGAGATTGCGAAATACGGACTTGGGGTCTTCGAATGTCCAGTCAGTCAGCAGCAGGACATGCTCACGATCATAGGTGAAGGCTTCGGGTGTTGCGGAGTCGATGATCAATGGACCTGCGTGGCCTTCCTGCTCCTGGAGGCCTGAATGACTGTGATACCAGTAGGTACCGCTCTGAGTGACAGGAAACCGGTAGGTAAAGGTTTCGCCCGGTGCTATCCCTGCGAAGCTGATACCCGGCACGCCGTCCATTTCCGGAGGAAGTATGATGCCATGCCAGTGAATGGAGGTTGGCTCATCGAGCAGGTTTGTCACCTTGATGACAGCATCCTGCCCCTCCTTCAAGCGCACCATGGGCCCGGGACTACTGCCATTGATGCTGATAGGACGAGCGAATTGCCCGGCAATGTCGATGTCTTCACGTCGAATGACAAGAGAGATCTCGGGCCCATGCTCAACCCCTTGGGAGTAACCTGATGTGCGCCCCCAGGGGTTGGCCCAGGCGGGTGCCACGCCTGACACCATTGCGCCCAGCCCCAGGGCAGAACCTCCCTTGAGCAACTGACGACGTGATACAGAAAATTCAGACGGTTTTGGTGCCATGGCCGTTGCTGCTCCCGAGTCATGAATGAAGAGTCATGACATGGATGAAGCCACGGCAAGCTGAAACGAACCTGAATGGAGTGCCTATTTGCGTGTGGGCAGATGCACCTCGGCTCTCAATCCCCCTGCGCCGGCTGTTGAGTAGCTCACGCAACCAGCGTAATGCTTGACGAGATGGGCAAGAATGGAGAGCCCCAACCCATAACCCGGGTGAGTTTCGTCCTGACGCCACCCACGCTCGCCAAGATGGGCCAACTGTGCCTGCGGCACCCCCGGACCATCATCCTCGACGCAGAGCACGATCTGGTCACTCTCTATCGTCAATCGGCATTGCACCTGATTGACAGACCACTTGCCCGCATTATCCAGCAATATGCCGAGCATTTCGGTGAAATCCTGTGTCTCGACATTCACCCAGCTATCCGCATGCTCATTAGATACGCCCAGACACTCCAGCAAGAAGGTACGCTGCGGATAGATCCCCTGGAACATCTCGATCAAGCGCTGGGCCTCTTCAACCGGGCGTGTTGTCTGACCGGCGCGCGGGCCAGCAATGCGGGCTCGCCTGAGTTCTGTCTCCAGCTGGGAATGAATCGTCTCTACACGTTGCAGCATCTTGCCACGACGTACCTCATTGATCGGTCGCTTGCCACGCAGCACCTGTGTCAGTGCCGCCAGAGGTGTCTTGAGCGCATGGGACAGATTCGCCACAGACTCTCGTGAACGAGTCAACCTAAGATCAAACTCATCCAGCAAGGTGTTGAGCTGTGATACCAGCGCATCAAGCTCGGAAGGGGCCTCAAGCACAATCCGCTTTCGATACCCGGACTGAAGTTCACTCAATTGATGGCGCAGGACACTCAACGGCTTGAGCCCCCGCCTTACCGCCAGCAGATTGAGTGATATCAGAATCCCCCACAACAGGATGGCGCTGGCGGCGATCCACCAATGAACTCGGGTCAAGCCCTGCTCCACTGGCGAGAAATTCTCGGCAATCAACAATTGCACCGCGTCCCCGCGGATATCGAAGACGTGCCGATAGACCAACAGTGGCTGTTGCTGAAACTGATGCATGAATAACGCATCCCCCTTGCCCTCAAGCAAAGGGAGCATCTGCGTCGGCAAGGCAGGCAACGAGGTACTGACCTTCTCCCCGACTCGCAACACATAGAAATGATGAAAGCTCAGAGATTCCTCACGGGCCGCTGCCATGAGCTGGGCAACAGGCCGCTCATCCTTCTTGAGCAAGGTGACGATATGCGATGCCTCATCCTTGAGACGCTCCCCAAGAAAGTCCTTCGCCAGCTCGTGGAGAAAGAAGCCATGCAGATACCAGGCAAACAACACCACCGCGAGGGATGCACCTCCCAGGCGGGTCAGCAGGCGAAAACGAAGGCTACGACGATCGATGTGAAACAAGCAGATACCCCTGTCCGCGGCGGGTCTGTATCAAGTCCTTGCCCAGGCGGCGGCGAAGGCGAGCGATATAGACTTCTACCAGATTGGGCGCCGCGGCGTCCTGCTCCAGGGCATATAGCTGATCCAGCAACTGTGTCTTGGAGTGCACTCTGTCTGGATGATGCATGAGGTACCGTAACAGGCGAAATTCGGTGGCCGTCAAGCTCGCCCACTGCTCTCCATCACAGCACACACGCTGCGCCTCTTCATCCAGCTGAATTCCGCTCACCTGAAGATACCCATGACTTGCCCCTTGACGACGCCGAAGCAGCGCATGAAGACGTGCCAGCAACTCTGCTTCATGAAATGGCTTGGTCAGGTAATCATCTGCCCCGCTGCGCAAACCGACGACCTTGTCTTCCCACGTGTCACGGGCCGTGAGAATCAGTATCGGAATATCCACCTGACCTTGACGCCAGCGCTTGAGCAAATCCAACCCGGAGCCGTCCGGTAGTCCCAGATCCAGAATGGCCAGCGCGTACTGCTCGGTTGCCATGAAGGCTTGCGCATCATTCAAATTGGAGGAGACATCCAGTCGATAACCATTGTCCTCAAGCAGCTCGGCCAGGCTTTCCGCCAGCAGGTCATCATCTTCAAGCAACAACAGCTTCATGCCAGCTTTCTCCTGATCCACAAAACACCCACTGAACACTGCGGCATATGGCTAAACCAACATGCCATGGTAAGCCTCACCATCCTATAGGGGAAAGCTGATCTCTAGCTGAAAAGACAGCAACATGCAATTTCACCAACACGCGAAGCCGCTCGAATCTCCTAGGCGCTATCCAGCCACGCACGCTTGGCTGGATAGCGCCTCTTGGTCACGGTAGCCTTGCACGCCTGTCAGGCAGGACATGCATCATGTCGGCTGCCTGAGCCCCTATTCTCTCTCTATTGGCTAATTGCACAGGATGCCCGCAATGCTCGCAAGTCCCGCCGATATTCCCTACCTCGCAAGCCTGCTTGAGGGCCTCGCGCAGTATTTCCCGCTCTCGCTATCTATCGTCTGCACGTTGCTGCTGCTTGCCCTGCTGACGTCAGCCATGTCCGCAGCTGTCGGGGTCGGCGGCGGCACCCTGCTGATCATGTTCATGGCGCAGTTGATGCCTGCCGCTGCCCTGATTCCGGTGCATGGCATGGTGCAGCTGGGCTCCAACGGCGGGCGCATGGCGATGACGTGGCGCCATATCGACATGCGCCGCCTGTTGGCCTTTCTGCCCGGCGTGGCGCTGGGTGCGCTGGTCGCGGCCTGGGTGTTGATCCGCTTGCCTGAAGGGGTACTGGAGCTTTCCATCGCGCTGTTCGTGCTGTTCACCTGCTGGGGGCCGGCACTGCCTAAGCGAGCTTTGAGCCGCACGGGCACCTTGATCGCCGGAGCCATCACGACTTTCCTTTCGAGTCTGATCGGTGCCAGCGGCCCACTGGTCGCGAGCTTCATCAAGCAAGGCGGCGGCGAGCGTCACGCCAAGGTGGCGACCTTCGCGGCCTGCATGGTCGCGCAGCACCTCACCAAAGCCTTCATCTTCGGCATGGCAGGGTTTCTCTTCCAGGAGTGGTTGCCCCTGATCGTGCTGATGATCGGCGCGGGCCTGATCGGTACCCGCCTCGGACTGCGCTTTCTGGATCGCGTCTCCAACCGGCATTTCGATGGCCTGTTCAAATGGGCGCTGTCATTGCTGGCGCTCAGGCTTGCCTGGCTGGGTAGCGCTTCTCTGATCAGTCATTGATCCGCCGTCAGGCGCGCCCTGATCCGCTTCTCACGCACGGCTCATCTGGCGGTCGCGCTGATGATCACAGCATGTGTCCCTGTCCTCTCGACAGGGATGCCTTGGGTGTCACACTGAGCTGGCTCTTTGCCTACCTCGTCCATCATGACACGTCAGCATTACCTACCATCAAAAGCGCCCCGCTCAGGCATCAGGCTGAGCGGGGCGCTGCTTGTCATGCGTCAACTACAGGTCAGAGACATCAGAACGGATATTGGCGGGGCTCGACCTGCAGGCTGACCCACTGGTCGGTGGTGAATTCCTCAAGCACCCAGTCGCCATTGAAGCGCCCAAGGCCGGAGTTCTTCTCGCCACCGAAGGGCGCGCGCGGGTCATCGTTCACTGGCATGTCATTGACGTGCACCATGCCAGCCTCGACCTGGCGCGCGAAGCGCTCGCCACGTGCGATATCCGCGGTGAAGACGGACGCCGAAAGGCCATATTCGGTGCCATTGGCAAGCTCCAGCGCGTGAGCTTCATCACGGGCCTTCTGGATGCCGACCAGCGGACCGAAGATCTCGTTGCGGGCCAGACTCATGTCATTGGTGACCTCGGTGAACACATGCGGCGGCACCAGCTGACCCTGCGTCTCGCCCTCAAGCATCACCTGGGCGCCCTCGCCCTTGGCCGTCTCGATCATCTCGAGTAGACCATCACGCTGCTTGGCATTGATGATCGGCCCGATGACGGTATCGTCCTGTGCGGGATCGCCGACCTTGAGTGCACGGGCACGCGCCACGAAGCGATCGACAAAGGCGTCATGGACCGACTCATCGACGATGATGCGGTTGATGGCCATGCAGATCTGCCCCTGATGGAGGAACTTGCCGACCAGAGCGGCGTCCACCGCCTGCTCGATATCCGCATCATCCAGCACCACGAAGGGACTGTTACCACCCAGTTCCAGGGCAACGTGCTTGAGATGATCACCACCGACGGCGCGCTCGCCGATGCCCTTGCCCACCTGGGTGGAACCGGTGAAGGAGATCAGCCGCGGCACCTCGTGATCCACGAAGGCATCGCCGATCTCGCTGCCGGAACCGACCACCACGCTCAAGACGCCGGCAGGCAGGCCCGCCTCCTCGAACAATCTGGCCAGCAGCAGGCCACCGGTCAGCGGCGTGTCACTCGCCGGCTTGATGACGACGCTGTTGCCAAGCGCCAATGCCGGTGCCAGGGAACGCTGGGTCAGATGCAGCGGGAAATTCCACGGGCTGATGATGCCGATGACACCCAGCGGCTTGCGAAAGACACGGCTCTCCTTGCCCGGCACCTGAGCCTCCATCGCCATTCCGGCCACGCGGTTGGCCATCGCGGCAGATTCCAGCGTGATCGCGCGAGCCGCGGCCAGTTCCGCCTGCGCCTTGATGCGAGTACTGCCGGACTCACGAATCAACCAGCCGAGCAGCTCCTCGCGTCGCTCGTCCATCAGCTCCACCGCCTTGTGCATCACGCCCGCGCGCTCGCTTGCCGGCGTCTGGGCCCAGTCAGGCTGGGCATCGCGCGCCTTGCGATAGCTGGCGTCGAGATCCTCGGCGTTGGCCATGGAAATCGAGAGCAGCGAGCTCTGATCGAAGGGGTCCAACACCTCAAGCGTCTTGCCGGCTCGTCCGGCACGCCATTCACCGGCGAGAGGTAGCTGCTCCAGGTTCTGGTAATCGCGAGGCATGAGTCTCTCCGTGCTATGGGGTTATAGGAGACATGGCGATAGTGTGGCAAAACCCAACCACCGCAACTCAGCTATGCCAGAATGGCACCGCCAACTGAGAGCATCCCCCCTACCGAAACCGAATGAGAGTCAAAGGATGAGCCCTGAAGACCTGCAGAAACTGACGACCCGCCAGATGCCCTATGGCAAGTATGCCGGACGCCTGATTGCCGACCTGCCCGGGGATTATCTGGGCTGGTTTGCGCGCAAGGGATTCCCGCAGGGCGAGATCGGTCGCCTGCTCGCGCTGATGCACGAGATTGATCACAACGGGTTGAATGCGCTGCTGGAGCCGTTGAGAAAACGCTAAAGCCAAAGAGAATTATGCTGTCGATTAAGTTGATTTAAATATACCTGCGAGCAACCAAAATATATGATGGTCTTTGCATGCTCCTAACTTCATGCCCACCATTTCTGAGGCAATCATGACACGCACACTAATAACAACTGTACTCATGCTTACCATTACAGGTTGCTCTACTACGCCAATTTCATCATTAGATGCCGACCCCGTCCCTCCTGAACGAATCTATGCACACAATCAACCTTTACAGGAGGAGCATGGGACATTGACTCTGACCCGTGATAGTGGGCTGTTAGGCAGCGCTTGCGGGATCATTGTAAAAATCAATGGAGTTCTAACCGCCAAGCTTGACCCTGCAGAAACTGTCTCGCTGGATCTTACTCCGGGTACATATATCGTCAGCGCTTCAGCGGATCAAGGGCTTTGTGAGACTGGAGTAAAAGAAGTGAAAGACACCATTACTCCCAATACAACAATACGCTATAGAATGGGGTATGACCCAAGCGGAACACTGGGGCTTTTCCCGACAATGTATTGACCAAAATCACGACAGGCGGCCGCTGGCCTCCAGTTGATCGAACATGTCGTGCAGCGTCGCCTCGAGGGGCCGGTAGATCAGACCCAGCTGCTCGCGACTGCGGGTATTGTCGAAGACGAAGGGATGGCCCACGTTGCGCGCGACGACCTTGCGGGTCACGGCCTTGTTGGCCAGCGGACCCGCCAGCCACACCAGCCATTTGGGCAGCTGGCGAGTGGGAATCGCGTACTGCGGGCCGGCGTGACGGCGCAAGGCCCGCCCCAGCTCAATGAAGCTTGAGGAATGCCCGGCGACCAGATGACGCCCATTGGCCGTGGGCAGAAATCCCGCCGCCAGATGCGCCTCGGCCACATCCCGCACATCCACCACGCCCATGCCGTAATCCGGCGCGCCTATCCTGAGCGTGCCATCACATAGCTGCGTCATCAGGCTGAAGGATTCGCCGCGCGTGTCATCGCTGATCGCGGGGCCGAGCACCAGCGAGGGGTTGATCACCACCAGCCGCCAGCGCGACTGCCGCTCGGCAATCTGCCAGGCGGCCTGTTCCGCCAGCGTCTTGGAATGGGAATAGGCCTGATGCTCAAGCGACGCCGTGGTGTTCCAGACACTCTCGTCGAAACAGCCGCGCGGGGTGTCTTGCGCATCGGCATTGTCGCTGTAGATGGCGGCACAGCTGCTGGTCAGCACCACCCGTTCGACACTGGCCTGACGATTGGCCTCTTCCAGCACATTGCGCGTGCCCTCCACTGCCGGACGCACCAGATCGCGCTCAGGGTCCTGGACACTGACCACGAAGGGCGAAGCGGTATGAAAGACCACCCCACAGCCTGCCATCGCCTGAGCGTAGGAACCCGGTTTGAGCAGATCGCTGGCGAAGACATGTAGCTCCCCCGGCAAGCGATCGGCCAGCGCCATGAGCGCCGCCAGACGTTCGCTATTGCCGGGATCGCGCACGGCGGCATGCACCGTCAGGCCTTCTTCCAACAAGCGACGAATCAGCTGCCCCGCCACATAGCCGGTCGCGCCGGTCACCAGTACCGGGCGCGATCGCTCCAGCCCTGCCAACAAGGCTTGCGTAGACGCATTGAGCGGCATGGACGACTCCCGGAATGCAGTAATTGGCGATCTGACGGCACAGTGTGCGCGGCAATGGCGTCAGGCAGACAGCTTGACGAACCAGGTCCACAGGCCGCCCAGAATCAGCGACTCGGCGGCGAAGCGGAATAGATGGCGCATCTCGATGCCATCCAGCATCAGCCCCATCAGACGGGCCGTCATGATGCCAGCGATACCTGCCACCGCGAGCGTCACCAGCACCGGCAACACACCCAGGCCGATCGGCGGATACATCAGCAGATACCCCACCGCGATGACCCAGCCCCAACGAATGCGCCGCGAGATCGCCGCGCCGGTCTCCTTCGGTACGGTCTGCGGCGTGTCGTTCGGCCCCTTGAAGCGGTTGACCAGCTCCGGCACTGCCGCCAGCAGTACCCCTGCAGTCAGCACGAAGCCGCCCAGAATCTGCAATACCATCATCATCGTGCCATCTTCCCTTGTCCGGTAATCAATGGCGCACATGCTACCAATACTGCCGGGCAAATGCCTGACCGGAATGCATCCCCGGGATCGTCTCGTGAATCTTCCCATCTGCGGCACGCTGATCTATCATCGCACCATCGTCATTTCGACAAGTCTCGACATATGGACGGATCAAATGAATGACTCCGACAGCCTGCCCGACCCGCAGGCCACGCTGGACACCTTCGCGGCGCTGTCCCAGGCCACGCGTCTGGACACGTTTCGCCTGCTGGTCCGCCACGAGCCACAAGGGCTGCCCGCCGGCGAGATCGCCCGTCGTCTCGAGGTGCCGCACAACACGCTCTCGACCCATCTGGGCGTACTGAGCCGCGCGGGGCTGATCCACTCCCAGCGCGAAGGCCGTTCGCTAATCTACCGCGCCAACCTCGAGCACATGCTCGCCACCGTGCAGTTTCTGGTACGCGACTGCTGCGCGGGCTCCTCGGTGGTCTGCGACCCACTGCTGGCCTCGCTCACCGTGCCCGACTGCAGCGCCTCTTCTACCCCCTGTGCTTCTCAGGAGCCTGGCAACGATGACTGATTCCGTCCGTTCTTCCGGCAAGATCACGATGTATCACAACCCGGCCTGCGGTACGTCACGCAATGTGCTGGCCATGCTCAAGGCCTCCGGCGAGACACCGGAGGTGATCGAGTATCTGGTCACGCCGCCGACGCGCGAGACGCTGGAATCCCTGATTGCCGCCATGGGGGGCGGCCCGCGTCCGCTGCTGCGCCGCAAGGGCACGCCCTATGACGAGCTCAATCTGGATGACCCGACCTTGAGCGATGCGGCATTGATCGACGCCATGATGGCCCACCCGATCCTGATCAATCGCCCCATCGTGGTCACGCCGCAGGCCACGCGCCTATGCCGCCCGTCGGAGGCGGTACTGGAGCTGCTGGACAACCCGGTCGCGCAATACACCAAGGAAGACGGCGACGTCGTCCACGCCCCCAGGACCTGAATCATGAACGCACACACTCCCGACACGTCTCACCTGCCCACAGGCGACACCATGACCGATGAGATGAAAGCGGCACTGGCCGACCTGCCCAATATCGATGCCGAACACTGGCGACCGCTGGAGATCGATCGCCTGGTCGGGCCGGATGCCCCGCGTCATGCACCGCGCATTCTGGTGCTGTACGGCTCCCTGCGTGAGCGTTCCTTCTCGCGCTTTGCCGCCGAGGAAGCGGCGCGCCTGCTGCGTGCATTCGGAGCTGAGGTGCGCCTTTACTCGCCAGCCGGCCTGCCATTGCCGGATGACTGCGAGGCCGATCATCCCAAGGTGCAGGAGCTGCGCGAGCTGGCCCAGTGGTCCGAGGGCATGCTGTGGGCGAGCCCGGAGCGCCACGGCGCGATGACCTCGATCATGAAGGCACAGATCGACTGGATTCCCCTGTCACTGGGCGGCGTGCGCCCCACCCAGGGCAAGACGCTGGCCATCCTGCAGGTCAGTGGTGGCAGCCAGAGCTTCAACAGCGTCAACCAGCTGCGCATTCTGGGCCGTTGGATGCGCATGCTGACCATCCCCAACCAGTCATCCGTGCCCAAGGCCTTCAATGAATTCGACGAGCATGGCCGCATGCGCCTGTCGCCGCTGTATCTGCGCATCGTCGATGTCTGTGAAGAGCTGATGAAGTTCACCTGGATGAACCGCGACCGCAGCGCCTATCTGACCGAGCGCTACTCGGAGCGTGTCGAGAGCGCCGAAGAGGTCTCCCGACGCGTCAATCAGAGCACGATCTGACGTAATCCGCGGTCGCGCACGCGGCTTCTCACTTACTCTTCACCCTCGACAAGGAGACGTCATGCTTGCCTTGGCAATCTTCGCCATCACGCTGGCACTGGTGATCTGGCAGCCACGTGGGCTGGGCATCGGCACCAGCGCCCTCGGCGGCGCCGTGATCGCGCTGGCCTGCGGCGTGGTCAATCTGCCGGATGTGCTGGTGGTCTGGGATATCGTCTGGGACGCCACCTTCACCTTCGTGGCGCTGATCATCATCTCGCTGATCCTCGATGAGGCGGGCTTCTTCAGCTGGGCCGCACTGCATGTCGCGCGCTGGGGCGGCGGCAACGGACGCAAGCTGTTTCCGCTCATCGTGCTGCTGGGCGCGGTGATCGCGGCCTTCTTTGCCAATGACGGTGCGGCACTGCTGCTGACCCCGATCGTGATCGCGATTCTGGTGCGCCTGGAATTCTCGGCGGCTGCCTCGCTGGCCTTCATCATCGCCACCGGCTTCGTGGCCGACTCCACCAGCCTGCCGCTGGTAATCTCGAATCTGGTCAACATCGTCAGCGCCAACTACTTCGACATCTCCTTCACGCATTACGCCGCCGTGATGGTGCCGGTCGATCTGATCGCGCTGGCCGCCACGTTGATCGTGCTGTGGCTGATGTTCCGCAAGGAGCTGCCCTCGCACTACGCGCTGGAGAAGCTCGAGGCACCGTCGAGCGCCATCAAGGACCGCCAGGTATTCCGCGCGGCCTTCCCGCTGCTGGGGGTGCTGCTGGTGTCCTACTTCGTGACCGCGCCGCTGGGCATTCCGCTCGCCGTCGTCACCGGCAGCGCCGCGCTGATTCTGCTGGCCATCGCCGGGCGCTGGCTGGGCAGCGGTGATGCCGTGATCGAACTCGGCCCGGTACTGCGCGGCGCGCCGTGGCAGATCGTGCTGTTCTCGGTGGGCATGTATCTGGTGGTCTACGGGCTGGGCAATGCCGGCCTGACCGATCACGCCAGCGACATCCTCGCCTGGCTTGCCAGTCAGGGCGAGCTGGTCGCCACCCTTGGCACCGGCGTGCTGGCCGCCGTCACCGCCTCGGTGATGAACAACATGCCGGCCACGCTGATCGGCGCGCTGGCCATCGACCACCTCACCGCGCAGCAGGTCAGTGACGCGACGCGTGAGCTGATGGTCTACGCCAACGTGATCGGCAATGATCTGGGGCCCAAGTTCACCCCGATCGGCAGTCTCGCCACACTACTGTGGCTGCATGTGCTCGATCAGAAAGGCCATCACATCAGTTGGGGGCAGTACATGAAGGTCGGCCTGGTGCTGACGCCGCCGGTGCTGATCGCCACCCTGCTCGGCCTGTGGGCCTGGCTGGGCGTGCTCAACGGCTGAGAGGCCGCCATCTCCTGGCCAAGGGCCATGGCTCAGGCCGTCATGACATGACCACTTGCACAAGAAAGCCCCGCCGAATCCCGGCGGGGCTTTTGCGTTGCGTGCGGCATTGACTGGCAGTGAGATGCCCGCCGTCAGGGCTGGCGGCGGCTGACGATGACTCCACTGTCGGCCGCTTCTCCCTCGGCGGCGATCTCCGCGCGCATCCAGTCGCAGAATTGCTGCACGTGCCTGGCGGGCTGCGGATGATGGAACAGCCAGTAGGCACGCTGGGGATTGGCGGCCATCTCGAACAGGCATTCCAGGGTGCCGTCCTCAAGCTCCTTGCGGATCAGGCGTGGCGGACACAGCGCGACTCCCTGCCCCGCGACCACCGCAGCACTCAGCAGACTGAAATCCTGATAAAGGTCGCCCTTGTCGAGCTGGGAGGGATACAACCCGCAGTTGTTGAACCAGTCATGCCAGGGCTGGCGCGACTGATCGTGGATCAGCTCCAGCTTCAACAGGTCCGCCGGCTGGGATGGGCGGCGGTGATGCTCCAGATACAGCGGACTGGCCACCGGCTGGGTGGCCCCCGAGAACAAGCGGAACGCCTGTGACGCCTTGTCCGGGAGTTCGTCCTGCCAGGTGATCATCACATCGACCTCCGGCAACAATCCCCGCGCACTGATGCCGGCATATTGCAGGCTGACCGCGATATCGGGGCATTGCTCGCGAAAGCTGTTGAGCCGCGGGATCAGCCAGCGCACCGCCACCGAGGGAAGACAGCTGACACGCAGCTGGCGCCGCTGATGCACGCCTTGTGGGTCGACCTCGAATTCGGCCACCGACTGCTCGATTCTGGCAAAGCCGGCCTGCAGGCCATCGGCCAGTCGGCGCCCGGCGTGTGACAGCACCACGCCGCGTCCGGCCCGCTCCAGCAGACTGACCTCCAGCGTGGCCTCCAGGCGACGGATCTGGTGACTCACCGCCGACTGGGTGATGTTGAGCTCATCCGCAGCCGCGGTGATGCTCCCCAGGCGTGACACGACCTCGAAGGCATTGAGCGATGACAGACTGGGTCGCATGGGATGTCCTTGATGACTGGCCTGGCCGGGTGCCAGAAACCGGGTGCCAGAAACTGGGTGCCGAGTTCCTGTGCCAAGCGCTGTGCTGAGTGCTTGCGAGCGCCCTGATGGAAGAAAGGCGTCAACCAGCATGTGACGGCAACCCATGATATGAAGTCATAGGTTATACGAAAAATGGTCAGTTTTCTGCAATCCACCTCATGGCTAAGGTGAAGGTGTCAGTGATATTGCCAGCTCCCCGCTGCTTGTTCCGCGTAAGCCTGCTGCAACACGACACCACTGGTGAACAATAACAAGACGCCTCGGCGTCACCATGAGGTCTCCTAGGATGAACTTACCTGTCCTGCTGTCGTTCGGGCTCTATCTGCTGCTGATGCTGGGCATCGGCATCTACTTCTATCGCATCACCCACAATCTGTCGGATTACATACTCGGGGGACGCGGCTTGCCGCCAAGCGTCGCGGCCTTGAGTGCCGGCGCCTCCGATCTCAGCGGCTGGGCCCTGATGGGCCTGCCCGGCGCCATCTTCAGTGGTGGCCTCTCGCAAGCCTGGATCGCGGTCTGGACCCTGGTCGGCGTCTACCTGAACTGGACCCTGGTCGCCGAGCGACTGCGCGTGTTCACCGAAGCGGCCGGCAATGCGCTGACGGTGCCGGACTATCTGGAAGCGCGATTCGAAGACCGCTCACGCGTGCTGCGTACCCTGTCTTCCGTGGTCATGCTGGTGTTCTTCACCTTCTATGTCTCGGCGGGTCTGGTCGGTGGTGCCGTGCTGTTCGAAGGGCTCTTCGACATCGATTACCGCGTCGCACTGTGGTTGGGCGCGCTGGTCATCGTCGGCTATACCTTCCTCGGTGGCTTCCTCGCCGCCTCATGGACCGACCTCATCCAGGGCCTGATGATGGCCGCCTCGCTGTGTGCCGTGGCTGCCATGACGGCAGTGGCGCTGTTCGGCGATGGCGCAGCCGCCCCGGCAGCGGCGCAGGATGTCGCCCCCATCGGTGGCCTGATGGAAGGCGTGACCTTCCTGGGCATGCTGTCGCTGGCCGGCTGGGCGATCGGCTACTGTGGCCAGCCACACGTCGTGGTGCGTTTCATGGCCGTGCGCAAGCGTGAAGATATCAAGGTGTCGCGGCGTATCGCCCTGCTGTGGTCCGCCATCACCATGGCGGCTGCAGTATCAGTGGGCGTGCTGGGTTACTACTGGTTCGGCGGTGAGCTGGGTGGCGGTCTCACGGACAGCGAG
Organism: Cobetia sp. BMC6; assembly: GCF_029991385.1. Classification (NCBI taxonomy): domain Bacteria; kingdom Pseudomonadati; phylum Pseudomonadota; class Gammaproteobacteria; order Oceanospirillales; family Halomonadaceae; genus Cobetia; species Cobetia sp. BMC6. The sequence goes on from NZ_JAKUMF010000009.1 coordinate 50,166, forward strand.
CGTGTCTTCATCTCCCTGAGCCAGATCATGCTCAACCCCTGGGTGGCAGGCTTCATTCTGGCCGGCGTCCTGGCCGCGATCATGAGCACCGTCGATTCCCAGCTGCTGGTCTGCTCCAGCGCCATCGCCGAAGACATCTACCGTGGCCTGATTCACCCCAAGGCAACGCAGAAGGAGCTGGTCTGGCTGAGCCGTGCCAGCGTGATCGGCATCGCACTGCTCGCCACCGTGATGGGCAGCGAGCGTGACAGCAGCATCCTCGGCCTGGTGTCCTACGCCTGGGGTGGCTTCGGCGCCGCCTTCGGTCCCGTCATCCTGCTGTCACTGTTCTGGCGTGGCATGACCCGCAATGGCGCCATCGCCGGCTTGCTGGTCGGTGCCCTTACCGTCGCGATCTGGAAGCCGCTGAGCGGCGGCCCGCTGGAGATATTCGACATGTTCGAGGTCGTACCCGGCTTCCTGTTCGCCCTGATCGCCGTCGTCCTCGTCAGCCGCATGAACGCAGAACCTGCCGCCAGCGCCTGCTTCGACCGTCTGATGAAGCACTGGCGCCGCGAACAGGCATGACCCCGCGCAGTGGGACCGACAACCTCCCCCTGTGCCCTGCAGATACCGCCACTGCCGGCCACGACTCTTGCCGGCAGTGCACGAAAGCCCCCAGCCGGGCAGCGAATTCCAGGCAGTCCGGCCTGGTCATCAGATCCAATTTCGACTCACGAGGAGTCCTGTCATGAGTGATGTACCTGCCGCCTATCAAGCCAGCAAGGGTTCGATTCTGGACGTCGATCGCGACTTCTACGACAGCCTCACCGAAGGCAAGGCCGAGCGCACCCTGGTCGCGACCCATACCGTGCCGCTGCGCGATGGCCTGGCGTGGGAAGTGCCGGCGGGCCACGTGCTGCGCATCAAGATCACCGAGGGTTCACAGGTCGGCGATTTCAACATGTGGAACCTGCAAAACCCGCGTGAGCGCATGTGGGCGTCTCGCACCCGCCAGCTGCAGCGTGCACATGTCAGTACCTATGATCGCCTGTGGTCCACACTGCCCTACCTGCGCCCGATGGCGACCATCATCGATGACACCCTCGCCGACTATGGCGTCGATGCAGAAGGCGGTCGCGTGCATGACCTGCTGGGCACGCGCTGCGACCCCTACGTCAATCGCCTGCTGACCGGCGAGGACTTCGATCACCACTGCCATTCCAATCTGGTGCGCGCAGTGGAGCCCTGGGGCCTGACCGAATTCGATATCCACGATGTGCTCAACATCTTCCAGTGCACCGGCCTCAACAATGAAGACAAGTACTTCATGAAGGCCTGCCCGGCACGCAAGGGCGATTACCTGGAGTTCTTCGCCGAGACGGACCTGCTGTGCGCGATGTCCTGCTGCCCGGGTGGCGATCTGTCAGTGGACCTGTGGGGCCCTGATGCGCGTGACCCGCTCGAGACCTGCAACCCGCTCGGTGTCGAGATCTATCGACTGGAAGGCGACGTGCTCGCAGGCTGGGAGTCGCCCAAGGTCGCGGCTTACGCCGGCAATCACGGCCGCCAGCACCCCACCACCGACTGGGCCGCCATCTTGACACGCTGATCGCCTTTAGCGGGTACTGATGTAACAAAGCCCCCTGCCGAGACTCTCGACAGGGGGCTTTGCCTTTTGTGCGGACATCGCCGCCTCACCTTTGGCTTGTCTGCTCATACAAACGGCGATGTTCGGCGTGCAGCGATGTCCACAGCGGCGCCATGCGGGCAATCAGGCGAGGATCAAACTGCTTGCCGGATTCCTCGCTGAACAATCCGACCAGACGCTTCAACGACCAGCCCGGCTTGTAGGCGCGCGGCGAGGCCAGGGCATCGAAGACATCCATCATCGCGGCCACCTGACAATGCAGTGGCAAGGCACCCCCGGCGGACCCGGCAGGATACCCTTGGCCATTCCAGCCCTCGTGGTGGGTAATCGCCACCAGGCTGGCCAGCGCTCTCAGGGGGCCGCGCAGCGTAAACAACAGGCGTCCGCCATGACTGGCATGATCGCGCATAGTGACACGCTCCTCATCACTGAGCGCACGCGGGGCATTCAGAAGCTCCGTCGAGATGCCGACCTTGCCGATATCATGCAGCAAGGCCGCGCTATGCAGGTCATGCAGTGGCACCTTGCGCTGACCGGACGGCAACAGCCTTGCGTAGAGAAATACCGTCAGCCCCGCTACCCGCCAGGAATGCGCCAGGGTATCACCATGATGACGATGAAGGAGGCGCGCCAGGGCCAGGACCCCGGGTTCGAGCGTCTTCGCCCCGGGGGGCGGCTTGAAGAGGTAATCCGGCAAGGGGGCATCACCGGCGGGCGCGAATCGCGTCGCGCACAGGGCATGTTTCATGGGGGCTCCCTGTTCAATCTGCCTATCAAGGGTCGTGAGTCATCAGGGGGCGCATGATCGATGCGCCAGATAGGGTCGCATCAGCCCAGAGTGACGAACGCCTATTTCTCGTTCGTTTTTTTAGATTTGTGTTTCACATCCGTCTCGCAAGCTCGTGCCTTCATATCCGTTTTGAAGACCAGCTCTTCCAAGACCCTGCACTTGCTAAAAAGGACTTGATAGACAGCACGTGATAAAAAGTACTTGATGAATATTAGGCGATAATAATGATGTGCCTCAATGTTTCCTTCATCAAATCCTTGCCTCATCCGTATTGCAGCATGACGCATACCGCGCTCAGAGACGCGCGCATATTATCTCGCGAACCATTCCAGCAGATGCTCGATCAAGCGCACCGTGCGCAGCGGGCGATGGCGCTCACGATGATAGATCAATGACAACGGCACATCCGCCGGCTGCCAGTCACTCAGCAACTCCTGCAGCTCCCCTCGCGCGATGGCTGATTCACAGTAGAGCCTAGGCACGCGAATGATGCCGTTGCCGGCGATGGCACCACTGACCAGCACATGCCCGTTGCGGCACTCAAGCTGAGCCCCGACATCCACCTGCAATTCGCGAGACTCTGCCCCGCGTGCGGTGAAGGACCAGCGCGAGACCGAGCCGACCAGGCAGCGGTGATCCACCAGCTCGCCGGGCGTATTCGGCGCGCCATGGCGAGCGAGATAGTCGGGGCTGGCCACCACCACGTAGGGCAATGTCATCAGCGGACGCGCGATGAAGTCGGCATCCTCGAGGGCGCCCATGCGCAGCGCGATATCGAAATCATCACGAATCAGGTTCACGCGATGACTGCTGAAATCCAGCTCCACCTGCACTTGCGGCCAGGTCTGCATGAAGGCGTGCACGGCGGGTGCCAGCAGCCGCTCGCCGATCGGTCCGCCGACGCTGTTGATGCGCAGCCGTCCGCGCATGGCATTGCGCTCCTCACGTACCAGCGTGACGATCTGGGTGATGTCGCCCAACGCACTGCGACACTGGGCATGCAGTAGATGACCGCTCTCGGTGAGTCGCAACGAGCGTGTCGAACGCTGCATCAGCGACACGCCCAGTGCCTGTTCAAGCGCAGTCACCTGTTTGGAGACCTGCGACCGCGACACGCCCAACTGCTCGGCGGCGCGGGTGAAGCTGCCATGATCCGCCGTCATGACGAAGGCACGAATATCGGCCAGAGGAAGCGACTCGAGCATGGGGCTCTCCAGAGGTGTGATGTCGAGAGGGAACACCGAGGCAGGCACGCCAAGACACTCAATCGAAGACACGCGATCAAAGACAGTCAGTCACGGAGCATCATGCCAGCAGTCTACCAGCCGCATCGACGGCTTCTGTCACAAGGTCTTCAAGACGACAGATGGCGCGTGAAGATCCTCGGCGTTAGATAACGCATACAAAAAGGGCGCTGATGTGCGCCCCTTTTTATTTCTAGATCATCAGTTCACCCGACTTCCGTAACTGGCTTATATCGTCTGTCTTGCCTGTCTGGATGTCGTGACTGTCTATATGCCGTGACTATCCTGGCATCTAGCCGCCCCTGGCGAGTCAGCTAGCCAGAGGGAGCCGGATTACCAGCCGACGCTGGCCGACAGGGTGATTTCCATCGGGTCACCCACCAGCACGCGGGTATCGCCGCCGCTGCCGTAGTAGTAACCCGTATCGAACAGGTTCTTCGCATTCAGCTTGAATTCGGTGTCCGGGCCGAAGAAGTCGTGACGCCAGCCGACGAAGGCATCTGCGACGGTATAGGCATCCATCGAGAAGCTGTTGTCGTCATCGCCTTCACGCTCGCCGACATAGCGCACGCCACCGCCGACACGCCACTCGCCGTAGGACGGATCGATCGCCAGATCATGTGCCAGATAGAGACTGGCCGCGTTGAGCGCCGCATTCGGCAGACGATTGCCCTCGGTGCCTTCGGTATCCTCCAGCACTTCGGTATCGGTGTAGGCATAGCTGAACAGCAAGGATGTGCGGTCCGTCAGGGCCCCTTCGAGGCTGAATTCCAGGCCTTGCGAGCCGGCTTCACCGATGGTGCGAGTCACACCATTGTCAGTGACTGCGACGTTTTCCTTGCGGATCTGGTAAAGCGCCACGGAGGTCGCCAGACGCGGATTCCACTGACGCTTGTAGCCGATCTCGTAGCCCTTGCCGAGCTCGGGGTCGAGGCTCTCGCCGCTGTCACTGTCGCTGCCGTTCGGCACGAAGGATTCGCTGTAGCTGATGTAGGCGGAGCTGGCATCGTCGATGCGATAGAGCAGATTCGCGGAAGGCAGGAACAGATCGTCGCTGTAATCGGGGTCGGACACGAAGTCCTCGCCCTGCCCGCTCTGCTGATCGAACCAGGTGTAGCGCCCGCCAAGGCCCAGAATCCACTTGTCGGTCAGATACCAGCGGTCGCTGACATAGACCCCGATGGCCTGGGTCTCGTCGAGACGATTGCTGCGCGAGGTATTGATGTCGTCGGAGGTCACCTGGGCCAGCTGGCCGTGGTTCACGTCAGTGACGGTGGAGACCGTGACGGAATCGCCGAAATAGCGCTCATCCAGATAGTCGCGTGTGGTCTCGTAGTCCGCCCCGATGACCAGCTGGTGACGCTGCCCCGCGATCTCGACATCGCCCATGGCATCCAGCGCCGTGTAGTGCTCGCTGCGATCATAGCCCTGGTTCTCTTCGGCGCGCACGGTCACATCGCCGCTGTCACTGACGTCGGTGATATTGGCGCGCGCGTCACTGTACTGGCGACGCGTCCAGCCGTAGGTCAGCTTCATGTCCCAGTTGTCGGTGACTTCCTGCTTCCACCAGGCATTGACGGACTCGTCATGGCCATAGACGCGGTTCCAGGACTCATCGAAACGCGTGCCACGCGTGACGTTGGCGGCGCTGCCGTTGTAGAAGACGGTGCCACGGTCGATATCCAGCTCGTAGTCCTGGTACTCGTAGCTGATCTGGGCACTACTGTGCTCGCCTTCCCAACGCAGTGAAGGGGCGATGGTGGTGCGACGCTCATTGCCGTACTCGCGCCAGGAGTCTTCATCTTCATGCGAGAGGATGAAGCGATAGGCCAGGCCGGTATCCTCGATGGGACCGGTGGTGTCCAGGGTGGTATTGCCACCGCCGAAGGAGCTGACCTCGCCACTGATCTCGGTGTGCGTCTCGTACTGCGGGCGCTTGGTGACCATGTTGATCACGCCGCCGGGGTTCTGCTGGCCCTGGAAGAGTGATGACGGCCCCTTGAGCACCTCGACGCGGTCCACGGTCGCCGTGGTGTAGGTACGGCGTGGCTGACGGATGCCATCGATCAGCATCGAACCATCACTGTTGCTGCCGAAGCCTCGCTTGACGAAGCCGTCTTCGGTGCCCCCCAGGGTGTTGCCCAGCTGGATACCCGCGACCGGCTGCAGCGCCTCTTCCAGATCATCCAGATTGAAATCATGCATGACCTGCTGGGTCACGACATTGATGGTGCGCGCCTGCTCGAGGAAGTCCACCGACTGCTTGTTGGCCAGGCTCGAGGCCTCGGCGCGGTAGCTGCCCGGCGCCACTTCGCCTTCACGCTCTCCGGTCACCACGATCACCGAATTCGCGACTGGCGACTCGCCTGAGATGGCGCCCTCTGCCGCCAACGAAGTGCCCGGCAATGCCATCAGACTGAAGATCAGGCAGGAGAAATGCCCCTTGTTCGTGCTTGCAGCGCTATCCCGAGAATGATTTGGCACCTGAAAACCCTTTGTACGCGATGCGACAGCGTCCTGCTGAACCACACCTTTCATCTGCCCAGTGAGCAGAAAGTGGCCATGACTGACGCCCCCCGCGCCAGCAAATGAGTCGCGAATGCTAATCTTTATCAAATGCTATCGCAACGAAAAGTGCGTGATTTTTCCGCGAATTGACCTGAGGTTTGCCTTATTTAACGCTCAGAAAACCCCTATTTGCGTAATTCTACTGACATCGAAGCGTCACACACGCAATGCGCGACGTCAGGCCATGGGAGAAATGACACAAGACTCGGAAAGGCTGCATTGACACAGGGAGAATGGGCGCTCTACCCTGCAAAGGTAGAACAAACATTCTCCCTCGTTGATTCGACCATGGCACCGACATGATTCAGCACGATATCGCCGCCCGCCTGGAGACACTCTTCAGCCAGCGCGGCTTCGCAGAACCGAGTGTTGCCGAGCTCAAGGCAGCGTCAGACGTCAGTCTGCGCACCCTCTATCGCCACTTCCCCTCCAAGGAGAGCATGGTGATCGGTGCGCTTCAGCATCGCCATGAGCGCTACATGGCCTTCCTCGACGAGGGAGTGCCCGAGGATGGCGCTGCTGCGCTCAGCCACCTTTACCAGCGGCTGGGCCACTGGATGGCGTTCGAGGCACCCAACGGTTGCATGTCGGTCAATGCCCTGGCGGCCTTTCCCGACAACCCACAGGTGCGCGAGGCCGTCGATCGCCACAAGCACGAGATTCTCGAATGGCTGGGCCAACGCAGCCGCCGCACAGACCTCGCCACCGAGCTGTTCCTGATCCATGAAGGGGCCTCCTCCGCCTGGCTGGTGATGGGCGAGAAGGCTATCGAGGCCGCACGCTCCACAACACTCACGCTACTAGGAGCCCCACGCAAATGAGCTCTCTCCCCACAAGCAAAGCCAGTATGCACGGCGTCTACCTGACCGGCCATGGCGGCCCGGAAGTCCTGGAAGTGCGTGATGACATCCCTCGCCCGGCGCCCGGCCCGCGTGACGTGTTGGTGCGAGTCGGCGCGGCAGGCGTCAACAATACCGACGTCAATACACGTCTGGCCTGGTATTCCAAGGGAGAAGGTGACGCGGAAGATGCCAGCTGGTCTGGGCAACCGATCCATTTCCCACGTATTCAGGGCGCGGATATCTGCGGCGAGATCGTCGCGGTCGGCTCAGATGTCAGCAATGCGCGTATCGGCGAGCGTGTCCTGATCGAACCCTGCCTGCAGGAGCACGATGGCCAGAACCTCGCCTCCGCGTGGTACATCGGCGCTGAGTGCGATGGTGGCTTCGCCGAATACACCAAGGTAGCGGCGCGCCATGCTCACCACGTGGAGAGCTCGCTCAGCGATGTGGAGCTCGCCTCCTTCCCCTGCTCCTACTCCACCGCCGAGAATCTGCTGACCCGCACCCAGCTTGCCAAGGGCGAGCGCGTGTTGATTACCGGTGCTTCAGGAGGCGTCGGCTCCGCGGCAGTCCAGCTGGCCAAGGCACGTGGCGCCCACGTCATTGCCGTTACCAGTACGGCCAAGGCGGATGCCCTGCGCGACATCGGCGCCGATGAGATCGTGCTTCGCGATCAGACACTGGCGGATGTGGTTGAAGGCAACAGTGTCGAGGTGGTCATTGATCTGGTGGGTGGCCCGCAATGGCCAGAGCTGCTGGATATTCTCGGGCACAAGGGACGCTATGCGGTAGCCGGTGCCATCGGCGGTGAAATGGTGGAACTTGATCTGCGCACGTTATACCTGAAGGATCTGAGCTTCTTCGGCTGTACCGTGCTGGAACCGGAAGTCTTCCCCAACCTCGTGCGCCATATCGAGCAAGGCAACATCAAGCCGCTGGTCGCTGACACCTTCGCACTGGCCGACATAGCCACCGCTCAGGAGGTCTTTCAGCAGAAAGGTCACGTGGGCAAGGTCGTGCTCAAGGTCCGTCAGGACTGAGAGCCCCTGCCTGCGTGACTGGCCACAACGCAAGAGGGCTACCCGATGGGTAGCCCTTCTTGTGACTGAACGCTCATTGCTCGACAGTCATTGCTCGATGGTCACTGCCAGACGATCTCTGTCTAACGATCTCTGTCTAACGATCGCGTGGCGATAATCAGTCGCTACGCTTGTCTTCGGTGTTGGACTCGAAGTCACTCGCCGAGTGGCGTTCGATCAGCTGCTCCTGCGGCTCCCCCCAGAAGCGATTGACCATGCGACCCCGCTTGACCGCCGGGCGCTCGGCAATCGACTTGGCCCAACGCTGAACGTGGGTGTAGTCCTGCACGGAAAGGAACTCGGCGGCGTCATAGAGCTTGCCTTCGGCCAGTGCGCCATACCAGGCGTAGATGGCGATATCCGCGATGCTATATTCATCGCCCGCGATGTAGGCGTTGTCGGCCAGCTGACGATCCAACACGTCCAATTGCCGCTTGGTTTCCATCGCGAAGCGGTTGATCGGGTACTCGAGCTTCTCCGGCGCGTAGGCATAGAAGTGGCCAAAACCACCGCCCAGGTACGGCGCGGACCCCATCTGCCAGAACAGCCAGTTCATGACTTCGACACGTTTGGCAGGGTCCTTGGGGATCAGAGCGCCAAACTTCTCGGCCAGATGCAGCAGGATGGAGCCGGATTCGAACACGCGAATCGGCGTCTCACCGCTCCTGTCCACCAGCGCGGGGATCTTGGAATTGGGATTGATCGCGACAAAACCACTGCCGAACTGGTCCCCATCACCGATGCGGATCGGCCAGGCATCGTATTCGGCACCGCTATGTCCGAGCGCCAGCAGCTCCTCGAGCATGATGGTGACCTTCACGCCATTGGGTGTCGCCATGGAGTAGAGCTGGAAGGGATGCTCGCCGACCGGCAGCTCCTTGTCGTGCGTCGGGCCCGCGATCGGCCGATTGGTACTGGCGAACTTGCCGCCACTCTCGCTTTCCCATGTCCAGACCTTGGGTGGCTGATAACTGTCGCTCATACCCTTGACTCCTTGGCATCCGGTTGAAGCTTCAAGACTTCGATGGCGTCAGACACGCCGGTATTGCGCCGCTCTGACTTGGTAGGCAAGTTATGAAGGTCAGACGCGCGTGACACAAGGGGGTGAAATGACAAGTTTTAGTTGCTAGTATGCCACCAGTTTTTGGGGAGTAGCCCGCTCTCGTCCCCCAACGAGAGTCTCGGATGTCAACATAGTCGGCAAGCATTGCCGTGGCACCGAGGACCCACCTATCCGATCATGCCCGTGATCAGTCAGGACGAGGTTCGGCGAGACCAATGACAGTCAGACGCTTCCGGCCGGTGGTGTCTTGCTGTTATTGACTCGCAACCGGCCTGGAACATCCTGACAAATGCCACTGCTACCGACATTTCTGCTCGCCTTTTCCATGTCCTGCGACGCCTTTGCAGCCGCCTTGTGCAAGGGTGCTGCCATACGTCGCCCCTCATTGAAAGACGCCCTGCGTATCGGTCTCATCTTTGGGGTCATAGAAGCCATCACGCCGGTAATCGGCTGGCTGATCGGTCGCTCACTTGCCGTTTACGTCGAACAGTGGGACCACTGGATCGCTTTCGCCTTGCTGCTGGTGCTCGGTCTGCACATGATTCATGAGGGACTCTCCAAGGATGAGGAAGACGAGGACTGCACCACGCCGCAGTCGTTGCCCCGCCTGATGCTGACCGGCCTTTCTACCAGTATCGATGCCATGGCCGTGGGCGCCGGGCTTGCCTTTGCGGGCGTGAACATCGTGACTACTGCGCTGGCGATCGGCACCGCCACCTTCGTAATGGCCACCACCGGCGTGATGCTGGGCGGTGTGCTGGGCAAGATGGTCGGCAAGCGCGCGGAAATCATCGGTGGCCTGGTGCTGATCGGCATTGGCACGACCATCCTGCTGGATCACACAGGCTATCTGGGCTGATCTTCTACTGAAGAGCGCCCTGAACGGCCCCGTGTCGTCCCCTGGCGATGGACGCACCGTCGCGTTGCGCCAATGGCCCCTTGAAAACCCTGACAATGGCGTCATTCAAGGGGGGACACATGGCGTATCCTGTCGCTGGTCATTCAAGGCACTTGATCTCCAGACACGTGATATCCGCCGCTTGATCAGCGGAGACATGAAAGCCGACGCCGTGAACTTCCAAAGGGAGCCAGATTGCATGTATACACGCAAGCTTCATCCAGGCAGTGAATTCCCGGCCATCCAGGTCAAACGCAGCGACGGTGAGGCACTGACCCTCGGCAGGCCCCAGGGCGAACATGACTGGCAGCTGGTCGTGGTCTATCGCGGCAAACATTGCCCGATCTGCACCAAGTTTCTCAACAAACTGGAGAGCTATCGCGAGCGCTTCAGCGCCCAAGGCGTCGATCTGGTCGCCGTATCTGCCGATGATGAGCAGCAGCTCACGCAGCATCGCGAGTCGCTGGAGGTCAACTTTCCGCTTGCATATGGACTGACCCTTGAACAGATGCAATCGCTGGGACTGTTCATCTCGACGCCGCGCAGCGCAAAGGAAACCGATCACGACTTCCCGGAACCTGCCTTCTTCGTCGTCAATGGCGAAGGCAAGATCCAGATTCAGGAGATCGCCAACGCGCCCTTCGTGCGGCCTGATCTGGATACCCTCATCGGGGGCATCGAGTTCATCCGCAAGCCGGATAACGACTACCCGATACGCGGCACCCGCGATTACGACTGAATCCTTCAGGGTTCACGCCGTCACACAGACGCCCCGCAGCCTCGTGCTGCGGGGCGTCTGTGTATCTGGGCCTATTCTTGACACCTGGCCTTCACCTCACCCGCCTTGCGCTTTTGGCCTCTTTACATGACCCCGCTGATAAGCGCTGAAAACAGGCCACGAAAAAACCACGAAAAAAATATGATCCCGTGACATCCAGACGAGAAAGGCCAGCGTTATGAACAGTGCAAGGGAGACAACGACACACCTGCAACCGCTAGCTGAACCTTATCTGTCTACGGAGTCGTCAAGATGAAAACAATCGCCTGTATCTCTGGTATTTTCGCTGCCCTCGCATTGAGCCCGCTGGCTCAAGCCATGGAGGTTCCCGAGAGCGTCACGGTGCCAAAAGGCAATGAAGTCGCCATGAAAACCGTCGGTGTCGGCAAGATCAAATGGGCCTGCGAAGCCAAGGACGACAGCACCATGGGCTGGGTCTTCAAGGGCCCGGATGCCGCGCTGAATGATGCCGATGGCAAGCAGGTCGGCAAATACTATGGTCCGCCCGCCACTTGGGAATCCATGGATGGCTCCAGGATCACCGGCACACAGCTGGCGGTAGAGCCCAACGGCAAGGGCAACATTCCGCTGCAGCTGGTCGAGGCCAACCCGGCCCAAGGTGAAGGGCATATGCAAGGCGTCACCTATGTTCAGCGCCTCAATACCCAGGGCGGTGCCGCACCTGACATGACCTGCGATGAAGCCCACAAGAACAAGGTCGAAATCGTGATGTACCAGGCCGATTACCTGTTCTACAAGGCGATGTAATCTCTCGCCTTGAATAAAAGGGATTCACCACTCGATGTCGTGTGACAAAGCGTATTGACACAGGGAAGGTGCGATCATGAAAAGCCCCGACATGCAGATGCATGTCGGGGCTTTGTCGTCATCAGTCCCGACAAGGGGATGATGATTCAGCATAAAGCTCAAGCAGCAATATGCAGGCAATAACAGAAGAGATCAGGGAGGCCACCACGCAGACAGCCCGCCTCACATTTCGGTGCCAAAACCGTGAGATTTTTCCCTGATCCGTGAACCGATCTCTGATCCGATAAGCTGCCGTCAGACCAGCGCGAGCATCGTATAGGGCGCTTCACAGGAATGGCGCTCGTCGCGTTCATCCACACTGCCCAGCTCATGGTTGCGATCATTGTCATAGACCACGAACAACCGTTCGCGATCCAGTACCGCAAGCCCTTCCGCCTTGTGCTCGAACTCCAGCACCCCACCATCCTCATGCGTCACCAGCGTCGGGGGCTTGCCCGCGTGGAAGTCCGCCAGCGACAGCACCCACAGATACCCCCCGATCACTTCTTCACTGCCTTGCTCGGTCTCGAAGCTGGTCACCAGATAGAGTCGTGCGTGATAGGGATCATATTCCAGGCTCGAAAGACCACACTCGTGATCCACGCCCTCATACTCGGCGGGGTCAAAGGCATAGACGTCGTGCAGGTCCTCGATGAACTCGATATTGTCGCTGTCGGTCATCGCATAGCGCGCTCCGATGACGCGTCGCACGTACGCGAAGTCATCATGCGAATTGCCTTGTTCGCGCACCCCGAACAGGATCAGCCCATCGCCCTTGTCACTCGGGACGACCGCCAGGCCTTCAATCTTGTAGTACGGCTGGCCAATGGCCGTGTCCAGCTTCTGACGAAACTCCAGTGAGCCCTCGACTCCGTCACGCGGGTCCGGGTCAACCACCTGCACCTTGTCCGGCTCGCCCAGCGGCCAGATCAACAGGTGGTTGTAGGCATTCAGGGCATGGCTCTCGCTATCGATGCGATCAAACCCGGTGGTTGCCAACATGTGACGGCCATCAGTGGTCAGCGCGAAGTCTTCATACTTGACCGCCTGACGGATCAACGGCGTGGTCAGATACTCAAGCTGGCTGTCATCCGGTCCGCGAGAATCCAGTGGCAAGGAAAAGACGGCTGAACGCCCCTCCCCCGGAATCGGCTTGTCACTCGCCATCAGCAGTCGCTCGCCATCATAGGCCACGGCAGAAATCTCGGCGTTCACCAGCTTGCCATCCTCATCCTTCAAGCCTGCCGGAAAACAATGGATCGTGCCCTGTTGCGTGATACGTACCTTGGCCATGCACAGCTCCTTGTAATGAAACGTCATGACATTGGGACAGGCCATGTGGGATTGAGTTCGGGCTAGCCACTTGAAGGTCTTGAGCCACGATCATCATCAGTGCAGTACGTTGCGAATGAAGCGCAGCATCCCGGTGCCCGCGTTGTGGTAGCGGTAGGCCTGGTCACTGGGATAAACATGAAAATCCCCAGCGTGAATGACGATTTCCTCATGTCCAAGGGTGAGGGTCAGCTCACCCTGGGTGACGACCAGCATCTCGTGCCAGCCGGCATCATCCGGCGCGGAGTCATAGTGCTCGCCGGGGGCAAGAGTCCAGTCCCATAACTCGACTTCCTGGGTCGCCGGTTTGCTGGCCAGCAACACGGCGCGGCTTTCGGGTGCCTGCCCGACCCACGCCACCTCATTGATGCGTGCCGAATCTTCGCTTTCCGGGGGCTGTACCAGCGCGTAGAAGAGCACCCCGAGCGCCTCGGCGAGCTTGTCGAGCGTCCCGAGGCTGACATTGACGTCGCCCTTCTCGATGTTCACCAGCATGCGGCGACTGATCTCGGCCTGGTCCGCGAGTGCCTGCTGGCTCAGCTCGGCGGCCAGACGCAGACGGCGAACATTGGCCGCGACATGGACCAGAACATCGGGTCGATCTTTACTGTTGTGCAATATAGTGCGCATCCGTACAATCCCGCTGACGATGAGGGAAGCCGGCATATGACAGGCCTCAAGCTCCCTCCCCTTGCTACCTCAATGTCCCTGAATCATGCCGCATGTGTTCTTGACTGACCATGCCCGTCATCCACTGGATCGCTCAAGGAGCCCCCCATGTCCGTTGCTGTCGCAGCCTCCTCTTCTCGTCTGTGGCCCGTCGCCATGTTGCTGGTCGCCATGTGCTCGATCCAGAGCGGTGCTTCGCTGGCCACTTCGTTGTTTCCGATGATCGGCGCGGCGGGCGCGACGGCGATTCGTCTGATCATCGCATCGATTCTGCTGCTGGCCATTCTGCGTCCGTGGCGCAAGCCGGTGACACGCAAGGCCTGGAAGTCCATCACCCTCTACGGCGTTGCACTGGGTGTGATGAACCTGCTGTTCTATCAGGCCCTCAAGACAGTACCGCTGGGCATCGCCGTGGCTCTGGAATTCACCGGCCCGCTGGCCGTGGCGTTACTGAGCTCGCGCCGCTGGCTTGACCTTGGCTGGGTGGCGCTGGCAATTACGGGACTGGTACTGCTGCTGTTGCTGGGTGAGGACACCGCGGCACCGATCGATCCCGTCGGTGCCGCCTTCGCACTCGGCGCCGGCGTGTGCTGGGCGCTGTATATCCTGTTCGGCCAGAAGGCCGGGGCAGGCAATGGCACCCAGAGCGCGGCGCTGGGCATCACGATCGCGGCGCTGGTCGTCGCGCCCGTCGGCCTGATGGAGGCCGGCAGCGCCATGTTCTCCCTCGATATCCTGCCGCTGGCACTGGCCGTCGCGGTGCTCTCGACCGCGCTGCCCTACACTCTCGAGATGGTGGCCTTGCCGCGCCTGCCGACTCATACCTTTGGCACCCTGATGAGCCTTGAGCCCGCCATCGGGGCGCTCTCCGGCCTGTTGTTCCTCGGTCAGGCGCTGGGCATCTTCCAGTGGCTAGCCATCGGCCTGGTCATCGCCGCTTCGGTAGGCACGACGCTGACCGGTCGCAGCAAGGAAGTCTTCGATGGCCCGGTGCCCGATTGAGGGCGACCCCGCCATCTGCTGCTGAATCGTTCAGGTGCACCTCTCACAGGACAGTGAATCAAGACGCAGCGTGAGATATCGTGTCTTTCTCTATCACGCTTTTCGAGACAGGAGACCGCCAGATGACTTCGCCACGTTCCGCGTCTTCCTCACCCTCCGCTGCGCGCTCCACCGCCCAGATGGTGGTGTGGTTCGGGCTGAGCTTCCTTACTGCCGCCATCGGCGCGCTGGCCTCGGTGGATGCGAAGACCTTCTATGCAAGCCTCACCCAGCCGGCATGGGCCCCGCCGGCGGGTGCCTTCGGGCCGGTGTGGACGGCGCTGTTCGTGATGATGGCGCTCGCCGCCTGGCGTGTCGCGCGCGATGGATTGCATGCCAGAAATGGCTTCCGTCCGCGTCATCGACTGGCGCTCGGGCTGTTCGTGGTGCAGCTGATCGTCAACGGGCTGTGGAGCTGGTTGTTCTTCGCCTGGCACCTCGGACAGGCGGCGTTCATCGACGTACTGGTGCTGTGGGCGCTGATCGCCGTCACCCTGGTGGCGTTCTGGCGCATCAGTCGCCTGGCCGGGCTGTTGATGCTGCCCTATCTCGCGTGGGTGACGCTGGCCAGTGCGCTGACCTGGTCCGTCTGGCAAGCCAATCCCGCCCTGCTGGGCGGGTGAACCGTCAGCGACCGCCCTGACGGCAGATGAGCGGTCATCGCTCGGGCCCAACGCCAGAACATCCCCCGCAGACACCAAACGCCAACGCCCGGCCGAGACTCCTGCAGAGTCTCGGCTGGGCGTTGTCTTATGAAGCTTCGTCTTGCGGTTGCGATGATGCAGCGGTGCGGGCAGGTGAGCGATCAGAGCGCCTTCAAACGACCTTCCTCTACTACCAGCACGCGATCCGCGACCTTGCGCAGCAGTGCCGCATCATGACTGACCAGCACCAGCGCCGTGTCCTGCTCGCGCACCATCTTCACCATGCAGGCGATCACCTCCTGCTGGACCAGCGGGTCGAGGCGTGAGGTCGGCTCATCGGCGAACACGAAGCGCGGCTTGATCAGCATCAGACGCAACAGCGCGAAACGCTGCAGCTCGCCACCCGAGACCTGTCCCGGCAGACGCGAGAGCAATTCCGGCGCCAAGCTCAGTTGCGCCATCAGCTGCGGCAACTGGCTGTCATCGAGACGATGGCGTGCGCTGAGATCCTTCAGCAGGCGGCCCAGTGTCCGGCGTGGCGGGAAGGTCGCCACGGGGTCCTGATAGAGCTTCTGAAACTCAAGCATCTCGGCGCTGCGCACCACTTTCCCTGAATACGGAGCCAGCAGGCCGAGCAGCGCATCCCCCAGCGATGACTTGCCGCAGCCTGACGCACCCTGAATGCCGATGATCTCACCGCCCTTCACGCTGAGCTCCACGTCACGCAGCAACGAGGTGCCCCCGCGCGCGATGGTCAGACTCTCGGCACGGAGGATGGCCTCGCCTGCCGCCTTGCCATCACGGCTTGCACTGTCCGCTGCCGGCTTGAAGGCGGCCTCCGGCCAGGCCTGCGGCGCGGCATTCACCAGGCGCCGGGTATAGGCATGTGTCGGCGCGGCCAGCACGTCACGGGTCGCGCCCTGCTCGATCACTTCGCCCTTGCGTACCACCATCAGGCGGCCGCCGATCTGGTGCGCCAGCGCCATGTCATGGGTGATGACCATCAAGCCGGCACGCGGTGTCTCGGCCAGTGACTTGAGCAGCAGCTCGCCGATCTCGCTGACGCGGGCGGCGTCCAGCCCCTTGGTCGGCTCGTCGGCGATCAACAGCGGCGCGCCGCCGGCGCGGGCGGCCGCGAAGGCCACACGTTGCGCCATGCCACCGGACAGCTTACCCGGCAGCTGCTCGCCGGCGGCAGCGACACCAAGCTGCTCCAGATCACTGCGCGCGGCCGCATGAGAGGCCTGCGCCGAACGCCTCGCGACCAGACGATATGCCTCACTGACCTGACGAATCACCTTCATCAGCGGGTCCAGCGCCAGCCAGGGCTCCTGGGGCAGTACTGCCAGACGGCGACCCCAGAGCGGGCGACGATTCTCTGGCGTGTGCAGAGGATATTGCTCGCCGTCGAGCCACAGGCTGCCGGAGGCCACAAGCTCCTGAGGCAGCGTGCCCAGCAGGGCCTGAGCCAGCAGGCTCTTGCCGGAGCCTGTCTCGCCGATCACCACCAGCGGCTCTCCCGGCTTGAGCGCAAGCGAGACAGGCGCCAGCAGTGCCGTCTGCGCGCCGCGGACCCGCACGCTCACGTCCTCGGCGCTCAGCACCACATCATCCGTCGTTACCCCATGCCGCGCGTGAGAGGCAGGCGTGGTCATCGTCGCGACATTCATGGGCGCGCTCCTTCGAGGGTGTCAGCGGCGGTTGACGTTCTGGCCTTGCTGCCGGACATCAGCAACAGTCCCAGTAACAGCAGGAAGGTGACCAGCACCGGCGTCAGCAGCGCGAACGGCGCTTCACGCCAGTACGGCAACAGCTCGACCATCATGGTGCCCAGCTCCGGCGTGGGCTCTGGAATGCCGACGTGCACGAAGCCCAGCGCGGCAATCGCCATCAGGGCGTTGGCCATGCCGAAGGCCATCGCCGTCATCATCACGGGGGCCATTTCCGGCCACAGGTGATGACGAAAACGGTACCAGGCCCCGAAGCCCAGCAGACGGCTGGCCTCGACGCCGGGACTCGCCAGCACGCTGCGACCGGTGGCACGTGCCAGGCGGAAGAATTCCACCCACAGCACCAGCGACAGGCCCAGCCACAATGCCAGCGGCGTCGACGGCAGGATGACGCTGACCATCAGCACCAGCAGCAGCCCCGGCAATGCCAGCAGGCTATCTGCCACCAGGCTCAACAGGCGCTCGGCCCAGCCACCGCGTCCCGCGGCCAGCAGGCCCAGCGAGATACCCGAAAACGCCGCCAGAATCACCGCCCCCGCGGCAATGGAGAGCGACAGCCCGAGCGCCGCCACCAGGCGGTGATACAGGGAGCGCCCGAGATGGTCATAACCCAGCGGGGCGCTGGTGATCACCTCACCGGCGTCAGAGACACCGACGGCATCCGCGCCCTGCAGTGCACGATAGAGATGCTGCTCCAGCGGGTCTCCCGGTATCACCAGATTGCCCAACAAGGCCAGCAACACGAGGCTCGCGACAATCGCGGCCCCGATCACCCGGCGCAATGGCCAGTCAAGACGTGGACGACGCACGGCATCCACGCGCTGCGGCGCAGCCCCTTCCACCACCTGATTCATTTCACACCCCGTGGGTCCAGTTGGCGACCCAGCAGATCAACCAGCAGATTGACCAGGACAAAGCCGACGCCCAGCACCAGGGCGGTGCCCTGCACCATCGGCACATCGCGCGAGAAGATGGCGTGGACCAGCGCATGGCCGATGCCCGGCCAGCCGAAGATGCTCTCGATCACCACCACCCCTTCCACCAGGGTCACGAACTGCAGCCCCAGATAGGTCACCAGCGGCAAGGCCACATGGCGCAGGCCGTGACGCCAGAAGGTCTGGGCGTTGCTGAGGCCCTTCCAGCGTGCGAAATCATGGAAGGCCGTCTGGGTGATAGCAGCCATGGCATCGCGTGCCAGGCGTGCCGATACCGCTGCCAGCCCGAGCGCCAGCGTCATCGCCGGCAGGATGAAGTGCTGCGGCTCACCATGACCGGCGGCCGGCAGCAGCCCCATCTCCACGGAGATCAGCAGGATCAGCACCAGCGCCAGCAAAAACTGCGGTGTGGCACGCAGCAGACTGCAGACGGCCAGCAGGCTACGGTCCACCCAGCCACCGGCACGCAGACCGGCCAGCAGCCCCAGCGGCGGGCCGATCAACAGCGAGATGCCCAGCGCCGCGCCGGCGAGTGACAGGGAGTTGCCCAGCTGATGACGAATCTCCACCCACACCGATTCCCCGGAAATCAATGAAGTGCCCAGCTCCAGGCGCAGGATATCGCCCAGCCAGTAGAGGAAGTGCAAGCCGCCTTGTGCCTCGAGGCCCAGCTCGGCGCGCACCGAGGCCGCAGCGGCCGCATCCAGCGCGTCATAGCCATAGCGACCGGCCGCGATACGCCAGGCGGCATCGCCGGGCAGACTCTGCATCATCAGATAGCTGGCGCCGCCGACCATCAGCATCACCATCAATAGCTGCAACAGACGTGAAGGGAGATTCATGGTGCCCACCGCAATTCTGAAAGGCCGAAACTACGCTCCCAGGGGTCTACCTGAGCGCGTTGCAGTCGATGGGAGATCGCCAGGTTCTGGTAGTACCAAGCGATGGGGATCACGGGTAATGCCTGCTGGATCACGCCACTGGCCTGCGCTCGCGGGTCCTCACCTTCGGGCGTGGGGCCGTAGCCCTCGCGTGCCATGCGCTCAAGCTCTGCGGTGAAGTCCGCATCGAACCAGCCCATCGCGCCCCAGTCGCCACCGGGGGCTTCAGGCGTTCCCGCGTAATCGCTCAGCACGTTGCCGATGGGGTCCGGCACCATGGCCAGATTGCGCGCGAACAGCGCCATGTCGAGGCTGCCGTCATGATGACCGGCCGGAATCGCCGAGAAATTGGTGATATCGAGGCGCGTCTGGATGCCGATGGCGTGGAACTGACGCTCCAGCACCGTGGCGACCAGCGGTAGCTCCGGACGGTCCGAGAAGGTGATCAGGCTGATCGCGAGGCGCTGACCGTCCTTTTGACGAACGCCATCCTCGCCGACGGTCCAGCCAGCGGCGTCCAGCAATGCACGCGCTTCAAAGACATCCTGATGGAGCTCGGGCAGCGCGGGGTCATGCCAGCCTTCCACCATCGGCGGGAACAGCTGGCTGGCCCCGCGCGGATATCGCAGCACGACCTGCGCGATGGCGGTGCGATCGATCGCCAGGCTCAAGGCACGCCGCACATCAGGGTCCTGGAAGGCCGGATGATTGGCGTTGACCTTCAACAGCATCGTGCGCGGCGTCGCGGCCGCCGCCAGGGTCACGCGCGGCGACTGGGAGAGACGCTGACGACTGGCGGGGTCCAGCCCGTAGGTGAAGTCGGCATCTCCGCTCTCGGCGATCAATGCCCTGCCCTCGGCGCGACTGACCGCCTGATAGCGCGCCTGGCGCACCTCGGGCTGCTCGCCCCAGTAGTCCTCGAAGGCGGTGACTTCGAGGCTCAAGGGCGGCGTCATGCGCAGCATGCGATAAGGGCCGGTACCAATGACCTGCTGGGCAGTGCCTGACTCATCGAAGGACGCCGGTGCCAGAATCTGCTGGCGATAATCGGCCAGATAGGCGGGCAACGCGGCGAAGGGCTCGCTGAGGGCAATCACCAGCGTATGGTCATCTGCGGCGACGATCCGCTCGATTGGCACTGACTTCAAGATGCCCGGCTTGGCACGGGCGATCTCGAGACTCTGACGCGCGACTTCGGCATCCAGACGGCTGCCATCATGGAACTGCACGCCGGAGCGCAGCGTGAAGCGCCACTCCAGGCCGTCATCCGAGACCTTCCAATCGATCGCCAACCCCGGCTGAAGCTCTCCCGTGGCATCCACCTCGACCAATGTCTCGACGACCTGCATGCGCTGGAAAAGGATACCGCTGAGCAGCGGGTCCGCTCCCTTGATGTCAAAGGGCGCGACGATCTCCAGACGACGCGACGTCGCCTGCTCATCGCCCGAAGACTGAGCGGATGCCTTGACGGCCTGAGGCATGCCAAGACCGAGCACCATGAGCGTCATTCCCAGCCAGCACGTGATCTGCTCAGCCACGGGCCGGGAATGCCTTGCAGACCTGGAAGGATCAGCCGACACGGGAGCTGTCAGAGAGCGGAAAAGCGACTTGTACCATCGCCGTTCAGCGTCAGGAGGCCTGAGCCTGCTCAGAGGGTGGACCATCGTCATTGCGCATCCTGTCAAAAAGACATGTTCGCTGCCGTCAGACAGCGCGGGAAAAGCGCAATGTTATAGTATAACGAACTAGCTTTGGCAATCCCGAGCGGCATCTGGTACTGGACAGGCATTCACTTGTCAGGCTGTCCTGAAAACCTGAAGATAGTGCGCTTGAATTAGCACTCACTAACTGACTGGATGGTCGGCCTGCAGAAATTGCAACGTGACGGATGCTACTCCCTGACATAACTCTCAAAAGAATCGGAAGGATCATGGATGATCTCAGCATTTCCCCCATCTACGACACACCTGCCAACCGCTACCTGAATGCAGCGGCGCACCGGCTGAGTTGTGGCAACATGCTCGCGACCTACAAGCGTCATGGTTTCCATTGGGATGCAGAGCAATTCGAGGAAAAATGGCAGGAAAACAAGAACTTCGCCGTGCGCCTCAATGGCGAATGGATCGGCTTCATCAGCCTCAAGTCGCTGAACGACATGGTGTATCTGCGTGACCTGCAGCTGGTGGCCCAGTGGCAGGGACGCGGTATCGGCTCCACCTGTCTGAGCTGGTTGATCGATTGCCTCAGCAAGCGTCAGCCCCACGACACCCTCCTGCGGCTTCGGGCCTTCTCCGACAGCCCGGCCATCGCCCTGTATGAACGCCATGGGTTCGTGAGACTCGAGGAGCCCTTCACCCCGACGCGCGCGGGAGGCATCATCGCCATGCAGCGCAAGGTCAAGACGGGGGCCAGGGCCATGACAACCAGTGAGATGTCTTCGCCCCCTCTTCGCCATGACGCCATGGCAGAAAGCTCGGCAGCGTCTCTGCAATGACAAAAAAACCGCCCGGTCTCATGACCGGGCGGTTTTGTTTGCTCTCTGGGATGGCGCCCGTCACCCCGCTTGGGCATCGGGGCTGGCCATCTCTCAGCGCGCCAGGAAATCCAGGATATAGCGCACGGTTTCTTCGGGCTTCTCGTCAGTGACCCAGTGACCGGCGTCCTTCACCCAGATCAGCTCGGCACCCGGGATGGCATCTGTGAGCATCGGGGCGTAATCCGGCTTCTGGAAGTTGTCCTTGTCGCCCCACAGCACCAGAGTCTTGATCTCGATATTCTTGAGCTCACCGGCGATGGCCTGGGTGTACTCCTTGTTGAGACGACGCATGTTGCGGAAGAAGGCTGCCTTGCCTTGCTCGCTGTTCCACTGGGACACGTAGCGCTCGACCATCTCTTCGGTCGCCACCGCCGGATCATGCACACCACTGGGCATGAAGCCGCGCATGGTGCTGATGAATTCCTCGACGCTGGTCGCTTCCTCGACGCCCGGCTCCAGCAGCTGCTTGAACTCCGGAATCGGCCAGGAATCGAAGCACACGCTGTCGATCAGCACCTGGCGACGAACGCGCTCGGGGTGGTTGACCGCCATCAGCTGACCGATACCCCCACCGATATCATGCGAGACGACATCCGCACTCGCCACACCCAGCGCATCCATCAGCTTGATGAAGATGCGTGTCTGGGCATTGATGGAAACATCAGCACCCACCGGCATGTCCGACTCGCCATAGTTGAGCATGTCCGGTGCGATGACCCGGTAATGTCTGGCCAATTCCGGCATCACATCGCGCCACATCAGCTTGTTGGTCGGAATGCCGTGAATCAACAACAGCGGCTGACCTTCCCCCATTTCCTTGTAGGCAATGCGGTGACCTTCGATCATCGCATAACGGGTTTCCAGGGCTTCCATTGTCACGTTGTCGTGGCTCATTGCTGACCTCCTTGCTTGCTCGATTCTCAATCACGGCCTCGGCGATCTCGATTGCCGAGCCTTGTGCGCCGTGAATGTGGAGCCACCGTACGTATTCTTGAGCAATCACTCAACCTCTTTTTTGATCAATCACTCAAAATACGTTTCAATAGCCGCAATCTTCAAAGGGAAAGCCCAATGGCCCGTGTCATCAACCGTAGTCTGCTCGATCTTCGCCGCCTGACCATCAATCTGGTGACCTACCCCGAGGGCCACAGCGTGATGCGCCATAACGACCCGATGGGTAGCGGCAGCTACTACAAGCTCAATATCGTGCTCAAGAAACCCCGCCAGGGCGGTGTCTTCGAGACCGATGGCAGCATTTTTTGCCTCACAGACCGCGTGGTGTTCTTCCGCCCCGACCTTCACGAACACAGCGTCAGCCGCATCGAGCGCGGCAAACGTGTGCTGCTGAGCATCGCCTTGCACGCGCCTTGGCGGTGATCCGCAGTGAGACTGCGCTCGAGAGTATTGAAGTGAAAGCGGATAGTAAAACAGATGGCGGGTAGCGCCTGGCGACAAAAAACGCCAGTCAGCAATCGCTGACTGGCGTTTTTTCCCACCTGAATCCAGGCCAATAACTACGTGCTCAACAATGAGCTGCCTCGGCTATCGCATCCGGTCCAGCCCGACGCGATAGCGGGCAAAGCCCATCTCGTCCTGATCTACCAGCGTCATCGGATAGACCGCCTGGGCATCGATGAACTGCTGCGCATCCTCGCCGGGGGCGGTGGTGAAGCGAATGTCCAGCGGGGTGTCCGTGTCGATCGCGGCCAGACGCCAGTTGTGATCCGCCGCAGGGTCCACCGCGCCCTGCTGCTGCGTCTGTCGCGAGATGTACTGGGCCAGAATGCTGCGATTCTCGTCCGGTGACGCGAAGGCGACATGCGACTCTCCGGTGCCGGGGAAGTCCTCGCCGTAGGCGCGATAGTTGTTGGTCGCGAGCAGGAAGACATCGTCGTCCTTGACCGGCTCGCCCTCGTAGGCAAGCCCCTGGATACGGTGGGTATCGGAGTCGATCAGCGCGCAATTGCCGTCATAACGCGCCGGCTGCGTGACATCCACCTGATACTCGACGCCGTCGATCACATCGAAGTTGTAGCTGCGGAAACCTTCCCAGTTGATCAGGGGCTGGGGCGTGGCGAGATTCGGGTCAATGCGATGGAACTGCCCGGCACTGCACTCTAGCCATTCCCGCACTTCCTTGCCGGTAACCTTGAGCGCCACCAGCGTATTCGGATAGAGATAGAGGTCGGCGGCATTGCGGAAGCTCAGCTCGCCGGCCTCCATCTCGGTGAACTGGGTCGGGTCATTGTGACGGCCACCGACCTTGAACGGCGCGGCTGCCGAGAGAATCGGCAAACCTTCCAGGTCCGGGTCGCCTTCGACGAAGCGTTTGACGTAATCAGCCTGGGCACGATTGACGATCTGGATCGTCGGGTCGTCCTGCACCAGCGCCAGATAGCTCTTCATCGCCGCACTGGCGCGACCGATGCTGCGGTTGACGTACTCCCGCGTGGCGCCGTGCTCATGCTCGACCAACGCCGCCAGTTCGGCATCTTCCCCCACCTGCGCCTCGCCACCCACCTGAATCGGGCGTGCCTCTGTCTGGCCACTTACCACCCGCCACTGGCCCGAGTCATTGCTCAGTTCGAGATCCATCACGCCCACATGGCTGCCCCAATGCCCCGGCATCATCGCCGGCACCCCATTGAGGGTGCCCTTGGCGATATCGGCCCCCGGCACCTCAGCAAATTCCTCGCTGGGGAAGACCGCATGGGCATGCCCGAAGGCGATGCCATCGATGCCTTCCACCTGCGAAAGGTAATACACCGAATTCTCGGCCATCACCCGGTAAGGGTCAGTCGAGATGCCGGAGTGTGGGATGGCGATCACCACATCCGCGCCCGCCCGGCGCATCTCGGGTACCCAGCGCCTGGCGCTCTCGGTGATGTCCTCGGCCGTCAGGCGGCCCTTGAGGTGCTTGCGATCCCAGGTCATCACCTGCGGCGGCGCAAAGCCGATATAGCCGACCTTCACTGTCTGAGCGTTGCCCTCACTGTCGGTGAAGGCATGGGGGGTGATCTGATAAGGCGTGAAGTACGGCTCGCCGGTCGTGGCGTCCAGCAGATTGGCGTTCACATAGGGGAACTGCGCGCCGGAAAGCGCCCGTTCGAGATACTCGAGCCCGTAATTGAACTCATGATTGCCGATGTTGCCGACATCGTAATCCAGCTGATTCATGACCTTGTAGGCCGGGAAGACATCACCCTCCTCGAGACCTTCCGCCGCCATGTAATCGCCCATCGGGCTGCCCTGAATGAGATCTCCGTTGTCCAGCAGCACGCTGTTGACCACCTCGGAACGCGCCTGCTGGATCAGGCTCGCCGCCCGCACCAGGCCGATGCGCACGCTGGGACGATCCTTGTAATAGTCGTAATCCATCACGTTGGCGTGGATGTCGGTGGTCTCGATCACGCGCAGTGACAGCGTCGCGGCATTGGCTGGCTGAGCGATCATCACGATACCCCCAATGCTGGCCAGACCGAGGATGGCTGCCCGCAGGCGACGCATTGCACACGGACGCCGAGTATTCCCCGCAGCCTCTTTGGTACCAGAGGCCGGCTGACCTTTCCTTCCGGATGATGCATTCGCCATCTCTCACTTCCTTGTCATGGGGGGATGTTCCTGTAGCCCTTCAGGGCAACGCTCCATTATTCAGATGCCGACGCCTCAGGCAACTGGCGGTCCCTGCCCGCCAGCCAGCCGATCCCCGCCATCAGCACACTGAGGGAGGCACACACCATCAATGCCAGCTGCCAGTCACCCTGCCGATCGTAGAGCGCCCCGATCAACGGCGGCCCCATGGCCGCGAGCAGATAGCCCAGGGTCTGCGCCATGCTCGACAGCGACGCCGATTGCATGGCATCGCGCGCTCTGAGCCCCATGAACGACAGGGCGAGAATGAAGCTGGCACCGGAGCCCGCGCCCAGCAACAGCACCCACACCAGCGCCCACCCCGGCATCAGCCACAGCCCGATGAACCCTGCCAGCGACATGCAGGGCGTCGCGAAGGCGATCAGGCGTTGATCCTTCAGGCGCGGCATCAGAGGCACCAGAATCAGCCCCGGCAAGGCTGAGGCCAACTGCAGCAGGCCATGCAACGATCCCGCCTTTTCCGGGGAAAAGCCGTTGTCCGCCAGCATGCTCGGCAGCCAGCTGTTGACGGTATAGAACAGCAGCGAATTGATCCCCATGAACAGCGTCACCTGCCAGGCCAGTGGCGAGCGCCACACGGCTGCCTGACGCACCGGACCCGCGGCACCCTTCTCGACTTCCTTCGCCGCCGGCAGGGAGCGATGTGACAACTGTGGCCACCACATCACCATCGTCATCAATGGCAGGATGACCACGATGAGCATCGCGAATTGCCAGCCATCCGGACTGTCCTGCGCCAGCGGCACCATCACCGCCGAGGCGATGGCGGCCATGATGCCCATGGTCAGCACATAGCAGGAGGTCAGCAGCGCGATGTGTCGGGGAAAGCTGCGTTTGACCAGACTGGGCAACAGCACATTGCCCACCGCGATGCCCGCCCCGATCATGGCGATCCCCACATAGAGCGCCAGCGTGTTGCCCTGCACCCGCAGCACGATGCCGGCGGCGATCGCCAGCAAGGCAAGGAATACACTGCGCTCAAGCCCCACATGACGTGCGAGACGGGGTACCCAGGGGGACACCACGACGAACGCCAACAGCGGCAGAATCATCAGCAACCCTGCCGCCGTGGCATTGAAGCCCAGCGCCGCCTGCAGCCGCTCAAGCAACGGTGCGATACTGGTAAAGGGCGCACGCAGATTCATGGCAATCATCAGGATGCCGGCGATCAACACGGCAGGATGGCTCAATCGCCGAACAGGAGAAGAGTGGCAGAGTTCAGTCATGAGACGCTCGCAGCGAACTTGGAACGGACAGATAGCGGGACGACACATCAGAGGTGAATTCCCGCGCAGATTAACGATAGCGTAATCGCCAATATCGCTGCAGAATTGAGCCATCATGACATCAGATACCTGAAATCGGACAATCTGCGAGCCGACATGCCAGCCACCTCCTCTAGGACCTCCGCGACGCCGATTTCCCTTGCCACGCGAGACGCAACCTCATCGTCGGGAGTCGCCAGCGGTCACTCCTCCGTGCCCTTCTCCAGCAGCGTCTGCGAACATGACCCGGACATCTACGAGATTCCGGCCAGCGCCCTGCATGTGGATACCGGACAACAGGTGATGGAAGTCCCGATCCACCAGCATCGCAAGGGACAGCTGGTCATCGCCCTGCATGGCGTCGTGACCAGCCGCGTGCCGGAAGGGCTGTGGATGGTGCCGCCGCACAGCGGCGTCTGGATTCCCGGCAACCTGCCCCACAGCAACCACCTGACCCGTGGCGGCCGCGTGTGCCACCTGTTCATCGAGCCCGGAGCGCTTGAGATGCCGAGCCACAGCTGTACGCTGTCGATCTCGCCCCTGTTGCGTGAGCTGGTGCTGCGTCTGGCGGAGCTGCCCCAGCCATATCCTGAACAGGGGCCGACAGCGCGGCTGGTCGATGTCCTGCTGGAAGAACTGGCCTGCATGCCCAGCGAACGTCTGCATCTGCCCTTGCCTGAAGACCCGCGGCTGACCCGCATCAGCGATGCCCTGATCAAGACACCGGATGATCGGCGCACCCTGGCCGAGTGGGCGAGCGAACTGGCGATGAGCGAACGCACCCTCGCCCGGCTTATCCAGCGTGACACCGGCCTGAGCTTCAGCCGCTGGCGCCAGCAACTCCACCTGGTGGTGGGGATCCGCCTGCTGGCCGAGGGCATGAGCGTGCAGCGCGTCTCGGAAGACGTCGGTTATCAGTCCGTCAACGCCTTCATCAGCATGTTCAAGAAGCTGCTCGGCACCACGCCTGCACGCTACCTGCAGGAGCGCGAGCAGCGCCGCTCGGGCAGTGATATTGGCGACGCGTGACTACGCCCCCCATGGGCGAAGACCCCGCGCATCGCCATGACGATGCCGCGGGGTCTTTGCATGACGCTACCTGAGCGTGGCGCCACTTGAGCGTGGGCAAGCGCTTGGAAACGCTCTCTACCAAATGAGGACACAGCCACCGCTGTGCTCGACGCTTACTGGGTGGCAGCCTGCGCGACACTCACGGCCAGCGCTTCGACGGAATCCACGATCGGCAGCCGGTCATCCAGGAGATGGCTGATGAGGGAGAGCTCCGTGCAGGCCAGTACCAGCACATCCGCTTCCTGCGCCACCAGGTCAGCGGCTGCCTGACGGAAGGCCCCCCCGACGGCGTCATCACTCACCTGTCCTTTCTTGACGCTGCGAATCACCTCCAGCATCGCGTCCTCATCCTGGGGATAGGCCAGCGATAGACCACGCGCCGCGATGAAGCCTTCGTAAAGACCTATCTTGCGCAGCGCCGGCGAACACAGCATGCCGACACGTGCGCCCGGCCACTGCGCCGCCACCCGGTCCAAAGTGCGCTCGACGATATGCCACACCGGAATCGAGACGGCGTCCTGAGCATCCTGCCAGTAGTAGTGGGCGGTATTGCAGGGCATGACCAGAAAATCACATCCTGACTGCTCCAGTCGCTGGGCCATTTCCGCGATGGCAGGCCCCGGAGAGACATCGCACCCTTCCAGCAGAGCCTTGATGCGCGACGGCACCTTGGGATTGTTGTCGACCATCATGTGCACATGATCGATGTCATCCTCGGCCGGCGTGGCCTGGATCACCTGCTGCATGAAGGCCACCGTGGCATCCGGCCCCATGCCGCCCAACACGCCCACGACAATATGTTCTGCGCCCGAGGCGTCATGCGAGCTTCTCATTGGTCGTTCTCCGACAAAACTCTCACTGAAGGTCAAGGCTCGAGAGGATAGCGACGTGGCCGGCATCCTCTCGAGGAACTGTGATGACGAGCAACTGCCATCCGCTGCGCCGCTAGAAGCCCATCATGTCCGGCAGCCACATCGTCAGCTGCGGCACGAAGGCCAGCAGCAAGGCGATCAGCACCATGGTGCCGACCAGCGGCAGCGCACGCACCGAGATCTTCTCGATGGACACGTTGGCGATGCTGGAACTGATGAACATGTTTTCGCCCAGCGGCGGGGTCGAGAAGCCGATCCCCAGGCTGACCACCAGCACGATCCCGAAGTGCACCGGGTCGACGCCCAGCTCCACCATCACCGGCAGCAGCACCGGCGTGACGATCATGATGGTCGCCAGGATCTCGATGAACATGCCGACGATCAACAGGAAGGCGATCACCAGAATCCACACCAGCCACAGGCTGTCGGTGATGTTGAGGATGCCCTGGGCGATCATGGCCGGAATGTGATGCTCCACCAGGATGCGACCGAAGGCGGTGGCGGTGAACATGATGATCAGCACGCGACCGGTCAGCCAGGTCGTGTTCTGGAAGGCTTCATTCAAGCCCAACAACGAGGACTCCTTGTGAATGAAGACGCCGACGAACAGCGCATAGAAGATCGAGACGACGGCGGCTTCGGTCGGCGTGAAGAGACCGCTGTAGATGCCGCCGAGGATGACCACCGGTGCCATCAGTGACCAGAAGCCTTCCTTGAGCACCTTGAAGACACGTGCCTTGTCGTACGGCTCGCCCTGGGCCTGATAGCCGTTGCGCTTGGCGGTGATGTAGTTGGCGATCATCAGGGCCGCCCCTAGCATGATGCCCGGGATGACCCCCGCCATGAACAGCGCCGAGATCGACTCGTTGGCGGTCACCCCGTAGATGACCAACGGCATGCTGGGAGGAATCACGACGCCCAGTCCGCCAGCGGTGGCGGTGATCGCCGCCGGATAGCTGCGGCCGTAGCCACGTTCGATCATCGCCGGAATCACCAGCATGCCCACGGCCGCCGTGGTCGCCGGCCCCGAGCCGGAAATGGCGCCGAAGAACATGCAGGCCATCACTGCCGCCGCCCCCAGACCACCTGCGGCCGGCCCAGCCAGCTCTTCGGCGATACGAATCAGACGCCGCGCGATGCCGGCGTCGCCCATCAGGGCACCCGCCAGAATGAAGGACGGCAGTGCCATCAGCGGAAAGGAGTTGATCGACGAGAATGCCAGCTCCACCAGCGAGGTGATGTCATCACCACTGACGACATAGACCGCCATGGACGCCACCCCAAGGGCAACGACGATGGGGGAGCCCAGAAACAGCAGTGCACCAAACAGAGAGAACAGAATAGTCGCGGCCATGGTATCAGCCTCCCATCTTGGCGGTGCGAGTGACGTCGGTGGAATCTGGGGTCGATTCCGTGATGCGCTTCACTTCCTCGTCGTCCACGTTACCGGGCTCGATGCCTCTGACCAGCTTGAGGAACTGCACCTGCAATACGCGAAAGGCCATCAAGGTGAAGGCCACTGGGAAGATGTAATAGACGTAGGCGAGCGACCAGCCGAGCGCCGGTGACTCATAGGGGAACTCGGTGAGAAGTCCGATCAGATCCAGGCTCTTGTAGGCGATGGTCAGGCTGAAGAGTGCCCAGATGATGTCGACGAACAGCAGGATGGCGTTGGCCACCTTGCGCGGCAGCAGATTGATGTGGGTCTGCAGCCGATTGTGGGCACTCAGGTGAGCCGCATGTGCAGCCCCCAGGAAAACGAACCAGACGAAGGCGTAGCGTGCCAGCTCTTCCATCCATGCCATGCCGATACCGAACACGACACGTAATACCACTTGAGAAAACAGCAGGAGTACGAAGACCGCCAGCAGGAAACGGCAGGCGTAATCCTCGATATTGTTCAATCTGGCCAACATGCGAGCCTCCTTCACGATGAACTATGAGAGGGATACCCGCACTGGGGGGTATCCCTGCTCGAGAGCATTGAACGCAGCAGGGGTCGCTCAGGCATCATTCACGCTGACGCCGCGAGCGCCCCCGCCCACTCGGGCTCAGTAGCCCAATGCTTTCTGCAATTCATCGAAGGATTCCTTGCCGCCGATCTCTTCATAGAACTGCGGCCAGACCTTTTCCTTGGCGATGCTGACCCACTTGTCCTCGTCGGTCAGCTGAGCGGACTGCACCCCTTCCGCTTCCATGCCAGCACGCGCTTGAGAGGCCTCGGTCAGCTGGAATTGAAGCGCATAGAGCTGGGCTTCCAGGCCAGCGCGATCGATGATCTCGCGCTCCTCGTCAGAGAGCTTGTTGTAGGTACGCACCCCCATGACGATGGGCTGCAGGGAGTACTGATAGTGAACCTCGGTCAGATACTTCTGCACTTCCTGGAATTTCATCGTGTAATTGACGATATCCGGGTTGTCCTGACCATCGATCACGCCCTGCTGCAGACCGGTGAAGACTTCCGGCCACGACATGCTGATCGGGCTGGCACCCCAGGCCTGATAGGTGGCGAGCATGATCTTGTTCTGCGGCACACGGATCTTCAGGCCCTCAAGGTCTTCCAATGATGTCACCGGACGCTTGGAGTTGGTCAGATAACGGAAGTTGGAATACAGCCAGCTGACGATGTGGACGCCGGCCTGTTTCTCGGCGATCTGGTTCCATTCATCCGCCAGCGGGCCGGTGGTGGCCTTAACGGCATCCGCATGGCTACGCAATGCATAGGGCATGGTGAGCGCGCCGAGGCGCGGCGCATAGGGCGTCAGGTTGCCGACGCCGATCAGCGCGAAGTCCAGCTTGCCGATACGCGTGTCCTGGATCATGCCGGTCTCGGAGCCCAGCTGACCGCCCGGGAACAACTCCACCTGCATCTCGCCATCGGAGAGTTGCTCGACCAGTTCCTCGAAGCGCTGTGCAAGTGCGCCCTGATCCGAATCCATCGGATCGCCCATGCCGACCTTGAAGGTCTTGGCCTGAGCGGTCGCTGACATCACCAACATCACTGCGGTTGCCAAGAGAGCTTTATTGAACATTGTTATTACTCCACTGGTTGCGGGTCCACATGCCCTGTCACCAGGACATGCGGATTGAAGATCATGTGGCTTTCAAAGCGTTATCGTTATGGGTTCACCACTGTCATATGCTGCCGCCAGGCACAGTCACGCGACGGTCAAGACTGGTCGTGCGCTGTGCAGAGCGTCCTGAATCAGGTCCGCGATCACCTCACAGTCCTGGACGTCGAAGGTCAGCGGAAGGCGCAGATCACACAGTGTCGCCAGCACCCGGTCGGCATTGGGCACCGCACGATGGCTGCCCAGATAGGCCCAGCTGTCGTAGCGACTGGTGTAATCCTCAGGCAGCGACTTGCCGTACCATTTCACCGGTAGCCCACGCGCTTCACAGCCTGCGATGAAGGCGGCGATCTGCTCGTGGGTGCACTGCGCCAGCGTGAACTGGATGGAGCTTCCAACGTAGCCTTCCAGCGGGCCACGCAGGATGGGCGTGACGCCCTCCATGGCCGTGAGCCGGTCCTGCATGCGGCCATAGAGGGCATTCCAGCGCTCGCGACGCTCAGCCAGCTCTCCCAGTTGCGGACGCAGGATGGCGGCACGCAGATTGTCCATGCGACCACTCATGTTGGGGGTCTGCAGGCGCGTCTCAGCGAAGCTCTCCGCTGCCGGCGCCGCCAGGTGACGGTCGTACAACATGTAGGAGCCTGAGAGAATGATGGCGCGTCGCATCACCTCATCATCGGCGGTCGCCAGGAGGCCACCCTCACCGGAATTGACGTGCTTGTAGGTCTGGGTGCTGTAGCAGCCGACCTTGCCGAAAGTGCCGCTGGGCTTGCCGTCGTAACTGGCGCCCATGGTATGCGCGCAATCCTCGATCACCGTGATGCCGCGGCTGTCGCAGATCTGCATGATCGCGTGCATGTCGCCGATATGCCCGCGCATGTGCGAGAGCATGAAGAAGCGGGCCCCGCTCTGATCGGCCGCACGCGCCAGATCCTCCGGATCGACGGTGGTGTCCTCGAGGATGTCCACCAGCACCGGCTCGCCACCGGCGGCGACGATGCTGCCGGGCACCGGGGACAGGGTGAAGGCGTTGCACAGCACCTTGTCACCGGCCTCGAGTCCACAGGCGCGCAGCGCCAGCTGCAGGGCATAGCCGCCGGAGGCACAGGCCAGCGCATGGGGAATGCCCAGACTCGCCGCGAATTCCTGTTCTAGCAGCGCCGTTTCGCCCTGCTCGCCTTCCGCCAGGTTGTAGCGATGCAGGCGACCACTGCGCATCACGGCGACGGCAGCCTCGATGGCGGTGTCGGAGATGGCTTCCTGCTGGGTGAATGACTTGGCAAAACGACGCATGTGGCCTCCTCAGTAACGCTTCTGGGCATAGACGGGGAAGTCCCAATCCTGCTCGGGGAAGTATTTGGTGAGGCGCCAGTCACAGGCACGCGCATGGCCTTCCATCCCTTCGGTGCGCGAGATGCGCGAACCGATGGCACTGAACTTGAGGTTGGCTTCGGCACTGAGCTGCTGGGTAGTCAGTACCTTCATGAACTTGTGGACATTCAGGCCTCCGGAGTAGCGACCGGCCCGCTTGGTCGGCAGGATATGGTTGGTGCCGGAACACTTGTCACCGTGGGTGACTGTGCTGCCTTCGCCCAGGAACAGAGAGCCGTAGTTGCCGAGATTCTGCTTCCACCACTCCAGGTCCTCACACAGCACCTGCAGGTGTTCGCAGGCGTACTGATCACTGATCTGGACCACTTCTTCGCGGGTGTCGCACAGGATGACTTCACCGTAGTCGCGCCATGCGGCATGGATGACCTCGGCGTTGGGCATGTCGTTGCCGACCAGCGGCACCAGCTCGATGACGCGGCGCGCGATCTCTTCACTGGTGGTAAACAGCCAGACCGGCGAGTTCGGGCCGTGCTCCGCCTGGGAGACGAGATCCACCGCGATGGTCATCGGGTCTGCCGTGTGATCGGCGATCACCGCCGATTCGGTGGGGCCGGCGAAGACGTCGATACCGACCTGCCCGAACAACAGGCGCTTGGCTTCGGCAACGAAGGCATTGCCCGGACCGACGAGGATGTCGGCTTCGCGCCCGCCGAACAGGCCGAAGGCCATGCTGGCGACAGCGTGAACGCCGCCCATCTCCAGGATGCGGTCGGCTCCGGCCACATGCATGGCGTAGGCCACCGCCGGATTGATGCTGTCACCGCGCGGCGGCGAACAGGCCGTGATGTGCTTGACGCCGGCGGCCTTGGCCGTGGCGACACTCATCAGCGCCGAGGCGGCATGCGCGTAGCGTCCACCCGGCACGTAGCAACCCGCGGCATCGATGGGCAGCACGCGCTGACCCAGCACGACACCCGGCTCGGTCTCGATCTCGAAGGACGTCAGGCTGTCGCGCTGCGCTTCGGCGAAACGACGGATCTGGCGATGGGCGAAATCGATATCGTCCTTGACGCTCTGCGGCACGCTCTCGATCAGCGTGGCCAGCTTTTCTTCACTGAGGACGAAATCGCCGCTCCAGTTGTCGAACTTCTCGGCATACATGCGCACGGCATCTTCACCACGCGAGCGAATGTCCTGCAGCATGTCCTGGACGATGGCCGTGGTGCGCTGATCTTCCTCTGCCACGCCGTCAGCTGCTTCAGCCAGCTTGAGGTGTCTGATTGTCATTGTGATTCCCCGAAAACTGCTGTGATCATCACGCTCCCTTGCCACCCGGGCCGGGAGCGTGTCGTTACGGGATGCGTCAGTCACGCCGTGACCTTCAGGCGGGACGCATCACTGGCCGCAAACGCTATCAGGCCTGGTAATCCGCGAAGTTGAAGGCATCGGGGTAGCCGAACAGGGCCACGGCACCACCGGTGTGCAGGAAGACCACGTTCTCGCCTTCCTTGAAATGCCCCTTGCGCACCAGATCGATCAGACCGGCCATGCCCTTGCCGGAGTAGACCGGGTCCAGCAGGATGCCTTCCTGCTGGGCCAGCAGCGTGACGGCCTCGACCATGCTTTCGGTCGGAATGCCGTAGCCTTCACCGACGTAATCGCAGTTGGCGACGACATCTTCACGCTTGACCACATCCGACAGGCCCAGCTTGGCTTCGGTCTTCTGCGCCAGCGCGAAGACATTGCCTTCCTGCTTGTCCTTCGGTGCCCGCACACCGATGCCGAGTACCGGAATGCCGGAGTTGCAGGCGGTCAGGCCCGTCACCAGTCCCGCCTGGGTGCCGGCGCTGCCGGTGGCGTGAACGAGGTGATCGATCTTGAGGCCCATGTCGTTGGCCTGGGACAGCAGCTCGAGGGCGGCATTCACGTAACCGAGTGCGCCGATCTCGTTGGAGCCACCCCCCGGGATGATGTAGGGCTTCTTGCCCTTGCCGATCAGCTTGTCGGCCAGCGCTTCCATCTCGGCGGCCATGTCGGCACCACCGGCACGCTTGGCAACCGTCGCGCCATGCAGCTGGTCGAGGAAGACGTTGCCGTTGTAGTTGTAGCTGCGGTCGTCGCTGCCGGTACGGTCTTCCAGCAGGATGTGGCACTCAAGGCCCAGCTTGCAGGCAGCGGCAGCGGTCTGACGCGCGTGGTTGGACTGGGTTGCGCCCTGGGTGATGATGGTATCGGCGCCCTGCTCCAGCGCATCCGCCATCAGAAATTCCAGCTTGCGGGTCTTGTTGCCGCCAGTGGAAAGCCCGGTGCAGTCATCACGCTTGATCCAGAGACGCGGCCCACCCAACAGCTTGCTCAGGTTGTCCATCGGCTCCAGCGGAGTCGAGAGGTGACCAAGGCGAACACGGGGAAAACGGGACAGATGCATACGAGCCTCCAGGCGAGTCATTGTTGTCATAGGGATTACTCTCATAACGACGTTCGTCGAATGTGTGACATCACTCCGGCACGCCGCCGAGCGGTCTTCTCAACAGTAAGCCGCGATTCTCGCCAGTCCCAATGCCATGTTTCTCAAAGTTTGTTACTTTTCTGCATGACCAGTGGCTTCCTCTGATCCGACTCAGATATCCAGAAGATCGACATGTCCGCAACGCCGACTGGCAGTCATATCCATTGCCCAAAAGCCCCGTTCTCATGGGACACCCGGTCAGCGTCGTGCCATGTCCGCAGGTGTCGCTGCAGGCTTCACCACAATGGGAAAGCGGTGCATGATGGCCAACCTCCAACAACAACCGACATCTCCTCAGGCGACGCATGAAGATCGAATGGATCGAAGACTTTCTCGCATTGATCAAGGCCGGGACCTTCTCGCTGGCAGCCGAGCGACGCAACGTGACGCAACCCGCCTTCTCGCGCCGAATACGGCAGCTCGAGGAGTGGCTGGGGGTCGAGCTGGTCTATCGCCAGTCGCAGCGCATGATCCTCACCGAGCACGCGCTGGAATATGAGCAGGAAATGCGGGAATGGCTGGCGCGGCTCTATACGCTGCGCAGCCGGCTACGCAGCGAGGCCCGCCAGGGGCCGAAGGCGATCATCACCACTCAGCACACCCTCACCGTCAGCTACCTGCCACGGTTGCTGCGCTATTTCCGGCACAACTCCCCCGACGCCGGACTGCAGGTGAAGTCGCTGGACCGCAGTGAATGCCTGCAGTTGTTCGATCATGGGCAGGCCGATCTGCTGCTGTGCTCCGAGCTTCAGGGCGCGCCGGTCTTCGAGGGAAATTGCGGCATCAATCGCCTCTCGCTGGGGCTGGAGCGCCTGCTGCCGGTGTGTGCGCCAGATACCCTGGGTCGCCCCCTGCACCTGCCACGCAGTGATCAACGCCTGCCCTTGATCGCCTATGATCCGGAGAGTTTTCTGGGCCAGATTCTGGCCTCGCCCTATCTGATGGATCTTCAGCGCGCCCAGGACATCGACATCATCTGCGAGACCTCCTTCACGCTGGGCATTCGTGAACTGGTGATGGCCGGACTGGGGGTCGGTTGGCTGCCCCATGGATTGATCGAGGATGATCTGGAGAGCGGCAGGCTGCTCTCACTGCTGGATGATCTGGGTGGGCCGCCCCTTGAGGTAGCCTGCTATTGCCGCAATGACAACAACAGCACAGCGACCGATGCACTCTGGCAACTGCTCAACGAGAGCCCGCCTGCCGTATGACATCGTGAGCCTCTCATCACTCTTCACCTTCAAGAGCCCGACATGAATCGCCTGAATCCCGACAAGCTGTTGCAGAGCAAATGGACCGCCGTGACTCCCAAGAATCGAGAGCGGCATTTCATCGTCACGCGCCTGATTCGTGATGAGCAGGACGAACATGTGGTCGAGGTCGTGTTGCAGGCGGTACTGACCCGCAAGGATTACACCCTCGCCTGGCGTGAGCTCAAGGAAGACAGCGTCTGGCAGATGGGCTGGAAATGACGCTGTGAATCACGCTTCGGTGAACGCAGACACGCCGCCCGAGGGCGGCGTGTCTGCGTTGATCTGATGAATCGTTTGATAGTCCCGGCACCGCCGAGGCCGCGCCTCAGGTCACGCCTGAGGACACGTCTGAGGTCACTGCGTCGGGCTCGAGCTGATCACACAGTAGCGTCATGCGCTGCACCGCTTCCAGCAGGGTGTCATCCGGCACGGTCAAGGCGACACGTACCAGTGGCCTTCCGCAGTCGCCGAAGACACTGCCCGGCATCACCGCGACCTGCTGCCGTTCCAGCAGCCGCCAGGCGAACTGTTCACCATCCAGGCCGGTGCGTGAGACATCAACCATCAGGAACATGCCGCCCTGGGGCAGGCTGGAAGACAGCTGCGAGATGGCCGCCAGCGCCTCATGGACCAGACGCGCGCGGCGCCCGAGTGATTCGCGAAGACGCTCGGTAGTATCGAAATCTCCGCGCAGCGCGGCCTCTGTCATGTCGGCGATGAAGGGCTGGTTGCCGAACAGCATGGTCTCCGAGACAGGCAACAGCCGGCGGCAGAATTCCGCTGAGCCGATGGCCCAGCCACTGCGAAAGCCGGTGGCAGCATGGCTCTTGGAGATGGAGGACACCACCACGGTGCGCTCACGCAGTGCCTCGATCTCAAGCGGCGAGACGAATTCGCCCGCGAAGATCAGCGCTTCATAGACCTCATCACAGACGATCCACAGGTCATGCTCGCGACACAGCTCACCGATGCGCTCGAGCGTCGCACGGTCCATCACCGCACCCGTCGGATTGTGCGGCGTATTGAGCAGCAATACGCGACTCTGCGGCGTGATGGCCGCGGCCAGATCTTCCGGCTGCAACACGAAGCCATGCTCCATGCGCAGCGGTACCGGCTGCAGGTCACCGCCGGCACCCCGGATCACGCCCTCATAGGTGGCGTAATAGGGGTCGCCGGTCAGTACGCCGCATCCTTCTTCCACCAGCGCCAGCATCACCGCGAACAGCGCCGTCTGAGTGCCGGGGAAACACAGCACGTTGTCTGCGCTGATCTCGGGCATGCGCGCTGAGTAGCGCTCGGCCAATGCCGCGACCAGCCCCGGTTCGCCACGGCCATCGGAGTAGCGGGTACGCCCGGCGCGCAGCGCCTCGACACAGCGCTCGACCAGCGCCGGGTGTGTGGCGATATCCGGTTCTCCGATGGTCAGCTCGATGATCGGTTCTCCCGCCAGAATTCGCTGACGAGCGGCACTGTGGACGGCCCATTTGTCACCGCCCAGATCGCTCAATCGTTCGGTGATGGTGGCGTAGCGCATGCTCAACTCCTGTGAGGTGGGGGTGTTGTTGTCATCTCGACATGCTCAAGCAAGGTGCCGTGAGGCAGGCGCAGGATGCCCTCTGCCGCTCGCATGGCGATCCCGGGCAATCGCTCGACGGCATAGAGGCCATGTTCCAGCCCACCTTCCAGCCACAGACCATCGATCAGGCCATTGAGGGCGATCGCCTGCTCCTCACAGATAGCGTCATCAGCGGGCTGATCATTGGCGCTCAGAACGGGTTGGATCAGTAACCGCAGCAGATCGAGAAACTCGCGATAGGTTTCCTGATGGACCGCCGAGTAGGTGGCATCGTGACGTACCCGACCGATGAAGGTCGCCCACAGGGAGACCTTGTGGGCGGCCAGATTGGGCTGCGTGAGACTCGCCGCGATGAAGCGTGCCAGACGACACGCCGAGGATTCATCACTGACCGGGCTGGCATCGGCGATATCAGAGGTCAGCTGGCCCATCATGTAGGCATAGGCGGCCCGCACCATGTCATCCTTGGTGCCGAAGTGGTGGCGAATCAGCCCGGGTGAGACACCGGCCGCCTCCGCCACGCGGCGCACGCTGGCGCCGGCCAGACCATGCTGCGCGACACAGCTCAGCGTGGCTTCCAGCAGGTCGCGACGACGCTGATCCTGGGAAAGACGCTGAAACACCTTGCGACTCATCTGGGCCCCTCTCCTTCACTCAACGCCGGGATTGCCGCACTTGCCTCACTCTCACGTGACAGCGGCCACGCATCGAGGGAAGGCTTATCGACGATAGTCACTGCCAAGGCTCTCCAGCAGACGCAGGTGGGAATCCCATTCCAGTACCAGATCGCCATCCTCATGGATGGCCATGTCGTACTGGTCGACCACATGCGCACAGATCTCGGGCGAGAGACGGCGCACCGGCTGGCCCATGGACAGGGTCGCGACCTGAATCTCGCAGCTGCGCTCGAGGTAGAACATGTTGTTGAACATCTCGGCAGCAGAGGCACCGGTGGTCAGCAGGCCATGATTGCGCAGGATCAGCGCCGGATTCTCGCCAAGGCTTGCCACGATGCGTTCGCGCTCATCCAGATCCAGCGCGATGCCTTCGTAGTCGTGGTAGGAGACGCGACCATGGAACTGCAGGGCGATCTGATTCAGCGGCAGCAGTCCTTCTTCCAGGCTCGATACCGCCACGCCGGCGCGCGTATGGGTATGCATGATCCAGCTGGCAGAGTGGCTTGCCGCATGAATCGCCGAGTGAATGGTGAAACCGGCTGGATTGACCCGCGCGGCGCTGTCATCGACCTTCTCGCCGTTGACGTCGATCTTGACCAGCGAGGATGCGGTGATCTCCTCCCAGCGCCAACCATAGGGATTGATCAGGAAGTGCCCTTCCTCACCCGGCACTCGCGCCGTGATGTGGGTATAGATCAGGTCGGTCATGCGGTAGTGCGCCGCCAACCGATAGCAGGCTGCCAGATCAAGGCGTGCCTGCCATTCCGCGTCACTCATGGTCGATGCCTGCATGTCGCTGTCTCCTGTGATCAAGATGTCGCTGTCTGGGGTCGAGAAAGGCTCCGCAGAGCCCTGAAAAGCCTTGACGCCTCCACCTTCCGGTCCTCAATAGCCGGGGGCCACAATAGCCAAGGTCCTCAATAGACCAGGGCCTCAATAGCCGCGCTGGCGATCCACGCCCAACGTGAGCGGCAGGCCATCGCGCAACTCGCGCGCCGTGGCCACCACCTGCTCGGCGACCACCTCGGGGAGCGAGTCACTGGCGACATGCGGCGTGATGCGCAGGCGCGCGTCTTGCCACCAGCGATGATTGGGCGCCAATGGCTCCTCGCGGAAGACGTCCAGCGTCGCGCCCGCCAGCTGAGCGGACGCCAGTGCCGCATCGAGATCGGCTTCCACCAGGTGCTCGCCGCGGCCGATCTGCACAAGCCAGGCCCCCGGCCGCAGCTGGGCGAACAGGGTCGCATTCAGCACATTCTCGGTGACCGGAGTCAGCGGCAGGATGTTGATCAGGTAATCCGCCCCCTGAGCCGCGGCCATCACCGCATTGTTGCCCGTCAGATAGCACACGCCTTGCACTGCTGCGACAGGTTCACTGCGACAGGCGACCGTCACCGAGAATCCCAGTGCCGACAGCGAAGTGACCACCGCGCGCCCCATGCTGCCGTGGCCCAGCACCGCCACCTGCGCCTTCTCGGGCGCACGCATCGGCAAGGGCTGCCACTCACGGCGCGTGGCATTGTCTGCCATGACGGCAAACTCGCGCTCTTGATGCAGCACTTCATGCGCGGCAAACCCGGCCATCAGAAATGCCTGATGCGGATCTCGTACCCGTGCCACCTGAACCTCATCTGACAGCCCCGGATGACTGAGCAGAGCATCCACCCCCGCCGCGATCGACATGGCAAGCATGAGATTGGGGTACGGCGCGAAGGCGTCTTCTCCCGGCTGCCAGCAGATGGCGAACGCGACCTCCGTGGGGTCTTCGATCTCATGCGGGTTCTGCAGCACGACATCCTCGCCCAGCTGGCGCAGCGCCTCACCGTAGAGGCTGTCCAGGTCCAGGGATTCACTCAGGTAGACACCCAGAATCGGGGCTTGGCTTGGCATTGGCTCTCCTTGTGTCACGACTGGCAGCGAATGGGTTGCGGTGGATCTTCCACCACTATTGCACACTCGTATAATTACTGCCAGCCGTCCTGTACTCCCCCGAGCCTTCATCGCCCTGCTGGCGCAGCGCCGCCTTGAGCCACAAGGAGAGGCGCAAACGCCTCTCCACTCTCCTCCCTCAAATCGAGGCTTCGCGCCGCCAGGGGGATTGAGCAAAGGGGATTGAGCAAACAAGAACGCCCGCGATCATCGAGCAAGGGCTCATGAACGCGGGCGTCAGTCATCGATGTCCTTTCACGGACTTCAGTCCTGCTGATTCTCCAGCAATGACTTCAGACCATGCGGCT
The DNA here is from genome assembly GCF_029991385.1 of Cobetia sp. BMC6. Lineage (NCBI taxonomy): Bacteria > Pseudomonadati > Pseudomonadota > Gammaproteobacteria > Oceanospirillales > Halomonadaceae > Cobetia > Cobetia sp. BMC6. The sequence continues at coordinate 91,150 of NZ_JAKUMF010000009.1, forward strand.
GGCAACGCAGATACTGGGGCGAAACCTTGACGGTATCTCCCAGCGCGGCGGCCGCATGCCAGGGCCAGCGCGGGTCATAGAGAATGCCGCGCGCCAGGGCGATGGCATCGGCACGCTCTGTCACCAGCAGGTCTTCCGCCTGCTGTGGCTCGGTGATCAAGCCCACCGCGATGACGGGCATGACCACCTGAGCCTTCAAGGCCTCGGCGTGCGGGACTTGATAGTTGGGCTCCACCGGAATCTGCTGCTGCTCGCTGAGCCCGCCGCTTGAGACATGCAGATAGTGGCAGCCACGGCGGTCAAGCGCCTTGGCGAGTTCGATGCTCTGTGCGAGATCCCAGCCGCCCTCGACCCAGTCCGTCGCGCTGATCCGGATGCCCAGCATGACCTCGTCAGGAATCGCGGCGCGAACGGCGTCGAACACCTCAAGCGTCAGCCGCATGCGATTCTCCAGTGAACCGCCATAGTCGTCCTCGCGCTGATTGCTCAACGGTGACAGGAATTGATGCAGCAGATAACCATGCGCCGCGTGCAGCTCGATCCCGTCGAGACCGATCTCGACGGCACGCCGGGCCGCTTCCACGAAGGCGTCGATGGTCTGGGCGATCTGCTCGGCGCTCATCGCCTCGGGAAGCGGCCCCCCTTCACTGAAGGGAATCGCGCTGGGTGCCAGAGTCTGCCAGCCGTTGGGTTGTCCCGGAGCAATGGCAGTTCCGCCCTCCCAGGGCTTCTCGCATGAGGCCTTGCGGCCCGCGTGACCGATCTGCACGGCCAACGGCATCGGCGAATAACGACGGATACGCTCGACGACACCTTGCATCGCGTCACGCGTTGCCTCGTCAAAGAGCCCCACATCGCCATGGGTGATACGCCCTTCGGGGGAGACGGCACTGGCCTCGAAGATCAGCAGGCCGGCACCTGACTGGGCCAGATTGCCGAGATGCTGGTCATGCCAGGCTTGCATCCGGCCATCCTGGGCGGAGTACTGGCACATCGGTGCAATGATGATGCGATTGTCCAGCGTGAGCGGGCCGAGCTTCAGCGGGGAAAACAGTGTGGACATGGATATCCTCCAGACACGTGCAGGAACAGGTTGGGCAAGGCTCATGAGCGGACATGACAGGGGGAGCGGGTACCATCTCCCCCGGCAAACCATTGCGGATACAGTTCAGGCACAATGCGGGCGAGAGGCAGGAGTCACAAGTAAAGGATGGCATCAGGGCCGGCAACGCTGAGTTGCCCAGGCTTCACGCAGGCTCTCTCAGGCGCGCTACTTCAGGCATGCTCTTTCAGCACGTTCTCTCACGCGTCACGCGATCAATGTCAGCGTGCGTGTCCACACCTTCGGTGGCCGGTCCTTCGATGGCCAGTACCTCGATGGCCAGTACCTCGGAGACCAGCAGACGCCCGACATCGGCAATCGCGGCGTCACGCACCGCACGCTCGGCCTCGCTCTCGGTCAGATAGACCGCCACGATCAACGGGGCGTGATTCGGCGGCCAGATGATGGCGATATCATTGTTGGTGCCATGCCCCCCGCCCCCGGTCTTGTCAGCGATCTGCCAGTCATCCGGCAAGGCGGCACGCAGCTTGTCACTTCCCGTGGTATTGGCCAGCATCCAGCCCTGCAACGTGAGACGCGACGCCTCGCTCAGCGCCTCCCCCAGCAGCAGCCGCTGAAGGGTGGACGCCATCGCGTCGGGGGTGGTGGTATCACGGGGGTCACCCGGAGTGGCCTCATTGAGCGCCGTTTCACGACGATCCAGACGTGTGCTGTCATCCTTCAGAGTCCGCAGATAATTCGTCAGCCCGACAGGCCCACCGATGGCATCGAGAATCAGGTTGCCGGCGGTATTGTCGCTGGTGGTGATGGTGGCGCGGCACAACGCCGCCAGTGTCATGCCATCGCCCTCCACCTGACGTTCAGTGACGGGGGAGTAGGTCACGAGATCCGCCGGGCGAATCTCCACCTTGCGTGACAGCGACTCCTGGCGGGCATCCACCCGCGAGAGCAGATTGCCGCATGCCAGCACCTTGAAGGTGCTGCTCATGGGGAAACGCTCATCACCCCGCCAGCTGACACGTCTGCCATCGGCAGTATCCAGTACCGTCACACCAAGGCGCGCGCCGACCCGCTGCTCTATTTTCTGCAGATTGGCGACCACAAGCCCCTCACGCTCCGCCTCGGAAGCGACCACGGACGCTGCGTGAGCCGGACTGATCATCAGCCATGACAGACAGGACGCCTGCATCGCGTCACGCCCACGACGCAGGACTCTTGCCCTTGCCGCGCCTTGGGGACTGGCCGGATCGCGCGGCGTTGTCGGGCGCCGACCATCGGCTGAGGCGCTACAGGCAAATCTCATGGGTCCATCACCTTTCATGGGGGCGCTACCTGACACCTCAGGCCGCGCAGTCAACGTGTCCGTCTGCAGACGTCGTGCAGCAGGTTGGTTGCATCATTGCCATGATCCTGAATCCGTGAGACCAGCCCCCAGAAATGCTTCTAACCTACTGAACTGCATGGCAATATAGCGAATATCGCCATTCACCCAGACAGTGCCATGCCCAACGTCAAGTTCCGCGCCAGTCGCCGCACCCTCACCAGCCACGCCGGGCTGTCCATCATCGGGCAATGCTTCGAGATCGCTGGCGTCGACAGCATCGACAGCCGCTTCCCCACCACGCTGGGCATGCGCACCAGTGACGTGATCAAGAGCTACCTGGGCCTGCTGTGTCTGGGCATGAGCGACTATGACGCTGTCGAGAACTTCCGCCGCGACAAGCCCTTCCAACAACTGCTGACCCTGCAGAAGGTGCCGAGCGCGGCGACGCTGCGACAGCGGCCGGAGAAACTTGCCGCCAACGACCTGCAGGCGCGCACCGCCACCTGGTCCACGACCCTGCTGTCACTGATCGAAGCACCGATCACCGCCGAGACGACGCACGTCTGCCTGGACATCGACACCTTCGTCATGGACAACAGCAACTCGAAGAAGGAAGGCGTCTCGCGGACCTACCAGAAGGTCGATGGCTACACCCCGATCGCCGCCTATCTGGGCAACGAAGGGTGGTGCCTGGGTCTGGAACTGCGGCCTGGCAAGCAGCACACCATGAAGGAGAGCAACGCCTTCCTGGAGCGGGTACTGCCTCGCGCCCAAGGCCTGACCAAGCAACCGATCCTGTTACGCGAGGACAGCGGCTTCGACAGCCAGGCGCACCTGGCGCTTCTCGAACAGCAGCGCCAGGTCTTTGCCGACGAGGGGCGCCGGCTCGACTATGTCGTCAAATGGAACCCGCGCGGCTCGGCCACGGCGGATCAGGATACCTGGTTGGCTGTGGCAGCGGACTACTGGGAAGAGCTGCGTCCTGGCAAGCGCCAGGCGCTGTGGACGCAGACCGTCTCGATCCACGACGACAACAAGACCGAATACGTCGTCCAACGCGTGATGCGCCTGGTAGAGCGCACCGCCGATCGCGATGGCCAGTTGCTGCTCGAACCGGACTATGAGTTGGAAGGCTGGTGGACCAGCCTGGACGAGGCGCCGGAGGCGGTGATCAAACGCTACCAGGCGCATGCCACCCACGAGCAATTCCACAGTGAGATCAAGACCGATCTCGACCTGGAGCGGCTGCCGTCGGGCAAGTTCGCCACCAACGATCTGATCCTGCACCTCGCCCAGCTGGCCTACAACATCCTGCGGCTGATGGGGCAGCTGGGCATGACCGGCGAGCTGAGCCCGGTGCGCCATCCCGCCAAGCGGCGCCGGATCCGCACCGTGCTACAAGAGCTGGTGCATCGTGCGGCGCTCGTGATTCACAAGGCGCGGCAGATCATCCTCGACTTCGGGCAGGACATCGGACGCATGACGGTGTTGAACACCTTGCGAAGCCGCCTGCGCTATCCCCGAGGCACGCCATGCTGATCGTCTGTCGGACAAAGGCACCACGCAGAGAGCTGACGGTCATCGGCAGCCAGTATCAGCGTGCCCGGCGGGTAGAAATGCCTGTCAAAATGGGCTGCTCTCGTCGGTCAGCGTCGCCATGGTTGGTCCTCCCCGGTATGCGTTCAGCGGTTGAGACGGAATCGGCGGTCAGAAAATGCTCGCTGGCGGTGATAGGGGAAGTGTCGGCGCTGGCTTCACGGAATCAGGATGATGCTATGGCACAGGCGTCCTCGACAGATAGACGTATCGCCAATGGTGAACCCCCCATCCATCGGAGACAATAAGCCCAGCATCCCCTTGGCGATGTCCCTGAACCTCAAACGATCCGCCTTCTCTCCTTGGATGGAGTTCTGCATGACCATCACCTGCATCAATGATCTGCAACGCCTGGCGAAACGCCGTGTGCCGAAGATGTTCTACGACTATGCCGACTCCGGCTCATGGACGGAAACCACCTATCGCGCCAACGAGGCTGATTTTGCCGCCATCGGACTGCGTCAACGGGTGATGGTCGACATGGACAATCGCACCCTGCGCACGCAGATGCTGGGAGAGGATGTGGCCATGCCGGTGGCGATCGCGCCCACTGGCCTCACCGGCATGCAGCATGCCGATGGCGAGATGCTGGCCGCGCGCGCGGCGAGTGACTTCGGCGTGCCCTTCACGCTCTCGACCATGAGCATCTGCTCCATCGAGGATGTCGCATCCGTCAGCACACGCCCCTTCTGGTTCCAGCTCTACGTGATGCGCGACAAGGATTACATCGGGCGGCTGATCGATCGCGCCAAGGCGGCGGAATGTTCCGCGCTGGTGCTCACCGCTGACCTGCAGATCATCGGCCAGCGCCACAAGGACCTGATCAATGGCCTGAGCGTCCCTCCTCGCCCCACCGTGGCCACCGCGCTAAACCTGGCGACCAAGTGGCGCTGGTGCGCCGGCATGCTGAAGACGAAGCGCCACAGCTTCGGCAACATCGCCGGTCACGTGAAGGACGCCGACAACCTCAGCTCCCTGTCGAAATGGACCGCCAGTCAGTTCGACCCCAGCCTGAGCTGGGATGACATCAAATGGATCAAGGATCGCTGGGGCGGCAAGTTGATCATCAAGGGCATCATGGAGCCGGAGGATGCCGAGATGGCCGTTCAGGCAGGCGCCGATGCCGTGATCGTCTCCAACCACGGTGGACGTCAGCTCGATGGTGCGGCCTCCTCCATCTCCGCTCTGCCGGACATTCTCGCGGCGGTCGGCGACAGGACAGAGGTCCACATGGATGGCGGGATTCGCTCTGGCCAGGATGTGCTCAAGGCGGTGGCGATGGGCGCCAAGGGCGTCTATCTGGGACGCGCCTTCCTGTATGGACTCGGCGCCATGGGCGAGCAAGGCGTGACGAAGACCCTGGAGATCATCCACAAGGAGCTCGACACGACGCTGGCCCTGTGCGGACTGCGGGATATCCACGACGTGGACACGCGAATTCTCAGGCCCGGCACCTATCCGGTGGCCAGTTCACAGACCAGAAGCTCGTGAGAAACACGAGCCTTTGATGACGACGACGGCCGACATGCGCCGGTGGAATCAACCACGGCACATGTCGGCCTGTCATCCTGTGCACGCTGCCCTCTCGGGCCAGCGCACCGGCTTGCCTCAATGCACCTTGAGTCGCGGCCCCATGGCGTGGCGCAACACATCACTGACCACCTCGGCTGAGCCCTTGAGGGGCCCCAGCAGCAGGAACTGATGCTGACGCTGCAGTCCTTGGTAGGCCGCGCGTGCAAAGCGCCCTCTCACCTGCAGATCCTCATGCCCATCGTTGCCTTGTGCGTTACTCAGCTTGGCGCTGAGCTTGCCACCGAGCTCACCGACGCTGCCCGCCCTGGCCAGCGACAACAGCGTGCCGCGATCCTTGAACTCGAAGACCTGAGCCGCCTCGCCCTGCTGGCGACGCGGCAGTTCTTCCGCCAGGAACTCGGCCTGTTCGCTGGCCACCTGTGCCGTGGGTGGCAAGGGTGCCTCATCGATGCAGGCACAGTCGCCCAGCGCGTAGATGGCTTCCTGCTCAAGGCATTGCAGTCCGGGCGTCACCTTCCATTGACGCTTCTTGTTGCTGGCCAGTCCTTCGACCTCCTCGACGATGGCAGGCCCCACACGCCCCGCCGCCCAGACCACCAGGTCTGCCTCGCGAGTCACGGACTCGTCACCTTCGCTGATCTCGACGCTGCCGGGTGATACCTTGGCGACCTGACGAGACAGTTCGATATTGATGCCCTGTGCCTCGAGTCGCTGATGGATCGCCTCGCGCAGTTCCTCGGAGACCCCCGGCATGAAGGTCTCGGTGGCCTCGAGGATCGTGATCTCGACCCGCGAGTCCTTCGGCGCAGGCGCATCATGTCTGCCACGCGCCTCATGCAGATAGGCGGCGAGCTCGACACCGGTGGCACCCGAGCCGACGATCACCACCTGATACGGCCGCCCCGGAGACTCTTGAGCACCATCCTTGGCACCATCCTGGGGGGCTGACGCGCTTGAATCCCCTGTCGATGCTGTTTCCCTTGCCACATGGTTGGCCAGCAAGCCACGCGAGAAGCGCTCGGCAATACGTTCGGCGTCTTCGGGCGAGTCAAGCAGACAGGCATGCTTCAGCACGCCCTCGACGCCCATGTCAGGTGTCACCCCTCCCAAGGCCAGTACCAGCTGGCGATAACCTCTGACGCGGACCGGCACCTCGGCGGTCGCGTCATCTTCCCTGCCCGGTATCGCCGCAAGGGTGATCTGGCGTTGTTCAGGGTCCACGCCTTCGAGGGCGCCGCACTCGAAGCGAAATCCCCACTGCTCCGCCAGACCGGCATACCCCAACTCATCGACCTGGCGCCGTCCGAGGCCCGCCGCGATCTCATGCAGGCGCGGCTTCCACACGTGACTGGTGTCGCGATCGATCAGCAACACGTCCTTGTGGCCTGCCTTGGCCAGGCGAACCGCCAGTTCCAGTCCGCCGGCACCGCCACCGACGATAACGATATCGGCGTCACGCGTTCGCTGAGAATCATGCGTTTCCATAGGGCCTCCTTTCGCGGGGTCGAATAGAGAAACCTTATGTCAGACCAGGCGCTTTTCAAGACTGCCACCCGGAACTTCGCCAATGCGCAGCCTTTGATGCGACGCGTCATGCCCTTGATCGAATTCGCGACGCTCACGTGCGCATTGCGGGTTTGACAGCGCTCGAGTCCGCGACTAAAGCTTATTTATACGAATAAATATGAATGACTCGCCTCCGCTCAGGACATCGCATGCCGACATCGCCTCCACCACTGATCACGTCACGCACCAGCAATGGCTCTGGCGCTCCCAAACGCCAGAAACTGGCCGAGCTGATCAGCGATGACCTGAGGCGCAGCATCGTGCGTGACGGGTTGAGCGAAGGTGACCGGCTACCCAACGAGAAGGCGCTGATGGCCCAGTACGGCTGCGCCAAGGGCACGCTGCGTGAAGCCCTCAAGATTCTGGAAGTCGAAGGCTTGATCACGCTGAAGACGGGCCCCAATGGCGGCGCCGTGCTGAATGCGCCGAGCATGGAGCCCGCCAGTCGCATGCTGAGAAGCTTCCTGCACTTCAAGACGCTCAATGGCGCCCAGGTCTATCAGCTGCGCCGGCTGCTGGAAGTCGAGATGGCGGTATCGGTGGTGGGCCTGCTCAGCGAAGAGGATCTGGTCGCGCTCGAGCACAATGTCAGTGACTGCAGTTGCCATCAGCCACAGGGCGAGGACCAGCGTCGCCAGCGTTTTCTGGAAATCGAGTTCCATCAGGTACTGGCGCGCGCCTGTCCCAACCCGCTGCTCAGCTTCATGTGCCAGTTCCTCAACGACATGCTGCACGAGCTTGTCGTCATCAAGAAGGCCTATCTCCCGGAGCGCAAGCAGTTCGATGCCGCCAATCAGCATTACCACACCGGCCTGATCACGGCGTTCCGCCAGCAGGATCACGAACAGGTCCGTCAGCTCATGACGGAGCACATGCAGGATGCCGAGCACCATATGACGGCCCTTGAGGTGGAAATGGCCGACCAGCTGCTCGTCACTCCGGCGCAGCTGATGGCCGACAGCAGAGCCTGAAACCGCACGACACATCACAAGAACAATATTCACGAGAGGAAGGAAATCGATGACCACTGCCCAGATGGATACCTCCCCCGTCAGCACCCTGAGCGAGCTGCGCACCGACAGTGATCGCCTGTGGCAATCCCTGATGACCCTGGCCGAGCTGGGCGCCACGCCCAAGGGCGGCGTCAACCGCCAGGCGTTGACCGAACTGGACCGCCAGGCGCGCGACCTCTTCATTCAATGGTGCAAGGCCGAAGGCTGCACGATCCGTATCGATGCCATCGGCAACATCTTTGCGCGCCGCGCCGGCACCGATCCGGACGCCCCGGCGGTGATGACCGGCAGCCACATCGATACCCAGCCCACGGGCGGCAAGTTCGATGGCTGCTTCGGGGTGATGGCGGGACTGGAAGTGCTGCGCAGCCTCAACCAGCACGACATCAAGACCCGCTGCCCGGTGGAGGTGGTGGTCTGGACCAACGAGGAAGGCTGTCGCTTTGCGCCCTGCATGATGGGGTCCGGTGTGCATACCGGCCAGTTGTCATTGCACGAGATGCTGGCTCAGAAGGACACGGATGGCGTGACCGCCGGCGAAGCGCTGGATGCCATCGGCTATCGGGGCAGCGATGAGATCCCCCGCGAGAACGTGCGCGCCTTCTTCGAGAGCCATATCGAGCAGGGCCCGATCCTGGAAGATGAAGAGACCACCATCGGCGTGGTGATGGGTGCGCTGGGCCAACGCTGGTTCGATCTGTCGCTGACCGGCCAGGAAGCCCATGCGGGCCCCACGCCCATGTCGCTGCGCCAGGACGCCATGCTCGGCGCGGCCGAGATCACCGTCGCCGTCAATCGCATCGCCATCGAGCATGCACCGCACGGTCGCGGCACCGTGGGCGTGATGCAGGTCCATCCGGGCTCTCGCAACGTCATCCCGGGTCAGGTCAACATGACCATCGACCTGCGCTCGCTGGAGCCCGACTCCCTCACCGCGATGGTCGCCGAACTCAAGGAAGTCGTCGAAGCCGTCAGCCAACGTCACCGTCTGGCCTTCGAGCTCACCCCTACCGCCGACTTCGTCCCCGAGCACTTCGCCGACAACTGCGTGAACGCGGTGCGCAATGCCGCCAGCCAGCTCGGCTACTCGCATCTCGACATAGTCAGCGGTGCCGGTCACGACGCCATCTTCATGGGCCGTATCGCTCCCGCCGGCATGATCTTCGTCCCCTGCGAAGGCGGTATCAGCCACAACGAGATCGAGAATGCCGCCCCCAAGGACCTGCACGCCGGCTGCAACGTGCTCTTCCACGCCATGCTCGATCAGGCCGAGATCGTCAGCTGAGGCGTGATTTCCCTTGCGCAGGATGACAAGACGCCCCGCTCGAGAGGTCATCGAGCGGGGCGTCTTGTGTCTGGCGCTGTGCATGGCCAATCCGTGCGACCCGCCATGAGTCGCTATTGCAGAGACCGCTTCCAGAGACTCTCGATGCTGTCCATCTCCGCCGGACCGAAGAGTGCCTCGGGCTCGCTCCGGTACCAGGCCCAGAGCTGATCCCCGAAGTCGAAGTGCCACCATTCGCTGGGCAGGTTGGTGAAACCGGCTTGGGTCATGACGTGATAGAGCAGCCGCCGGTTGTTACGTGCCGCAGCCTGGGGCGTGTCTGCGCCAGGCGGATGACGTTCGAAATAATCGGCGTGGGATTCAGGTGTCGCCTCATCGAACAGCGTCCCCATCTCGAGTAGCAAGCCATCGGCATCGCAGATCGTGACATCCACGGCACCGCCGGTGAGGTGCGGGCTCGGCGCGTCAGGATCACGACTGGGCAAGGAGACGAATTCCCGCGTACGCGCCAGCAGCTGGGCCTCGCAAAGCGAGGGGTCATGCGTCTTGAGCGACTGATACAGCGTCTCGAACAGATACTGCTGTACCCGCCAGGGTCGCCAGCCATCCATCACCACCAGCGACAGCCCTTCCGGCAGGGCGCGTGCGGCCTGCAGCAGGCGCTGATACACCGCACGCCGCACCAGACATTCATTGACCGCCCCGGGAATGCCGAGGCGTGCGTAGGCGGGATAGACCTTCAGGCATGACGGCCCGAGGCTGGTCGGCACCAGAGGACTGTCACAGCCCTTCACAGGAATGCAGGTCACCTGCGACCAATCCGGCTCGTCATGACTCGGGATGGCAGGAGGCGTAAAAGTCAGTGATGACGTCATGAGGTGTTATCCAGACAGGGTCGGCAACCACAGAGTTAAGGGCGGGAAGACGATCAGCATCAGCAGTACCGCGACCGCCACCAGCACGAAGGGCCAGATGGTGCGAAACAGTGAGGTGATCTCGAGCTTGCTGACCGCGGCGGCCACGAAGACGCAAGCCCCCATCGGCGGCGTGATCAGCGCGATGGTGATATTGAGCGTGATGATGACACCCAGATGCACGGGGTCGATGCCGGCGGCCATGGCCACGGGCACGAAGATCGGTGTCAGCAGCATCAGCGCCGAGACCTCTTCCATGAACATGCCGGTGACGAAGGTGATGGCACTGAGCAGCAACAGGATCAGGATCGGGCTGTCGATGTAGGGCGTCAGCAAGGCCACGAACTGATTGGGCACCTGGGCATAGGACAGCAGCCAGCTGACGATGGACGACACCGCCATGATCACGAAGATGGCACTGGTCAGACGCGCGGTATCCTTGATGGCACCCCATACCTCGACAAGCTTGAGCGGCCCCTGACACAACCCGCAGAGCAGAACGTAAGCGACGATCAAGGCGCCGGATTCCGTCGGGGTCACGATGCCCAGCACGATACCGGAGACGATGATCACCGGCGCGACCAGTGCCGGCAGCGCGCCGATGATTGCCGAGATCACTTCACTGCGTGCCGGTGCCTGACCGCGCGCCTGCAGGCCATGCCGACGGGCATACCAGGCATTCATCGCCATGAACGCCACCGCCAATACCAGTCCGGGCACGACACCGGCCAGGAACAGGCTGCCCACGGAGGTATTGGTCAGCGAGGCGTAGAGGATCATGAAGATGCTGGGTGGAATGATCGGGCCGATCAACGAGCTGCCTGCGGTCAGGCCTGCGGCGAAGGACGTCGAATAGCCTTCCTTGCGCATGGCGGGCACCAGCAGCGAGCCGAGCGCGGAGGTATCGGCGACCGCCGAGCCATTGACGCCGGCGAAGAAGACGCTGGAGACGACGTTCACGTGGCCCATGCCACCGCGCAGATGCCCGACCATCAGCCGCGCCAGGCGCATCAGGCGCTCGGTCAGACCACTGATGTTCATCAGGTTGCCGGCAAGGATGAACAGCGGAATCGCCATCAGCGAGAAGGCATTGATGCCACCGAAGAACTGCTGTGGTCCGAGACGTTCCAGCATCGAGATATCGATGAACAGAAAGCCGGTCACGGCGGTGGCGAGCAGGGAGAGAAACAGCGGCAGGCCCAGCAGGACGTGCACCACGAAGATGGCCAGCATTGCCCAGATCATGTGCGCGGCCCTCCTGTCTTGTCATCATGCGCCGGAAGGTCGGCGAGCTCCTCGTCCGGTGCGATCTCCAGTGTCTGGGATCTCAGCGGCCGTGGGCCATGCAACAGCACCTGGGCCGTGATCAACGCGAAACCGATCGGCATCGACAGCATCGGCACGCTGCGGCTGATGCCCAGCCCCATGGTGCGGAACATGCTCGCCGACATGGCGTAGTGCCAGGTCATCCAGGTCGCGCCGGCCATCAATACGAGCGTCAGCCACCATTGGTAATGGATCAGCCCCCTGGCCATGCGCGGAGGCAGACGCCGTTCCAGCAGCGCCACGCGCATGTGTGCCCCTTCTGCCCAGACGACGCCGATCGCCAGCATGACACTGGCGATGATGAGATAGCGGGTCAGCTCATCGACCCAGATGGGCGCGCCGCCCAGTACATAGCGCATCACCACGCCGTAGAGCATGATCAGCACCGTGGAAGCCAGCAGCATCGCCGCAATCGCCAGCGTCACGCGGCCACAGGCATGCAGCAGGCCTTCCCTGAAGGAAGACAGTCGTGAAGGAGTCATGGAAGTCATTTACCGCAATCCACCAGAATGGAGGGAGAATCAGAGCCCCGATGCCCGGACGACATTGCCCGGGCATCGGGGGGACTGCACCATCAGCTCATCAGGCCCAGGGCTCTCTCACGTCGAGAGGCGCTGACGTCGAGAGGCGTTGACGTCGAGTCACGCCTGGGCACTTGAGCGCTGTGGAAACCGCGCGCCTCACATGCCCCTCATGAAGAGAGACCGGCATCCTTCATCGCGGTATCGATCAGCTCTGGTGCGATGTCCTGACTCTTGAGCCACTCGAGGTAGGCAGGCTGGCCCTTGCTGCGAAATGCCTCGAGGTCTGCCTCGCTCGGGCGGATCACTTCCATGCCCTGCTCTTCAAGCAAGGCGATGCGTGACTCGACCTGGCTCTGGTTGTCCTGACGGGCCTGGGCATTGGCTTCCTTGACTGAATCGAGCAGTGCGGTGCGCTCTTCGTCAGACAGGCTCTCGAGCAGCTGACCATTGGCGACCAGGAACTGATCCGAGTATTGGATGTTGGCCAGCGTCAGGTACTTCTGCACTTCCTGCAGACTGCCCAGCAGGATGTACATAGGCGGGTTCATCTGACCATCCGCCGCCCCGGTGCGCAGCGCCATGTAGACTTCCGTCCACGGAATCGGCGTACCCGAGGCGCCGAAGGCCTCATAGAGCGCTACCTGACTCGGGTCCATGGCGCGGAAGCGAAGCCCCTCGAAGTCATCGGGGCTGGTGATCGGACGCTTGTCGTTGGTAAAGGCCAGAAAGCCCCCCTCCTCCACGACGGCCAGAATCTCGGCGCCGTTGGTGCGCTCACTGAACAGTTGCTGCACCTGCTGCCAGTACTGACCTTCATCGAAGAAACGACGCGCCTCATCAAAGCCGTCGAACATGAACGGCGTGGCGCTGACATAGACTTCCGGCACGATGGGAGCCATGCCCGCGAAGGAGGCGATGTTCAGGCTCGGTGCGCTGATGACCTGCTCCATACGTTCCTGCTCCTCTCCCAACATGCTGTTGGGGTAGAGCTTGAGCTCCAGCTCACCATCGGTCTTCTCTTCCACCAGCGTCTTCAGGTTGCTGGCAAAAACGTGCACGGCATTCTTGTCGGCATCCGGTGCGCCGTTATAGCTGAGATTGATGGTCTGGGCCTGCACGCTGGCCGCCAGCAGGCTGAGCGCCAGAGTGGAACCGGTAAGCGTCTTGCGCAGCAGAGATGTCTTGGACAAGGACATGTGGATTCCCTTTTGTTTTTGTAAATATCGGTGGTATGCAGCGGGAGAAACGCCGTCCCGGGGGTATGGCACTGTGGCCAGCCAAATATCGAGCGTTGCTCCCACACGTCGAAAGTAGCGTTGTCGCTGTAGACTAATCAATCATGCAGGTGTTGTTTTTTCGTCCACACCTACTGGACCAGACAAGCCCAAATCTGGCTTGGCGTTCCCACAGACCTGACGCACCCAAAGACCAGGATGGCCCCGCAAACCGGAGTTTTCGGGGCCATTTCAATGACACGGCGAGGCTGTGCTGATCGAAGCAGGGCTTGACGAGGCGCTACATCGTCAGTGGGCATGCACCCCCTTGAGATCACTGCGCCAACCCATACCGGACTCTTCCATCAGGCGCTCATGCACGCCTTCGATATTGAGGCCGACCCACTCCTCATATTGGGCCAGATCACTGTACTCGGAGAGATCGACTTCCTGCTGGATCTTCTCAAGTGACTTGCCGACGAGAATGCCGTCCGTCACCTGGGAATATAGTGACTCCAGATACGTCAGATAGCGTTCGACATCGGCATGATCACCGATCTCGGCATGCCCGCCAACGAAGGTATCGAAGTCGTATTTCAGCACTTCACGCGTCGAGTTGATCATGCCCTGGATATCGTAGCTCCAGAGCTTCTGCCACGGCATGCGTCCGATGACGATCCAGTCCACCACGAATATCGTGGCGTGGTCCTTGAAGTACATGCTGATCGACCCGCGCCCGTCATTCGGTCCGTGATAGCGCAGCTGGACTTCCTTGCCGCCCAGTCGCAAGGTCATTTCATCATCGAAGACGAGATCCGGCGGCACGGCCTGCGCCCGGGTATTGGCGAAATCCTGAGCTGCCAGCCGGTGCGCGATGAAGATGGTCTCCGGGGTGTCGAAGACCTCGCCGCCATAGATGTGATCACTGTGGTTGTGGCTATACACCACATAGCGAACCGGAGTGTCGAAGCGTTCCTTGATCTCGTTGTTCAACCAGCTCGCCGCAGCGTGATTCATCGGGTCCGTCACCAGCGCGCCCTGATCGGTAATCATGAACACGGAGCGGTGGCGATCATCGATGAAGCGATAGAGCCCATCTCCGAGAGATTCTATCTCATAGGCCTGGGCCTGCAGACTGAAAAGAAGCGCTGCCAGCGCCAGTGCTTTCTTGAGGGGGCTCAGCATCGGAGGAAGTCCTTGCATCAGGAAGGGTTATCGTGAGTTGTCACCCTGCCCTGCCCCTATACGAGGATGCGCAAGCACTGGATGCAGCGGACGTCACATGCCAAGCAGACGTGGCGCGTCTGCGGTGAAGAACCGCAACCCTTTCTGCAGGTGGGCAAGGCAGGCCTCGACGGCCACCGTCATCTCCCGCCCACGCCGCGTACAGATCTGCGCACGGGTCGTCGCCAGTGCGGGGTGCTGCATCGGCAACAGGCAGATATCGCCGCGCCGCAGCTCCTCCACCACGCTCAACTCCGGCATGAAGGTCACGCCGATCCCCGAACGCACGAAATTCTTGAGCACCGACACGGAATTGGTGCGTAATTGCGCACGCAGCGAAACGCGCTCCTGCTGCGCCGCCTGATTGACCATCTGACGCATGCCGGTGCATTCATCGATCAGCGCCAGCGGCCACTGCGCTACCTGCGAAAGCGTCAACGGCTCTGCGATCTCGAGTAGCGGATGCTTCGCCGGCACGATCAGATCCAGCGGCTGGCAGGTCTCCACATGACAACAAAGAATCGGATCGACAGGCGGGGCGTAGAGCAGCGCAATATCCACCTCGAAGTCGCGCAGCAGCTCAGTCGCCTCATTCACTCCGGCCATGCGCACCACGACCTCGATGCCGGGATGACGTGCCATGAAGCTCTGCAAGGGCAGCGAGATCAGGTCAGCGATGAAGCCCTCGCCCACCGCAATTCGCACCTCACCGCTGCGCAGCCCCTGCAAGGCGCTCAACTGCGAGAGCGCTGCCGCCTCCGCCGCCTGCTGACGATGAAAGTGATCCAGCAGCAACACCCCGGCCTGGGTCGCACGCATGCCCGTCTCGCAGCGCTCGCACAGCGCGACACCCACCTCTTCTTCCAGCTGCTTGATCTGGCGGCTGACCGCGGAAGGGTCAAGATTCAGATGCCGTGCCGCTCGCCGCAGTGAGCCCCGGCGGATGATTTCATTCAGCGCCGTCAACGCCTTGGGATTGAGCATGGAGACAGTACCCGCCAGCAGCAGTGGAGGAAGAGGCAAGACTCGGATCACTCAGGATATCCCTGCAGTTCAAGCGACTCCAGAGGCCCATATCGTGAAGTGATCGACAACGAAAAAGGAGCCGCTTGGGCGGCTCCTTGTAGTTCGACGTGATCAGCAGTTGCCTTTCTTGGCCTGCCCGGGCGGACAGAAGTCGCCGCCTCCACGCTTGTGGTCATGGTGTCCATCACCGATCTCGATAATGGGTTCGGCATCGATCCGCGCCGGTGTATAACTGCACCCTGCCATTACAAGGGCGCTCAACATCACCAGGCTGACAAGTCGCATACTAGTCTTCATCATCATTCCTTTTCATGAAAATCAACCATCTCTTGATGCCTCACATCGTACCGGAACACAAGCAACAGAGAACGCAATTTCTCAGCGAATGATAGTGTGGGCCCAGGGGTGCATCATCCATTGAGACAGGATCTGGCCATGTTCGATTTCAAGGAAGTGGAAGCCTTCGTGTGGATCACCCGCTTGGGATCGTTCCGGCTGGCCGCCCAGCACCTGCATCTGACCCAGCCCTCGATTTCCGAACGTATCAACAAGCTGGAAACCACCCTGGAAACCCGTCTGCTGGAGCGCACTCGCCGACCGGTACAGCCGACGCTCAAGGGGCGCGAATTCTATCGCCACGCCGAGGCGCTGCTGGAAGCGCGCCAGAAAGCGCTATCCATGATGGAGTTAAATACGCCCTTCCAGGGCGTGCTGCGACTGGGTGTCGTCGAGACCGTCGCCCATAGCTGGCTGCCCGGCTTTCTGGCCGAACTGGCGCGCCGCTACCCGGACCTCACCCTGGAACTCGAGGTCGATAGCTCCCCGGGACTCGCCGCCATGCTCACCGCCGGCGATATCGACCTCGCCTTTCTGATGGGGCCGGTAACGGCAGAGAGTGTGCTCAATCGGTTTCTCTGCAGCTACACGATGGGCTTCGTGATCAGCCCCGCGCTGGGCTTCACCGAAGACAACTTCTCCTTGCGACGCTTGAATGCTCTGCCGCTGATCTCATTTGCCCGCAACAGCCGGCCGCACCATGAACTTGGCTCCATGCTGCATCAGATGGGACTCGATGACGTGAAGCTGCATTGTTCAAGCTCGCTATGGACCATCGTGCGCATGACGCTGGATGGCCTCGGCGTCGGCGCCATCCCGCCGCGCATCGTCGCCGAGGAAATCCGCCAGGGCACCCTGCTCAGCCTGCCCTGCGACCTCCCCGAACTGACCTTCACCGCCTCCTGGCCGACCCACATGGAAAGCGCCCTCGCCGAAGGGGTCTGCGAGCTTGCCATCGAGATAGCCCGCCAGGATCAGGAGGCTCATTCACGCCTGTCCTGAGCATCGCTGTCTGCCCACGACGCTCTCGTATTCCTCATGTTCCTGTTCCTGCTCCCGCTGTTCCTGTCTCGCTCACATCTCACGGGCCTGCGACGGGCCATTTCACACACCACATGAAAGGAGTTTCCGATGTATTGACTCGATAAAAATCGATTGGATTTATCCGGGTGCGCTTCTTATGGTGAAGACAGACAACAACAACTTCACAAGAAGCCCCCACGATGCCCCAGACACTTCTCAGTGCCGCGTCGTCCCCCTGCGAGGCGCGCGAGCAGATCCGCAGCGGTCATTGGGCCAGCCACACCAGCGGTATCGCTGCAGGCTTTGCCCAGACCAACCTGATCATTCTGCCAGCCGAGGCTGCCGGCGAATTTCTGCAATTCTGCCAGGCCAATCCCAAGGCCTGCCCGTTGCTGGATGTCACGGCCGTCGGTTCTCCCGTCCCGACAGGGCTCGGTGAGAACATCGACCTGCGTCATGACTTGCCCGCCTATCACATCTACCGTCACGGCAAGCGTGAAGAAACGCGCACGGATATCGCCGCCCTGTGGCAGGACGATTTCGTGGCGTTTTCCATCGGTTGCTCGTTCTCGTTTGAAGAAGCGCTGCTCAACGAAGGCGTCGAGGTTCGCCATGCGCGCCTGAAGCGCAACGTGCCGATGTATCGCACCAACATTCCGCTGATCAATGCCGGACGTTTCCACGGCAATCTGGTGGTGTCCCTGCGCCCGATGTCGGCGGCGCATGCCATTCGCGCCATCCAGATCACCACTGACATGCCCCGCGTACACGGCGCGCCCGTCCATCTGGGTGACCCCGCCTTGATCGGCATTTCCGATATCAACACCCCCGACTTCGGCGATGCACCTACGCTTGAGACAGACGACCTGCCGGTGTTCTGGGCCTGTGGCGTCACGCCACAACTGGCGCTGGAGAATGCGCGCCTGCCGTTGGCCATCGCACACAGCCCGGGCCACATGCTGATCACCGATATCCCCAATCATCGCCTCAAATACGGATGACTGCTTGTGGGAGCCACGGACCTGCTCCGCAACAGACAAGACCGTCAGATTCTTTCGATAACACCAGATGCACAACAACAATGGTGACTCCCATGAAGACACGTTTTGCCCTCTCCACCCTTGGTCTCGCGCTCGCCGCTACCGGTAGCGCCAATGCTGCCGACACCCTCAACGTGGTAGGTAGCTGGAGCAGCCTTGAGCTCAACCGTCAGTTCGAGAAGCCCTTCTGGAGCGAGACGTTGCCAGCTGCCAGCAGCGGTGAGCTCAGCACCCAGGTGACCACCTTAGACCAGATGGGCATTCCCGGCTCCGACGTCTATCGCTACCTGGGCGATGGCGTCTTCGATGTCGGCATGACCGTGGCGGATTACACCGTGTCGGACGCGCCGGAACTCGAAGGCCTGGATCTGCCGATGATGGCTCCGACGGCCGAGGAGGCCCATAAGGTTGCCGAAGCCTTCCGCCCACTGGCCGAATCCGCCATGAACAAGCGCTTCAACAGCCATGTACTGGCGATCGTGCCGTATCCGGCCCAGGTACTGTTCTGCAATACCCCGATCGAAGGGCTAGATGGTTTGAAGGACAAGAAGGTACGTGCCAGTGGCCGCTCCACCGGTGAGTTCATCGAGGCGCTGGGCGCGCAGAGCCTCAACATCGCCTTCAACGAGGTGCCGGGCTCCCTGGAACGTGGCGTGATCGACTGCGCCGTCACCGGTTCGCTCTCCGGCTACAGCGCCGGCTGGCACGAAGTCTCCAGCCACCTGATGCCGCTGCCGCTGGGCGGCTGGGATTACGTGATCACCGCCATCAATCAGGACAAGTGGCAGAGCCTGAGAGCTGATAGCCAGACGCTGATCCAGCAACAGGTGGACAGCAAATTCACCGCGCCGGTGTGGGAAAACGCGCGTGGCGAGACCGCGCGTGGCGTGGCCTGTCTGACTGGCGAAGGCGATTGCCCGCTGGGCAAGAGCGCCGACATGACGCTGGTCGACTTCAGCGATGACGATGCCAAACGCGCACGTGCGGCGCTTGAAGACACCGTCCTGCCTGCCTGGGCGGCACGTGTCGATGCAGAGACGCGCACGGCCTGGAACGAGAGTGTCGGCAAGGTCGTCGGCCTGACCGCCACCGCGGAGTGATCCAACGGCCCCTGCTCGCGAAGGGCTGTTCGCGAGCAGGGGCCGATAGCCCCGCCCTGCCCGGACACGGCAGACATGCTCCCCAGAGACACGGCGCTGAACGCCCGCACCTCGCCTGATTGGCACGGATCAGCGTCGTTCACCGCCCCAGCAGGACCAGACTCATGAACTCCTTCCTTCACGCACTCGATATCCTAGTGTCCCTGACACGTGCGATATCGCGCCACGCCGCACGCCTGATGGGCCTGTTGCTGCTGGCCGTCGTGGTCTTCATCGGCGCGGAAATCCTCATGCGCCAACTGTTCAATCATCCGCTGCCCGGCGTGCACGAATATGCCGGCTATGTGCTGGCGATGCTCTCGGCGTGGGGGCTGTCCCACACCCTGATGGAGCGTGCCCACATCCGTATCGATGTCGTGCATGGCAAGCTGCCGGCCTTCTCGCGCCACACCCTGGATATCCTCGCGATGCTGGCGCTGAACCTGGTGGCCTGGGTGATCCTGATCAATGCCTGGCCGGTGCTCGGCAAGTCGTTGAGCAACGGCTCCACCGCCAATACCCCGCTGGCGACACCGCTGTGGATTCCGCAGCTGCTGTGGCTGTCCGGTTACGCCTGGTTCGCGATCACCACCAGCGTGCTGGGACTGCGCGTTCTCGTTGCCGCCTGTCTGCGTGATACCACCACGCTGGAGACACTGGCCGGCCCCGATCACGGAGAAAGCGAAGGGGCTCTGGCCCAGGCGGCCTCCACGACCAAGGAGACACGCTGATGTTGGGCTTTCTTTCGGTAGGTATCCTCACCCTGCTGCTGGCCGGCATTCCCGTTGCGGTCACCCTCTTCCTGCTCGCCTTCGGGATCGACCAGTTCTATTCCTTCTTCCCGCTGACCAAGGCGCTGGGCCAGAACCTGTGGTCTGCCACGGACTCCTTCCTGCTGATCGCGATTCCGCTGTTCGTGCTGATGGGCGAGATCATCGTGCGCGCCGGCATCGCCGAGAAGGCTTACCGCGCCATGGACCACTGGCTGTCGTGGCTGCCGGGCGGTCTGCTGCACGCCAACATCACCACCTCGGCGCTGTTCTCGGCGACCTCCGGCTCCTCGGTAGCCACAGCGGCGACGGTCTCGACCGTGGCACTCCCCCAGGGCAAGAAGCTCGGCTACGACCCCAAGCTGTTCTGCGGCAGCATCGCCGCGGGCGGCACCCTCGGCATCCTGATCCCGCCGTCGATCAACCTGATCGTCTATGGCTTCCTGACCGAGACCTCCATCCCGAAGCTGTTCATGGCCGGTCTGGTACCGGGCCTCGGCCTGGCAGCGCTGTTCATGCTGGCCTCGCTGCTGCTGTGTGTCTGGAAGCCATCGCTGGGCGGCCCGCGCAAGAGCGCGAGCTGGAGCACCCGCCTCAAGAGCCTGTCGTTCCTGCTGCCGCTGCTGGTGCTGTTCATCGTCATCGTCGGCTCCATCTATCTTGGCTGGGCGACGCCCACCGAAGCCGCCGCCATCGGCGTGCTGGCCTCACTGGGTCTCGCCGCCATCAACCGCTCGCTGAACCTGTCGATGATCAGCCGCGCGCTGGACGGCACCGTCAAGACCACCTCGATGATCCTGTTCATCATCATGGCGGCCTCCTTCCTCAACTTTGCGCTGGCGTCCTCCGGCATGGTCCAGCAGGTCACCGGCCTGCTCGAAGCCTATGACCTGGGTCCCTTCGCGCTGCTGATGGCGGTGATCGCGCTGTTCATCGTGCTCGGCTTCTTCATCGAGACCCTGTCGCTGATGGTCATCACCATTCCCATCGTCACCCCGCTGATCGTCGCGGCCGGTTACGACAAGGTGTGGTTCGGCATCGTGATGATCCTGTTCGTCGAGCTGGCGCTGATCACCCCGCCAGTCGGCTTGAATCTCTACATCGTGCAGGCCTCACGGCGTGGCGAAGCCTTCGCCGACGTCATCATCGGCACCCTGCCGTATCTGGGCGCGATGCTGGTGATGGCAGCGCTGCTGGTGGCCTTTCCGCAGATCGCGCTGTGGCTGCCTTCGGCACTGTAAACCTGCTCTAGCCTGGCACCTGCTGGCAAGCCGGCAGGTGTCATTGGCGCCACACCGTTCATTCAAGAATTTTTCAAAGAACAAAGACAACCCCGATAACGGAGCGATAAACCATGCTGACCTTTACCCATGACAACGGCGAATTCACCCTTGATGTCCAGCGCGTCGCGATTGCCGGCTGGGCCGGACGCGACCAGGCGGGCGTGCAGCACCATATCGACGAGCTCAAGCTGCTGGGCGTGGCGCCGCCCTCCCAGACCCCGCTGTTTTACCGCGTGACCCGCGAGACCCTGACCCAGGCCTCTCAGGTCGCGATGCTCGGCGGCGAAGGCTCCGGTGAGGTCGAGACCTGTCTGGTCAGCGACGCCGAGGGCACCCTGTGGGTGACGATCGCCTCGGACCACACCGACCGCAAGCTCGAAGCCGTCGGCGTCGCCGAATCCAAGCAGCTGTGCGCCAAGCCGATTGCCCGCCATGCCTGGAAGCTCAGTGAGGTCATCGACCACTGGGACAGCCTCGAGATCGAAAGCGAGATCGAAGACGCCGGCAAGACCGTGCGCTATCAGCAGGGCACCCTCGCCGAGCTGCTGCCGGTCGCCACCCTGATGGAGCGCCTGCCGGCCGGCATCGCCAAGGACGGCAGCCTGGCCCCCAACAGCGTGCTGCTGTGCGGCACCGTGCCGGCGATCGGTGGCATCCGCCCCAGCCCGAGCTTTACCATGCGCCTGATCGACCCGCAGACCGGTCGTCGCATCGAGCACCGTTATGAGGTGGAAGAACTTGAGGTGGTGGCATGAGTGATGAGCACAAGCGCCTTGAACAGGCGCGTGAATTCTGGGCACGCCCGCCCCGCCAGCGCAGGTTGACGCAGTTGCTGGCCGCCTATCAGACAGGCAGTTTCGGCCCCGAGCAGACCGCCACGGTGCTTGCCGAGCGCCATCAGGCCCTGGGCGAGAGCGCCAGCCACAGCATCATCAGCCGCGATGATGCTGGCATGAGCGTGCAGGCCGCCGCTCAGCAGCAACTCAAGGCGGCTGCGACGTCGTTGCCGCTGGGGGGTGTTCCGGTCTCGATCAAGGACCTCTTCGACGAAACCGGCATGACGACGCTGGCAGGCTCGCGGGCACTGGCAGGAAGCCAACCAGCCGATCAGGACGCTGTGGCGCTGAGCCGCCTGAAAGCCGCCGGTATCCTGCATGCCGGCCGCACCAGCATGAGTGAGTTCGCGTTCTCTGGCCTGGGCCTGAACCCGCATGTCGGCACGCCGCCCAACCCCTTCGATGGCGAGCGCATCACCGGCGGCTCGACCTCCGGCGGTGCCGCCTCCGTCGCCTTCGGGCTGGCAGCCGCGACCCTGGGCAGCGATACCGGCGGCTCGCTGCGGATTCCGGCGGCCTTCTGTGGCCTGACGGGCTTCAAGCCGTCACAGGCCAGCGTGCCGGGAGATGGCGCCTTCCCGCTGTCACCTAGCCTGGACTGCATCGGCCCCATCGCGCCCAGCGTCGCCTGCTGTCGCCGCCTGTGGGAAGTCCTGAGCGGTGAGGTCGCTGACGCGACGCCGCTCACTCGCCCGCTGACGCTGCTGGTGCCGGAGAGCGAGCTGGTCAGTGAAGTGGATGCCGATGTGGCCGCCGACTTCGCCGCCCTGCTGGAACGGCTCGAGGGTCTGGGGGTTCGCCTCCAGCGTGCGCCGGTCGAGGCCATCGAGGCCGCTTACGCCATCAATCAGCGCGGCGGGCTGGTCATTCCGGAAGCGGCCGCCGTGCATCACGAACTGCTGGCCGCCCACGAAGCCCAGTATGATCCGCTGATCGCCGAACGCCTGAACGGCGGGCGCGACATCACCTCCAGCGAGTATCTGGCACGCCTGTGGCCGCGCACCGCCATCCAGCAACGCTTCGCTCAGCAGGTGCAGGACGTCGATGCGGTGCTGATGCCGACCGTTGCCATGCGTGCTCCGCGTCGTGACCTGCTGGAGCAGGATGGCGCGCTCTTCGCCCAGCTCAACAAGCGCGCGCTGCGCAACACCAACGTCTTCAACTACCTGGATGCCAGCTCGATCTCGATTCCGGGGCCGGCACCACAGAACGAAGAACCGCTGGGCCTGATGCTGTCGCGCCCTCAGGGTCAGGATGTGGCGCTGCTGCGCGTCGCCCAGGCGCTGGAGACACTGCTCGCGCAATAGTGCTGTGCCGGCTTAGCTCAGCAGCGGCCGAGCGCAAAAACGCAAAAGGGGCCTCTAGATGGAGGCCCCTTTTTCATGACGCGGACAGTCTGACTGTCCTCAATGATTGAGAATGATCGCGGTAATGGCACCACCCGCCACGGCCGCCAGCACATAGCGACCATCGATATTCAACCAGCGATGCCCCTGCGGCGGCGCAGACAGCTTGTGAGCACGCCAGTCACTCACCCAGTAACGCTTGTTGGAGTAGTAGCTGCGCGGCACATGGTCGCCACGACGCCAGTTGTGTGACTTCTGACCTTGATGCCTGGCCTGCGCCTGATGCTTTTGCTGATTATGGCGCTGAGACTGGTCGTGACGCGTCTGCTGCTTTTTCTTCTGATGGCCATTGCCGTGGCTGTTGTGCTGGTTGCCTTGGCTGTTGTGTTGACCGCCACGATTATCGCGGTCGTTGGGCGATGCCTGCGCCAGCGACGCGGTCATCAGGGTGAAGATCATCATCATTACGGTCAGGGTGCGATTGCGCATGTCTGGCCTCCTCGTCGTACTCGGCATCAAGGAATGCCGAGGCTGTGAATCAGGGGTCATGAAACGGAGTCATGAAACGGGGTCATGAGACAGAGTTAAGAAACAGTGTTAACAAACGGTATGAGAGAACACTATCGCCTCGTGTTCGCCACGGCAAGCCAGCGCGCCAACCTCCACTTTTGCGCACAATTCGCAACGACTTGTCGCCAGTTGACGCATCCTTGTTGCGCAATGACGACATCGAGAAGCAGACATTCGTAATGGTTGATATGGCGCGCCATGGCGCGTAGCAAGCATTGATGCCTGCGCATTGCATGGCCGCAAGGGGGTGGGTGCCCCATCAGAGCGTCGCCAGATGAGGACAGCTTGCATCAGAGATAGGTAATGTCATCGCTGCCCGGGGCATCACTGTTCGAGCACGATCTCATCGATGACATGGCTTTCGGTATTCATCAGCACGAAGGCATTCTTGAGCTGCAGCCAGCGCTGGTTGGCGCCGGGTTCCGAGAGCTTGTGCTGCTGCCAGTTCTCGACCCGAAGACCATCATCCCGGGCGACAGTGTCCGGCACCTTGCCGCCCCGCTTCCAGACATGTGCCGGCGAAGCCTCTGCCACCGCTTTCTTCTCAGCCAGCTTTTCCTGGTGCTGGATCTTCTTCAATTCCCGCATCTGTTGCGCCTGAACGCGCTGCGCCTTTACCTGACCTTCCAGATCATGATGCTTCTGGCGCAGCCGCTCCTCGTCCTTGTCATCATTGCCGTCACCCGCCGAGTCAGCCTGCACGAGGCCAGCACCCAGCAACGACAACACCAGGGTCAGTACCGCAAATGACCGCTTCGCCATGTTGGCCTCCTCGGCTGATTGCGTATGCGTGCGATGTGCTGAGTCCAGCTCAGGCCATCTTGCTGACGGCTGGACACCCTGCGTTCCAGATCGCCATTCCCTACCATCAGCTTATCGCGTCAGCGGCGCAATTTGCGGTTGGAAAACGCGTGATCTACACGCTTTCCTCAAGTCTGGCAGCCACTTGGCGCCAGATATGACCTCCTAGAGCCAGTTCAGGCCACGGCGCGGCAGGGTGCGGTGGCAAAATCGAGATGTAGATGATTGCCGTCCGGGTCTCGCATGTGCAGTTGCACAAGCCCGCCATCCGCGAGCGCGATCCGCTGATAGTGCGTACGGGACGCCGCCAGGCGCGCCTCGAATGCCTCGATATCCGTGGCGGCAAGCGAGAAATGCTCAAGCCGGAGACTGGCATCACTGCTGATCGCTGACAGGCAACCGATGTCGATGAGATGGATGACCGCCACCTCCCCGGCGTAAAGCCAGGCACCGGCGAAGGGAAAATCGGGTCGCGGCCCGCTGTGCAGCCCCAGCACATCGCCATACCACTGGAGCATGGCACTCAGCTGTCCGGTTCGCAGGTTCACATGATCAAGGCGCTGTATGCCCATGACAGGGTTCCATCATTGTATCAGCCACCCGGCACTCCCCAGCAGACAAGGCGGCTTGTGAGTGCCGGGTGGCAATGAGAGTGTCTTTCACGAAAAGGAGTGCGACCGGTTGCCCGGCCGCACTCCTTTCACATCACCGCCTCGACAGTGGCTTCGATCAGAAGCCTTCGAGGACGATCTTGCCCTTGGCCTTGCCGCTTTCCAGCAAGGCATGCGCGCGCTTGAGGTTCTCGGCGTTGATGGTGCCGAAGGTTTCCGTCGCGGTGGAGGTGATTCTGCCAGTGTCCAGCAGACCCGCCACCTTGGTGAGAATCTCGCCCTGACGCGTGATATCGGCGGTAGTGAACAGTGAACGAGTGAACATCAGCTCCCAATGGATGGAAACGGCCTTGGGCTTGAACGGCACCACATCGAGGGTCTCCGGGTCATCGATCATGCCGAAACGGCCCTGCGGCGCGATCAATTCGGCGACCTGCGGCGCGTAGTGCTCGGAGAAGTTGGTCGAGAACACGAAGGCCGGTGCACCGATGCCCAGCGCCTCGATCTGGGCCGGCAGCGGCTGGCTGTGGTCGATGACGTGATGCGCGCCCAGTGACTTCACCCACTCGCGGGTCTGGGGACGTGACGCCGTGGCGATGATGGTCAGGTCGGTCAGCTCACGCAGCAGCTGGATGGTGATGGAGCCCACGCCACCGGCCCCGCCGATGATCAGGATGGCACGTGCAGCACCCGGCACCGGCTCGGTGACACGCAGACGATCGAACAGCATCTCGAAGCCGGTCAGCGTGGTCAGCGGCAGCGCAGCCGCCTCATGGGCCGCCACGGATTTGGGCGCATGGCCGACGATGCGCTCATCCACCAGGTGGAATTCGCTGTTGGTGCCGGCGCGGGTGAGATCACCGGCATACCAGACCTTGTCGCCCGGGGCGAAGGCCGTGACCTGGTCACCGATGGCGACGACTTCGCCCACGGCGTCCCATCCGATGACGGCAGCTTCGCCGGCGGCCGGCTCGCGGCTCTCACGAATCTTGTAATCCACCGGATTCACAGACACCGCGGCAACCTTGACCAGCAGGTCGTGACCGGTGGCGACCGGTGTCTCGAGTTCGATATCAACCAGGGCGTCGTCACGATCAACGGAACCGGCAACGTAGTAACCAATGGCTTTCATCAGAGTCTCTCCTAAAGATCATGTCAGTCACGGCAGCACTGAAAGGCCGTGCCGTGATGCGATGACAGCATGTTAACTCTCTGGCCTTGGCGTAAAAACAGCCCATGACCGCAAGGTTAATCCGGATAAAGCGGATAATGTATCGCGAGTTTGCGTGTTGCGTGCAGGGAGACGCCGACGGGTCATCGGCTTGCGATGCGAGATGCGCCGGCCAGACACAAAAACGACAACGCAGGACGGTCGTGAGACACGTCCTGCGCAGATCACAGGTTAGCGAGGCAGCCATGACGCCAAGGCAATGAGTTGCCCGAGGACCAAGTCCCAAGGGAGCAAGGGTCAGTTGGCGGGTGTCAGCTTGAGCAGGTAGTAATGCTTGTCACTGCCATCCACGCCCTGATTGAGTGCCGGATGGGCGTTCAGCTGGTTGGTGGTGAGGTAGAGACTGCCATCCGGCGCGAAGGCGAAGCCATCCGGCCAGCGCAGACGCTCGTCATCCTGGGCGATCACCGACATGCCCTCCGGCGATGAGAAGGTAAGTGCGTTGTGCTCCGCGTCACCGGCGATGATGCCGCTGCGGCGGCCATCGAAGATGAAGCCATCATTGGGGCGCTTGGGGGCGTAAGGCGTGATGGCGCGAGCCAGTTCCGCCTCAGTGGCAGTGTCATCGGCCAGCTCAGCCGCCGGCAGGCGATAGATCTCACTGCCGTTCACGCCACCGAAATAGACGACGTCGTCCGCCGGATCGAAGGCGATGGCGTTCAAGCCCAGGTACCAGGGCTTCGGCTCACCATTCTTGTCGCCCTTGGCCGCCATCAGATGGCCATTGATGACCATGTCGTGTTCCACCGGCATCAGCCTTTCATCGCTCTGCAGCACGCGACGCGTCTTGCCGCTGGCGATATCCACCACCACGAAGGCCGGTTTCATGCTGGAGGCCGGAGCGGTAAAGGTCATGTCAGCGATATAGATCTTGCCGCGCTGCTCATCGATGACGAAATCCTGCAGGAAGGAGATCGGCAGCACGCTGTCACCGGCAAGCGAAATCACCTTCTGGAGCGAATCACTGCGGGTATCCCAGCCCACCAGCTTGGGCGCACTGTCCTGGCTGCCCATGTCGAGCATCCACACCACGCCCTGACTGTCGGAGTGCACGCCGATGATCGAGGCGATGCCGACCTCGCCCTTTTCCGGGCCATCGGCCCAGTCCAGGTTCGGGAACGGCACACGCTTGCCGTCCTGGGTGATCTCGACCACGCGCAGCGCCGGTGCATCGAGAGGCTGCTGGGACATGATCAAGCGGCCATCCGGCGTGAAGGTGATGTTGCCGGGGCGGGTGTCCGAATATTCGGCGACGGTGGTCAGCGTGCCGTCGCGCAGGGAGGCGGCTTGCGCATTCTGGGGGGTCACGGCCGTGCTGTCAGCGGCCGCCTGCGCGGCGCCGGCGACAGTGGCAACGCCCAGCGAGGCGATGAGAATGGCTGTCTTGAGGCGAGAAAACGGCATGGGGGCTCCTTGCCCGCCGGTTGGCGCTGTGCGCTGCACCGGCAGGGTCGATGATGATGAGATGAAGAGACTGGGCGGTGACGTGGCCATCGCCCGGGATTTGTCGAGATTCAGGCGAGATAAATCAGGTGCGATAAATCAGGCGCGGCGACGCAGGTCGTCTTCCAGTTCGCTCAAGCGAGGATTGCCGATGTAGAGCTGAGAGAGGTCCTTGAGGGCCGCGGCGCCGATGCGCATGCGAGCCTCCTTGCGCACCACCAGCGTGGCGTCATCCTGGGTACCCAGAAGCCCCTTGGGCTCCTTGAGGGCGCGAATCCGGTAGCGGTGATGCAGAAACTGCGGATGCCACAGCGGCACCACGACCCAACGTCCCTGCACCACCGCCGCTTCGTAACGATCGAAGCAGTCCGCTTCGCTGCCGGTGCGGAAGACATACCCGGCGGCGTCCAGACCATATTGCTTGATCATCTCGGCCGAGAAGCGACTGATGCCGGCCCCCGGATTGATGCCCTGGATGATCAGCTCCATCTTGCTGAGCGCCGGTTCCCGCAGCAGGTCCGTGACGCTTGCCACCGCGCTTTGTGGCACGTAATCCGGCACTCCCCAGATGCAATACGGCTCATAGATGACGGCGATCTTGTCGACGTCATCCAGCATGGGGGCCAGGTAGGTCTCATGACTCGACGGCAACCAGGCGGAGGCCAGAATGTCGACCTCCCCTCGCCCCAGCATCGCGAAGGCCTCTTCGTGGGGAGCAGAGGCGAAGGTCACCTCATGGCCGTGGCTCTCCAGAACACGCGCCACTTCCCGAGCACTGGCCTCATGGAAGGACAACGCGATATGGCCGATACGGATGGGGTCTGTCATGACTGCCTCGAGTGGGTTGTTGAAAGAGAAAGAAAGCGAGCAGGCCTGCATGGCCGCGGTGGTAAGCCAGGGCCTTTATCCAGGGCCAGAGCCCATATCCAGGGCCCAGGCCCGCCTCTCAGTCGAAGGCCGTCATTTCATGCAGGGTGAATTCGCTGACCGCGCCTTCGGTCGCTGCCACATACTTTTCCAGGTGTGGGGCCTGCATGTGCTGCTGCCAGAGTTCCCGCGAGGCCCAATTCTCATGAAAGGTGAAATGCGCCGGGTTATCGTTGTTCTGGTGCAGGGTGTAGCCAAGGCAGCCTTCCTCGGCACGGGTGATGGGCACCAGTGCCAGAAGCGCTGCCTTGACCTGCTCGATCTGGTCCGGCTTGGCATGGATATTGGCGATGACGGTCAGCTGGGTCATGAAAGACACTCCGTGGCGTGATCGGGAAGCTTGAGTTGCGCAAGCGATGTGGTCATCCTAGCCACAAGCCTCATCCGTATAAAC
The DNA here is from genome assembly GCF_029991385.1 of Cobetia sp. BMC6. Lineage (NCBI taxonomy): Bacteria > Pseudomonadati > Pseudomonadota > Gammaproteobacteria > Oceanospirillales > Halomonadaceae > Cobetia > Cobetia sp. BMC6. Next base: position 120,508 of record NZ_JAKUMF010000009.1, read on the forward strand.
ATCCAACTTACGCAAAGATAATTCGGAAAAACCGTACAATGCTGCTGGATAATATCGCCCTGTTCCTGACCATCATCGAGAAAGGCAGTCTGACCGCCGCAGGACGCGAGACGGGGCTGTCGCCCACCACCGTGTCCGAGCGCCTCGCCGCGCTGGAAGCCCATTACGGGGTGGTGCTGCTCAACCGCACCACGCGCGCCATCAGCCTGACCGAAGAAGGCCGGACACTGATGGAAGAAGCTCGCGGCCTGCTCGACAGCGTCTCGGAACTGGAGACCCGCATCCGCCTGGGCGCCCAGACTCTCACCGGCCGCATTCGCGTCAGTGCGCCGAGCGACCTGGGCCGCAATGCCCTGTCACGCGCCATCACCGAATTCCAGCATCTGCACCCCACCATCGAGATAGAACTGCTGCTGTCAGACAGCTACGTGGATATCGTCGGCCAGGGGATCGATCTTGCCCTGCGCTTCGGCACCATCATGGACAGTACGCTGCGCGTGCGGCATCTGGGCCAGAAACGCCGCCTGCTATGCGCCTCCCCCGCCTATCTGGCGCAGCATCCTGCGCCGCTGACGCCGGTGGACCTCAAGCACCACAACTGCCTGGTGATGCGCTTCGGCAAGAGCCTCGACAACGAGTGGCGCTTCGGCAGCCACAAGGTGCCGCAGATCGTCACCGTCAGTGGCAACCGGATCGCCAATGACGGCGAACTGGTGCGCCAGTGGTGCCTGGAAGGGTTGGGCATCGCCCTGAAATCGGAAGTCGATGTGAAGGAGGATCTGCGTGCGGGTCGCCTGATCGAACTGCTGCCGGAACATGCCGCGCCGCCCTCGCCGCTGCAGCTGCTGTTTCCGCCGGCGCGCGCCCAACCTCGTCGCGTGCAGGCATTTGCCCAGCACCTGGTCGAGACCTTCAGCGAATCACTATCGCATCCGCAATAGCCTGAAACGCAAAAGCCCCCGGCAACCAAAGGCTGCGGGGGGAGCTTTCATCATCCGGCACCCTACACTAGCCACCGTCTCCTTAAGAGCGTATAGCTGCTTCCACCCGCCAGCTGGGCGACTTCTCTGACCCCGACACGCTTGGACTTGTTCGTAGCTTACTCTCCCTCGCCGACTACACTCTTCGAGCTGGTTTCGCTTGGCGCAGGGTATCCAGCTCCTTCAGATAACGCTCCAGCACCAGATTGGGTGGGCGGCTCTTGCGCGTGATGGCGCTGTAATAGGTGACATAGGAGTTGGCCACCGGGCTGAGCGCCTGCATCTGGCCATCGCGCACCCAGCGCTCGGCATAGTGGGTGGGCAGATAGCCGAGATAGCGCCCGGAAAGCACCAGGAAGGCGATGCCCTCGCGGTCAGTCGCGGAGGCGGCGGCCTTGAGCGGCTCATGCAGCGCCTTGATCGCAGGCGTCTGGGCGTAGGCCGGCAGCACCGCATCATGCTGGCGAATCTCTTCCTCGCCCACCGGACGTCCCCGCGCGAGGGTATCGCCCGCGCGGGGTTCACGAAACAGCACATGGCCCCGTGCGCAGTAAAGGCAGGAGGTTTCCTCGTAGAGCGAGCGATACTCGAGCCCCGGCAGCGTCTTGAGCGTCGGGATCACCCCGGTATGCAGACGGCCATCCAGCACGGCGCGCTCGATCTCGTTGGGGGGAATCATGCGGATGTTGATCATCACCTCCGGGCCGTGACCCTTCAGCGCACTCAGCGCATCCGTGATGTGCATCTCGGGCATGGTGACCAGATTGTCGGTGATGCCGATGTTCAGCTCACCCTTGAGCCAGGCATGCAGACCATTGATGCGTGTGCGAAAGCCCTCTGCCGCCGCCAGCATCTGCATCGCGGCCTCGTGGACTTCCCGCCCCTCATTGGTGAGAGCAAACCCGCTGCGCCCGCGCTGACAGAGCTTGAGGCCCAGCCGCGTCTCCAGGTCACTCATCGCCATGCTGATGGCGGAGCGACTGATGTTGAGCTCGATCTCGGCCGCTGAGAAGCCACCACACTCCACCACCTTGCGAAAGATACGCAGCAGACGCAGGTCGGTATCGCCGAGCTGCCCCCGCATGACCTCGCCTCGCATAGGCCCGCGCCTCCTGTTATTGAACGGTTCCGCGACAGACGGCGCCTGACTGCGCCGAGATGGCGTAGCGAACGCCAGCGGAAAGTTAAGTAAATGCTTTCCTGAAGGTAAAGACAATGGCATTTATCTTACCAAAAGGACTTCCTAATCTAGTTGGACAGGAGCCGAGAACCAACAACAACACTCTGTGGGAGACATCATGACCGCCTTCGATACATCCCCTTCCGCCCAGGCAGGCTTGAGCCAGGAGCAGCTCGATGCCTACTGGATGCCCTACACGGCCAACCGCCAGTTCAAGCAGGACCCGCGCATCATCACCAAGGCGCAGGGGGCCTACTTCACGGACTCCCAGGGCCGTCAGATCTTCGATGGCCTGTCGGGTCTCTGGACCTGCGGTGCCGGCCATTGCCGCCCGGAAATCGCCGAGGCGGTCAGTGCGCAGCTGCGCGAGCTGGATTACGCGCCCGCCTTCCAGTACGGCCATCCCAAGGCCTTCGAGCTGGCGCATCGCATCAAGACGCTGATGCCTGAGGGGCTGGATCACGTCTTCTTCACCGGCTCCGGCTCCGAGAGTGCCGACACCTCACTGAAAATCGCGCGTGCCTACTGGCGCAAGAAAGGCAAGCCGACCAAGACCAAGCTGATCGGACGCAGCAAGGGCTATCACGGCGTCAACTTCGGGGGCTTCAGTGTCGGTGGCATCGGGGCCAACCGCTCGCTCTACGGTCAGGGGGTCGATGCCGATCACCTGCCGCATACCCTGCTCAAGGAAAATGTCTTCACGCCCGGCATGCCCAGGACCGGTGCCGAGCGCGCCGATGAGCTGCTGGAGCTGATCGCGCTGCATGATGCCTCCAATATCGCCGCCGTCATCGTCGAGCCGATGGCAGGCTCCGCCGGCGTGCTGCCACCGCCAGTAGGCTATCTCAAGCGCCTTCGCGAGATATGCGACCAGCACGACATCCTGTTGATCTTCGATGAGGTCATCACCGGCTTCGGACGCATGGGCGCCATGAGTGGCGCCGAGGAATTCGGGGTCACGCCGGACATCCTCAACGTCGCCAAGCAGATCACCAATGGCGCGGTGCCGATGGGCGCCGTGGTCGTCAAGGGCGACATCTACCAGACCTTCATGGACAACGGCGGCCCCGACTACATGATGGAGATTCCCCACGGCTACACCTACTCCGGTCACCCGGTGGCGTGTGCCGCGGCGCTGGCAGCCCTCGACGTGCTCGAGAACGACCAGCTCATCTCCCGTGTCCGCGAGCTGAGTCCGGTGTTCGAGAAGAAGCTGCACGAGCTCAAGGGCACGCGCTACATCAGCGACATCCGCAACTACGGTCTGGCCGGTGCCCTGCAGGTCGAGGCCTATCCCGGCGAGCCGGCGCGGCGCCCGTATGAGATTGCCATGCACTGCTGGAAGGCCGGTTTCTATGTCCGTTACGGCGGCGACACCATCCAGCTGGGCCTGCCGTTCATCACCGAACACGACGAGCTGGACCGTCTGATCAATGCCCTCGGCGATGCCTTCGCCGCCCAGGACTGACGCTCGAAGCTCAAGGCTGACGGTCGACGCTCAAGGCTGACCATCGACGTTCAAGACTGACCATCAACATTCAGAACTGACGATCAACACCACTTCATTCATCGCCATTCATTTCACAAGTCATCTCAGGGAGACCCACCCAATGAAGACGCTCGGACACCTCATCAACGGCAACATCGATCACAGCGAAGGCCGTACCCAGGACATCTTCAATCCCTCCACCGGCGAAGTCGGCGGTCAGGTGCGCCTGGCCAGCAAGGCGACGGTCGAGGAAGCCATCGCGGCCGCCGAGGCCGCCTTCCTGGAGTGGCGCAACACGCCGCCGATCAAGCGCGCCCGAGTGATGTTCCGCTTCAAGCAGCTGCTGGAAGAACATGCCGACGAGATCGCCCGCCTGATCGGTCAGGAGCACGGCAAGATCTGTCACGATGCGCTGGGCGAATTGCAGCGCGGCATCGAGAATGTCGAATATGCCTGCAGCGCCCCGGAACTGCTCAAGGGCGAGCACAGCCGCAATACCGGCCCGGGCATCGATTCCTGGAGTGAATTCCAGCCGCTGGGCGTGGTTGCCGGCATCACGCCGTTCAACTTCCCGGCCATGGTGCCGCTGTGGATGTACCCGATGGCGATCGCCTGCGGCAATACCTTCGTCCTCAAGCCCTCCGAGCGCGACCCGACCTCCACGCTGTTCATCGCCGAGCTGCTGATGGAGGCCGGTCTGCCGGCCGGCGTCATGAATGTCGTCAATGGCGACAAGGAAGCCGTCGATACGCTGCTGGACGACCCGCGCATTCAGGCGGTCAGCTTCGTCGGCTCCACCCCGATCGCTGAATACATCTACAGCCGCGCCGCAGCCAACGGCAAGCGCTGTCAGGCCCTCGGTGGCGCCAAGAACCACGCCATCGTGATGCCGGACGCCGACATGGAATACGTGGCCAACTCACTGAATGGCGCCGCCTTCGGCTCCTCCGGTGAGCGCTGCATGGCACTGTCCGTCGCGGTGGCCGTGGGCGATGACGCCGCCGACAAGCTGATCGCGCAGATGAAGCAGCAGATGGAAGGCCTCAAGGTCGGCATCTACAGCGACAAGGGCAATGATTTCGGCCCGCTGATCACCGCGGCCCATCGTGACAAGGTGGTCGGCTACATCGACAGCGCCGAGCAGCAAGGCGCGACGGTGGTGGTCGATGGCCGCAATCCGCAGGTCGAAGACGGCGAGAACGGCTTCTTCGTCGGCGGCACCCTGATCGATGGCGTCACCCCGGAGATGACCTGCTACCAGGAAGAGATCTTCGGCCCGGTGCTGCTGGTCGTGCGCGCCGATTCGATGGAAGCCGCCATGCAGCTGATCAATGATCACGAATACGGCAACGGCACCTGCATCTACACCCGTGATGGCGAAGCCGCCCGCTACTTCAGTGATCACATCCAGGTCGGCATGGTCGGCATCAACGTGCCGCTGCCGGTACCGGTTGCCTATCACAGCTTCGGCGGCTGGAAGCGCTCGCTGTTCGGCGATCTGTCCGCCTACGGCCCGGATGCGGTGCGCTTCTACACTCGCCGCAAGACCATCACCCAGCGCTGGCCTTCCGCCGGTCTGCGTGAAGGCGCCCAGTTCGCCTTCCCGTCCTGATCCATCGCCTTCGCTTTCTGATCCATCACGAACGCGGATCATCGTCTGATGACAACTGCGCCGGACAGCCCTGCTGTCCGGCGCTTTCATGTGCTAATCATGCAGGGTCATGCCGGCAGTCAGCCCCTGCCCCTTGCAGTGGCCAGAAACGGCTCCACATAGTCAGGACATCTCATCACGAGAATCCCGACAACATCGGCGGTCAGCACCGTCACAAGGAGCCAAGATGATCTGGGTAATCGCCACCGTTACCGCCAAGGAAGGCCACGTTCAGGATGTCTTCAATGAACTCTGCGCCGTCGCGCCCACCGTGCGCGAGGAAGATGGCTGCCACGCCTACCACCCGTGCCTGGACTCCGAACGCGCCGCCGACAAGGACAACGACCCACGCCCCGACACCATCACCGTGGTGGAAGCCTGGGAATCCCACGATGCGCTGCAGGCCCACCGTGAGACCGAACACATGCAGCGCTTCCGCGACAACGCCGGTGACTGGATCGCCGATGGCGATATCCGCATCCTGAGCCCGGCGGGCTGATAGACAGAACAGCATTGGGAAAGACCCAAAAAAGCCCGACCTCCAGGAGGCCGGGCTTTTTTATCGGGCTTGCTGTCATGACGGCATATCATTTACCGCTACAACCCCGGTTTCACTCCTGCGGCTGATCCTCGGACAATTGCATGATCATGCGCGTCGTCAGGTAAAGGCGTGGCACGACGCTATCGACCAGCACGAACTCCTGATCGCTGTGATAGCCGCCGCCGACGAGACCCAGGGATTCGAGCACTGCCGGTTTATCGGAATCTGCATGATAGGCGTAGGCTGCATCGGTGCCGCCACCGATCTCGACCGCTTGCAGTGTCTGCCCCAACTCTTGATAGATCTTCTGGGCCTGCTCGGCCAGCTGCTGACTCTGCGGATTGTCAGGCAGCGGCGGACGCCCCTTCTCGAGGTGGAACTCCACTTCGGTATCATCGATCAACTGGTTCTTCGTGATGGCCTGCGCTTCTTCCAGGACACGCTGATACTCGCTGCTATCGAAGTAGCGCATATCACCTTCCGCCCTGGCATGCTCCGGAATCACGTTGCGCTTGACGCCGCCCTCGACGATCGTCCAGTTGAGCGTCGTCTCCTTGTCCGCATCATCAAGCTCATTCAACTGCAGCAGCTGATGAGACAGCTCCATAATGGCGTTGCGCCCTTCCTCTGGTGCGCCACCGGCATGGGAGGCACGGCCCTTCACCTCGAGAAACGCATAGTTGATGCCCTTGGTGACGACGGTGACGGCATCAACTCCCGGGTCAGCGAAGGTAGGCTCGAATACCAGCACGGCATCCTGATCTGCCGATAGCTCATGAATCAGGTCATGCGAGCCCGGCGAGCCCTTCTCCTCATCAGGATTGAAGACAACCGTCACCTGGCCATAGTCATCAAACCCGAGCGACTTCAGCGCCTCGAGACTGTGCAGAATAACGGCTGCGCCACCCTTGGCATCGCCCACGCCCGGGCCATAGGCACGCCCATCCTCGATACGGAAGGCACGCTCCGTGGCGGCGCCTTCATCGAAGACGGTGTCGTAGTGAATCATCAACATGATCTTGCGACTGCCATCTCCCTGCAGGCGACCGACAATCGTATTGCCGCCATAGGTCTTGGCAGGGTGCGTTTCCACCTGTGCGCCAAGCGCTTCGAGATGCTGGGTCAGCATTGCCTCAACGTCATTCAAGCCTTCACGGTAGCCCGTTCCCGAATCCAAGTTGACCAGTGTTTCCAGCGTCTCCAGCAGAGGCGCTCGCTGTTGCTCGACGGCATCCTGCACATCCTGATAGTCCGCCGCTTGCGCACTGGCACTGCACATACCGCATGCCAAACCCACCGCCAATATCGGAAGCCGCATTTTCCACCTCTAATATTGTTATATAAGGAATAACGAAGGTAAGGCGGATATCAGGCAAACGCAAACGCGAGGCCTACCGGGAAATTTTTTCTGCTAGCAGCTTTACCTGCCGTCCACCATTGAACACAGGTGCACTTCATCTGATCTGCGTCTCGTGAATGTGCAGCACTCGCAGGGATTATCGGTTGCCTGAGGGCTTCTCAGCGCCGATACTGTATATGAATACAGTATCGAAAGGAGACCCCACCCATGACCGTATCTGCCGCTCAACCGTCCCACGCCTCGCTGGCTCGCCCTCATCCAGCGCCGGAGCCCTGTGCGCTGCCGCACCCTCACATCACGGGGCGCGCTGGCATTTCAGGCTTCCCCTCGCCGGCCGAGGATTACGCGGGGCGTACGCTGGACCTCAACGAGCGGCTGATAAAGCGCCCGGCAGCGACCTTCTTCATGACGGTGGCGGGTGACAGCATGGAAGGCTTCGGCATCTATGAGGGCGACACCCTGGTGGTAGACCGCTCCATCGATGCCCGCCCCGGGCATATCGTGGTGGCACTGGTCGAGGGTGAGGTGGTGGTCAAGCGTTATGAGCTGATCGGTCAGCGCCCCTATCTGAGCTCCGGCAATGCCCTGTATCCGCCGGTCGCGATCTTCGACCTCGAATGCCAGGTCTGGGGGGTGGTGCGCTCCGTCATCCACGAATACGCGGTATGAAGACGCCAATGATCGGACTGGTGGACTGCAACAACTTCTACGCCAGCTGCGAGCGAGTGTTCGACCCGCGCCTGGAGGGCCGCCCTGTCGGCGTGATGTCCAACAATGACGGCTGCGTGATCGCGCGTTCCAACGAGCTCAAGGCGCTGGGCGTGGAGATGGGCACCCCCGCCTTCCAGCTACAGCCACTCGTCCGTGAGGGGCGCATCCACCTGCTCTCCTCCAACTATGAGTTGTATGGCGACATGTCGGCGCGCGTGCGTGAGGTGCTGGAGGAATATTCCGCCGGGGTCGAGCCCTACTCCATCGATGAGATGTTCGTGCGTTTCGATGGCTTTGATCGCAACTCGATGCTGACGTTGAGCCGCACCCTGCACCGCAATGTCCGCAAGTTCACCGGCATTCCCGTGTGTGTCGGGGTGGCGCCAACTCGAACGCTGGCCAAGCTGGCCAATCGCGCAGCCAAGAAGCGTCCGGAATTCGGCGGTGTCTGCGTGCTGGAACCCGATGAAGTCGGCACCCAGCGCCTGCTGGCCGATACGCCACTGGGCGATGTCTGGGGCGTGGGCCGACGACTGGTCGAACGCTTGGCACTGCAAGGCCTGCACACTGCCTGGGACCTGCGCTGCGCCGACCCGCGCGCCATCGGCCAGCGGTATTCCGTGGTACTGGAACGCACCGCGCGCGAACTGCAAGGCACGCTCTGCTTCGAGATGAATGATGCCGATGACGCCCGCCAGCGCATCATGACCTCGCGCTCCTTCGGGCGCATGACCGGTGACTTGAATGAACTCAGGGATGCCATCCGCCAACATGCCCAGCGCGGCGCCGAGAAGCTGCGCCATCAAGGCAGCCTGACACGCGCCGTACTGGTCTTCCTCAAGAGCAATCGTCACCGACCCGACCTGCCGCAATACTCACCCAGCACCATCGTCGAGCTGCCCGCCCCCACCAATGACAGCCGCGAGATACTCGCCGCCGCGCAACAGGCGCTGGAGCATATATACCTGCGCGGCTATCGCTTCATGAAGGCTGGCGTGATGCTGCTCGACCTCATCGACCAGCCACGCGAGCAACTCTCGCTGCTGGAAAGCGAAGATGACATCGCCAGGCGTGAACGCAGTCAGCAGCTGATGGCGACACTGGACGCCATGAATCAGAAGATGGGCCGCGGCACCGTGCGTCTGGGCGTCGCACGCCCCGACGCCGCCTGGCAACTGCGCTGCGCCCACCGCAGCGCCCGCTACACCACCAACTGGCAGGAATTGAAGCGGTTGCGTTAGTGGATATGAACTGACTTCTCCACTGCAGGAACAGAAACGATGGAAGTGCCTGAGCCTAAACCCAGGTACAAAGAGGCAGCCCAAGAACAAGCTCAATAACAATAGCCCCCATAACCCGTCTGGATATAGCCAAGGGTCATGAGGGCTTGGGTAAAGCTAGCATCTAGGAGTTGCTTGAAAGGTTATACCAGCTTAAGCAGCGACCTGCTCTCTCAAGCGTTGAGACTCAAAGTATTCTTCAGCCGCAATAGTGGTCTTGAAATCAGCATCACCATGACCTATTTCAATCACCGCCTCTCGAATTGAAGAGAGTTCAACATGGAAGAACTCTTTGCGCAGATTCACGGCATTCACTCGATGATGTGAAAACTTGCGGTGAAGTGCTGTTTCCATCGCCGGAGCATCATCTGAGAAGATCAAAGCATGAACGTCAAATGAGAACGGTACGCTGGCATCACCTAGCTCTTTCACACGATCCATAGGATCGAGGCGACGAGTCATACCAATCTTGTAGACATTTTCGCCAAAAGAACCAATATTACTGATGATATAGACGTAACCACGACGTGTCTGCTCTGCCAGACTCTTGGTACGTTCCTTGGCTGCTTCCGCTTCCTGTAGACGCTGCTCGAGATCAGCCACTTTGGCTTCAGCCAATGCTCGCTCCTCTGCTGACGCCTGCTCAAGCTCATTCTTGGCGCGTGCAAGAATATCTTGATACATCTCTTCCTCACGCTGCGCAGCTTCGATAGCAGTTCTGTATTCCTTTTCAGCCCTGGCCTCTTCTCGCATTTGCTCACGAATGATTCGCTGCTCTTCAACCTCTTCTTTCTTCTTCAGCGTGTATTGATATTGAACCCCACACTCCTCGTATTTGAGAGCGACATAATCAGTATTCAGCCCACAACGGAGTGATGCAACCAGCTTCTCAAGGTCACTCGCAATTTTTTCGAACTGACTCAATGTTCGCTCGAAATTAGAAGGACTAACCTTGCCGATCAATACATCTGCCTCAATATTAAAGGCACGCATGACAAGCTTCATTTGTCCTTCAATGATCTTCTTGTCAAGGCGTTCATCACCCGTAATGACAACATCTCCATATTGGATAAACGCCGTCTTATCCTTGATCATAGCCTTCTGAGATTGACGTATTTGCTTGATCTCAGCTGCAAAACGCTCGCTGGTTTCATACAGGTACTCAGGGAGTTCGAAATGACCATAATCGACAAACTCCTCCAGCCGCGTATAGAGGTCGAGCTTGGACATCACCTGACGCATGGTGCGTTGGCCCGCGGTCTCCTTGATGCGATGCTCAATCAACTTATCTTTAAGACCTTCAATCTCTTGAACATTACGCTCTTTTTGAGCAGCAATAGCATCAGCGTCTTTTTTGAGGCGCTGCAAATCTAAAGTCTCACGATCTATTATATTGAAAGCGGATTGCGCTTCCTCGAGTTGGCTGGTCGTACTAGTCAACTCAAGCGTCAAGGCTTCACGACGCTTATCCAAACCCACTATCGCATCTTCCAAAGAGCCGAATTCTTCAGCTTTACGATCCAGATCAGCTCGCTTGGCCTCCAAATCGATAGCCTTCTCATGATGCTCAACGCGAATAGCAAGTTCTTTGTTCTCCAACTCTTTTACAAGCCTTTTGCGCTTCTCACGTGAATAGACAAGAATGGAGCCTATGGGGACCCCGTAGAAAATCAGAAAAACAATTATCATTCCGACATTATCGCCCATAAATTCACCTCAAAAATTTCGCGATGGCATCCTGCTTGGCAGACGCACGTTCTTGCTCTCGATTGGCTAACGCCTCTCCTTATCTGCCAGCGTAGTTGTCACCTAAACGGATTGAGAGGTGATCAACGTGCGTTATTCCACAGAGCGTAAGGAAGCCATCCTCAAGAAGATGGCGCCGCCTATGAGCATGACCATCCCGGAATT